>NZ_JACHIA010000003.1 GCF_014202995.1 Longimicrobium terrae
CCCCACACGCGGGGTGAATCGGAGGAGCAACCAGGCCTGCGCAGACAAGATACGGCTCAGGCGCGCATCCACATAATCATACGAGGCTGGACATCACCATCCGCCGAGCCAACGTCGCGTTACGCACGCCCGTTCTCGCGGGGAGAGCAGATCCTTCGTCGGCGCCAGAGTTCGGCACGGTGGAAAGAGCGTCCTCGGCCCGGCGCGCATCGGCGGAATGCGAAACGACGAAGGGCACCGATTCCATGGTCCGGAATCGGCGCCCTTAATCATCCACCATCCACTGTCATCATCCCACGATCCGCCACGACTGCGGCGGACATCGTGTGGATCAGCGGGTCATGCGGCGCACTTCCTCCAGCCCGCGCGGGTCCCAGCGCGGGCGCTCCTGCGCGTTGGCGATCTCGTTGACCAGGTAGAACACCATCCGCGAAATGCGCGCGGCCTTGTCGGTGTCGATCTTCTCCACCTCGTCCGAGGGCAGGTGGTAGTCCGGGTGCACACCGCTGAAGAAGAACAGGGCGGGCACTTCCTTGCGCGCGAAATTGAAGTGGTCAGAGCGGAAAAAGAAGCGCTCCTGCGGCCAGATGTCGTCGCTGAGCGTAAGCGAAAGCTCCGGATGCTGGCGCCCCACGAAGTTGGCCACCTGCCCCAGCGTGGAGTAGTTCTTTCCGATCACGACCACGCTGTCCGGGCTGTTGCGCCCGATCATGTCCACGTTGACGTTCGCCACGATCTGCCCCAGCGGCACCGTGGGATGGTCCGAGAACCATTCCGAGCCCAGCAGCCCCTTCTCTTCCCCGCTCACGTGCAGAAAGATGATGCTGCGGCGGGGCCGCGCGCCCAGCCGCGCGAACGCCTCGGCCACTTCCAGCAGCCCCGTGGTGCCGCTGGCGTCGTCATCCGCGCCGTTGTAGATGCTGTCGCCGTTCACCGGCCGTCCCACGCCCACGTGGTCCATGTGCGCGGACAGCACCACGTACTCATTGCGCAGCGCCGGATCGCTTCCCGGAAGAATGGCGACCACGTTGGGCGCGTTGCGCTCGTCGGCGTTCTCCATCGGCAGTGCGCCGCTCGCCGTCACCCCGGCCAGCACGACCGGCGCGGCGGCCGGAGCGCGCCACTGCTCATCCAGCGACATCCCCGCCGTACGAAAGAACTGCTGCGCGGCGCCATACGTCACGAAGTACTGCGGAAAGCCCGCCTCGCCACCCAGGCTGCGCGCGCCCGCCGCGGTCTGCCGCGTGTAGGCGGCAATGCTGTCCGCCGTCCACGACGGCTCCAGCACGTAGACGATCGCCGATGCGCCCGCCCGCTGCGCCGCCGTCGCCTGCCGGTTGCGCTCCACGCGCCAGTCGCGGCTCCCGCCGCTGCCCGGAAGCGCCGTCACCACCACGCGGTCGCGCAGGCTGCCCTGCGCCAGCACGCCGTCCGCGGCGCGCCCGGCATACACCAGCCCGGCCGAAGCCAGCGGCTGCGCCGTGCCGCCGCGCGCAAAGAAGTCGCGCCCCAACTGCAGGCGCTGCGAGCCGCCCGAACCCCGAAGTTCCAGCCCGGCGCCCGCCGCGCGAAGGCGGCGCAGCGGAAACGGCCACCACTGGTAAAAGGTGCTGTTTTCGCCGCCCGGCTGCATTCCCCACAGCTTGTACTGGTTCACCAGGTAGCTGGCGGCGATCTCCAGCTCCGGGCTGGGCGTATCGCGTCCGCGCATGCGGTCCGAGGCCAGGAACTCGATGCGGGCGTAGACGTCCTGCGGGGTGATGGTGGCCACCGCCTGCTCCATCGTCAGCCCGGGCGCCGCGGGGTGCGCGGGGAGGGGAGACGACTGCGCGCCCATGCTCATCGGCGGCTCGGAGGCCGGCGCGGGCAGGGGCGCGGGGGTGGACGCGGGCGCCGCGCAGGCAGACAGTGCCAGCGCGGCGGAAAAGGCGGCGTACGTGCGTCGCGTCATGAGGGGGCTCCAAGGGTGTGGGGGCGGGCCGGACGGCCCGCCCGCGTCACGCCCCGGGCGTCCGTGAGCGCGGGCTCGAAGACGACGAAGGGCGTGAAGACGAACCGCCGGACGATCCGCCGCTGGACCGGCTGCTGGACGGCGGCGACGACTCCCGGCGGGGCGCCGCCTCCCGCGGCGGCGCGGATTCCCGGCGCGGGGCCGACTCGCGCCGCGGCTCCGCCTGGCGGCGGGGCTGGCTTTCGCGCGCCGGCTCCGCTTCGCGCGCTGGGCGGCGCGGCTCGGAGCGGGGCTCCGACCTCGGCTCCGCGGTGCGCGGCTCCGACTGGGGGCGCCGCTGGAACGTGGGGCGGTCGCGGTTGGGCGCCACGGGGCGCCCCTGCTGCCGCGGCTCCTGCTGCGTTTCGCCGCCGTTGTCCGCGCGGCTGTCCGGAGGCGTTACGCGGGGCTCCGTGTCCGGCCGGCGCGACGAACCCGTCACGTCCGACGGGCGGGAGCCGCGGCTGGAAGGCCGCTCGTTCGCGCCCGACGATCCCACGCGCGGCTCGTACGAGCCTGGGCGCCGCGTGCTGCCGCGCACGTCCGATCCGCGGCTTTCCGGCGCGTTGCCGCGCACGTCGGCGCCGTCCTGCGGGCGCGGGCGGGGCGTGTAGCCGGCCCGGGCCGTGGGCGCGTTGCCCGCGGTGCGCTCCTTGTAGCCGTGCAGCGGCGGCGGCTGGCGGTGCGTGCGGTAGTAGTCGCCGTAGTAGGCCCGGCGGCTGCCGCGCCAGTAGCGCGTATCATAATAGTACCGCTGGCGGCCCAGGAAAATGCGCACCCGGTCGCAGCCGTACGAATCGTAGTCGTAGTACGAAATGTTGGTGTACCAGTCGCCGTAGCCGTCATAGCAGGCGTACCGCGGATAGCGGTAGCGGCGGCCCACGTGGTACGTGTAGTAGTCGGTGCTCTCGTACCCCTGCGCGTTCTCCGGCACCACGGTGCGGACGATCTCGTCCATGGCGTAGAACGGGTCGCCGTAGATGCTGCGGTTGGCGTCCCATCCGGCGTAGCGCGGGCGGTACAGGTCGCGCACGCGGTACAGCTCCAGCGGTTCGTCCAGCATCACGGCGAAGACGTAGCCCATCCCCACGCCGCCGCGCACGCGCAGGTAGTCCCACCCGCCGCGCGAGCCCAGGCTCAGGGTGCGGCCGCCGTCCACCCACCCGTCGTCGTCGTACGAGCGGGGGTAGAGGACGTCGACGTCGCCGTTGGTGTCGATGTGAAAGACGGCCAGGTAGCCGTCGCGTTCGGTTCGCACGTTCACCCGCATGCGGTCGCCCGAGCGGAAGACGTCGCCGCCGTTCATCCACACGCGTACGTCGCCGTTCTGCGCGGCGAGTGCGGCGGTGATGGCCGAGGCGCCGGAAAGCGTGGCCGGCACGAGGGGCGCGGACTCGGCGGCGGCCGGAACGGCGCCGAGCGCGGCGAGCACGAGGCCCGCGGCAAGAATTCTGGTTTTCATCAGTGGGTCTCCGGTGGAGCGGGGTTGAGCACCCATGCAGCGCGGCAAGCGCCGTTCCGAACCCGCCTCCATGCAACATACAAGGAAAGTGCTGGATGAACAAACGTTTCCGCCGCTCCACCGCGCGTCCCTGCGTCACCGTGCGGGGACGGGTGTTCTCGGAATGCGGACGATAGGGGAGAGTGCGTCAGTGCGGGGTGCGTGAGTGCGTTAGTGCGGAACTGCAGTACGAAAGTACGAGAGTGCGAAAGTGCAGCACCCTTGGACGGGGTCGGCTGTCCGCTGCGGTGTGTGAGGCGTATCCCCCTGCCGTTCCCCCCGCGTACCTCCGCTACCCCTGCGTCCTCCGCGTGAAACGGACGGCAGTCTCGGCGGGCACACACGCCTGGGACGGGGCGGAATTGCGGCGGTGGTTGACGCCCCGCACCGCACCACGGTACTTTTCCGGATTGTCCCACGCATCGCCAGGAGCCGCGCCGCGGCTTTTCCGGCGCGCCCGCGTTCCGCCCCGCTCCGCGGCGGGCGCCCTCCAGACGGGTCCCCCAACACCAGGCTGTGCCGCATCCGCTGCTGATCGACTCGTTCCAGACCGTTCCCGCGTTCCGCGACCTGGCCGCAGGCCTGCCGCGCGCGGGCGAGTCGGTGGTCGCGGCGGGGCTGGCGGGCTCTTCGCCGCTGCTGCTGCTGTCCGCGCTGCACCGCGCCCGGCCGGAGCGCATGTGGCTGGTGGTGACGAGCGGCCCCGAAGACGCCGAAATGGCGTCCAGCGACCTGGAATCGGTGCTGGGCGACACCTCCGTCTTTCTGTATCCCCAGCGCGAATCCCTTCCCTACGAGGAGGGCGAGCCGCACCTGGAGATCGGCGGTACGCGGGTGGAGGCGCTGGAGGCGCTGCTGAGCGGGCGGGCGCGCGTGCTGGTGACCACCGCGCGCGCCATGCAGGAGCTGTCGCCGGCGGTCGAGGGGCTGCGCGACCTGCGCCTGGAACTGCGCGCCGGCGACACGCTTCGCCTGCCGGAACTGTCGGCGCGCCTGGAGGAGATGGGCTTTGAGCGCGTCGCCACCGTGGAAGAGGTGGGGCAGTACGCGCTGCGCGGCGGCATCGTCGACGTGTTCGGCTTCGGATCGCCGGAGCCGGCCCGCATCGAGCTGCTGGGCGACGAGGTGGACAGCATCCGCTTCTTCGACATCCTGTCGCAGCTGTCCGTCCGCACGGTCAACGTGCTGCAACTGCTGCCCGTCGACCTGCGCAACCCGGACGGCATCGGCGGGGCGCGCCGCACGGAATCGGCCGGGTCCACCGAGGAGCGGCGGTCGCTGCTGGACTACCTGCCCGAAGACACGCTGATCGTGCACCTGCACGGCTCGGGAACGCGGCAGGAGCTGGACCGCACCTGGGCCGAGGTCGCGCGCCTGCACGAAAGCGAGGCGCGGCGGGGAACGAAGCCGGAGCCGCCGGAGCGCGTCTTTCTTCCGCCGGTGGACGCCGTCCGCCGCCTGGCCGCGTTTCCGCAGCTCTTCGTGGAAGAAGCGGGCGACCTGCCGGTGCAGCGCTGGGCCCGCTTCCGCGCGCTGCCGCCGCCCGCCATCGACCGCGACATGGGGCGGCTGGGCGAGCTGCTCAAGTCCGCCGCCCACGCCGGGGAGCGCTCGCTCGTCCTCTGCGACAACCAGGGACAGCTGGAGCGCCTGCAGGAGCTGCTGGACGACCTGAAGGTCGCCCGCGCGGTGGAGCTGGCCATCGGCTCGCTGACCGGCGGGTTCGTGCTGATGGACGCGGAGCCGCCGTTCCGCGTGCTGACGGACCACGAGATCTTTCGCCGCTCGCGCCGCATCCGCAGGCGGCGCCGGTTTCGCGGCGGCGCGGCGCTGGAAAGCGTGGCCGCGCTCAAGCCCGGCGACTACGTGGTGCACATGGACCACGGCGTGGGGCAGTTCCGGCGGATGGAGCGCGTCCGCCTGGGCGAGGAGGAGTTCGAGACGCTGGTGATCGAGTACGCGGGCGGCGAACTGCTGCGCGTGCCCGTGCACCGGGTGGACCTGATCGAGCGCTGGGTCTCGGACGATGACGAGGCCGCGCCGCCCAAGGTGCACCGCATCGGCGGCAAGGACTGGTCGCGCGCCCGGCAGAAGACGCAGAAGGCCATTCAGGAGATGACGGCCGAGCTGCTGGAGCTGTACGCCAGCCGCCAGGCCGAGCAGGGCTACTCCTTCAGCGCCGACACGCGCTGGCAGCGGGAGATGGAGTCCGCTTTCCTGTTCGAGGACACGCCGGACCAGCGCCAGGCCACGGAAGACGTCAAGCGCGACATGGAGTCGCCGCGCCCCATGGACCGCCTGATCTGCGGCGACGTGGGATACGGCAAGACGGAGATCGCCATCCGCGCGGCGTTCAAGGCGGTGCAGGACGGCAAGCAGGTGGCCGTGCTGGTCCCCACGACGATTCTGGCCGAGCAGCACCTGCACACCTTCAGCGAGCGGCTGGCGGACTTTCCCGTCAAGATCGAGGCGCTGTCCCGCTTCCGCACCGCCAAGGAGCAGAGCTCCGTGCTCGCCCGGCTGGCGACGGGGGATGTGGACATCGTCGTGGGCACGCACCGCCTGCTTTCGCCCGACATCAAGTTCCGCGACCTGGGACTGATGGTGATTGACGAAGAGCAGCGCTTTGGCGTGAAGCACAAGGAGATGCTGAAGCAGCTGCGCCGCTCGGTGGACGTGCTGACGCTGACGGCGACGCCCATTCCGCGCACCCTGCACTTTTCGCTGCTGGGGCTGCGCGACATGACGCTGATTCAGACGCCCCCGCGCGACCGGCAGCCCGTGATCACCCACGTGCTCCCGTGGACGGACGCCATCCTGGAAGACGCCATCCGGCGCGAGCTGGACCGCGGCGGCCAGGTGTTCTTTGTCCACAACCGGGTGGAAACCATCGGCGCCGTCGCGCAGAAGGTGCAGGCGATGGTGCCCGACGCGCGCATCGGCATTGCGCACGGGCAGATGCGCGAAAAGGAACTGGAAGAGGTGATGACCCTCTTTCTGGAGGGCGAGGCCGACATCCTGGTGGCCACGGCGATCGTGGAGGCGGGGCTGGACGTGCCCCGCGCCAACACGCTGATCGTCAACCGGGCGGACCACTTCGGCCTGAGCCAGCTGTACCAGATCCGCGGCCGCGTGGGGCGCAGCCATCACCGCGCCTACTGCTACCTGCTGGTTCCGGACGAGATCGAGGAAGACGCCGAAAAGCGGCTGCGGGTGCTGGAGCACTACACCGAGCTGGGCAGCGGCTACCGCATCGCGCTCAAGGACCTTGAACTGCGCGGCGCGGGTAACATCCTGGGCCAGCAGCAGTCCGGCTTCGTGCATGCGGTGGGGCTGGACACCTACCTGCGGCTGCTGGAGGAAACCATCCGGCAGATCCGCGGCGCCGGAACCGACGGCCCCGCCCCGCTGGCCGACGTTTCGGTGGACGGTACCGCGCTGATTCCCGACGCGTACATCCCCGACGAGGCGCAGAAGCTGAGCTTCTACCGGCGCCTGAGCCGCGAAACCACGCTGGACGGGATCGAGGCCGTGCGCCGCGAACTGCGCGACCGGTACGGCCCGCTTCCGGAAGAGGTGGAGAGGCTGCTGGGAACCGCCTCGCTGCGGCTGCTGGGCGGCGAGTTGGGGGTGGAGCGGCTGCTGGTTCGCCCGTGGGACGTGCGCCTGAACTTTCGCAAGGGCGTGGTGCCGCGGATGGCGTCGCTGCAGCGGGCGCTGCAGGCGTGGCAGTTCAGCGTGGAGGTTCGCCGCCCCCTTCCCCTGTCGCTCACGCTGACGCGGCACGGCACGGAGCCGATTCTGAACACCCTGGTCCCCGCCCTGCGCGACCTGGCGGCGGAAATGGCAAAATGAAAGTGCGTGAGTGCGGGGTGCGTCAGTGCGTGAGTGCGAACGGCACCGGGCACCGGGCACTCGGCACTGGGCACTCGCCGTTGAAGCACTCACGCACCCAGCACTGACGCACTACCGCACTTCTGTTCGTTCGACTTCCAGAGTGCCGGCGGGCCCGGGGGCCTTCCGGCGTGAACTCACAATCCAACCCCGGTCCGGAGAACACGAATGAAGTTGTCCCGCTGGGCGTTCATGGCCGCCCCGTTCGCCGTCGCGGCGTGCGGCATGGGTGGCGCCATGACGTCCCACACCGACGTGGTGGCCAAGGCCGCCGGCACGGAACTGCGCGTGGAAGACGCGGCGCAGATCCTGGCCGCCAATCCGCAGATTCCCGCCGACCCGCAGGTGGTTCGCGCGCTGGCCGACCTGTGGGTCGATTATTCGCTGCTGGCCACCGCGGCCGCCGAGGACACCAGCCTCAAGGTGCTGGACCTGGACGAGTTCGTTCAGGACGAGACGCGCGAGCAGACGGTGTTCCGCTACCTGGAAACCCAGGTGCGCCCCGACACCGTGATCGACGACGCGCGTCTGGAGCAGATGTGGAACACCGAAGGGCCCGGCGTAGAGATCCGCGCCCGCCACGTGCTGTTCCGCCCGGCGCCGGAAGCGACCCCGCAGCAGCGGCAGGCGCTGAAGGCCAAGGCCGAGCAGGTGCGCGCCCGCGCGGCCGCCGGTGAGGACTTCGCCACGCTGGCCAAGGAGTTCACCGAAGAGCCCGGCGGCAAGGAGCGCGGCGGCGACCTGGACTGGTTCGGCCGCGGCCGCATGGTGCCCCAGTTCGAGGAAGCGGCCTTCAAGCTGCAGCCCGGACAGGTGAGCCCGGTGGTGGAAACCCCGTTCGGCTACCACGTCATCAAGGTGGAAGACCGCCGCCAGCAGGCGCTGGGCGAGAACCGCGAGGCGTACCGCCAGCAGCTTCTGGGCAGCGCCCGGCAGCGCGCCGTGGGCACCTACGTGGATTCCATGAAGAAGGTGGCCAAGGTCACCATGGAGCCCACCGCGCTGGAAGCCCTGCGCGAACTGGGCGGCCAGGACAACCTGGAGCTGCGCGGCCGCGCGGCCAGCCGTTCGCTGGCCAGCTACCAGGGCGGCGAAATCACGGCCGGTGAACTGGCCACCCTGCTGCAGGGCGTGCCCGCCGGACAGCGCGAGCAGATCAAGACCGCCCCCGAGGCGGACCTGCGCGGCTTCGTGGAGAACGAGGCGCTCAAGGAGTATCTGTACGCCGACGCGCAGAAGAAGAACTTCAAGCTTTCCGCCGCCGCGGTGGACAGCATCCGCACCGGCACGCGCATGGGGATTCACCAGATCCTCGAGGCGTCCGGCCTGGCCAACCGCCGCTTTCCCAAGGGCAAGGCCGGCACCGGCGCCATTCAGGAAGCCGTGCGCCAGTTGATGGAGCAGGCCGTGGGCGGCCAGCGCCAGCTTCCGCCGCTGGGCAAGCTGGGCTTTGCGCTGCGCAACTCGTACGGCGCCGACGTGAACGCCGAGTCGTTCCAGCGCGTGGTGGACCGCATGAAGGTGATCCGCGCGTCGCAGCCGCAGCAGGGCCCGGGCGGAATGCCGGGCGGACCGCAGGGCATGCCGCCGGGCGCCATGCCTCCGGGTGCCATGCCCCAGGGCGCCCCGCCGCAGGGCCAGCAGGACCCCCGCGCGCAGCCGCAGGCCGCGCCGGGCGCCGCCCCCCAGGGCGCGGCTCCGCAGGGCCAGCGCTGACCGGGCCCCCGCGCCGCATGCCGGCGCGGGGAACCCCGGGCGGGTGAACAGGATATAAGCACGCGGCCGGTGCACCCCACGGGGTTCCCGGCCGCGTTTTCCGCCGGCTCCGGCCGGCCTTTTCTCGTTACCGTCCCCGATGGAACCGATGCGCACTCGCATTGCCCTGTTTGCCGCCGTGCTGGCCGCCGCTCCCGCGGCGGCCCAGACCACGCCCGCTCCCCAGCCCGGCGAAGAGGTCTGGGACGGCGTGCTGGCCGTGGTCGGCGACACCATCCTCCTTCGCTCCGACGTGCAGCTGGCGCTGGAGCAGCTTCGCGCCTCCGGCACTCCGGTTCCGGAAGACGCGGCGGGGCTGCAGCGCACCGTTCAGCAGATTCTGGATGAGCGCATCAACGACCTGCTGCTGCTGGAAGCCGCGCGCGCCGCCGGCACCGCGGTGAGCGACGCCGAGGTGCAGGCCGCCGTGGCCGACCAGGAGCGCCAGGTTCGCCAGCGCTTTCCCACCGAGGTGGCCTTCGCGGAGGCGCTCGCGGGTTCGGGGCGCACGGTGGAGGCGTACCGCACCGAGCTGGCCGCGCAGTTCCGCGACCAGACGGTGGTGCAGCGCTACGTGCGCAGGCGCATGGGCGAAATGGCGCCCGTGGCCATCACCGAAGCGGAGATTTCGGAGTTCTTTACGGCCAACCGCGAGCGCTTCGGCGTGCGGCCGGCCACCGTCACCTTTCAGCAGGTGATCGTGCGGCCGGTGGCGTCGGACTCGGCGCGGCAGGCGGCGCTCACCACCATTCAGCGCGTGCAGCGCGAACTGGCCGAGGGCGGCGACTTCGAGGTGCTGGCCCGCCGCTACTCGATGGACGGCAGCAAGGACCGCGGCGGCGACCTGGGCTGGTTCCGCCAGGGGCAGATGGTGCGCAACTTCGACCTGGCGGTGTTCAACATGCGCCCGGGGCAGACCAGCGGCATCATCGAGACGGAGTTCGGGTTTCACATCATCAAGCTGGAAAAGGTGCGCAGCGGCGAGCGGCAGGCGCGCCACATCCTCATCCAGCCGACCATCACCCCGGCGGACGTGGAGCGGGCCCGCGGGCGCGCGGACTCGGTGGCGACAGCGCTGCGCGGCGGGGCCAACCCGGCGGAGCTGGCGGCGCGCTACAACACGCCCGACGAGGCGCGCTTTCAGCGCGACATTCCGCTGGAGCGGCTGCCGGCGCCCATGTCGCTGGCGCTGACCGGGGTGGAGACGGGCGGCGTGGCCGGGCCGGTGCAGGTGGACGGCGGACCCAACCCCTCCTTCTCGGTGCTGCGTGTCTCCGAGCGCACCACGCAGGGCGAGTACACGCTGGACGAGCAGCGCGAGCGGGTGCGCGGCATCATCCAGGAGCAGAAGCAGATGCAGCGCCTGCTGGCCGACCTGCGGCGCGACACCTACGTGTCCATTCAGCTGTGAGCGAAGAGGGGCCGCTGCGGGTGGACGTGCTCCTTCACCGCCTCTGCCTGACCAAGAGCCGCAGCGAAGCCAAGGCGGCGTGCGAGGCGGGGGCGGTGACGATCGACAGCCGTCCCGCCCGCCCCGCCGACATGGTGACCGCCGGACGCCGGATTCACATCCGGTATCCGGCGCGGATCCTGGAAGTGGAACTGCTGGAACTGCCGGGCAAGGGTGTATCGAAGAAGAACGCCCGCGATCTGTACCGGGTGATTACCGACGAGCGGGTGCGCGAAGATCGTTTCTGAGCGCACCCGCTCTCTTTTCATCCCCTCCATCCGGCGCGGCTGTGTGTCTGGTCGATGGACGGAGGAGATGCCCTTCATCCGCCTCTTTCCGCCCCGCCCTCCGTTCGTTCTCTTGTTGCGCTCCGGCGGTTTGCCATCCACGGCCCCCGCCGCCCATCCGGCGCGACCTGATCTCCATCCACTGATGAGCGAAATGACCGCGGAACCCGTGATCCGCATTCTGGCCGTGTCCGGCAGCCTGCGCGCGGTTTCGTCCAACGGCGCCGTGGTGGAGGCGCTACGGATGCTGGCGCCGGACGGGGTGCGGGTGCAGGTGTTCCGCGGGCTGGATTCCCTGCCCCACTTCAACCCGGACCTGGAGCGCGGGACGGCGACCATCGGCTCGGTGGAGCGGTGGCGCGAGGCGCTGCGGACGAGTGACGCGGTGGTGATCTGCAGCCCGGAATACGCCCACGGTGTGCCCGGCGCGATGAAGAACGCGCTCGACTGGGTCGTGGGCAGCAACGAGTTCTTCTGCAAGCCGGTCGCGCTGGTCAACGCGGCGCCGCACGCACATTTTGCGCAGGACGCGCTGGCGGAAACGCTGCGCACCATGGGCGCCGCGCTGAAAGCGGAGGCTTCCGTGGCCGTGCGCGCATCGGGCGCGGGGCTGGACGCCGCCGGGATCGCGGCCGACCCGGCGCTGTCCACCGCCCTGCTTGGCGCGCTGGCTATTCTCGCGGATCGCGCACGGTCCGCCGCGGCGGAACTGGCGCGCCAGTGGCCGGACGGCGTTCCGCCATCCTGAATCAACCGATCCTCTTCCGCCACCGGTGTGATCGCGTGGCTTCGTTCCCCTCAACATTCTCTGGAAATGAGCGATCAGCAGACGCCCGCGCCGGGCACCGTGTCGTGGTTCGACCTTACCGTGGATGACGCCTCGGCGGTGCGCGACTTCTACGCGAACGTGGCGGGCTGGACGCCGTCGCCCCTGACGATGAAGGAAGGGTACGACGACTACGTGATGATGACGCCGGGCGGTGCGGCCGTCGCCGGCGTGTGCCACGCGCGCGGGGCCAACGCGGAGCTTCCGCCGCAGTGGCTGATGTACATCAACGTGGTGGATCTGGATGCCAGCCTGGAAGCGTGCGCGGCGCAGGGCGGCAGCGTCATTTCCGGGCCCCGCAGCGGCGGCGGAACGGTGCGTTACGCCGTGATCCGCGATCCGGCCGGCGCGGCGGTGGCGCTGTTTCAGCCGTGACCTGAGCGGCCGAGGCCAATCGCGGGACGCGGGATCGGTGGTCGCCTGAACGGCATCATCGCGGATCGTGATCATCAGCAGAACCGCCCTTCGACATCATAGGTCGAGGGGCGGTTTTCGTTGTTGTTATCTACCGAGATGAGATACGGACGTACCGATTCGGCTGATCGGGTTTGCTTCGGAGAGGCTCGCTTGTCGCTGGACTGTGAGGCCCCTCCCCGTGCAAACAGCCGCACGGAGAGGGGAGAACTACAACTCAGCGTGGGTCAGCCGTTTGAGGCGCGTTCGGAAAGGCCCCCTCTCCCCGGCCCTCTCCCCCGCTCCGCGGGAGAAAGGGAGACCTCAGCGCGAGCGCCGGACGACGGGACGGATCGCGACCTGTAACGTGGTTGAAGCCCCGAACGGCGCCTGTGGGCGTCGTGTCGGGGGTTCCCGCTGTTTGAGCGGCGGATTCATTCGCTCAACGCAGTTCGTGCGGCGCGCCATGCCCGCCAGCCAGACCGATACCGCTGTTGCTGTCGCAGGTACTGCTTCCGGCCGATCCGCTCCTGCGATTGATGACCATGGAGCGATCCGCGTCCGATCATCCACATTGCACGGCTCCGGCTCTGGCGCGGAACGCCGGATGGCCCGAAAATCAGCAGTCCGCCCATTCGCTCCTCCGCACACGCGCCCATGACCGACGAAACGCTGCATCCGCCCGACCTGGACGCCCTGCTCGCCACGCGCGGGCTGCAGGTGGAAGGCGAAGGAACCGGCATCTCCGGCCCGCTTTCGCGAAACGTGAACCTGGTCGGCGGGCTGCTGGGCGAGGCGGTGGCCGAGCGCCACGGGCCCGCCATGCTGGAACTGGTGGAGCGCCTGCGCCTGCTGTGCCGCGACGCCGCGCAGGAGGAAAACGACGCTCGCCGTGACGAGGCCGCACGGCTGATCGCCGAGCAGGACGTGGATACGCTGCGCGCCGTGCTGCGCGCGTTCACCACCTTCTTTCACTTGGTGAACAAGGCCGAGCAGATCGAGGTGGCCCGCATCAACCGTGTCCGCGAGCAGCGGGCGACGGCGGACGCGCCCCGCCCCGAATCCATCGCCGAAGCCATCCACCTGCTGGCGCGCGACGGCCACGACGCGGCGGAAGTGCACGCGCTGCTCGCCCGGCTGGACATTCAGCCCACGCTGACCGCGCATCCCACGGAGGCGCGCCGCCGCTCCATTCTGCTGCGGCAGGGCGAGGTGGCCGCCGCGCTGGACCGGCTGACCGATCCGCGGCTGACGCCCTCCGAGGCGGACGGGCTGGTGGCGGAGGTGCGCAACGCCATCTCCCTCCTGCTGGCGACGGACGAGGTGCGCACCCGCGCCGTGACGGTGCAGGACGAGGTGCGCCACGGCCTGTACTTTCTGGCCACGAGCATCTGGCGCACGGTGCCGCGCATTCACCAGGACGTGCGCGAGGCGCTGCGAGCCCGGTTTGGCGCCGACGCCGTCCCCGCGGAGCTGCCGCTGTTCCTGCGCTATCGGTCGTGGATTGGCGGCGACCGCGACGGCAACCCCGGCGTGACCGCCGAGCTGACGCAGTGGACACTCGCAGAGCACCGCCGCGACGCGCTCAAGCTGCACCGCCGCACGCTGAACGAACTGCGGCTGCTGCTTTCCGTCTCCTCCGCGCAGGTGCCCGTCCCCGCCGCGCTGGGCGAGCGCGCGGAGGCGCTGGCGGAAGCCGTCGCGCTTCCGGCCGCTACGCGCGCGAGCCTGACCGGCGAGCCGTACCGCCTTCTGTTGATGGCGATGATGGCCGCGGTGGACCGGCTGATCGCCGAGGAGCCGATGGAGTACCGCGCCGCCGACTTCGCGGACGACCTGCGGCTGATTCGCGACGGGCTGGAGGCGGGCGGACTGGGCGGCGTGGCTCGCGACGGGCTGCTGCCGGATGCGCTGGTGCAGGCCCGCACCTTCGGCTTTCACATGGCCGCGCTGGACGTGCGCCAGCACAGCCGCGTGCACGAATCCGCCGTGGGCGGCCTGCTGCGCGCGGCGGGAGTGGAGGACGATTACGCCAAGCTGGACGAGGCCGCGCGCGTGGAGCTTCTCGTCCGCGAGCTGGGCGTCCCCCGTCCGCTGCGCCCCATCGGCGCGGAGCTGCCGGAAGACGCGGCCGAACTGCTGGACACCATGGCCGTCATCCGCGAGGCGGTGGCGCGCGAGCCGGACAGCATCGGCTGCTATATCATCAGCATGACCAGCACGGTGAGCGACGTGCTCGAGGTGCTGCTGCTGATGAAGGAAGCCGGGCTGTGGCGGCAGGTGGATGGCCGGATCGAGTGCCCGCTGGACGTCGTTCCGCTCTTTGAAACCATCGCGGACCTCGATGCCGCGGAAGAGCGGCTGGACGCGATGTTCGGTGATCCGCTGTACAGCCGGCACCTGGCCGCCCGGGCCAGGGGCGGCAAGCCGTTCCAGGAAGTGATGCTGGGCTACTCCGACAGCAACAAGGACGGCGGCTACCTGATGGCCAACTGGGCGCTGCACAAGGCCCAGGGCGCCATCGCCCGCGTCGCGACACGGCACGGGGTGGAGGTGCGCCTGTTCCACGGCCGCGGCGGTACGGTAGGCCGCGGCGGCGGGCGCGCCAACCAGGCGATCCTGGCCATGCCGCCGGAGTCGCACAACGGCGGCATCCGCTTCACGGAACAGGGCGAGGTCATCTCCTTCCGCTACGCGCTTCCCGCCATCGCGCGGCGGCACCTGGAGCAGATCGTCCACGCGCAGCTGGTCGCGCTCGCCCGCCCCGTGCCCGAGGCCGCGTTCATGGCCCCGACGCGGGACGGTTCGCGCGACCTGATGCAGCGCATCGCCGACGCGGCCATGAGCGCGTACCGCGGGCTGATCGACGACCCGGAAACGTGGCCGTTCTATCTCTCCGCCACGCCCATCGCGCACATCGCCGGGCTCCCGCTCGCCAGCCGGCCCGTGTCGCGAAAAGGGCCGGGGGAGCTGGATTTCGAGGGGCTGCGCGCCATCCCCTGGGTGTTCAGCTGGACGCAGACGCGCTACACCATTCCGGGATGGTACGGCCTGGGCTCCGGCCTGCGCGCCGCGCTGGACGCGGGCGAGGGCGATGAACTGCGGCGGATGGCGGAGGGATGGCCCTTCTTTCAGGCGCTGGTGGCGGACGGGCGGCGCGAGATGGCCCGCGCGCGGCTTCCCCTGGCGCGCCGCTACGCGGATCTGGCGGTGGAGGCCGGCGCCTCCCACGCGCCGCACGACCGCATCACGGCCGAGTTCGCGGAGGCCCGCGCCGCGCTGCGCGAGGTGAGCGGCGAGGGCGCGGAGCAGGCGGACACGCCCGTCATCGCCCGGAGCATCGCGCTGCGCAACCCGTACACGGACGTGCTGAACCTGGCGCAGATCGACCTGATGCGCCGCTGGCGCGCGCTGGACGAGGATGCGCGCGCCACGCCGGACGGCGAGGCGCTCAAGCAGGCGCTGTTCATCTCGCTGAACGGCATCGCCGGCGCCATGCAGAGCACCGGCTGACGCACGCGCGCTGGCGGCGCTGGTGCGGCCGTTGCGTTCAGCCTCTCCGGACCGGCAACTCACGATCGGCACGGAGGAGGGATGGGGGTAGAGCGACGGGTGCTGTACGTGGCGCGCCACGGGGTTACGCAGGCCAACCTGGACGGGATCAACGAAGGGCTGGAGGACGAGCCGCTGATTGAGGCCGGGCGCGAGCAGGCGCGCGCGCTGGCGGAGCGGGTGGCCGGGCTGGGGCTGCGGGAGGTGTGGACCAGCCCGCTGGCCCGCGCGCGGCAGACGGCGGAGATCGTGGCGGAGATCCACGGCCTGCCGCTGCACGTGGAGCCGGACCTGCGCGAGCTGGATCCCGGCCCGTGGCAGGGGCTTACGCAGCAGCAGATGGCCGAGCGCGACCCGGAAGAGTTCGCCCGGTGGCAGGCGGACCCCGCCGCGTTCCGCCTCGCCGGGCGCGAGACGCTGGAGGAGGTGCGCGCCCGTGCGGTGGCGGCGCTGGAGCGCATCCGCGCGCGGGACGCGCAGGCGCTGGTAGTCACGCACACGGTGCCCATCCGCGTGGCGCGCGTGCACTACGCGGGGGAGGAACTGAACTGGTTCGCCACCTTTCTTCCCGATCACTGCGTGCTGATGGAACTGGCGCCGGACGGCGACGGTTCCATCCTCCGCAACGTGGACACGGAGTGACGGCATCCGGGATTCCGCTCCGCGCACGATGACGCGGAGTGGACGGGGATGAAGCAGAACGGGGGTCAGGTGCCCGCGGCCGGTTGCGCGGCGCGCGCCTGACCCTCAGCTTTTGCGCGGCGCCACCGTCCGGCGCCTCTCCACGACAGGGCCGCTCCCGCCGGAGCTTACTTCAGGAGTGCACCATGAGCAGCATGAGCAGCACCGCCGACACCCTCGACTCCACCGCCGCCGGGCCCACTCCGCCGGCGCCGGCCTACGACGTCGCCACCATCATGGGCGCGCTGTACGGCGACGGCATTCTGGGCCACAAGGGCGCGTTCCCGCGCGAGTGGGTGCAGCGCATGGGCGAGGACATCGAGGCGCTGTTCCAGGACGCGCTCAAGCGGCCCGGCGGCGCGGTGGGACGCGGGCCCAAGCGGTACTACGTGGAGATCCACCCCGAGCACCTGCGCGGCTTCGTGGACCTGGTGACGCACCCGTGGGTGGTGGCGGTGTGCGAGGCGGTGCTTGGGCCGGACTACAAGATCGTGGAGATCGGCTTTGACGTGCCCGGCCCGGGCGCGCAGGACCAGCCGTGGCACCGCGACTTTCCCGCCCCGGAGGAGACGACGGTGGGCCGCCGGCTCAACTCGCTGGCCTTCAACGTGACCGCGGTGGACACCACGGAGGACATGGGGCCGTTCGAGGTGGCGCCGGGGACGCAGTGGGACGGCTCGGAGCACCTGGAGCACGAGATGTTTCCGCCCAAGTCGTTCTACCCGCGCTACCAGGAGCGGGCGCAGCGCAAGATGCCGCAGATGGGCGACATCAGCGCGCGGTCGGCGCTCACCATCCACCGGGGGACGGCCAACCACTCGCAGAAGGCGCGGCCCGTGCTGGTGCTGGGCGTGGACGCGCCCGACGCGCGCAACGCCGAGCGCCACGACCTGCAGTTCAGCCGCGCGTACTACGACGCGCTTCCGGAAACGCTGAAGCCGCACCTTGCCTGCCGCGTGGTGGACGAACTGGAGCCCATCGTACAGGGGCACACCATCGAGGGGCTGATGATGGGCGAGGCCTGAGAAGCACCCGGCCGGCGGCGGAGCCATCCCCGCCGGCATTCGTTTTCGCGGTTGCCGGAAGTGCCTGCGGGATGGGGAGTTGCAGGAACGGGGCAACACCGCGATCTTGTACCTGCCGCAGATCCTACTACGCTTTCCCCTCCTTCTCTGCCATGCCGCTGAACGAAGACTTCGTCCGCCAGGGAACCTGGTTGTTCCGCTGGCGGAGCTACCTTCCCATCGCGTTTCTGCTCCTGCTGTTCACGCAGGTTCCGTCGTACCGATATCTTGGCGGCTCGCGGCTGATGGAGATGCAGTGGGAGGCGCTCTGCCTGCTGGTTTCCTTGGCCGGGCTGGCGGTGCGCATCCACACGGTGGGGCACGCGCCGCGGCGCACCAGCGGCCGCAACACGCGGTGCCAGGTGGCGGACGTACTCAATACGTCGGGAATGTATTCCGTGGTGCGGCACCCGCTGTACCTGGGCAACTTCCTGATGTGGCTGGGCGTGGTGATGTTTCTGCACACGTGGTGGATGGTGCTGCTGGTGAGCGCGGGCTATGCGCTGTACTACGAGCGGATCATGTGCGCGGAAGAGAACTTTCTGCGGGGCAAGTTCGACGCGGGATACGTGGAATGGGCCAGCCGCACGCCGGCCATCATCCCCAACCCGCGGCTGTGGCGGCGGGCGGAGCTTCCGTTCTGCCTGCGCACGGTGCTGCGGCGCGAGTATTCCGGCTTCTTCGGGCTGATTCTGACCTTTGCCATTCTGCAGGTGGCCAGCGACTCGGCCATGCAGCGGCGCCTGGTGCTGGATCCCGTGTGGATGACGCTGCTGGGCGCCTCGCTGTGCCTGTTTCTAGTGCTGCGCTTTCTGAAGCGCCACACCGGCGTGCTCAAGGTAAGCGGCCGCGCCTGATCCCTTCCCCGCCGGCCCTCCCCGGGCCGGCGGCGCTCGTCTCTCCCCATCGGCGCCGCGCGATGCAAAACGCGCCGCGACGGCTCTCGTCGTCATCACTTCCGGCCTGGACCGACGGATCATCATCTCCACGGGATGACGGTGATGATTTCCATCGTCCCCGCCGCCGGATCGTCATCGCCCGCGCCATCGCGGGGGGGCCGGGCCGGGTGCAAAGGAAGCCGCGTCATTGCGCCTGGACGGGCCGCGCGGCGGTGGATGACGTGAATCCAGAGATGCTCAATCCCGCTGCCGCAAAACTGGTGCGCCGCCGCCGTTGTTGACACGGTTGCAACCCGTTATGATTGTATTCCGTGAGTGTGGCTCATGGACTCATTCCCCTCCTCCGCAGTTCAAAACCGTGCGCAAATCCGTCGCGATCGGCTTCGGCGGCACCCTGGTTCTGCTCATCGCGACGGCGGCCATCGCCTCGCGCCGCGCGGACAGTGGTGCCAAGCTGGCTTCATCGCTGGCCGACCCGTCCTCCGCGCCCCCAACGGCGACCCCGGCGCGGCGCGATTCCGTCGCGCGCAAGCCGCCGCGGCCCGCCACGCCCGGCGTGGAAGTGGTCATCAACATTCCCAGCGGGCGGCTGGAGCTTTTTGACGGCGGCTCGCTGGTCAAGAGCTATCCGGTGTCCGTGGGATCGGCGCGCTATCCCACGCCGCGGGGGGAGTTCAAGCTGTCGCGCGTGGTGTGGAATCCGTGGTGGCATCCGCCGGAGAGCGAGTGGGCGCGCAACCGCAAGCCGACGCCGCCGGGCAACAGCAACCCCATGGGCCGCGCCAAGCTGCACCTGGACGACCTGATCTACATCCACGGAACCACCGCCGAGGGACGGCTGGGGGCGCCCGCGTCGCACGGCTGCATCCGCATGTCCAACGCGGATGTGATCGACCTTGCGCAGCGCGTGCACCGCTACTCCAAGCCGGACATTACGGACGCGCGCATCGAGGAGCTTTCCACGTTCAGCCGCGAGGAGCGCGAGACCACGCTGCCGCGGTACATTTCCGTCCGCGTCACGTACCAGGTGGCCAGCATTCGCGGGGACAGCCTGCGGGTGTTTCCGGACGTGTACAGCCGTCACAGCGGACAGTTTTCCGCCATGGTGCGCCAGGAACTGACGCGCGCCGGGTACGACACCACACAGCTGACGACGGCCGCCATGACGCGGCTGCGCAGCAGCGCGGCGCGGGGCGGAGGCCGCTTTGCGCTGGCGGATCTGGCGACACTGCAGCCGCTTCCGCCGGTGGTGGCCGCGCCCGCGGTGCTGGGTGCGGAAACGGTGCGCGAGGTGCCGCCCACGCCCTCCGCCGCGCCGCGGGACACCATCGTAATCGGCGAGCCCGCCGCGAGCGAGCCGGCGAGAGATCCCGAGCCCGACCCCGCGCCTCCAGCCGCGCCGCCGTCGCGACGCTGATCGCGGAGTCCTCGCTCAACTGCCAGAAAGTCCTCCGCCGCGCGGAGGACTTTCTGCGTTTCAGGCCCCCGCGTTCGGGGGCCCGCTGGATGCATCCGCTCAGGCCCGATCACCATCAGCCCGCCACGCCAATCAACCCGGATGTCGATTTACGTCTGGAAAGGACTTGCGCAACGGAGCGGGATTGGAGATCCTTGAAACCACAAGGATGTTCATCCTCCCGCCCCACCCCGAGGAAATCCCCATGCGCAAACGCACTCTCGTCCTCGCACTCGCCCTCCTTTCCGCCTGCGACGGCGCTCCGGAGCACCTGACCAGCGCCGAACCCGGCGCGCGTCCCCTGCTCACCACCTGCGCCACCCCGTCCATCGTCTCGCCCACCAGCAACCAGGTGATCTACACCTCGACCGTGCAGCTCAAGTGGACGGTGGGGGACTGCGCCAATCCCAAGGACGTGGAAGTGTACGACAACGCGACGAGCACGCTCGTCTTTTCCGACGCCACGGCCGAATTCGAGACGTTCTCCACCAGCGGTGTCTTTACCTACAGCTCCGTCAACCTGAGCGGCTATACGGCGGGCCAGTACTACAAGTGGCGCACTCGTTCGCGGGACTTTCCGGACACCACGAACGTGGGCCCGTGGAGCGGCTATGGCGTCTTCGGGCTGCCCATGCCGGCGCCTGCGACCACGGCTTCGGTCGTCAGCGGAAACCCGACGCTCAGCTGGCCCGCCGTGACCGGCGCGACGTACAGGATCCACCGGATGGCGGATTACGTCGGCACGTGGGATACGGGATGGGACACCGCGAGCGGCACCGGCTACAGCGACCCCGGCACCACGGTGACGGGATATGTGGGCACGACGCAGCCGTCGTCCGGCAAGTGGGTGGCGTATCGCGTGGTTGCGGTGAGCTCCGCGGGGATCGCGAGCCTGCCGGGCACGATCCACTACTTCTCGTACACGGGCTTCATCATCGTCTGAGGACAAGGCTCCGCTTCCCGCGTGTGGACGTGCGTCCGTCACGCGGGGGTGGCCTGGCGGATGGCAGATCCTTCGTCGGCGCCAAGCCGCGGTGCGGCTGAGAGTCAGGCCGGCGCCTCCTCAGGATGCGCCAACGGCGTCGCTGCGGGAGTGGGGCGGATCGGACCCGCCGTGTTCGCCGCAGCCGGCGCACAGGAAGAAGCCCCCTTCTCCGCGGTGGAGAAGGGGGGCTTCCGGCCATCCATCAAACCGCCGTGACTACTGGCGGCAGGGGGCGTCCGGGCCGGGGCCCGGCTTGTCGACCGTCAGGCGGGCGTCGCGGTTGGCCACCTGCAGCGCTGCGGCGCCGATGAACCTGGCCACGCGCGCCATCTTGTCGTAGTCGATGTACTGCGGCTCATCCGAGAGCATGTGGTAGTCCGGATGCCCGCCCGTGGTGAAGAAGGTCACCGGGATGTTGAACCGCGCGTAGTTGGCGTGGTCGGACCGGCAGTAGATCTGCGCTTCGTGGCCGGTGGTGTCCATCGAGTAGTCGAAGGTGAAGCCGTGGTTGCCCGTGCGGTTCACCTCTTCCACCAGGTCGCCCATCTGCGTGGACAGACGGCGCGAACCCACCAGCTGCAGGTAGCCCGGGCCGCCGTTGTCCAGGTCGCCCGTGGCGCCGCGGCCGATCATGTCGATGTTCAGCTGCGCCACGATGCTGTCGCGCGGCACCGTGGGGTGGTCGGTGAAGTACTCCGAGCCGAACAGCCCCTTCTCCTCCGCCGTGTGCCACACGAACAGCATGGAACGGCGCGGCTTGGTGCGGAGCGACGCCATGTACTGCGCGATCTCCAGCACGCCCACGGTGCCCGAGCCGTCGTCGTCCGCGCCGTTGAACACCGAGTCGATGCGCGGGCGGCGCAGGGCGCGCACGCTGTCCAGGGCGGCGCGCAGCATCTGCGCCTTTTCCGCCGTCATGGAATCCGCCTCGCTCTCGGCGCCCTCACGGCGCAGAAGGCGGTTGAAGATGGCCACGGAGTCCGCGTCCACCCCCTTCGGCGCCATGCCCACGTGGTCGTTGTGCGCGCCCACGGCCACGTACTCGCCGCGAAGGCGGGCGTCGCTGCCCGGCAGCACGGCCACCACGTTGCGCGCGGGGAACGGCACCGCGGCGGTGGTCCAGGTGAACGAGCCCGTCGCCGTGCCGCCCGCCTGGCCCATCTGCGCCTGCGCCAGCGGCTTGCCCAGCAGCTGCTCGGCCAGCGCGGTGGTGATCACCATGCCCGCTGGCGCCTGCGTGGGCTCCGGCTGCGCGGAGGCCATTTCAGTGCGGGGCTCGCCAAAGAACCCGCGCAGCCCCTCGGGGGTGATGTCCAGCGAGGCGATGGCGATGCCGGCCGCGCCCGCGTAGCGCTCAAAGGTGCGGCCGCCGGCCCAGAAGGCGAACGGAGGCGGCGCGCCCTGCTGCGCCTGTCCCACCGAGAACACCACCAGCTTGCCGCGCGCCTGCTCCGGCGTGATCATCGACGGATCGCCGATGCGGCCGCCGTACACCACCGGCACGCCCGCCGCCGCGTCGAAGCGGTTGCCGAACACCAGAAAGGTGCCGTAGCGCGGGAGCGGGATGAAGTCGGTGCCCGAGCGGAACGACTGCCCGCCCGCGGAGAGCGACGCCGTGCCCACGGCGATGTTCACCAGCGGCACGGTCTGAAAGAAGGTGCCGTTTTCACCGGCCGGCTGCAGCCCCATGCGGCGCGCCTCGGCGGCGATGTAGTCGGTGCCCATCACGTTGCCGCGGGTGCCCGACTCGCGGCCCATCATGCTGTCGTCGGCGACAATGTACAGCCGCGTGCGCAGGTCCTGGGCGGTGATGGCGGCCGTGGTGGGACGGGCGGTGTGCTTCATGGGCTCCTGCCGCGCCTGCGCGTGCGCCGGAACCGCGGACAGGGCGGCCGCCGCACAGGCAAGCGCCGCCACACGGGTGTTGGATCTCACGTACGGACTCCTGGGATCAAAAGACGGGCGGAGGGCCGGGCGGCCCTCCGCCGGAACTGCCATGGGATGGGGTCAGACGCCAGCGGCCGCCGGGGCCGCCGCCGCGGGCGCCACCACCGGGCGCACGGGCACGCGGGCCAGCGCCTCGGCCTGGGTGCGCGCGCCGCGCAGCACGGTGAGCGCGGACTGCAGTTGGGCATCGCGCCCCACGCCGCGCAGGAACGCGGCGTCCTCGCCAAAGACGTAGCCGGAAATGCGCGACTCGATCAATCGGTCGATCAGCGCCGAGCCGGCGTCCCAGGCGGCGCGGTCCACCCGCACGCCCTTGGTCTGCAGCCGGGACAGCAGCTCCGCCCGCAGCGCGGGGGTGGAGCGGAAGTCGCGGGGGAGGCCCGGGCCGCGGTCCACCATCAACTCCTGCAGCGCATCGTTGAAGCGGGCGCCGTTGCCGCCCAGCGCCACCGCCAGCGCGCGGTCCGCGCCGGCCAGCGAATCCGGATCCACCGACACGTCGGGGGTGATGCCGCCGCCGCCGAACACCACGCGGCCGCCGTCGCTGCGGAACTCCGGGCGGGTGATGCCGGCCGAGTCCGCGTCAATCTCAATCAGCCGCCCCTGCTCGTTCAGCTTGCGCGGGCGCTGGATGGTGCGGCCGCTGGGCGTGTACCAGCGCCCCGTGGTGAGCTTGAGCGCCCACCCGCCGTCCAGCTGAAACACGTCCTGCACCAGTCCCTTGCCGAACGACGTGGTGCCGATGACGACGGCGCGGTCGTGATCCTGAAGCGCGCCGGCCACGATCTCCGACGCGGAGGCACTGCCGCCGTCCGTGAGCACCACCACCGGCTCATCCGTCAGCAGCGGCGGATTTTCTGCCTGGATCACCTCGTCCGGCGCGCCGCGGAAATCGACGCGCAGAATCTCCTGGCCGGGGCGCAGGAACAGGTTGCTGATGCGCACCGCCTGCTGCAGGCTGCCGCCGCCGTTGCCGCGCAGGTCCAGCACAAAGGCGCGCGCGCCCGACTTGCGCAGCGAAACGATCGCCTCGGCCACTTCTTCGCCGGAGGTGTCGTTGAAGCTTTCCAGCGGCAGGTAGCCGATTCCCGGCGCCACCATGGTGTGGTAGGCTACGGAGGGATAGCGGATGCGCTGCCGCGTGAACTCCTGGTGAATTCGGCCCTCGCCCGGACGGATGAAGTCCACGGCGATGGCGGTGCCGGGCTGGCCCAGCAGGCGACCCGTCACCTGCTCCACCGGCAGGCCGACGACGGAGTTGCCGGCCGCCGTCACGATGCGGTCGCCGGCCTTGACCCCGGCGCGCTGCGCGGGCGAGCCGGCGAAGACGCGCGTCACCAGCGCGGTGTCGCGCACGGTGGTAATCTGCATTCCCAGACCGCCGTAGGAGTTGCGCAGCGCGTCGCGCGAAAACTCCTCCAGCTGCTCGGGGGAAAAGAGGGCCGCGTAGGGGTCGCCGATCTGCACCAGCAGCCCGCGCGCGGCCTTTTCGTACACCTGCGCGTCCGACAGGGAATCAATCCCCTGCCCCGCGATGCGGGCGACCACCTCGCGAAAGAGCTGCTCGCCCCGCTGGCCGCTGTACGCCTGCAGCGCAACCCCCCCCACGAGCGTGGGCAGCAGCAGCGCCGCGACGAGGGAGCGGCGCACCGCCGTGCGGCGGCGCGGGTCGGCCGCGGTGCGGGCCGGAGTGGGGGGCGTGCGCTTCATGATCTTCCTTGCTGGCTTCAAGCTGCTTTGACGCATGGCGGGCACCGTCCAACCCGGCGCGGAGCCTGCCCCGGCACCCATGCGGACACCGTGTTCAGGGTACACACCGAACGTACGTTTGATCCCCGAACTTCTTGCGGGCGCCACAGTTGGGCGACTTCTGCCGCGACGCACCACCCAGCGTTGTGCAAGGATCGTACAACGTATGCGTTCCGAACGCGTCCGCGCGCGGACGGAATCCCCGATCCTGCCTGCTGAGATTTTAGCACCCGGCCACATTTCGCGCCAGATGCGCGGCGGGCGCGGGTCGTGCGAGAACGGCGGACCGGCGAATGGACTTCGCCGCGACTAGAACCCGGAACTCTGCTCCATGATCCGTATGGTACTTTCCGCGCTCCGTTTCGCGGGCGCCGCGCTGTTGCTCTCCGTTCTTCCCCTTGCCGCGCAGACGGATTCCGCCACCGCCGCCGTGGCCGCCGATTCCGCCGACGCCGCGGCCGACAGCAGCTGGCGCGAGCACGTGGCCGCCGGCGACCAGGCCCGCGACGCCGGCGACTGGGGCACGTGGCGCTACCACCTGGTGCGCGTGCGCGAGCAGATCGGCTATCACCCGCTCGTGGTGCTCGCCCTGGCGCGGGCGGACACGCGGCTGGGGCGCACGGAAGACGCGCTCGGCTGGCTGCGCGCCTACGCCGCCGCCGGCCTGACGCACGACCTCGCGGGCGACACCACGCTCGCCGCGCTCCGCGACACGCCGGGATGGAGTGCGGTGGTGGAGCGGCTGGCCGCCAACGCGCGCCCGGTGTCCGCGGCGCAGACTGCCTTTATCGTCCCGGACTCCCAGTTTCTGCCCGAGAGCGTGGTGTTTGACGCACGGAGCAGCCGCTTCTTCCTTTCCAGCCTGCGGCACGGGAGCATTCTCAGCTGGACGGCGGATGGCGGATTCCGCGAGTTCGCGGCCGGCGGGGGCGAACGCACGTGGTCCACGCTGGCGCTGGCGGTGGATACGCTGACGCGGACGCTGTGGGCCACCACCGCCGCGCTTCCGCTGTACGAGCGGTACCAGGCCGCGGACAGCGGAAAGTCCGCCGTGCTGGCGTACGATCTGGAGACGGGCGCGCTGCGCCGCCGCTACGACGCGCCGGAGGAAGGCCGCCACACGCTGGGCGACATGACCGTGGGCCCGGACGGCACCGTCTACGTGTCCGACGCGGACGGCGGCACCGTGTACCGCATTACGCGCGGCGGGGAGGAGCTGGAGGCGTGGGTGGGCGATGAGTTCGCGTCGCCGCAGGGGCTGGTTGCGGCGGCGGACGGCAGGCGCGTGTACGTGGCGGATTACCTGCGCGGCATCGCCGTGGTGGATACGTCCGGCGAGGAGCTGGCGTGGCTGCAGACGCCGGATTCCATCACCGTGGCGGGGATCGACGGACTGGTGCGCGCCGGGAACCGGCTGATCGCGGTGCAGAACGGCATCACCCCCAAGCGCGTGGTGGAGTTCACGCTCAACACGGCGGGCACCGCGATCACGGGATGGCGCGCGCTGGAGGCCGGCTCGCCGCTGCTGACCGAGCCGACGCACGCGGTGGTGATCGGCGGCGAGGTGTTCTTCATCCCGGACAGCGGGTGGGACCGGCTGGACGAGGCGGGGAACGTGAAGCCGGGGATGACTCTGGAGCCCGCCCACGTTCTGCGGGTGGCGCTGCCCGGGCGGTAGGAGGCGGATCAGGTGGGAAGCGGCATTCGATGACTGTCGTTCGTCGGCGGGCTGAGGCCCCTCCCCCGGCCCCTCCCCGTGCAAACTGCCGCACGGAGAGGGGAGAACTGCGGGTCTGGTGTGTTCCGGAGAGTGCCATGCGGCCGGAGAGGGCCCCCTCCCCCCAGCCCCCTCCACCCGCTCCGCGGGAGAGGGGGAGCCGTTCGGTGCCGAGGAGAGTTCGGCGCGCGATGCACACCGCGGTCGTCCGTTGCGGTTGAAGCCCCGAACTCAGCGCGAATAGCGGCGTGTCGGGGGTTCCCGCTGGTTGAGCGGCGGATTCATTCGCTCTCGCCCGGGGAGGGTGGGCCGGTGGTGCCGGCCCGGGTGGGGGCCGCCCTGGGCTCCGCCATCCAAAATCGACTGTGATCATCGACAAAACAGAAGCGGCGGCACCCGATCCGGGTGCCGCCGCTTCTGCTCATCCCTCCACCTTCGATCAGGCGCAGCCGCAGCCGGGCTGGCGCAGGCCGGCTTCCTCAAGCGCGGCTTCTTCGGCCGTGGGCGCCACCCAGCCCTGGTTCAGCTCCAGCATGCGGCGGAGCGAGAGTTCGGCGCGGGTGCGGATCTCCTCATCCAGCACCAGCTCGTACTCGCCGTGGTCCAGGCACCAGGCCAGCTTGGCCAGCGTGTTCACCTTCATGTTGCCGCAGATTGCGGCGCCACTGAGGGGAACCAGCGTCTTTTCCGGAAAGCGCGACTTCAGCCGGTCCACGATGCCGCGCTCGGTGCCGAAGATCACTTCGTCGTTCTCCTCGGCGATGCCCACCATCGCCGCGGTGGAGGCCACCACGTCGGCGTGGGCCAGCAGGTCCGCCCGCGCCTCGGGGTGGATGACGACCAGCGCGCGCGGATGCTTCTTCTTGGCGGCGGCCAGTTCGTCCATCACCAGATCGTCGTGCACGTAGCAGTAGCCGTCCCAGGCCACGATGGTGCCCGGCTGCACCGCCCCGCCCTCGCGCCCGGCGATCACGTACGGGCGCCCCGACTTTTCGGCGGAGTACTTGGCCAGGTTGCGGTCCGGCACGAACAGGATGGTGCGGTCCGCCGGAATCGTGTTCACCACCTGCACCGCGTTGGCGCTGGTGCAGCAGATGTCGCTCTCCGCCTTGACCTCGGCGGTGGAGTTCACGTAGGACACAACTACCGCGTCCGGGTACTTCTGCTTGAGCCGGCGCAGCGCGTCGCCCGTGACGAAGTCGGCCATGGGGCAGCCGGCGCGCAGGTCCGGCATGAGCACCGTCTTGTCTGGCGACAGGATCTTGGCCGTTTCGGCCATGAAGTGCACGCCGCAGAAGACGATGACGTCGGCGTCGGTGCGCGCGGCCTCCTGCGAGAGCCCCAGCGAGTCACCCAGGTAGTCGCTGACTTCCTGGATTTCCACGCGCTGGTAGTTGTGCCCCAGGATGACGGCGTTCAGCTCGGTCTTGCGGCGCCGGATGCGCTCGGCCAACTCCTCGCGGGAGAGGCGTGCGTACTCCAGCGGCGTGCGAAGGGTGTCGGCGATCTGGATCATGCGCACCTCGGCGGCTGAACGCGGTCGGAAGATTTCCGTCCACCGTAACGCCCGTCTCGCGGGCGGCGACTTTCCGGTCACTGTTCTCGTGTTGAGAACGTTCTGAATATACACACTTGTCTCCCGAAAGCAACACCGGGGCCGCGCGCGACAGTGAGTGTGCATCGCCGTCCGTGCGGGACGGGCATTCCAGCGCGATCAGGCGGCCGGCCACGGTTCCATGCGCGCTGTCGATCAAAGGTGTATTTGGAGATCGGCAGCCGCTCCCCCCACCAGGCTCCCGCCCGAGGCGTCATCCTGAGCGAGCGTGCGCCGGCCTCTCCATCGCGCCGAGTCATGCGCGACCGAAGGATCTACCATCCGCCGAGCCAACGTCGCGCATCCCACGCCCGTTCTCGCGGGAGCAGATCCTTCGTCCGGACGCGAGCCCGTCCACGGGGGGAAAAGAGAAGGGGCCCCGCGGCGTGTGCCGCGGGGCCCTTGCCCATCATCCAGCGTCGTCGTTCGCGGAGATCAGACCGTGAACGAGCTTCCGCAGCCGCAGCCGCCGGCGGCGTTGGGGTTGTTGAAGGTGAATCCGCTGCCCTGGAAGGTCGACACGTAGTCGATCTCCGTGCCCTGCAGGTACTGCAGGCTGAACGGGTCCACGAACAGGCGAATGCCCGCCGATTCAAGGATCATGTCGTCCTCGCCGGCTTCATCCTCGATGTTCAGGCCGTACTGAAAGCCGGAACATCCGCCGGGAAGCACGCCCACGCGCAGGCCGGCCGTCTCGGCGGCGCCCTGCTCTTCGATGTACCGGCGCACCTCGACGGCGGCGGTCTCGGTCAGAAGAACCGGGCTCGCGGGAGCCTCGGTTTCGATCGTGTTGGTCTGCATGGCCTTCACCCCACCGTTGGGAGGTTTGCTGCGGGCCGCGCCAAGTCCCGCTCTGATGGCAGCTTGTACGCACCGGGAACCAGCAGGTTCCGCGCCGCGCCGCCGCCTTGACTTCATCAAGTATATCGAGAAGAACCTGAGAATCAACCTCCCCGCCCCGCCGCGCCCCCCATCCACCGAACGTCCGTGCCGTGCGATGCCGCGGGGCGCGGCGGAGGCGCGGGCCCGGCGGGGGGGTTATCTTTGCGGCTCGCCTCAGAATTCCGTGAGATTCCGGACCCGTCGTGCCCAGCCGCTCTGCAGATCCGCCGATGGACCGCGAGGCCGAAGCCGTCGCGGATACGCCCGAGCTGCACGGGGAAGTCGCGCCGGCCGCCGCCCCCGGCCGCTTTCGCATGACGCCGGGAATGCGGTACATGGCCGCGGGCGCGTTCTGCTTCAGCCTGATGAGCCTGCTGGTAAAGCTGGCCGGGGCGCGCCTGCCCACCCAGGAGGTGGTGATGACCCGCGCCATCGTCACCATGATCCTGAGCATCGCGCTGCTGCGCCGCGCCCGCGTTCCGCCGTGGGGCACCCGGCGCGGGCTGCTGACGCTCCGCGGCGTGTTCGGGTTTCTGGCGCTTTCCTGCTTCTACCACTCGCTCACGCACCTGCCCATCGCGGACGCCACGGTCATCCAGTACACCAACCCCGTGTACGCCGGACTGCTGGCGGTGCCGCTCCTGGGCGAGCGGCTGCGCCGGCGCGAGGTGCTGTCGGTGGTCTTCAGCATGATTGGGGTGCTGCTGGTGATGCGGCCGGCGTTTCTGTTCGGCGGATCCGCGCACGAGCTGCCGCCGGTGACGGTGATCATCGGGCTGCTGGGAGCGATGTGCAGCGCGGCCGCGTACATCACCGTTCGCAAGCTGGGGCGCACGGAGCACCCGGCCGTCATCATCTCGTACTTTTCGGTGATTTCCGTCATTGCGTCCGTTCCCGTGGCGCTGCCGGGATGGATCTGGCCGACGGCGACCGAGTGGCTGGTGCTGATCGGGATCGGCGTGACGACGCAGCTGGGGCAGACGTGTCTGACGCACGGGCTGCGGATGGAGCGCGCGGGGACGGCGACCGCAACAGCGTATCTGCAGATCGTGTTCGCCGCGCTGTGGGGCGTGCTCTTCTTTTCGGAGGTGCCGGACGCGGGGACGCTGCTGGGCGCGGCGGTGATCGTGGGGAGCACGCTGGCGCTGGCGCCGCGCGGAAAACCTGCCGGGCACACGACCGTCGACGCCGCCGACCAACTTGCGACGAACCACGACAAGCACCGGGATCGCAACGAGATGCGGAGCGCGGCCTCAGATTGAGCGCGAGATGACCCGCCGCGCATCCGGCCCCCAAGTCGATGCGACCGCCCGACGAAGTCGCCGCAGCAAATCTCCGGGGCGACGCGATCGAGCGGCAAATCGACGCAACAGGATCAACGACGGCAGGTAGTCGGGCGACCGCAATCCCTGGGTGTTCGGGCGAGAGGAGCGAGGGAGCGACGGAATGGGCGCGTGGCGGGCATCGTGAGCGGATGAATCCGCCGCTCCAGAAGCGCCAAGCCCCGACTCACGGCCGCTGACGCGTCCATGATCGGGGCTTCAACGGCATCGGGCGGATCCGGCGTGAAGTTCTCCCTCTCCGTGCGTCTGTTTGCACGGGGAGGGCCGGGGAGGGGCCCGCGAGGCGTGGGTAGCAGGCCGAACTCATCGTCCACACCGCACGGCTCCCCCTCTCCCGCGGAGCGGGTGGAGGGGGCTGGGGGGAGGGGGCCCTCTCCGGACGCACCTCAACCGTCCACTCACAGCTACCAGCCCCCGGGCGGACCATCCACGGCCGCACCGAATCCGCCCGCAACCGAACCCGCGCGGTCACTCAGGGCTGGAAGACGGAGAGCAGGCTGGAATAGTCGTCCGTCCACGGCTGAATGGCGCGTTTGTCGAGCGGCTTCCAGCGGGAGTCGGCGTGCAGCACCATCAGGTCGTTCTCCGAGCGCGCCACCGCGATCCACGACGCGATGGATTCGTAGCGCTCGCGCTTGCCCGTGGGCCCGGTGCTGATCACCGCGGCCAGCCCGCGCTCCCGCGCCAGCGCCGCCACTACCGGCTCCAGGTTCAGGTAGCGGTTGCTGATGTGAATCCCCAGAATCCCGCCGGGCGCCAGCCGCTGCATGTACGTCGTCATCGCCTCGCGCGTCAGCAGGTGCACGGGGATGGCGTCGGAACTGAACGCGTCCAGCAGGATCATGTCGTACTGCTTACCCGCCGCCTGCGCGAGCGAGAGGCGCGCATCTCCCAGCACCACGCGCTTGGTGGCCGGCGCGTCGGAGTAGTATGAGAAGTAGCGCCGGTCCGTCGCCATGTCGCGCACGTGCGGATCGATCTCGTAGAACGTCCAGTCTTCCCCCGCGCGGGCGTACGCCGCCAGCGTTCCCGTCCCCAGCCCCACCACCGCCACGCGCCGCCTGCCCGCCCGGTCCTCCGTGGCGGCAAACATCTGCCCCATGGGCCCGCGCCGCAGGTAGTACGTGATGGGCTCCCGCCGCAGCGCCGGCGTCAGGTTCTGCGCGCCGTGCAGCGTGCTGCCGTGCCGCATGGTGTGCCATCCCGCCGGGTTGGCGCGAGATCCCCCCGCCTTGAGGATGCGGAACCGGCCGTAGAACGACCGTTGCTCCAGCAGCACGCCGGGCTCGCGCATGGCCTTGGCGGTGCTGTACAGCATCACCGCGCCCAGGCATGCCGCCAGCCACACCGGCGTGCGCCCCAGCCCCGTGGTGACCAGCCCCACCAGCAGCAACGCCAGCCCCGCGAACAGCACGGTATTGACCTCGCCGTTCTGCGACGCCAGAAAAAGCAGCGCCAGTGCCAGCCCCGCGGCGCGCAGCCCGGCCCACAGGTTCTTTTTCCATCCAAGCGCTTCCGGCCACGGGCGCGCCAGGCAGGCCAGCACCAGCGCCAGCGAGTACTCGTACACGTTGTTGAAGATGACGGGTGCCACCAGCACGTTGAAGATGCCGCCCAGCACGCCGCCCACGCTGATCCACAGGTAGAACTCGGTCAGGTGGCTCACCGCCGGCCGCCGCCGCGCCAGTTCCCCGTGGCAGACCAGCGAGGTGATGAACAGCCCGCCCAGGTGCAGTGGAATGGCCCCGATCGCGTCTTCCACGAAGCCGCTCAGCAGCAGCAGGACCACGACGGCCAGCACCACGGGCTGCAGCCGCACCATGTGCTCGTGCGGAAAGAAGGGCCGCCGCGCGAACGCCAGCGTAAAGGTCAGCAGATACAGGGCGAGGGGCAGAACCCACAGCAGCGGCACCGGGCTGAGGTCCGTGGTGATGTACGTCGTCAGTCCCAGCAGGTACGTGGACGGAACGAAGGCCAGGAACACCCAGATGGCCCGCTCCCGCGTGGTCACCGGCGCCCCCGCCACCGCAGCCGGAGGCGCGGAGTCCGCCGCGGCGGGCGCGGGCGCGCGGCCGGTGCGCCAGATCCACGCGGTGCACCCGGCGATCCCCAGCATCAGCACGCCGAATCCCCATCCCCACGTCACGCTCTGCCCCGCCAGCCTCATCCGCGGCTCCATGAGGGCGGGATAGGCCAGCAGCGAGATCATGCTGCCCAGGTTGCTGGCGGCGTACAGCGGATACGGATCCGCCGCGTGCCGGTGGCCGCTGTGCGCGAACCAGCGCTGCAGCATGGGTCCCGTGCCCGCGAGGACGAAGAAGGGCGGGCCGACCGTCACCAGCATCGTCCCCAGCAGCCAGGGGATGGGTGCGGCCCCGCCCTGCGGCGCGCGGCCGGCGACGGTGATGGGCAGAAGCAGGAGGGTGCAGGCCAGCAGGCACAGGTGCAGAATGGCCTGCGAGCGCGCGCTCAGGTGGCGGGTGGTGAGGTGCGCGTAGCCGTAGCCGCCCAGCAGCGCGGCCTGAAAGAAGAGCATGCAGGTGTTCCACACCGCGGGCGAGCCGCCCAGCAGCGGAAGCACCATCTTGCCGAACATCGGCTGGATGAGGAACAGCAGAAACGCGCTGAGAAACACCGACGCGGTGAACGTCGCCACGACGGCCGCCGAGCGGACCCGCACGGCCGGGGGAACGGGCGGCGGCGGGGGCGGCATGATGGAAAAGCGACCGGCCGCGGGCGCGGGCTGCTGCGTGCTCACGGGCGTACCGTTGCGCAAAGGACGAAGTCGGTGCGGCGAAGGCGCTGATCTTCGCGCGCGCGCCGGAGCCCGTCAAGGCGGGACGGCTCGCCCGCTCGCCGTCCCCGCGCCGCTCCTGCGATTACCCGGACTGCTTCCAGCTTTCCAGGCTGACCGTCCGCGCCGCGTCCAGGAAGTCGGCGACCGCGGCGCCCGCCTCGTCCAGCAGCTCCGGCTTTTCATCCCGCACGCCGCGGTGCACGGCGGCCAGCACCTCTTCGGTGAGAATCACGAACTCGCGGCGGAGCTCGTCCTCGCTCCACCCCAGCCGGCGGCGCTGCGTGCCGTGCCGCTCCGCCACCGTGCGCTGGATGGCGCTGCCGTCGCGCACGTGCCGCGACTCGCCCGCCTGCTCCAGTTCCAGCCCGCGGAACGTGTCCGCCAGGTCGGAAAGAAAGGTGGCCAGGTGGTCCTCCAACTCCACCGCGCCCAGGGTGTGCGCGGAAGGCGTGGCGGGGTCGCTGCGCAGCCGGGCCACGTAGCCGTACAGGATGCGCTCCAGCTCCACGATGATGGCGTCGCGCACCTTGCGCAGCAGCGCCGGCCCGTCCGAATCCACCGTGCCGCCGCCGCTCAGCCCGGACGGCACCGCGTCCTCCGGCGCCGCCGGGAGCCAGACGAAGAACGAACTCCCCGCCCCCGGCTGGCTGCGGACGGTCAGGTCGCCGTCCATGAGCCGGGCCAGGCGCTTGGCGATGGTCAGCCCCAGCCCCGTGCCGCCGTGCTGGCGGGTAAGGGCCATGTCCGCCTGCTCGAACGGCTCGAAGATGGCGCCCAGCCGCGCGGGCGGAATGCCCTGCCCCGTATCCTCCACCCGCACGTACACCCACGGCCCCTCGCCGGGAAGCATCGCGCCGGGGTCCGGCTTTACGGACGTGCCCGCGCTCACGGTGATGCGCCCGCCGGCCGGGGTGAACTTGACCGCGTTGGAGAGGAGGACGACGAGGATCTGCCGGACGCGGTCCTCGTCGCCGTGGTACGGCAGGTCCGACGCGAAGCCCGACACCGAGTCGTTGATGAGCACCCCCTTGGCCTGCGCCTGCATGCGCACCATGTCCAGCGCCGCGTCGATGGGCGGGGCCAGGCGCCCGGCCCGGCGGCTGAGCGTGACGCGGCCGGCGTCCAGGCGGGAAAAGTCCAGCACCTCGTCCACGATGCCCAGCAGGTGCAGGTTGCTGCTGCGGATGCGGGCCAGGCGGTCGCGCTGCTCGTCGTTCAGCGGGCCGGAAAGCCCCATGTCCAGCAGGTCCGCGTAGCCCATGACCGCGTTGATGGGCGTGCGGATCTCGTGACTCATGGTGGCCAGGAACAGGCTCTTGGCGCGGTTCGCCTCTTCCGCCTGGCGGCGCGCCTCTTCCGCCGCGTCGCGGGCGGCCTTGAGCATGGCGTCCGCCGCGCGGCGGGCGGTGAGGTCGCGCGTGACCTTGGCAAAGCCCAGCAGCCGCCCCCCGCCGTCGCGCAGGGCGGTGAGGGTGATGCCGCCCCAGAAGGTGGAGCCGTCGCGGCGGACGCGCTCGCCCTCACCCGTATACTCGCCAGTTTCCGCGGCGATCTTCAGGTGCGACTCCGCGGTGCCGTCCTGCGAGCCGTAGTCCGGATACAGAAGGCGGAGGTGCGAGCCGTGCGTCTCTTCCCGCGTCCACCATTTGATCAGCCGCGCGCCCTCGCCCCAGAAGGTGATGACGCCGTCCGCATCCATCAGAAAGATCGCGTAGTCGCGCACGCCGTCGGCCAGCGCGGCGAACGCCCGGTGCGCCAGGTCCGCGCCCGAGATCCCGTTCGGCGGACCGGCCGCCTGGCCACCCGCGTCACGAATCTTTGCGGCGCGGCGGAAGGCCCGTTCGCGTTCGCGGGCTTCCGGGGATTGTCCCTCGGGTTCCGCGTGAGCGGGGGCGTTACTGCGTTGCAGGGTCTGCGGATCGTCCATCCGGAAGCTCGCGGTCGCGGGGCGCGGCGGCCCCCATGCATGCGGGTGATCTGCTGATCGGGGCGGCGTTTGCAGAACCTGCGCCAAGGCTGCTGGAGGCGTCCCGGGATGCGAAACGCGCATTCGCCGCACCGGGGAGCGCCACGGCCGGCGGGAGATTCCGGGGCGACGGTGCCGGTGCGGCGGGTGGATTGGCGCCAGATGATCCGAGCGGGTACCTTCGTTGCCGCCCCACGGCCGCCCTGAATCCGACCCGGCTCACGCGCCGCGGCTCCGCATCCAGGTGATCGTTCATCCAGCCCGTCCATCATTTCCCAGCAGGAGAATCGAGCATGGCCCGCGCATGCAGCCGACGCGCTTTTCTGTCGTTTGCGATCTGTCTCGTACTGGCCGGCTGCGGCGGAGGGGACGGGCCCACCGAATCGGCCCCGGCGGCCAAGACTTCCAAGCTGGACGGTGAGTGGCGCGGAAAGGTCGACGAAGCGACGCTGTACCTGAGGCTGGCGGAGAGCCCGAACGGAAGCGTGGTGGGCGGACTGGGCAACCTTTCCGTGGTGCCCACCTTTCTGGAACTGAGAGTAGCGTCCAGCAGCTACATGCATCCGGACCTGTCCATGGTGCTCTCTTCGCCGGGGTACGAGCCCCTGAACTTCCGGGGCCAGCGCGTGCGCGACAACGTGATCAAGGGCAAGGTGAACGGATCGGGGTACCGCGACATCTCGGTGACGCTTACCCGGGAGTAGGCGGCGCCGTCTGCGGCGGAACGTTCCGCTTCGCGGCACGAGGGATGGTCGTGGCGGATCAGGGGAGCAGGCCTTCCCGTCCACTTAGGGATGGCGCGCGCGACGCATTCGCGCGTCGCGCGGACGAACGTGCGTCACAAGTCCGCTCCATGAACCCGGACGGGCACTGCCCTTGCCATCCTCGCGCGCGGGAACACGCACTACACCACCAGACCATCGAGGCACGTGGACATCAGGGTTCTGCCCGGGCGGCGCTCGCCGCTGGGCGCGACGTGGGACGGTGAAGGCGTCAACTTCGCCCTGTTCAGTGAAACGGCCACCGGCGTGGAAGTCTGCCTGTACGACATCGGCGACCCCACGCACGAGACGGCCCGTGTGCGCCTGCGCGAAGTAACCGCGCACGTGTGGCACGGATACATTCCGGGCCTGAAGCCCGGCCAGCTGTACGGATTCCGCGTGGACGGCGCGTACGATCCGTCCAACGGCCTGCGCTTCAACGCCACCAAGCTGGTGCTGGATCCGTACGCCAAGGCCGTCGCCGGCAAGGTGGACTGGGACCACCCCGTCTTTGCCTACGCGCTGGGCGGCGAAGAAGGCGACCTGGCCCGCGACGACCGCGACAGCGCCCAGGGCATGCCCAAGGGCGTGGTCATCGACGACCAGTACGACTGGGAAGGCGACCGCCCGCTGCGCACCCCCTGGCACCGCACCGTCATCTACGAAGCCCACGTGAAGGGGCTCACGATGCGGCATCCGGACGTGCCCGAGGAACTGCGCGGCACCTACGCCGGGCTCGCTCATCCATCCATCGTCAAGCACCTGCAGGAGCTGGGCGTGACCGCGCTGGAGCTGCTGCCGGTGCACGACTTCGTGGACGACAGCTACCTGAAGGACAAGGGGCTCACGAACTACTGGGGATACAACACGCTCAACTTCTTTGCCCCGGACGCGCGCTACAGCGGCAGCGGCGACCGCGGCGGGCAGGTGAACGAGTTCCGCGACATGGTAAAGGCCATGCACCGCGCCGGGATCGAGGTCATCCTGGACGTGGTGTACAACCACACCGCCGAGGGAAACCACCTGGGGCCCACCCTGTCGTTCAAGGGAATCGACAACGAAGCGTATTATCGGCTGATGCCGGAAAAGCGCTTCTACATGGACTACACGGGCACGGGCAACTCCATCAACGCCCGCCATCCGCAGGTCATCAAGCTGGTGAACGACTCGCTGCGCTGGTGGGTGCAGGAGATGCACGTGGACGGCTTCCGCTTTGACCTGGCCTCCACGCTGGCGCGCGAGGAGCACGCGGTGGACCGGCTGTCGTCGTTCTTTGACGTCATTCACCAGGACCCGGTGCTCAGCGAGGTCAAGCTGATTGCCGAGCCGTGGGACATTGGCGAGGGCGGCTACCAGGTGGGCAACTTTCCGGTGCTGTGGACGGAATGGAACGGCAAGTACCGCGACGCCGTGCGTTCCTACTGGCGCGGCGAGCCCAGCACCGTGGCGGAACTCGCGTACCGGCTGACCGGGAGCAGCGACCTGTACGGCGAGGACGGGCGGCAGGCGTACGCCAGCATCAACTTCATCACGGCGCACGACGGCTTTACGCTGCACGACCTTACGGCGTACGACAGCAAGCACAACGAGGCCAACGGCGAAGACAACCGCGACGGCCACGACCACAACATCAGCCTGAACTTCGGCGTCGAGGGCCCCACCGACGACCCGGAGATCATTGCCCAGCGCGAAAAGCAGAAGCGCAACTTTCTGGCGATGCTGCTGCTGTCGCAGGGCGTGCCCATGATCTGCGGCGGCGACGAGATCGGGCGCACGCAGAGCGGCAACAACAACGCGTACTGCCAGGACAACGAGATCTCGTGGCTGGACTGGGAGCTGGATGACCAGCGGCGCGACCTGCTGGAGTTTACCAAGCAGGTGGCCACGCTGCGCCGCGAGCACCCCATCTTTCGCCGCCGCCGCTTCTTTCAGGGGCACAAGATCCGCGGCTCGGAGCTGGAAGACGTGTCGTGGCTGCGCCCGGACGGGCAGGAAATGGATGATGACGACTGGAACGCGCCGCTGGAGCGCGCCTTCGGCATGATGCTGGGCGGCGACGCCATGATGGAGTGGGACGATGCCGGCGAGCGCGTGTACGACGACACCTTTCTGCTCCTGTTCAACGGGGCGCCCGAGCCGGCGGAGTTCGTGCTTCCCGCCACGCCGGTGCAGGCGCGCTGGGAGTCGGTGATTGACACCGCGCACTCCGCCGCCGACCAGCCGCGCGACACGCTGGACGTGGGACAGGCGATTGAGCTTCCCGGCCGTTCGCTGCGCGTAATGCGGCGCGTGGCACCGGACGGCGGACCGGCCGGCGCGCACAGCGACGCGGAGTCCGAGGCCGCCGCGGCATAACACCAACTGCTTTCACGCGGAGGTCGCGGCGATCGCGGAGGTCGCGGGGGGAACAGCAACAGATCGGGATCACGCAGAGGAGCAGAGCAGCAGAGAACAACAAAAGGCCACGTTCTTGTTCTTTCTCTGCTCCTCTGCTGCTCTGCGTGAGACCTGTCGTTGATCTTTTCCTCCGTGACCTCCGTGCATCCTCCGTGACCTCCGTGTGAAACGGCAGTTTCCGGGAAGTGCACGAGACGCGAAAAGGGCCGCCGATCTCCAGGAGACCGGCGGCCCTTCCGTTCATCGAACCCGCCAAGAATCAGGCGCGGATGCGTACCTGCACCGGCCGCGGCAGAACGACGTCGCGCGAGGTGGTGCGGTTGGCCACCGTCTGCTGGAACCACTGCGGGTTCCGCGGATCACCGCCGTTCACCATCACCAGACGCGCAAGCTCCACCGCGTCCTCGTTGCGCATGCGGATGCACCCGTGCGAACGCGCGTTGCCCAGCGAGCTGATGGCGCCGCTGCCGTGGATGTAGTAGTCCGGCTCCTGAAAGAACATCTTCACCCGGCCCATGGGGTTGCCCGGAGAGCCCGGCGCCTCGCGCTTCTTTCCGCGCGCCCAGCTCGAAGCCGGCGGCGTCCAGCTGGGATTCCAGATCATGTGGCGGATGCGAAACGATCCCTGCGGCGTGGGATAGCCGTCTTCACCCACGGACACGGGAAAGCGCCGCACCACGCGCTCGCCGCTCATCACGTACAGCGCGCGGTCCGAGACGTCCACCGTGAGCGCGAAGCCCTCGATGCGCGCCGCGGGCTGTGCAATCGCCTGCTCCACCGACGACACGATCAGCCCCGAGTCGCGCACCGCGCTCTGCGCGTTCGCCGCCACCGGAGCCATCACCAGCGCCGCCGCAACCATCCAACCGCTCTTGTTCCAGATCCGCATCGCCTTGCTCTGCTTTGAGTTGGCCTGACCTCACCTGTTCCCGGAAGAGCCAGGATCGTGCCAGGGACCAGCCTGCCATGGGCTGACGACGGTCCGCAAACCCCCGTCACCCCGCTTCCATCCGCCCCTGCACGGAAGCCGGTCAGGTAGCAATCTGACATCCACATCCAACTTCTGCAACCGACGCAGATTCACTCCTCCGCGGGCGCCAGTGCGCGAAACACGCGGCGGCGAAGCATCTGCATGTCGATTTCCTGCTTGGGCAGGTAGGTGCGGTTGGTGAGCAGCACGAACCAGGTGCGCGAGACGGGATCGATCCACAGGCACGTTCCCGTCACCCCCGTGTGGCCCAGCGCGAGAATGTTTTCGCACCCCTTGGAATCGGGAACCACACCCTCCCGGCAGTACACTTCCCACCCCAGCGCGCGCGTCCCCGCCCCGGGCTGCGGCCGCACGAAGCCGCGAACGGTGCGCCGCTGAAAGATGCGGATGTCGCCCAGACGTCCCTCGTTGGCGATCATCGCCGCGAAGCGCGACAGGTCGCGCACGGTGCTGAAGGCGCCCGCGTTGCCGCCGTATCCGCCCAGCCGGCGCGCCACCTCGTCGTACGATCCGCCGGTGTACGGCTCGTCGGAGTTTTCCAGGTACAGCGTGGGCGCGCAGTCCGCGCAGGGAGAACGTACCCCGACCTCCGTGGCCGTCATTCCCAGCGGTGCCCACACGCGCCACTTCAGGTAGCGCCCCAGCGGCTCCCCCGCCGCCTTTTCCGCCACGGCCCACAGGATGGCGAACCCCAGGTCCGAGTACAGCACGTCCACCCCCGGCTCCGCGATCAGCGGGCGGGTGATGATGTAGCGCCGCACCGCCGCGGGATCGTCGCTCACGATGTCCGCCGCACCCGCGCGCAGCCCGGCCGTGTGGGTGAGCAGGTGGCGGATGGTGACGCGGTCCTTGGCCCCGCCGCTGAACTCCGGCACGTAGTCACGCACGGGATCGTCCAGGTCCAGCTTGCGGTCTTCCACCAGCGCCATCACCGCCGCCGTCGTGGCCACCACCTTGGTGAGCGACGCCAGGTCGTACCGGGTGGAATCCGGGCTCACCGCCGCCGCGCTGTCGCTCCAGCCGATGCGCCCGAACCCCTTCACCTCCTCCACCTGCTCGCGGTTGCCGGCGGCGAACGCCGCGCCGGGAAACGCCTGGCCGCGCACGTTGCGCGAAATCAGCGACTCTGCCTTCGCAATGGACGCGGAGGGAATCGGCACCGGCGCGGGGGTAAGAAACCGCTCCACCGCGCCCGGCGGCTCCGGCACCGGCGGCCCCGCCGGACGCCGCGACCCGGCCGCCGTCGCCAGCCCCAGGCCAAGACCGAGCACCACACCGCCCATCAGCAGCCCGTCCACCCGACCCAGACGCCTCACGTTCCCTCCCCCGGTCTTCCGACGCTGCATCCCCGAATGCGACAGCGAAATGCACGGAGCTTGCCGCGGCTCACCCGTGGCGCCATCGGTGCGAAAGGGGGTTCCGCGATCCGCATCCATCCGCCACATTTGCAGCCAGCCAAACACGTACAGGGAGAACGGCGGATGTCGATTGAAACGGAAACGGAACTGCAGGGGCTGCGGCGCGCCGGCCACGTGGTGGCGCTCACCCTTCGCGCCATGCGCGAGGCGGTGCGCGAGGGGATCACCACGGGCGAGCTGGACGAGGTGGCCGCGCGGGTGATGGCCGAACACGGCGCCCGCCCCGCGCCCAAGATGGTGTACGGCTTTCCCGGCAGCACCTGCATCAGCGTCAACGACGAGGCGGTGCACGGCATTCCCGGCGCTCGGCGGCTGGAAAAGGGTGATGTGGTGACGCTGGACGTCACGCTGGAGCTGGACGGCTATTTTTCGGATGCGGCGATCACCGTCGGCGTGGCGCCGGTGGCGGAAACCGCGCGGCGGTTGATCGTGGCGGCGGAGGCGGCGTTCCATGCCGGGGCCAAGGCGGCGCGGGCGGGCGGACGCCTTTCCGCCGTGGGCGCGGCGGTGGAGGCGGAGGTGGAGCGCCGGGGCTTCCGCGTGCTGCGCGATCTGTGCGGCCACGGCATCGGCCGCGCCATCCACGAGGAACCCCAGGTGGTCAACCACGCGCTGCGCGGCGACCGGACCGTGCTGACGGACGGGCTGGTGATCGCGCTGGAGCCGGTGATCGCCGCGTCCACGCGCCGCACGCGCGAGACGGGAGACGGGTGGACCATCAGCACGGCGGATGGCGGCCTGAGCGCCCACTTCGAGCACACCATCGTCATCACCCGCGGCCGGCCGCTGCTGCTGACGGCGGCGTAAAACGGCTGCCCCCGTCCGGGCACGTCCCCTGCCCTCCCCGTTGCGGACATGACGGAGGAGCGATGATGGAACCGACGGTTCGGACGGCGCGGCGGGCGGCGCTGCTGCTGGGCGTGGGGATGGGCGGCTTTGTGGACGGCATTGCGCTGCACCAGATCGCGCAGTGGCACAACATGCTGTCCGCGCGCGTTCCGCCGCACGGCATGGAGGCAATGCGCACCAACATGACGGCGGACGGCCTGTTCCACGCGGGCGTGTGGATCGTCACGCTCGCCGGCGTATTCACGCTGTGGAGCGCGGGCCGCCCGGGCACGCCGCTTCCCCCGTTGCGGGCGGGAACGGGATGGATGCTGATGGGCTGGGGCGGGTTCAACCTGGTGGAAGGGATCATCGACCACCACCTGCTGAACCTGCACCACGTGCGCGACCTGCCGGTGCACGTTCCCGCGCTGGACTGGCTGTTTCTGCTGGTGGGCGGCGCGGGACTGCTGCTGGCGGGGTGGGCGATGGCCCGGCCGTTTGCCGCCAGGGGATAGACGAAGGACGTCGTCCGGCTGGACGCAGAAACAGCACGGCCCCGTACCGGAAAGGTACAGGGCCGTGCTGTTCACATAGCGGGGGCGGGATTCGAACCCGCGACCTTCGGGTTATGAGCCCGACGAGCTACCAGGCTGCTCCACCCCGCGGCCAGGACATGTCAGAGAGCGGTGTTTGAAGCCTGATACGTGAGTATCGTTGGGTGACATCCCCCGCGTTTTCCGCGATGCACTCTCGAGCTTCGCGTCCGTGCGGAGATCAGCCCCCGGCTTCAATGATATCGGCTCAAACAGAGAAACTCTCTGCCATGTCGATGCACCGAATCTACTCCCCGCATAAGCATCTGTCAACCCGGCGGTTACGGTGTACATCTGTGCCCGGGGATGACGCCGGTGCGCCGTGGCGGGCATGCCGCGTGCGCCATCCTGTCCCCGTGCGGGCGACGACGCCCGCCAGTGCCCCTGCGCAACCATGCCCACGCCCCGCGAAGCCCAGAACGATCCCGCCGCCCGCCGCGCGGAACCGCGGATGGAGCCGCGCCACTTTGAGCGCAAGATCGACTGCGCTCCGGCCGCGCGCCCGCCCTGGCGCGCCGCGCCGGACGACCGCGCGAGCCACTCTCCGCCGCGCAACGCGTGAAACTGCAACCGGTTGCGTCGGGATCGCTGAACGCGCTGCTGTCCCTCCCCGAGCCCGGGGACGGACCGCGGCCGGTGCTCTGCTTTCTGCACGGGTATGGCGAGGCGGCGCCTCTGGACATCCACGCCGCGGTCACCAAGATCGGCCCGCTGAGCGCGGGCGCGTCTCCGGCGGCGGTGCGCGAATTCATCATCGCCGCGCCGCAGCTGCCGCTCGCGGGCGACAACTGGCGGCTGGAGGCGGATTCCGTGCGGTCGCTGGTCCACACGCTGCACACGGAGCACGGCGGCGATCCGGCGCGGACGTACCTTACCGGGTTCAGCTTTGGCGGAAACGGGGTGATGGACCTGGCCCTCGCGCAGCCGGAGCTGTGGGCCGCGCTCTGGCCGGTGGATCCCACCCGCGTGCCGCGGCGCGATCCCGGGAAGCCGGTGTGGCTATCCGTCGGGCACGTCGCCCGCCACGCGACCGATGCGTTCGCCGCGTCCATGCAGTTGCGGCCACCGGCGGAACACGGGACCGGTGATCGCGTGTACCTGGACGAGGGCGAAGACCATGTCGGCTCCGCGCGGCTGGCGTACGCGGACGACCGGATCTACGCATGGCTCCTTCGGCACCGGCTGGGCTGATCCCTCGCGATGTGCGAGGGCGCGCTCGATGAGCACCCCAGGCTGGCGCATCTCGCGTGGCTGATTCGAAGGATCCAGAATCGGCCACGCGTCGCATTTTCCAAGATCCCGATCCTGAGCGACGTGCCGATCCGCTTTAAATCCCGCACGACGGCCGGTGTGCCGCTCCTGCTCGCCTTTCCCGCCACGGCGGAAGGGGCGCTGCCCGCGGTGCTCTGGTTCCACGGCTTCGGCGTGGACAGCACGGTGCACCGGCCGGAACTGCAGGCCCTTGCCGAAGCCGGGTTTCTCGCCGTGGGCGTGGACGCCGCGGGGCACGGGCGGCGGCGGCTTCCGGACCTGCAGGAGCGCATCGACCAGCCGCACGAGCAGGCGCTCCGGACCATGATTGCCCTCGCGGAGCAGACCGCGGCGGAGATTCCGTCCCTGGTCCGCGCGCTGGCGGATGAGGGGATGGCGGATCCGGATCGCGTGGCGCTGGCCGGCGTGTCCATGGGCGGATACGTCGTGTACCGCGCGCTGCTGGAGCCGGTGAAGGTGCGCGCCGCGGTTTCCATCCTGGGATCGCCGGAGTGGCCGGAGGGCGACAGCCCGCACCGCCACCTGGATGCGTTCCGCCGCACCGCGCTGCTCTCCATCACCGGTGAGCGCGACGAGAACGTGCCCCCGGACGCAGCGCGCGAGCTGCACCGCCGCCTGGCGGAACAGAATCCGCCATCCGTGCACCGCTATGTGGAGATCCCCGGTGCCCCGCACCTGATGGACGGCGCGCAGTGGGCGACCGTGACGGACGAGATGCCGCGGTGGCTGAAAACGCACGTCCTGCCCCGCCCCGCCTGCACCCTGAATCCGACAGAGCCGCGATGAAGGTCACCATCCGTCCCGCCGTTCCGGCGGAGAAGCTGGCCCACATGGTTCCGCCCGCGTACCGCGACGCGGTCCAGGCGGCTACGGGCGGCAGCGGCACCTGGTCGCTTCTCCTGTTCGCGCACTCGCCGCGGGACGTGGTCCCGTCGCCGCCGGTGCGCAAATCGATGCGCCGGCTCAAGATGCCCGCCCCGGACGGCATTCTCGCTGTGGGCACGGTGTTCACCGAGGAAGCGCTCGCGCTTCTGGAGGAAGCCGGCGCACGGGCCGTCGCCTTTCGCAAGGCGAAGTGGACGGACGAATCCGCCCGCGCCCGCCAGCTTTGACCCGCATCTCCACCCACCCGGCCGCGTCCAGGCTCCCGCGCGTCGCAGCCGGACCATCCATCTCCCGACCCGAACGTACCATGCACCCCACGGCGATGCTGGGACTGCTCCTGTTGGCCATCGCCGGTCCGGCGCGCGCGCAGGCGCCGGCTCCTCCGCGCGTGGAGGCCGTGCGCTTCAGCGGCGTGCGCGCCCTCCCGCAATCCGTGCTGCGCGACAGCATCGACACACGCCGGGGGGAGTGCGGATCCGTCTTTCTGGCACCGGTTTGCGCGATCTCCGGCGCCGGCCGTCAGACAGTGCGGCTGGACACGGCGGCGGTGCGGCTGGATGAGGTCCGCATCGCCGGAATCTACGCTGCGCGCGGCTATCCCGATGCGCGCGCCGTCGCGGAGGTGTCGCCTTCCGGTACGGACGAGGTGACCGTCACCTTCCGCGTCACGGAAGGCGAGCCGGTCCGCATCCGCACGGTTCGCGTCACCGGCGGGGAGGATATCTTGGGCGCGGCGGTGGACCCGATGCCGCTGCGGGCGGGCGGCATCTACGCCCCGGCGGACGTGGAGGCGGCTCGACAGCGGATCGGGCGGCGGCTCACGGCCACCGGCCGCGCGTTCGGGCAGGTGGAGGTGCAGGCGGTGGCGGTAGAGGGAAGGCGCGAAGTGGATCTGACGCTGCAGGTGACGCCGGGGCCCGTCGCCGTCTTCGGCGCGACCTCCGTGTCGGCGGAGCGACCTCTGCGCGACCGCGACATCCGCTCGCGGCTGGCCTTCCGCCCCGGCGAACGCTTCTCCCCCGCCAAGCTGGACCAGACGCTGGAGCGGCTGTACGCGCTCCCCGTCGTGCGGACGGCGGAGGTCATCCCCCGCGCCTCTGGCGCCAGCGGCGACACGGCCATCGAGACGCTGGTGACCGCGGAGCCGGGGAAGCTGGGCGCGTATCAGTTCCTGGGAACGGTGTCGTCCACCACCTGCCTGGGCGCGGACGCCATGGTGAGCCGCCGCTACGCGTTCGGCGCGCCGCGCACCATTACGCTCGGCGCGGGCGGCAGCAATCTTGGGCGCAGCCTGCTGGGCGGCGCCGGGTGCAGCACCCGCGAAACCGGCGAGTTCACCGATCCCAACTACTACGTACGGGCGGACTTGCACGAGCCGCTCGGCGCCGACACCTGGCTGCTCCTGCGCGGCGCGGTGCAGCGCGAGGTGGCACCGGGCGCGTTCATCCGCCGGGGCGTGCAGGCGCGTGCGGAACTGCGGCGTACGCTCGCTGGCGGATTGCAGGTGGGCGTGGCCTACTCGCCGGAGCGCGGCGACAACCGGCCCGCCGCGCCCGTGTTCTGCGCGGTCGCCGGGGAATGCACCACCGAGGCGCTGGACCGCCGGCTGACACTGGCGCCGCTGGAGGTGAACGCGACGTGGAGCCCGCGGCGCGCCCGGCGCATCGGGCTGGAGCTGCCGCGCGCGGACATCACCGGCGCGGCCCCCGTGTGGCTGTACTCCCTGCGCGGCAGCCTGGCCGGCGCGGATGCGATCACCGGCTCGGAGTATCGTTTTGCGACAGCGCTGCTGGATGGCGCGATTACGCGGCTGGTGAGCCGCCGCGCGGAGGTGGCGGCTCACGCGCGGCTCGGCGTTCTTGTGGGCGGCGGCGAGCGGCTTCCCGCGCAGGCGCGACTGTACGGCGGCGGACCGCGCGGAGTGCGCGGGGTGCCGCAGAATCTGCTCGGCCCGCGGGTCCTGCTGCTTCCCGACAGCGACGTGCTTCCCGACGGCTGCACGCTCGCGACCGGGGGCTGCGAGGGCGTGGACATCGACCCGGACGACGTGCGGGTGCGCGCGGTCGGCGGGGACGCGCTGGCGGAAATCAACCTGGAAAGCCGGTTGTGGCTGTCCCGCGGCGTGATGCTCGCCGGGTTCGTGGACGTGGGGATGATGCACGCGGACCTTCCCTCGTCGCCCACCGGGGCCCTGCCGCGCACGGAAACCGTCGTGTCGCCGGGGCTGGGCGTGATGGCGGGGCTGCCGTTCGGGGCGCTGCGGCTGGACGCGGCGCTGGATACCCGCCCTACCCGAATGCTGCCGCTCGTGACGCGAAACGAGGAGACCGGCGCGTACATCAACCTGGGCGGCGTGCAGTACGACCGCACCCGCGGCGGCAGCGGATTCGACGCCCTCCGCCGCCGCATCACCTTTCAGATTTCCACCGGAATCCCATTCTGATGCATGCTCCTGGGGCTAACGCCTCGGGGTGGCGGCCGGCGCTGGACTGATCCGCGGTCAAAACCCGCAACGTGGTGAAGCGTGTACGGCCCATCGCGCCGGATCGCCGGTGGAACGGCGCTGCCAGACGATCAGGTCTGCGGCAAGCCAGCGCCGCGATCCGCATCCGCCACGTCCGTGCACATCCCGGACGGCGGAGATGCGCGGGAGACGGGAGGGCAGACGATCGGCATCGCCGGCGCGCGGAGTGCGCGTGTTATGTCGCGAACGGCCGGGGTCGCCGCAAAGGGCGAATCCATATAGCTTTCAAGGATGGAACGATCCGCCCCACGGGCGGAATGTCGCGTGGCCGGCGACCGCCCGGCGCAACCAAGGAGCGAGGCGAGTGAGCATGAACTTCCTGAACGCACGGCGCGGCGCCGGTGCGCTGCTGACGCTGGCTCTTGTGGCGTGCGGCGACGATGGCGGTGGTGGCAACACCACGATCCCCATCGTTACGCCGGTGGAACCCAAGGCGAACGAGTACATGAACCCGGTTCTGGACAGCGACTTCCCCGATCCGGCGGTCATGCGGGCCAGCGACGGATTCTTTTACGCGTACGCCACGCAGACCACCGGCATCCGCGTGCAGGTGTCCCGTTCCAAGGATCTGGCGAGCTGGTCGTCCGTCAGCGAAGCCATGCCCACCAAGCCGTCATGGGCCAGCGAGTCGCAGAACTTCTGGGCGCCCGACGTCATTGAACGTGACGGGAAGTATGTGATGTATTTCAGCGCGCAGGTGGATGCCTCCAAGCGCGCGCGGCCCGATGACGGCTTCTGCATCGGGATGGCGATGGCGACCGCGGCGGGCGGGCCGTTCGTGGATTCGGGCGCGCCGGTGGTGTGCGGCCCCAACTTCACCGTCATCGACCCCATGGCGTTCGATGACCCGCAGACGGGCAAGCGCCTGCTGTTCTGGGGCTCGGCGGGTTCGCCCCTTCTGGTGCGGGAACTGTCTGCCGACCGCCGCACCTTCGCGGCCGGCAGCAGCGCCACCCCGGTGGTCTCGGTCCGCAACGGCGGCCCCTCGGGGTACGACCAGGGACTGATCGAGGGGCCGTGGGTGACGTTCGAGAACGGCTTCTACTACATGTACTTCTCCGGAAACAGCTGCTGCGGAACGGGCGCCCGCTACGCCGTGCTGGTGGCGCGCGCCACGTCCGCGACCGGTCCGTACACGGTGCTGACGGACGGAAGCGGCGTCGCGCAGCCGGTGCTGCAGGCTGGCGGAAAGTGGCTGGCCCCGGGCCACAACGGCGTGATCAAGGACGCGGCGGGTGCGGAGTGGATGCTGTACCACGCCATCGATTCCAGCCGGCCGAACCTGATTCCCGGAAACACAGACATCTCGCGCCGGCCACTGCTGCTGGACCGCATCCGGTACGTGAACAACTGGCCGGTGGTGGGCAACGCCACGCTCCCCACCACCACGCCGCAGCTTCGCCCCACCGCGCTGCCGTAGGCGGGAACAGATCGGCACGCGCCCGGCGGAGTCATCCGCCGAGGTTGCTGTGCAGTCTGGTTGATGACGGAAAACGACCCGCCCGGCACCATGCCGGGCGGGTCGTTCCACGTCCACCCCTGTCGCGAGAAGACTGTCGATCTCGCGAGATGACGGTCAGGCCTTGCGGCAGACGACGATCAGGTCGGGGCTGGTGTGCAGAAAGGGCTGCAGTTCCCAGTCACCCCAGAAGTCCACGGGAATCAGGCCGGCCTGGCGCAGCAGCGCGTCCCACTCAGTGGCGCTGCGGATGCGGAGTTCGTGGTACTTCTCGCCGATTTCCTTGCCGCGCGACCAGCGCGTCCACTCACGGCTTACGCCCTCGATGGCGTCGAATTCGCGCTCCACCCACACCGTTGCGCCGCCTTCCGTTTCCCACCAGTCGCGCTCGGCGAACGCGCTTACGATGTGGTCGCGGTGCATGGTTTCCATCACGAAAACACCGTCGGGCTTCAGCGCCTTTGCCGCGCCCCGCAGCACCTGCAGGTCCTCCTCGTCCGACAGGAAGTAGCCGAGCGACGAGTACATGGAAACCACCAGGTCAAACCGCGACTCCCACAGGATTTCGCGCATGTCGCCCTGCACCCATTCCACCTCCACGCCGGCACCCACGGCGCGCCGGCGGGCGCGCGCCAGCAGTGTCTCGGACCAATCCATTCCCGTCACGCGAAAGCCATTGCGCGCCATCTCCACCGAGTGGCGGCCCCATCCGCAGGCCACGTCCAGCACCTCGGCGTCCGGCGGCAAAGGCGCCATTTCGCGCAGCCCTGCAATCTCCTTCTGCGTCCGGGCCGGCGTAAGAAAATCGCGGTAGATGTCGACGAACGTCTCGTCGAAGTAGCCGTCCCACCATCCCCGGCGGTTCATGCGGCCTCCGGCATGAGCGCCAGCAGATCGTGGATGCCGCGGATGCGTTCGCAATCCGCCGCGTTCCAGCGCCAGAGCGGGTCGATGAGGATGGGTCGCATCCCGGCCGCCCGCGAGCCCTGCACGTCGATTTCGTAGATGTCTCCCACGTACGCCACCTCGGAGGGATCGAGCCCCATCTTTTCCGCGCCCAGGCGGAAAATGCGCGGATCGGGCTTCTCCAGCCCCACCTGCCGCGAATCCATGATGAATTCAAAAGGCGCCGCCAGCCCCACACTCTGCAGCAGCCCGTCCACCCGCCCGTCCGCGTTGCTGATGACGCCCAGCCGGTAGCCGCGGCGGCGCAGTTCCTCCAGCGTTTCGGCCGTGTGCTCGCGCACGTTTTTCCACAGGTGCGACTCGGCGTGGCGTGCCCAGAGCGCGGCGGAGAGCGCCGGAAACTGCTCGTCCGCGGCACCCACGCGGCGGAACATTTCGCGGAACAGCGTCTCGGCTGCGGACCCGTCGTTGGCCGCCTGCCCGGCCCGCATCATCTCGCCCAGCACCAGCTTGGCCTCCGCTTCGGCAGTCATCAGCGCCTCCACGGTGGTGTGGACTCCGTGCTCCGCCAGCAGGGTGACGAGGTATGGATGATCCAGCCACACGAGCGTGTTGCCGGCGTCGAACAGAATGGCTTTGGGCGGCTTCATGAGCGTTTCTCGATGGATCGGGTGGGAGCCGCGCTCCCCGTCGCGCGTCGTTCCCGCTGCGGCACACAAAGTACGTCCGCCGCCCCGCGCCGCGCGAGCGTCCGCGACGGAACCCCTCCCGCTCTGCGCCACCCGCGTCGCGTCGAGGCGCGCGACCCTCCCGGCCGAGTGAAGCGCGATCGCTGTCGTGAAACGACGGAGTCTGGCCAGGGTCGAGAGGCCTCGACGGAGGAGAACCCGAGCGTGCGCGGCGGACGGCGCAGCTGTGGCGTCATCCGCGAGTCGCCGCGCCCACCTCCGCACGGAATCCGCCACGCTCGACAGAGGATCAGCCGAGCGGCGATTGCACCTGTTCCGCCATCCCCCGAACCGGCATCTTGTCGGCTTCCCCCATCTGGACCCGAAGACGACGACGCGATGCCGACGCCGCTGCGCTGCCCCACCTGCTCCGCCCCGCTGGACGTTCCATCCGAGCACGCCAACCTGGTCCGGTGCGCCTACTGCGGGGCGGCGGCGCTGGTTTCGGAACGTTTCGGGACACCGATGGCCATCGCGGCGCACGACCCGCACAGTTCCGTCATCGCCGAAGTGCTGCGCCATCTGCGAGAGGGCGACCGGGTGGGTGCGATTCAGGTCTATCGCGAGCGGCTGGGCGGCTCGCTGCTGGAGGCGCGCAAGGCCGTTGCGCGCCTGGAAGAAGGCCAGCCCGCGGGCTCCGTCCCGTCCCCGCCGGGGATCGCCCGCGTGGCGGGAATCGTGGGTGCGGTCATGCTGCTCAGCATGATCGGGATCGGGTTCATCCTCAGAGCGGCGCAGGGGCCGGCCTCCTCAACCGGTTCCTCCACGGGAACGAGCATGCCCTCCGTTGGCACCGGCCTCGCCGGGCAACCGGAGAAGCCCGCGGAATGGGCGCAGACGGTGACGCGTTTCGGCAGGGAAGGCACGGGGGCGGGACGGTTTGAGGATGCACGCGAGGTGGCGGTTGATGGATCGGGGCGGGTCTACGTTGCGGAGTACGGCGGAGGCCGCGTGCAGGTATTCGACTCCGCCGGCACCTTTCTGACCCAGTGGACCGCCGATCCCGAGATGCCGATGATGTCCATGGCGGCGAACCGTGAGGGCACCGTCTTTGTCGTCCAGTCCAGCCGCATCCGGCGGTATGAGGGCGCCACGGGCAAGCCGCTGGGCGACTTCGCCGCATCCTCCGGCGCCAGCTTCAACGACGTGACGGTCGCGCTGGACGGAACGCTCTGGGCGCTGGCGGGATTTTCGGACCTGCTGCACCTGAGCCGCACCGGCGCCGTGCTGGCCTCCATGGATCTCAAGGAGGTGGACAGGGACACCAAGCCCGAGCGCGTGGCCGTGGCGGGAGACGGCAGGCTGTACGTGGCCAACTTCGGGTCCGGCGATATCTACCGTCTGACGGCTGAGGGACGCTTCGTGGACCGGTTTGGCGGCGACGGCGGTGACGGCGTGGGGATGCACTCGCCGGAAGACATTGTGGTGGACGGGCACGGGCGCGTGTACGTAAGCGATTCCGGAATTCAGGTATTTGACGCCAGCGGCCGGCAGCTCGGCTCGTTCGCCGGGAGCGCCGCGATCTTTGGACTGGCGATCACCGACGCGGACGACCTGTACGCCTCGGACCGCAACGCCAACCAGGTTGTCCGCTTCCGCCTCCCGGATCCAAGCCCCTGATCGCGGAATCCACTTTCCGCCTCAGCCGGCCCGCGGGCGCTCGCGGAAAGCCTTCTTCGTGCAGTCGCGGCCGCGGCGGGAAACGGGCATGGATGTCGCACCGTGCGCACGAAGCATGATCCCGGCACAGGAGCACCACACATCCACAGAGTACCCGGACGCGGAATGCCTCACGCACACCGGATCGAGCCCGGCCACAAGGTTCACCTCGCGGAGTACGACACGCGCGAGAACGGCGGGATGGACAAGGAGAAGGGCCAGGCGCGGTTCCTGGAACTGAACGCCGAGCTGGACGTCATCCAGGAAGAATTGTACGCCGCTGGCGTAAACAGCGTGCTCATTGTCCTGCAGGGGATGGACACCAGCGGCAAGGACGGCGCGATCCGGGCGGTGATGACCAACCTGAATCCGCAGGGCTGCCGGGTGGAGTCGTTCAAGCAGCCCAGCACCGAAGAGCTGTCGCACGACTTCCTGTGGCGCGTGCACCGCGTGACGCCTGCGCGCGGCATCATCGGCGTGTTCAACCGTTCGCACTACGAGGACGTGCTGGTGGCGCGGGTGCAGAAGCTGGTGCCGGAACCCGTCTGGCGCGCGCGCTACGACCAGATCAACGCGTTCGAAGGCATGCTGGCCGCCAGCGGCACGCTGGTCTTCAAGTTCTTTCTGCACATCAGCAAGGACGAGCAGAAGGAGCGGCTGCTGGCACGCGAGGCGGACGTGGGCAAGGCGTGGAAGCTGTCCGCCGGCGACTGGCGCGAGCGCGAGCACTGGGACGAATACCAGAAGGCGTACGAGGACGCCTTCCGGCACTGCAGCACCGACGTGGCCCCGTGGTACATTGTCCCCGCTGACCGGAAGTGGTATCGCAACCTGGCGATCACGGAAACGCTGGTGGATGCGCTGAAGCCCTTCCGCCGCTCCTGGGCGGACGCGCTGGAGGCCATGAGCCGCGCGCGCCTGGCCGAGCTGCAGGCGTTCCGCGACCAGCAGGCCGCGCCCGCCGAGTAGTCCGGCGGATGGCGGGAGAGGAGAAAAGGGGGACGGCGCCGCACGCGCCGTCCCCCTTTCGTCATTGCGGGTCCCGCATCCACAGCGTCCGTGGCCGAAAACGTTCGCCGGTGCGCCGCTCCAGCCGCCGGATGCGCCGCTCCTGCGCCCGCATCTCGTCCGTCCGGTACGGGCCGATGACCACGAACACGCGCCCGCTGTCCAACTGCGGGTAGACGACGCGGTCGCCCAGCCCGCCGCGCAGGCCCTCCGCGCGCACGGCCCGCAGCCGGGCGCGCGCCGCCGCCAGCGACGTGTCTGCGAACTCGCCCGCCACCCGCACGGGGAGCACGGTGGATTCGGACCTTCCCAGCTTCACCAGGCGCTCGTACTCCGCGCGGGCCACGCGCGACGCCGGCATCGTGCGGGGCCGGTCCGCGAACGCGCCGCGCCGCAGCACGAGGCGGAGTGGACGCGAATCCTCACCCCAGCGGCCACGGAACGGACGCACTTCATCCTCTCGGTCCTCCCACTCCGCCACCGTGTACGGTCCGGCCAGCAGGAGTACATCTTCACCGCCCACTTGAGGATACACGGCCCGGGTCCCCACCCCGGCGCGCACCCCCGCCGCGCGGATCTGCTCCACGCGCCCGGACATGCTTTCCGCCGTCCCGCCGCTGGCCAGGACGACGAATCCGAGCGTGTCGCCGGGAATGTAGCCGTGCGTGTTCACGCGGCGGTACTCGGCTTCCGCGTCGTCCGTCCACGGCGTCTCCGGCGTGAGCAGCGCACTGATCGCCTGCCCGGTTCCCGCCATCGACAGACGTTTCTGGACGGACGGCCACGCCAGCAGCACGCCCATCACCACGGCCAGCCGGACCGCGGTCCACAGCATCCAGCCCGTTCCCTTCCCTCGCGCGGGTTCCGGCGCGGCAGCGGGCTCCGGCGCGGGAACGGCGGGCGGAGCGGAGACCGGAACGGGTGCGACCGGAGGAATCACCGGAGCCGAAGCAGCGACGGAGCTGGCGGAAAACGGTACGGCGACGAACGGGGCGGGCGCGATCGGCGGCGACGCGGGCGGAGCGGGAGTCGACGGATGGATGGCGGCGGGCGCCGGATCGGTCGGCGCGTACGCGGGCTCGGCGGAGACGGCGATGTACGGGTCGGCGTGCGCCGGCGTGCTGCGGCGCAGGTGGATGGTGCCGCCCACCACGTCCAGCAGCGGATGCAGCGCGGCGACGAGTTCGCCCGCGTTGCCGAAGCGGCGGCCTGGCTCCGGGTGGACGGCGCGCGTCAGCACGGCATCCACGCCGCGCGGCAGGTGGGGATGGACGGCGCGCAGTTCGTACAGGGCGCGCGCCGCGGCGGCGGGATCGGTGGCGGCATGCACCTGCGCGGGGTGGCGGCCGGACAGCATCTCCAGCGCGGTGAGCCCCAGCGCGAACACGTCGCTCGCGGGGGTCACGGACCCGCCGCGGATCTGCTCGGGCGCGGCGTAGCGTGGCGTGTGCGGCCCCGGCGCGTGCACGAGCGTGGCGTCCGACGTCGCCGCGGCGGCGGCCGCCGCGCCCGCCGCCTGCGCGATGCCGAAGTCCAGCAGCTTCACCTCCCAGCCGCCATCCGGGTCCGCCACCAGAAAGATGTTGCGCGGCTTGACGTCGCGGTGGATGATCCCGGCGCGGTGCCCGGCGGCAATCCCCATTCCCGCCTCGCGCAAAATCTCCAGCACCTCCGCCGTGGGGAGCGGGCCGGCGGCCTGGGCCAGCCGTACGCCCAGGTCCTGCCCCGGAAGCAGTTCCATGACCAGGTAGTCCATCCCCAGATCCCGGTCGGACCCGAAGTCGTGCGCCGTCACCACGTTGGCGTGCCGCAGCGAGGCGGCCGCGCGCGCCTCGGCGTGGAACATGGCGCGGAACTCCGCCTCCCGCGCGGGATCGGCGTGCTGCAGCGTAAGCACCTTCACCGCCACCGTGCGCCCCAGCCGCTCGTCCCACGCGCGGAACACGGCGCCCATGCCGCCGCTGCCCACCAGCGATTCCACCCGGTACCGCCCATCCAGGCGCCGGCCGGCAAGCAACTCGAACGTGGGCGGGATGATGATGGACACGGATGGCGGCGCGGGTGGACCGACGGAACGCGAAATCAGCGAGCGGTGATTGTACGAATCAAAGATGCAGACGTTTCGCCCGCCGCGCGACCGCAGAGCCTCGGCTGGCGAATTCTCCGCCAGTGCCGGCGGAACGGATAACGGAAATCATCACACAGAGTCAACAGAGTTAAGAGATCATTCCTCTGTTAACTCTGTGTGAGTCACACTTTTCATCCACGTGGGACGAACAAGGGCCCGTGCGTGTGCACGGGCCCTTGCTGTCAGATCACGATCGGGCGATCAGGAGCAACCGGCCAGGACACTCAGGCGTGCGCCGCGATCAATCCTGATCCAGATCCAGACCGGCCAGCTTCATGAGGTGAACCTGCAACCCGCGCTTGAGCGGCGTATTCCCATGCACTGGCACGGAGATTCGCTCTGCTCGGCCCGTTTTGCGATAGATGTGGTGGCTCCTCGAACCCGGGCCAGTTCCCACCCGTCCTCCTCAAGAAGCCGCCCCAGTTCCCGCCCGGTAAGCGGTTTCACACAGCGATCTCGAGCACACGGGATCCGCTCTCCATCTCAGCTTCCTCTACATCCACGGAGAGACAGGCCTCCACGGCCTCGTACAGATTGGCGAGAAGCTCCTCAAAGGTTTCGCCCTGAGTCGCGCAGCCGGCGATCGCCGGCACCTCGGCCCAGTATCCGCCTTCTTCGGCCTCGTGAACCACCACGCGCAGCTTCATGTTTTTCCCTCGATCAGAAGAAGACCGGCTCCTGGTAGGCGCCGAACACCTCTTCCAGCGCGGCGCGGATCTCGTACAGCGTGGCGTAGGCGCGAACGGCGTCCAGCATCGACGGCACCACGTTCTCCTCCGTGCGCGCGGCCGCCTTCAGCCGCTCCAGCGCCGCATCCACCTGCTCCTGGTTGCGCGCCTGGCGCATGGCCGCCATCCGCTCGCGCTGCCGCAGTTCCGCCGCCTCGGTGATCTTGAGCAGCGGGATCGTAAGCTCCTCGCCCTCCACCGTGAAGTCGTTCACGCCCACGATGGTGCGCTCGCCCCGCTCGATCTCGATCTGCTGGCGGAACGCGCTGCGGGAAATCTCTCGCTGGAAGTAGCCGACCTCGATCCCCGGAACCACGCCGCCCAGCCCGTCGATCTCGCCAAAGATGCGCTCGGCCTCTTCTTCCATCCGGTCCGTCAGCGACTCCAGGTAGTACGAGCCGGCCAGCGGGTCGATGGTGTTGGCCACGCCCGTCTCGTACCCCAGCACCTGCTGCGTGCGCAGCGCGATCTGCACCGCGCGCTCCGTGGGCAGGGCCAGCGTCTCATCCATCGAATTCGTGTGGAGAGACTGCGTGCCGCCCAGCACCGCCGCCATGGCCTGATACGCCACGCGGACGATGTTGTTTTCCGGCTGCTGCGCCGTCAGCGTCACGCCCGCGGTCTGCGCGTGCGTGCGCAGGCGCCAGCTTTCCGGGTTCTTGGCGCCGAAGTCATCGCGCAGGTGGCGCGCCCAGATGCGGCGCGCGGCGCGGAACTTGGCGATTTCCTCGAAAAAGTCGTTGTGCACGTCCCAGAAGAACGACAGCCGCGGCGCGAAGTCGTCCACGTCCAGCCCGCGCTCCACCCCGCGGCGCACGTACTCAAGCCCGTTCTTGAGCGTGTACGCCAGCTCCTGGACGGCGGTGGAGCCCGCTTCGCGGATGTGGTAGCCGCTGATGGAGATGGGGTTGTACTTGGGCGCGTTCCCCGACGCCCACTCGAACATGTCCACGATCAGGCGCAGCGCCGGCTCCGGCGGGAACACCCAGGCGTGCTGCGCCTGGTATTCCTTGAGGATGTCGTTCTGCACCGTGCCGCGCAGCTTTTCCGCCGAAATCCCCTGCTTTTCCGCAGCGACGATGTAGAAGCAGAAGAGGATGATGGCGGGCCCGTTGATGGTCATGGACACGGACACCTTGTCCAGCGGAATCCCGCTGAACAGCGTTTCCATGTCGTCCAGCGAGCTGATGGCCACGCCGCACTTGCCCACCTCGCCCAGCGACCGCGGATGGTCGCTGTCGTATCCCATGAGCGTGGGGAAGTCGAAGGCCACGCTGAGCCCCGTCTGCCCGCGGCCCAGGAGAAAGTGGTAGCGCTCGTTGGTTTCTTCCGCCGTGCCGAAGCCGGCGAACTGGCGCATGGTCCACAGCCGCGTGCGGTACATGGTGCCGTACGGCCCGCGGGTGAACGGGTACTCGCCGGGAAGGCCGATGCGCCCGTTGTAGAACGCCACCTCTTCCGGACCGGCGTCGGGCCGGTCCAGCGCGGTGTACAGCGGCTCCACGGGGGTGCCGGAGATGGTGGTGAAGCTGTCCTCGCGCTTGGCGGCGCGCTCGTACGCGCCTTCCCAGGCGGCGAGGTCGGCCTTCAGCCGCTCGATCTCGCGTTCCTTTTCGGCGATCTGGCCGCGCAGCGCGGCGGCGGGCAGGTTGCGCTCGACGGTGCTCATGATTGCATTCCTCCGGCGGGGCCCAGCCCCAGTTCATTCACGATCCGGTCCGCCACGGCGTACGGCGACACCTGCCCCGCTTCCAGCGCGGCCAGCTCATCGGCCAGAATTCCCTCTCCGGGACCGCGCAGCCACACCAGCCGACGCAACCGCCGCTCCACCACGGCGCGCACGCGTTCGGCCAGCCGCGCCTGGCGGCGCCGGCTGAGCTCGCCCGTCTCCTCCAGATACACCCGGTGCCGGTCCAGCGTTCGCGCCAGCTCCTCCAGCCCCTCGCCCGTCTGCGCGACCGTCTTGAGCACGGGGATGGCCCAGCCGCCGCCCTGCTCCGCGGCGGCCTGCACCCCTTCGCGCGCGGCCTTCTGCACCGACTTCAGGCTCACGCCGTGGTGACCGGCGTTCTGCGGCATGTCACCCAGCCGCATGTGCAGCATCACCTCGATCTCCTGCGCCAGACGGTCGGCGCCGGGGCGGTCGGCCTTGTTGATGACAAAGATGTCCGCCACCTCCATCAGCCCCGCCTTCATGGCCTGGATGCTGTCGCCGCTTTCGGGGACCAGGACCACCACGGAGGTGTCCGCCGTCCCCGCGATCTCCAGCTCGCTCTGGCCGACGCCCACCGTTTCCAGGATGACGCGGTCGTAGCCGAAGGCGTCGATCAGGTCGGCGACTTCCTTGGTGGTGGTGGCCAGGCCGCCCAGGTGGCCGCGCGTGGCCATGGAGCGGATGAAGATCCCCGGATCGGTGCTGATGTTGTTCATCCGGATGCGGTCGCCCAGCAGCGCCCCGCCGGTGAACGGCGACGACGGATCGACGGCGACGATGCCGATGCGCTCCTCGGCCTGGCGCAGGTGCAGCGCCAGCTTGCTGGTGAGCGTCGACTTGCCGGCGCCCGGCGGCCCGGTGATGCCGATGCGGTGGGCGCGCCCCATGTCGCCGAACAGCTCGTGCAGAATGCGCTCGAAGCCCGGGCGCGCGTCCTCCACGATGGAGATGGCGCGGGCCAGCGCGGTACGCTTGCCGTCACGAAAGCGCTCCAGCAGGTCGGCCGGGGCGGCGGCGGTGATTTCGGAGGTCATCCCGCAAATTGCCGGAAAATCCGCGTCCCTGTCAAGCGAGCGGACGTACGAATGATGGAGAGAGCGGTCACGGCGCCACGATCAGGAAGCCGTCGATGGCGGTCAGGTGCCGCGTGGTGCCGGTCGCCGCGCGCTCCGCCCGGCCCAGGGTGGCGTTGCGGAGCAGCACCTGAACCCGCACCGCCCCCCGTGCGTCGCGGAGGGAAAGAAGGGCGTCGCCGCCGTCCAGCGGCACCTTTGGAGCCTGCTGCCCACCGCAGCTTTCGGTCGCCGCCGCCAGCACCTTGTCGCGCAGAACGGCGGTGGCGGTGCCCGCTCTCCACCCCGGCGCCGTGGCCAGCACGGAATCCGCCGTCAGCCAGACGCGGACGCTGTCTCCGCCCAGCGGCAGGGAGATCACCCTGCCCTTCTCGACGGGCTCCAGCTGCAGCAGGGTTCCCGCGATCAGCCCGGGGACGCCGCCGTCCCAGTTCACCGTCTCGTACCGCGCCCCCGCCGGGCTGCCGCACCCCCTCCGCAGCCCCAGCTTTTCCGGAAGATCCCAGTTGGCGATGGTTGTATCCCGCAGGCGGGGGAAGACGGCCTGCACCGCCGCGCGCCCGTGCGCGTTCGCCAGGTAGCGCGTTCCCTCAGTGACACCTCGATAGGCGGCGCTGTCCAGCGTCACCGGCGGGTTCGCGGGCAGCTTCGCGGGATCCAGCTTCGCACGCGCCAGCGCCGTCCGCAGCCGCGCGGTCTGGTCGCGGCGGGAAACGGCGGGCGCGCTCCACGGCCCCACCGCGCCCAGCAGCAGCATCGCCGCCAGCAGAGCCGGAACGGAGGAAAGCAGCGGCGGCTCGCCGCGGAACCGCCGCACCGAACCCATCACCGCCAGCACGCCCAGCACGGCGACGATGCCCACGCGGATGTAGCGGAACTCCGTCCATCCATACTGCCCCAGCCGTGCCAGCAGCGCCCACAGCGCCAGCGGGATCAAGGGCACCAGCAGCACGGGAATCCACCGGATCAGGGCGGAAAGGCCTCGGTGCTCCTCGTCCCCGTGCACCGGCTCCAGCAGCACGCCGCCGATCAGCCCGATGAGCCCGGCCGCCATCACCAGCGGCGACACCAGGTTGCGGGGGAATTCCCCCGTCACCAGCACCTTGGCGGCGTAGGCGTACAGGATCAGCAGGTAGATGATGAGCACCGGCGCGTACAGCCAGCGACCCAGCCGGCTGACCGCGGTCGGCACGCCGTCCGGCGGCGGCGCCGTCAGCCGCTCGATGCCGCCCACGAAGATCAGCGGCGCGAGGGCGAAGAAGACGGCGCCGGCCAGGTCGCCGAACAGGTGGTCGGGCTTGTCCAGGTCGAACAGCGAGATGATCGCCTGGATGGCGCCGGCAAGGATTCCGTACAGCGCCACCGCGTACGCGCCCACGCCCACCAGCCGCTCGGAAAGCCGCCACGCGAACGCCCAGCTGCGCCGCCGGTCGCGCGCCTTCCACGGCAGCGCGGCGGTGAGCGCCAGCGCGAGCGCGGAGCCGCTGGCCAGCATCAGCCAGCGCCAGTCGTGGGCGTTCAGGTCCGGATCGAACCAGAACAGGCCGAACGCGGCGCACACTGCCAGAATCGCCGCCGTGGCCGCCCAGCGCGCACCCGCGCCAATGACGCCGCGCAGATACAGCACGCTCGCGCCAAAGACGAGGGGGAACGCGATCGCCACACTGGCGCCCACGCGGAAGAAGTCGTCCTCGCCGCTGTCGGCGCGAAGCGAGAGGGAGAGCGCGACGGCCACCAGCAGCCCCAGAAGCACCTCCACCGGCGCGGCCGTGGCGGCGGCGCGGGCATCGGCGGCGTAGGCGCGGAGGGCGCGGCCGAGCGGATTGGGCATGGGCGTGTGGCGGCGGGAGATGAGACGATGAGGAGAAGCCTCGCCCAAGGTGCCCGTTCGCGCGGGTGGATGCAAGCAAACGCGGGATGCGCAGGCCGAGATCAGGCCGTCCGCCGGCCGGCAGGTGAGCGCAGGCCCCTCCCCCGCTCCGCCGGTCCGCAAGCCCTTTTCCGCCGATGAGCCAAGCAGTCGCCGTGCGTGTGAAGCGCTTCCGGGGCTCGAGCGTGCGCAGCGTCAGACCGATGAATCGTGTTTTCAGGATCGCACCTTTACCGCTCTTACATGACATATCATATTCCGCAGTGGGTACTGCCCGCCCGCGCCGGATATTCAATCCTGGAGGATTCCATGAGACCACGATCTGTTCTGCTCGCCATCCTTCTGCTGCCGCTTACAGGATGCGACAGCCCCTCCGGCGTGCGCGCGGGTTCTCCCGCGCGGGTGGACGTGGTGTCGGGTGACCTGCAGCAGGACACGGTGGGCCAGATGCTTCAGCAGGCCCTGGTCGTCCGCGTGGTGGATGACAAGGGCCGCCCGGTAGAAGGACAGACGGTGAACTTCCGCGTCGTGTCGGGCGGCGGAAGCGTGTTCGCGGGCGTGTCCACGACGGACCGCCAGGGCGAGGCGCGCGAACGGTGGACGCTGGGCACGGCCGCGGCGGACAGCCAGCGCGTGGAAGCCCGCGCCGTGGGAACGCAGAGCGGCGATCCGCTGGTGTTCGGCGTGTTTCGCGCGGTGGCGGTGGCGGATGCATTCGCCTCGCTGACCGCGGTGGGCGCCACGGCGTACAGCGGCACCGCGCAGGACCCGGTGACGGATTCTCTCACGGTCCGGGCGCAGGACCGGTACGGCAACCCGGTAGCCGGCGTGGAGGTGCGCTGGTCGGCCGTGCAGGGCGGAGGCAGCTTCTCCCCCGCGGTTTCCACGACAGGTTCCACCGGAGTAGTTCGGTCGCAATGGACGCTGGGCGCCGGGACAGGAGCCCAGACCGGGCGCGCGGCTGCGGGTGCCGCACCTCCCGTGGACTTCGCCGCGGCGGCCACTCCCCTGCCCCCCGTACAGCTGGAAATCCTGCCGCGTACTCTGTCGTTCGCTTCCCTGGGAGAAACGCTCGCCCTGAGCGTGATTGCGCGTGACCGCACCGGCGCGCCCATCGGGGGACTGCCCGTGAACGTCTCGTCCGAGAACGCGGCGGTGGTTCGCGTTACCTCAACTCCCTCCGCGATTTCTCAGGGCAATGGCTCCGCCCGGATCATCGCCATGCTCGGCACGTTGCGCGACACCGTTACCGCTGCCGTTCGGCAGGTCGCCACCACGATCGAGATCTCCCACAGCAGCAGGAATGCGGAGAGCCGGGACAGCATCGTTCTCGTGGCGGACAGCATCCGCCAGATAACCGCCACCGCCAGGGACGCACGCTCTTATTCCATAGAAGATGCCGTTATCGCGTTTGCCAGTTCGGCGCCGGCAGTAGCCACGGTGAACGCGGCGGGTACGGTGCGCGGCGCCGGAGCCGGCATCGCGGTGATTACAGGCACCTCCGGCGGGGCGAGCGCCAGCCTGCCGGTGCGCGTATACGCCGGAACGCTGGTGGTCTCGCAGATCGCCGCCGGGAAAGATCACACCTGCGCCATAGACGTCCGCGGGCGAACGCTGTGCTGGGGACGCGGCGTGGGCCGGGGCAGCCCGGCCCCGGTCGTGATCGGCGGCCCGGCCCTGGCCTCACTGGCGGGCGGTGGCGATGACTATATCTGCGGTCTCACGGCACAGGGCGCGGCGTACTGCTGGGGCGACAACAGCTTCGGACGACTGGGCAACAGATCTACCACGGCATCCGCCAACCCGGTCGCCGTTGCTGGAGGGCACGTATTCACCACACTGGCGGTTGCTCCCGCCTTCGCATGCGGGCTGGCCACGTCGGGCGCGGTCTACTGCTGGGGCGTCGGAAGCAGCGGCGCGCTGGGCAATGGACAGTTCCTGGGCAGCAGCGTCCCCGTGCCCGTCACAGGAGGAATCACGTTCGCGCATATTGCGGCGGGGGAGCACCACGTGTGCGGCACCTCCACCAGCGGCGCCGCTTACTGCTGGGGTGCAAGCCGGCTAGGCGAAGGCGGATTCCAATCCGGCGAATGCCCTGCGTCCTTTCCCGAAGCAAACGCGGCATGCGTGAACGTTCCCACGCGGGTGCCCGGATCGGTAGTCTTCCGGTCCCTTGTTCTGGGCTACCTGTATTCGTGCGGACTCACCGAAGACGGCTCCGCGTACTGCTGGGGAACGACCGACCCGCTAGCCGGCTCGCCCGCCACCACCGTCCCTGTGGCCGTACCCGGCGGGCATTGGTTCGCCTACCTCGTTTCCGGCCGCAACACCCTCTGCGGCCGCACCACCGCCGGGCAGGCCCTGTGCTGGGGATCGGGTTACTACGGCGAATTCGGCAACGGCGGTGGGGGCAACTACTCGGCGCCAGTCCCGATGGACCGCGGCCGTGACTTCACGCGTCTGACCATCGGTGGAACGCATTCATGCGGTATTGAGGCCACCTCCGAGGCGGCGTACTGCTGGGGCACGGACGACAGCGGGGAACTGGGCAGACTACGGGGACACACTGGATGGGAGCGTCGTCCCGTTGCCGTTGTGGGCCCTCACTGACCCACTGCGTGTGGCAGGCTTGCCGGGCAGGACAGGTGGACGGGGTCCGGAAGCCGCGGCTTCCGGACCCCGTCGTCGTTTCCCGCGCGGATTATTCCACGCAAGCATGCGGTGCGTTTGACCGTGATCCGCCGCCCAATCCCGCGGATCAGGAGCCCCGGCGGGAGCGGCAGGCTGGCTCACGCTGTGGCTCCGCCCATCCACCCCGCGCTCACGCCCCTTCCCTTCTGCTCGTTTTTGTGACATGCTGCTGTGGGACGCATGTCACATTTTGCGAATCGGGGATGGATGGCGGAGCGGACGGTCCTGCTGATCGGCGACGACGCAGAGGTTCGCGACGGCGTGCGTGCTGCCTGCGAGCGTGCGGGCGTGGCGTTCCGCGCGGCGGCTACGCTCGCGGACGGGCTGCGTGTACTCTCCGATTCTCATCATCACGCGACGGTGCTGCTGGCGTCAGCGGTGGATGAAGACGGGGCGATGATCCGCCGGATCGCATCCGCGCCCGCCGCGGGAACGCTGGTGCTGGTGGCCCGCGCGCCGTCGCTTCGCCTGGCCATCGACGCCCCGCGCCTGGGTGCGGCCGAACTGCTGACGATTCCATTGGATGTGGACCGGCTGGCCGCCCTGTTCTCCCCCGCCCCGCCCGCCGGTGACATCGTCCCCATTCCCCGGCTGCACGCCGGATCGGGGGACGAGCTCGTGGGGAGCAGCCCGGCTCTGGTCGCCGTGTTCAAGACGGTGGGCAGGGTGGCGGGAAGCGATGCCACGGTGCTGGTGACCGGCGAGTCGGGGACGGGAAAGGAGCTGGTCGCCCGCGCGCTTCACGCCGCGAGCGGGCGATCGGCGGGCCCGTTCATAGCGGTCAACTGCGCCGCGATCCCCGAGGACCTGCTGGAGAGCGAGCTCTTCGGGCACGAGCGCGGCGCGTTCACGGGCGCGATCGCCCGCAAGGTGGGCCGCTTTGAGCGGGCGAACGGCGGCACGCTGTTTCTGGATGAGATCGGCGACATGAGCCTCGTGCTGCAGGCCAAGATCCTCCGCGCGTTGCAGGAGCGCGAGATCGAGCGCCTGGGCGGCGAAGCGCGCATTCGCCTGGATGTGCGCGTGGTGGCGGCAACCCACCGCAACCTGCCCTCGTTGATCGCCTCGGGCGACTTTCGCGAAGACCTGTTCTACCGCTTGGCCGTCGTGGCGCTTCACCTGCCAGCGTTGCGAGAGCGCACCGGCGACGTGCGTGCCCTGGCGCTGCACTACGCAGCGCGCTTCGCGGCGGAGCATGCGCGGGAGCTGCGCGGCATCACGGATGGCGCCATGCGCGGCCTGGAAACCCACGCGTGGCCGGGCAACGTCCGCGAGCTGCGCAACGTGCTGGAGCGCGCGGTGCTGCTGTCCCCCGGCGACGTACTGCAGGTGGATCACCTTCAGCTGAGCCCCGCGGCGGCCCGGGATGATGGGGTGGTGGACGGGGCCGAGGCGCTGCACGGCTACTCCCCGCACATGACCATGGCGCAGGTGGAGGCGCTTCACATCGGGCGGGTGCTGCGGCAGGTGGATAGGCACTTCGGGCGCGCCGCGGAGATCCTGGACATGCACCGCAACACCGTCTCCCGCAAAGCCATCGAGTACGGCGTCCTTCCAGGCTGATCGGGAACGTGCGGCATCCGGGGCGGGCAGCCGTCCCGGCCGCGCAACCCTCCGGCTCGGCAAGGCATGAACGGCATCTCCTCCCTTCATCCGCCGGGACACTGCCGCTTTATACAGCAGAAGCTCTGCCACAAAAACCGGCAACCGGTCTGCCGGGCGACGTCAACAAAGGAGAGAAATCCAGCAATAACGCCGTTTCCCTCTGCTCACGGAAGCGGAACCGGACGTGCACCTGCATCCATCCATGAACGCTCCCCTCTCATCCATCAACCGCGCGTGACGCAGCGAGCCCTGAGGATCGGTGCCGCGCTCAAGGCCATCCCTGAAACGGACGACCTGACGCACCTGCGCGAGGCTCTGCTGTCCGAGTCGCGTGCGGACGCGCCGCAGTGGGGCTCGGCGGGGGAGTACCTGACGCTCGACCTGCGCACTCTGGACCCGGCCGCGCTGGAGCTCCGGATCGACGCGCTCGCGGACCGGGTTCGGCGCCGCGTGGATCAGGTGATGCGCCACACGCTTCGCGCCCTGGCCGCGCTGGAACGCGGAGAAGCGGCCGAAGTGGCGCGGCACCTGGTGGCGGCCGGCGAGGTGGAAGAGGGCGAGCGCCGGCTGCACGAAGCGCAGCGGTTCTACGAGCGCGCGCTGGAGGCCGGCCGCAAGCCGCGCGACCGCAGCGCGGAGGGACTCGCGCTCCGCCGGCTGGGGCGCGTTGCCCGGGCACTGGGCCAGTGGGAAGTGTCGGCCAGGCGGTACGCGGACGGCTACGAAGTATCCATGGCCCAGCGTGATGACCTGGGCGCCGTGGTGGCGTGCCAGGGGCTGGGAAACGTGCACGTGGACCAGAGCCGGTGGAGCGAGGCCCGCGGGTGGTACCTTCGCGGCGTGGAGCACTGCCCGGCACGCCGGCCCACGCTGGAGTACGTGCACCTGTGCCTGGGCCTTTCCGTGGTAGAGCGCCGCCTGGGCGATCTGGATGCCGCGGCGGAGTGGCTGGCGCGCGCGGAGGAGAGCGGCGCCGGCCTCGGTGACGGAGTGCTGGGGGCGGTGGATCACGCCTGGGGGCGCCTGCACCTGACGCACGGCGCGGAGGGTGAGGCCGAATCCGCCTTTCGCCGGGCGCTGGGGCGGGAACTGGACCCCGTTCTCCGCGTGGCGGTGATGGTGGGTCTTTCCGAGCCCCTGCTGCGGCAGGGCCGCGCCCGCGAGGCGTTCGCCGTCGCGAAGGACGCCGAGGCGCTGGCCATCCACTCCCGCGCGGTGATCAAGCTCCCCGACGTGTACCGGGCGCTGGGAGCCGCCGCGGAGGTCGACGGCGCCGAGGCGTTCCTGTTCTACGAACAGGCGCTGGAGGTGTGCCGCGATCATGGGCTGCCCGCTTTCGAGGCGGCCGCGACACAGCATCAGTACGGGATGTTCGAAGCACGGCGGGGCGAGCCGGAGACCGCGGTGGCCCGGCTGCGGGAGGCGCACCGGCTGTACACGGAGCTGGGCGCGTGGATGGAGGCGGATGAAGTGGCGAAAGAGCTAGGGCGCATGGGCGCCGCGCTCGACGACAACAAACGGGAGCAGACGGTATGAAGTTGATCGCGAGCGTGTCGGCGCTCCTCTTGGGATTGCTCGTGGCGGGATGCAACGGCGAAGTGGTGATCGGGGGCCAGCGCCCCGCGCGCCTGGTGCTGGTTTCCGGCGATCTGCAGACCGGCACCGTGGGGCAGGAGCTCCCGGCCCCGCTCGTCGTCCGCGTGCTGGACGACAAGGACCGGCCGGTCCGCAACCAGCTGGTGAATTTCGTTGTCACCGCGGGCGGGGGCTCGGTGTTCGCCGGGAGTGCACTGACCAACAGCGACGGCGAGGCGCGCGAGCGGTGGACGCTGGGCCCCGTCGCCGCCCACACCCAGCGTGTGGAGGCGCGCGCCGTGAACGCGGAGACCGGTGCTGCGCTGGTCTTCGGCGAGTTCCGCGCGGTGGCGGTGCCGGACGCGCCGGCGCAGGCAAGCGGGGTGATCAGCGGCACCTTTGACGCGGTTCCGGACACTCCCGTGCCGAACATCGGGGTCAAGGTAACCGACAGGTACGGCAACCCGCTCTCCGGCGTCACCGTGAACTGGAGCGTGACCTCCGGCGGAGGAACCGTCGCCGCGCCGTCCACCCAGACCGGCGCGAGCGGGTTCGCAGTGGTTGAGTGGCGGCTGGGCAACGTGCCGGGCGTTCAGACCTTGCGCGGCCAGGCGGGCTCGCTGCCTCCCGTCGAGTTCAGCGCGCGGCTGCGGCTGCCCGTCACCATTGCCTTTGTCGCCGCGCCCGCCGTCGTGCCGGTGAACGGGTCCGCGGAGTTCGCGGTGGCGGTGCGCGATTCCATGGCGCAGCTGATTCCCAACACGCTCGTGGAGTGGACGCTGACCGGAGCGGGGGGCACCCTGACGCCCGTCTCCGCCCGCACGGCCAGCGACGGTACCGCGCGGGCCACACTCGCCGTGGGAACCGCGCAGACCAACTTCACGGTCACGGCACGCGCGGGCAACGCGCAGGTACAGACGCTTACGCAGGTGGACGGGCCCATCCTGATCACCGACCTGTCGGCGGGCGGCTCCCGCGGGAGCTTCAACCCCAACGGGGGCGCCACGGCGCGAATCGTTTCGTCGGCCGGAGCCATCACCAGCGCACAGGTCACGATTTACGGCCGCTCCGCGCCAATGACCTTCAACGCCGCCGAAGGCAAATGGGTCGGCAGCGTGATGCTGTCCGATGCCCCGGGAGGAACGCTGGAGGGCAACATCACGGCGCAGGACGCCGCGGGCAACACGCGTGTGCTCACCTTCACGGTGGTGAACGATGCCAACCCGGTGGTCACCATCCTGGAGCCCGGTTCCAACACCGTGTCGGCCAAGGGAAGCATCCGGATCCGCGCGACCTGCTCGTCGTATGCGGGGCGGAGACCGGAACTCTGCGCCGACCTGTACTCCAGGGTGTCTACCGATGCGGCCACCTATCTTCCGAGCGCACGCGGGCGCACGGAGGTGGACGTGGTTGTGCCCCTTCCGGCCGGCCCGGCCACTGTGCACATCTATGTCTCGTGGACCGACGCGCACGGGGTCTACTACAACGTCCTCAAGATGATCACGGTCAACGTGCAGCCGTGAGGAACGCCGGGCAGGTCCGCCCCGGAACGCGGACCTGCCCGGAGAGGGATCGCACCGGATCGGCGCACTCGGGAGTGTGGAGATGCGCATCGCCGGTCCGCTGATCCGGGGAGAAGCACTCCAAGGGCATGACTCGCCGGGCAACACCGTCGCTGACCCATGCAGATTAAGAAGCCCCGAACGGCGCCTGTGGGCGTCGTTCGGGGCTTCCCGCTGTTGGACCGGCAAATTCGATCGCTCAGGACCCTCCCAGCCGGCTTCACGTCCGCCGTCCCGCACTGAACTTTCCGCCCCGCCCAACCCTCCCCCAGTCTTTTTTGGGGGAGGGTGGGCCGGTGGTGCCGGCCCGGGTGGGGGCCGCCGTGGAGGCGATCAGTTGCCGAGCACCGCGCGCGAAGCGTTGATCAGGCCGTATCCCTGCTCGCTGTGGCGGTTGGGATAGTTGGCCGCGGTCTGCTGCAGCCGGGCGCGCACCTGGTCGCGCGTCAGCGACGGGTTGCGCGACCACACCAGCGCGGCCACCGATCCCACCACCGCCGTGGCGTTGCTGCTGCCGCCCATTCCCACCACGTCGGCCGTGTACCGGCCGGTGCTGGGCACATCCAGGTACGCCGTGACTTCTACGTCCGAGCCGCGGTGAATGCCGCAGGGCACGCCGCCGCCCGGGTACGTGATCCCCGTCACCGCCATCACCTCGGGCATGTCGGCGGGGAACACCACATTGCTGTCCAGAATGCCGTCGCCGCAGCCGCTGGTGCCCGCCGCGCCCAGGAACAGCGTGGGCGTGTTGTAGTGCCAGTACTCGATCTCATCGGACACCTGCCACCACCAGTTCAGGCTTTCCCACGCCATCACGATCACGCGGGCGCCGCTGCTCACCGCCAGCCGCACGCTCTCCTTGGCGTCGCTGCTGCTGACCGCCGCCACGCCGCTGGCCTGGCGCACGCTGATCAGGTTGGCGCGGTAGGCAATGCCGCCCACGTTGCCGCCGTCCCACGGCGCGGCGATGATGCCGGCCATGCGCGTTCCATGGCCGCACTCGTCGTACACGCTGGCCTGCGACGGCACCTTCAGGAAGCGCATGGTGCGCCCGGTGCTGCTGCCGGAGGCAAAGGTGCTGGTGAACTGCCCCTGCCCCGACGAGATGCCCGTGTCGATCAGGCCGATGGTGACGCCCGCGCCGGTGCTGTAGTTCCACGCGGCCGGAATGCCCATGGCCGTGAACTTCTGCGAATACACGTCGCTGGTCGTGGTGTACTGGCGGTCGCCCGTCCACGTGCTGCCCCAGTCGCAGCCGCCCACGCCGGCAAAGGCGTGCAGGTCGCCCTGGATCATCACCGGCTCCACGTAGTCCACCATCGGCAGCTTGCGGATGGCCGAAAGCGCCGCCTGGTCCGCCAGACGCACTTCCACCGTGGGAAGCAGGTCGTCGGTCTTCACCAGCGTCACGCCGCGCTGGGCCAGGATGGCGTTGCGCCCCTGCGTCCAGTTGGCCCCGTCCACCAGCACCTTGCCGCGGTACGTGCCGCGCGAGGAGCCGGGCTTCTTGATGCCGACGACCGCGGTTCCGCCGCCCGCCTGCACGAAGTTCCACAGTTCGGCGTCGCTGCGCTCGATGAGCGTGCCGCCGCGCTCCTGCTGGCGCGTGGGAATGGGGTCGGCGCCGCGGGCCTGGGCGGCGCCGGCGTCCGGGGCGGCGGTGGGGGTGGACTGGTCGGAGCAGGCGGCGAGCGCGGCCAGGCCGGCCGCCATGATGGAGCGGGAGATGGTACGGTTCCGCATGCGGGCCCTCACGTAGGGATGGATCGGCGGCCCGCGGTCGCGGGCTCGCCAGAACGGAATTTTCCGTCGGGTAGAGACCCGGTGAAGGCAAGAAGGGTGACACGCGCAAACCATCTGTTTCCCGCCATCCACCGGACACCCGCGATCCTCTTCCGCGCACCCGAAAAATCCGCGTACCCGCTTGCTGAATCAGGAGTTAGGGCGATCCACCATCGATGCGAACCGCCCCGGTTCGCGAGCAGTACACCGTGTACTTTTCCGTGACTTCCGCCCCGGAATGAGGCGGCGCACCGCACCAGAATGAGGCGGCGCAATCGGAGTGGGCGGCGCTACTGCCGCTCCAGTTGAAGCGTCAGGCTGACGGGCCGGACGTGGCAGCCATCATGGGTGATCACGACCCCGGACCGGGACGCGGGGCGATGGCCGGGCGCTGTTGCCGTAACGGTGTAGGTGCCGGCGCGTTCGCCCACACCGACAAAGCTGGCCGGGTTGCTGCCGCCCGGGCTGTCACTCCCTTCCTGCGGCTTCAGCGTATCGGCCCAGGCGCCCTCGCTCGCAATGACCGTCAGCGCGGCCGGAGCGGCTTGGCCGGCTGACCGCACGTGGACCGTGAGTCCATACACGTACTGCATCGTGCACATCTGGGCGTTCTCGCCGGGAGAAGCCGGTTCGGGGCTGGTGCGCGGGGCGGGACTGCACCCAACCGCGACCAAAAAGGCGGCCAAAAGGCCGGTTGTAGCAACTCGCATCTCGTTTCTCCGTCAAAAGCTGGCGTGGCAGCGGCGGTCGATTCCGCCCCCGACCGGTGGTGTACGCCATCGGCCGGCACAACGATCCAACAGACGCATCCGTACGAGGCGCAAAAAAGGGGAGCCGGCGGCTCCCCTTTCTCGACATCGGCGCGGAGAATTACTCCCACTCGATGGTGGCGGGCGGCTTGGAGCTGATGTCGTAGCACACGCGGTTGATCCCCGCCACCTCGTTGATGATCCGCGTGCTGATACGCGCAAGAACGTCGTGCGGAAACGGATACCAGTCCGCCGTCATCCCGTCGCGGCTGGTGACGGCGCGCAGGGCGCACACATTTTCGTACGTCCGCTCATCTCCCATCACGCCCACGCTGCGCACGGGGAGCAGGACGGCGAACGCCTGCCAGATGTCGTCGTACAGCCCCGCGCTGCGGATTTCTTCCAGGTAGATGGTGTCCGCCTGGCGCAGCACCTCAAGCTCGCGCCGGTCCACCGCGCCCAGGACGCGGATCGCCAGCCCGGGGCCGGGGAACGGATGGCGGCCCACCATCTCCTCCGGCAGGCCCAGCTCGCGCCCCACCTGCCGCACCTCGTCCTTGAACAGCTCGCGCAGCGGTTCGATGAGCGCAAACTTCATGTCCTCCTTCAATCCGCCCACGTTGTGGTGCGTCTTGATGGTGGCGGACGGTCCCTTTACCGACAGCGACTCAATCACGTCCGGATACAGCGTGCCCTGGACGAGGAACTGCGCGTCGCCGCCCAGCCGCGCCGATGCGTCCTCGAACACGTCGATGAACGTGTGGCCGATGATCTTGCGCTTGGCCTCGGGATCCTCCACGCCGGCCAGCCGGTCCAGGAACAGGTCGGAGGCGTCCACCACCTCCAGCTTGATCCCCATGTGCGCGCGGAAGGTCCGCTCCACGCTCTCGCGCTCGCCCGCGCGCAGCAGCCCCGTATCCACGAAGATGCACGTCAGCTGCTCGCCGATGGCGCGGTGGACCAGGGACGCCGCCACGGACGAGTCCACGCCGCCGCTCAATCCGCAGATCACCTGCGCGTCGCCTACCGTGGAGCGGATCTTGGCGATCTCGTTCTCGATGTAGCTGCCCGCCGTCCACGTGGGTTCGCAGCCGCAGACGCGGAACACGAAGTTGCCGATCATGTCGGCCCCGCGGGTGGTGTGCGCGACCTCCAGGTGAAACTGCACGCCGTAGATGGGACGGTCGTTGGCGGCAAAGGCGGCCCACGGCAGCCCTTCGGTGCTGGCGAGCAGGCGGTATCCCGGCGGCGGCTGAACCACGTGGTCGCCGTGGCTCATCCACACCTGCGTGCGCTCGCCCGCGGGGAACCCGTCAAAAATCCCCGTTCCCTCTTCCACCGTCACGTGCGCGCGGCCGTACTCGCGCCGCCCGCGCTCCACCACGCCGCCCTCCAGGTGGGTGATGAGCTGCATGCCGTAGCACACGCCCAGCACGGGAATGCCCATGTGCAGCAGCTGTGGATCGGCGGTGGGCACGTCTTCGCCGTAGACGGACGACGGGCCGCCGGAAAGCACGATTCCCTTGGGCGCCCACTCGCGAATCCACTCCAGCGACCGTGTGGGCGGATGGATTTCGCAGTAGACCCGCTCCTCGCGGATCCGCCGCGCGATGAGCTGGGTGAACTGCGAGCCGTAATCGATGATCAGGATGCGGTTTGCGTCCACGTGTCCTTGTGGGAAAAGGGCGCCGTGCTCGGGGCAGGCGCCTGATCGTAAGCCGTTGGTCCGGGATGCCGCGCCAGAGGTCTCCGCCGTGTCCCGTTTGCGAGGGTCGGTGGAGAAGCCGCAATGTAGGCTCCGCGCCGCCGATGTGCGAGGGGATACGCGGCCGGTCCGCGAGCTGCCGCGCTGGATCCGCTCACCGCCGCCACACCATGTCATCCTGAGGCCCGGGCGCACCGGACCTGCACGCGCGCCGCGCTTCGCGGGCGGAAGGATCTACCTTTCGTCACACCACGGCCCGGGCGCGGTAGCGGCACGGAGCGCCGCGAGGGAATTCCGGCGCGTGCCCGCTGGAACGGCACGACTTGAACGCACTACGCGCATTCTCGCCCATGCTGATGCGGATTCCGAAACACCTGAGGGATGCAATAGGATTTTCGTGATCGAATTTTCCGGGCCCGCCTGATCACGCAATACTGCCCCGCTCTGTCCGTCCAGAATACACCGATTGCGGCATTCTTTCTGCGGAGCATTTCCAACCGTGGTCCAGCATCATATGTTTGTCTCCGAAGACGCGAATTCACTGCGGCTTCGGAACCAGCCGTACGATTGGCCCCGCCACACCGGATGCCGCGTGCTCTCCGCACGCAGCCGTCGCCGTTCTGCTCAGTGGTACCATCATGCAGTCCGTGGGTCGCCGCGCTCTCGCGCTCGCCTTCCTGCCGCTCGCTTTTGCGGGCTGCCAAGACCTGGAACGGCAAGCCCGGCGGGAGTTCAGCCTGGCGAATCGATTGTCCGCCGAAACACCGGCCGCCGCCGCGGCAGGCCAGCAGCCCCAGGCGGCGCCCCGCCCGCGCGACCGCGCGCCGGCCATCATCCGCGGCATCTACGTGGATGCGTACGCCATCGGCAGCCCGGTGCGCCGGCGCGACCTGCTGGCCCTGGCCGACACCACGGAGATCAACACCTTCGTGGTGGACGTCAAGGACGAGGACGGCGTGCGCTACCGGAGCGAGCTTCCCATGGCCATGGAAGCCACGCACCCCAAGAGCATCCCCATCCACGACCTCAAGGGGATCGCGGACTCGCTCACGGCGCACGGCATCTACCCCATCGCCCGCATCGTGGTGTTCAAGGACCCGCGGCTGTCCCGCGCGCGTCCCGCATGGTCCATCCACGCCCCGGACGGAAGCCCCTGGCGCGACCGGCAGGGGCTTACCTGGGTGAGCCCGTGGAACCGCGACGTGTGGGAGATGAACATCGCCATCGCCGAAGAAGCGGTGCGCGCCGGGTTCCGTGAGATCCAGTTCGATTACGTGCGCTTTCCCGAGGCGTACAGCAACCTGCCCACGCAGGTGCACCCGGCGGCGGATTCCGGCGGTACGCGGGCCGATGCCATCAGCGGCTTCCTTGCGGCGGCGCGGGCGCGCATCCATCCCCTGGGCGCCACCATCACGGCCGACGTGTTCGGCCTGTCGATGAACGAGTCCAGGGATGTGGGGATCGGGCAGCAGTGGGAGCGCATCGCGGCCGAGGTGGACGGCGTGCTGCCGATGGTGTATCCGTCGCACTACTTTCCCACGCACCTGCCGGGCATCACCCGTCCCAACCGCATGCCGTACCAGACCATCCAGCACTCGGTGGGGATGGGCGTGATCCGCAACGAGCGGATGGCGGCGGCGGGAATGGAGCCGGCGCGCATCGTTCCGTGGCTGCAGGCGTTTACGGCCACGTGGAACGACCGGGGCTACCCGTACCGCGCCGAGCAGGCCCGCGCGCAGATCCAGGCGCTGTACGACCTGGGCCTGGAGGACTGGATCTTCTGGCATCCGTCCAGCAACTATTCGCAGATCGCCGGCGCCTTTGCGCACGAGACCGCGCCCGAGAGCAAGCGCATTCCCATGCCCGCGTCGCTCGCGGCGCAGGTGGACCGCATGGACGCCGAGGGCGCCGCCGCCATCCGCACCGCGATGGCGGCAAAGGCGTCGCCCGTCGCCGCCGCGCCCTGACGCGCTGATCGGGACATCAAATCGATGAAAAGAACGCCACCCGGGCCGCTGCCCGGGTGGCGTTTTCATTTCGGTCGATGAACGGCCCCGCGGATCAGCTGCACTCGTGGACGACCTTGCGCTCGACGAAGCTGACGGAGGCGTCCGGGCGGGCCATGCGCACCGCGTACACGGGTCGGGTCAGGGCCTGTGTGCTGATGCAGTTGCCGCCGGGCGACGTTTCCACCACTTCCGCGACCACGGCCCCGTCCGTACGCACGGCGCGCTCGATCTCGATCCGGAAGCCGCCCGAGGAGCGCGTCCCCATCGCGGCAAACAGAACGATCTCGCGCGAAAAGTCGATCGCGGGACGCGCGGCGCCCTGCGTGAACAGCTCCCCCGCGATCCTGGCCCATATCGTGTCGCTGGTCACCACCACGCGCGCGGGTTTGTCGAACGCCGAGTAGTGGGGCGAGAATCCGGTCAGCGGCGTCAGGGCGACGACCTCGCCGGCCGGGAGCTTGTTGGCGGCGGGCGGGGAGCTGGGGTTGTCGCCGCACGCGGCGGCGAGCAGCATGGCGGCCGAGGCGGCGACGCGGAGCGTTCTCATGGGCGGATCACGGAAAGGGTGTGGCGTATGGATCACCGACGCACAACGACGATCCAGGCGCGGCGCCTGTGACATCGCCGCGGGCTGATCAGTACCGCCGACAATCCCCGCAGGTCCATTTCAGAATCCGCCGCCCCCGCCAACTATGGTTCCGCGCCACACCCGCCGCCGCAGTCCGCGCAGGCGGACTTCGTGCTTGTCCAGCGGCGAATTCATTCGCTCCTGGATGGGCGGACGGGCGAACCCTCGCCGCCACACCCGGGATTGCCCCCACAGTCCGCGCAGGCGGACTTCGCGCCGTTGTTGCCGCGACTTCAGTCGCCCCAGCACCGGCCAGCCCATCCAGCCCATCCACCGGAAACCAGCGAGGCGCGGAGACCGATCCGGTCCCCGCGCCTCGCTCATCCCTGCCCTTCACCCACCCCCGGCGCGATCCCATCACGCGCCGGAGATGATCATCCGCATGCGGCCGCTTACGATCCCGCGGTCCACACGTTGTTGGCGCGGTCCACGTCCACCAGGCGACCTTCCGGATCTAGTTCCACGCGCGTGAGCGTCTTGCCCGCGAACTGGTACTGGCGGCTGTACTCGCGCTGGTTGGTGCCCCAGACCTCGGCCGGGTAGTCGAAGTTCTGCGTGGTCCCGTCCGAAAAGGTGAAGCGGGCACGCACCGGCAGCACCCCACGCTGGCGGTTGGCGAACGTGACGGTCACCTGCTGGCCGCCTTCCGCCGACCGCGCCTGCACGCGGCCCACCGCCTGGTCGAACGAGGTGTTCTCCAGGAACCATTCGCGCCAGAACCAGTCCAGCCGCCGCCCGCCCACGTCTTCCATCGTCCGGAAGAAGTCCGCCGGAGTGGGGTGCTTGAAGGCCCAGCGGCGGATGTAGGTGCGGAACGCGTCGTCAAACGCCTCCGGCCCAAGAATCTCCTGCCGCAGCATCTGCAGGCCCACCGACGGCTTGTAGTACGCCGTAATCCCCAGCGCGGCGGGCGGAATGCGGTCCGGCGGCGTTTCCACCGGAACCGCGGTGGGGCTGGCCAGCGAGCGCTCCACGATGCGGCGCTCCTGCGCGGCGCGCGCCATCTGGTCGCCGCGATCCGGGTAGCGGCGCGCCTCGGCAAAGGTGTTGATGAAGGTGTTGAAGCCCTCATCCTGCCACATGTGCACGCGCTCGTTGCTGTCCACGATCATCGGGAACCAGTTGTGGCCGATTTCGTGGGTGACGACGTTGTACAGGTCGTACACGTCCTCGCTGCGGTTCTCCATCGCCAGCATGGGATACTCCATGCCGCTGATGGGCCCTTCCACCGCGCTGATCTGCGGCCACGGGTAGCGGAACCAGCGCTCGGAGTATTCCTGGATGGACATGCGCGACTGGTCCGCCGCGTCCTGCCAGTTGGCCGCCGCGCTGGGGCGATAGTACGCCATCGCGAGGATGCCTTCCCACCCGCTGGCGTCCCACTGGTACTCGGGAGACGCGGCCCACGCCACGTCGCGCACGTTCTGCGCGCGGAAGCGCCACGTCATGGTCCCCGTGCTGCGCGGGCGGGCGGCGCCGCTGCGCAGTTCCTCAGCCGTCACGATGCGCACGGGCGTGGCGGAGCGCGCGGCGCGCGTAAGCCGCTCGCGCTGCGCCGAAGTCAGCACCTCCTGCGCGTTCTGCAGCATTCCCGTCCCCGCCACGATGTAACCGGCGGGAAGGGTGACGGCGAAGTCGTAGTCGCCGAACTCCGTGTAGAACTCGCCCTGTCCCAGGTACGGCTCGGTGTTCCATCCGCGCACGTCGTCGTACACGGCCACGCGGGGGTACCACTGCGCCAGCTCGTACAGCGAGCCTTCGCGGCCCATGCGGTCGGCGCCGTGCTCGGGGATCAGGAAGTTCCACGCGATGTCGAACGTCGCCGTGCCGCCGGGCGCCAGCGGCTCGGCCAGATCCACCTTCATCACCGTCTCGTTCACGCGCGAACGCAGCGGAACGGTGCGGGTGCCCACCACCTGGTTCAGCCGGTCGATGACGTCGCCGCCCTCAAAGCCGCGCGCGCCGAAGCGGGAGCCCTGCGGGTAGTAGTACGAGTTGAGCGAGTTGCTCTTGAACGCGTTCTGCTCCAGGTGCATCCACACGAAGTGGAGCGTGTCGGGCGAGTTGTTCTTGTACCGCATGCGCAGCTCGCCGCGAAGCTGCTTGCGGGCGGTGTCCAGCTGGGCGGTGATGTTGTAGTCCGCGCGGTTCTGCCAGTACGCGCGGCCGGGCGCGCCGGAGCCCAGGCGCACGGCGCTGGGCGAGGGCCACAGCTGCAGCGGCGCGAACAGCGAGGTGTCGGAAACGCCCGGGCGCATGCCCGCGGTCTGCTGGGCCTGCGCGCCGCCGGCCACACCGGCCAGCGCGACGGCCACAGCCATCGAACGATAGATTTTCTGCATCTTGCAACCAGAGACGGAGTCCCAGAAAACGTACGCGCGATCTCGCCGATCGCGCGCAGGTGCATACCCTGACCCGCCTCCCGAGTTGCAGAAAATCCACTCCGGACCGCGAGCCGGTCCAGAGTAGCTGCATCTCCCGGTCCACGGCGGCGCGTGACCGAAAAAGAGGCGCCACGCGGACTGCTTCCGCGTGGCGCCTCCTGTCGTCTTCTGATCGCGATCGGTGCGGATTCGGACGATCGTGGGGCGGAAGCCTGCCCTCTACAGCCCGATTTCCGCCGCGACTAGGTCGTCCAGCGTTTCGCGCCGGCGCACGAGCGTGGCCTCCTTGCCGTCCACCAGCACCTCCGCCGGGCGCGTGCGCTGGTTGTACTGGCTGCTCATCGAAAACCCGTACGCGCCCACGGTCATGATGGCCAGCAGTTCGCCGGGCCGGGGCACTTCCATCTCCCGGTCCAGCGCCAGAAAGTCGCCGGTTTCGCAGATGGGGCCCACCACGTCCACCCGCCCGCGCTCGCGGCCGGCGGCTTCCACCGGCTCCACCGCGTGCCAGCCGGAGTAGTGGCTGGGGCGGATGAGGTCGTTCATCCCCGCGTCGGTGATGACGAAGCGCTTTCCGCCGCCTTCCTTGACGTACAGCACGCGGGTGAGCAGCGCCCCCGCCTCGCCGACCAGAAAGCGGCCGGGCTCCACGACGAGCTGCAAGCCCGTTTCCGCCACGGCCGGAACGATCTCCGCCGCCCAGTCCGCCGCGGAGATGCGGTCGCCGCCCTCATAGCTGATCCCCAGCCCGCCGCCCAGGTCCAGGAACTCCAGCTCCACCTCCGACTGCCGCAGGTGGTAGGCAAGGTCCAGCACGTACTCCAGCGCCTGCCGGAACGGGCCCACTTCCAGAATCTGCGAGCCGATGTGCACGTCGATGCCGCGCACGCGGATGCCGGGCATCTTGGCGGCGATGTTGTACAGCGAGCGCGCCCGGGCCGCCGCGATGCCGAACTTGGTCGCCGCGTGGCCGGTGCGGGTGTAGGCGTGCGGCGTGGGCGTGTCGATGTCGGGATTTACGCGCAGGGCCACGGGCGCGCGCATTCCCATGGCGCACGCGAGGTCGCTGAGGGCGCACAGCTCGCCCTCGCTTTCCACGTTGAACGCCTTGATCCCGGCGTTGAGGCCGGCGGCCAGTTCGTGCACCGTCTTGCCCACCCCGCTGAACATGATGCGGTCCGCGGGAATGCCGGCCATCAGCGCGCGGTGAAGCTCGCCGCCGCTGACGATGTCGGCGCCCGCGCCCATGGCGGCAAGGGTGCGCAGCACGCCCAGGTTGCCGTTCGCCTTGACCGAATACGCGATCAGGTGCGGCACCGGCGCCAGCGCCCCGTCCAGTTCCGCGAACCGCTCGCGGATGGCGCCCGCGCTGTACACGTACAGCGGCGTGCCCCACCGGCTTACCAGATCCGTGAGCGGAACCTGTTCACAGCTCAGCAGCCCGCCGGATCGCGGAAAGGCCTGCGCGGCCAGCGGCGGAATCCCAGTCTCCTGCAGCACCCATCGCCTCCCGTAGAACGCAGCGTCAGTACACCCGCGCCCGCCTGCCCCACTCCATGGCAGCGGCGGCTCGGTACCAGTGTACGCAACCCGCGGCGGCGCGTACAGCCCCAATCCCCCGCCGCGCCAGTCAGGATCGATGTACACGCCTCGCGGCCGGGCGCGAGTTCCGTCTGTCATCTGGCAGGAAACGAGAGCGCGTGGAAGGAAACGCTCCTCATCGGCATCCTCCCCGAATCGCCACCGGCGACGCTCTCCGAAGGAATTGGCGCGGCAGAGGAGGGCGCGCTACCTTCGAGTTGTCGCCGCAATTCATCCGTCCGCCCCGGACGGACGAGCGGCGCCCCGCCACACCTCTTCCTCCACTGAATGACGATGGCCCCAGCATCAGACCGTCCGGCTCGCGCGCGGGTGGAATCGGTGGACGTGGTTCGCGGGGTGATCATGATCCTGATGGCGCTGGACCACACGCGTGACTTCTTTGGCGGCGCGTCCATCAATCCCACCGACCTGGCGACCACCACCGCGCCGCTGTTCATGACGCGGTGGATCACGCACTTCTGCGCCCCGGTCTTCTGCCTGCTCACCGGCACGGGCGCGTACCTGGCGCGCGGACGACGGACGACGCCGCAGCTGTCCAGGTTTCTGCTCACGCGCGGTCTGTGGCTGGTGCTGCTGGAACTGACGATCGCGCGCTTTCTGTGGCAGTTCAACGCCGACTATCAGGTCACCATCATCACGGTGCTGTGGGCGCTCGGCTGGTCGATGGTGGCGCTGGCGCTGCTGGTGCACTTCCCGACATGGGTGGCCGGAACCGTGGGATGCGCGATGATCCTGCTGCACAACCTGGCCGACCCGGTTCAGGCCGCGTCGTTCGGCAGCCTCGCGCCGCTGTGGAACGTGCTGCACAGCCCGGGCGTGCTCTACGCCGCGCCGGGCCGCATCGTGATCCTCGCCTATCCGCTCATTCCGTGGATCGGCGTCATGGCCGCGGGCTACAGCCTGGGAGCCATCTTCCGGCTGGACGCCGAGCGGCGGCGGACACTGCTTCTGCGGATGGGGGTCGCGCTCACCGCGTCGTTCATTGTGCTGCGGCTGATCAACATCTACGGCGATCCGGTGCCCTGGTCGGCGCAGCGGACGGCGGGGTTCACGGTGCTCTCGTTCCTGAACCTGACCAAGTATCCGCCGTCCCTGCTGTTTCTGCTGATGACGCTGGGGCCCGCGCTTCTCCTGCTGCGCGCGATGGATGGGCGGACGCCGCCGCTCCTGCGCCCCGCGTTCATCATCGGCAAAGTGCCGATGTTCTACTATCTCGCGCACATCCTGCTGCTGCACGTGATCGCGCTGTTCTTTTCGTACGCGCGCTACGGCACCATCCGCTACATGTTCGAATCGGCGCGGCCAGACCAGTTCCCAGTCACGCAGCCGCCGGGGTGGGCCAATCCGCTGCCCGTCGTCTATCTGCTGTGGATCACGGTCGTTGTGCTGCTGTACCCGCTCTGCCGCTGGTACGCCGCGCGCAAGGCGAGCAGCGGCCATCCCCTGCTGAGCTATCTGTAGGTGGATGAGCTCCGTCGCGTACGATCATCTGCGGCGGAGAAGCTCGAGAACGACGATGCGCGGAGAGTTCAAGCGGGTCCACCAGGATTGGTCCGGCGGTTGAAACCGCACCTCTAAAGACACGAAGCCCGCCTTCGCGGGCTGCGGCTACGACATCCTCGCGCGTCCAAAGCAGTTGAAGCCCCGAACCGGACGCGCCAGCGGTCGGTGTCGGGGGTTCCCGCGGTTGGAGCGGCGGATTCATTCGCTCTACACAACCCGGCGACGAGAACGGTTCGCGGTTCGACGAGATCGGTTCGACTGCGGGCTGTGGGGGCCCCTCCCCCGGCCCCTCCCCGTGCAAACTGCGCACGGAGAGGGGAGAAACTGCACTTCGAGGTGCTTCGGATAGGGTCGGCGGATGCGGAGAGGCCCCCTCTCCCCGGCCCTCTCCCCCGCTCCGCGGGAGAAAGGGAGACCTCAACGCGGCGGCCGGCTGCGGCTTGTTCCCCCTGATCCCACGCAGTTGAAGCCCCGAACCGGACGCGCCAGCAGCTGGTGTCGGGGGTTCCCGCTGTTTGAGCGGCGGATTCATTCGCTCAGGGAGGCAGGCGCTCCGCACCGGTCTCTGAGCGGCACCGGCATCAATTCGTCCACCATAGACTGAAATTCGTCCGCCAGATGAGGAAAAGGCCGCCCCGGCAACGTGCCGGGGCGGCCTTCTTTCATCGATCAAAACGGATCAGTACGCCTTGGCCCAGACCGCCTCGTGCGCCGCGGACTGGCCGCAGACCAGGCACGCGGAGGGCGCGCTCGGCGAGCGGAACTCCTCGAACGGCAGGCAGCGGATGGTGGCCTTGGTTTCTTCCTTGACCTTTTCCTCGCACTCCGCCGAGCCGCACCAGCCAGCGTAGACAAACCCGCCGTCGCCGTCGATGATCTCGCGGAAGCGTTCGTACGTCGCCACGTCGCGGTACGAGTTGGCCTCGCGGCGCGCGCGGGCGCGCTCCAGCAAAAAGGTCTGGTAGTCCTCCAGCCGCTGCGGCAGCGAGGCGATCACCTCGGCCTCGGGAAGGAACTCCTTGCGCTGCTCGCCTTCCGGAATGCGCCGCGCGAGCACCACCTGCTCCTTGGCGATGTCCTTGGGGCCGACTTCGATGCGGAAGGGAACGCCCTTCATCTCCCACTCAAAGAACTTGGCGCCCGGCGTAAGCTTGTCGCGGTCGTCGATGTGCGTGCGGATGCCGGGAAGCGCGGCCACGATCTCGCGCGCCTTGCCCAGCACCAGGTCGCGCTCCTCGTCCTTGCGGAAGATGGGGACGATGACCACCTGGATGGGCGCGACGCGCGGCGGCATCACCAGCCCCGCGTCGTCGCCGTGCGTCATGATGAGCCCGCCGATCATGCGCGTGCTCACGCCCCACGACGTGTTCCAGGCGTACTCCTCGCCGCCCTGCTCGCTGGCGAACTTGAGCTCGAACTGCCTGGCGAAGTTCTGCCCCAGGTTGTGCGAGGTGCCGTTCTGCAGCGCCTTGTTGTCGCCCATCATGGCCTCGCACGTGTACGTGCGCAGCGCGCCGGCAAAGCGCTCGCTCTCGCTCTTTTCACCGACGACCACGGGCATGGCCAGGTACTCTTCCATGAACTCGCGGTACACGCCCAGCATGCGCAGCGATTCCTCTTCCGCCTCGTCGTGGCTGGCGTGGGCGGTGTGCCCCTCCTGCCACAGGAACTCGGTGGTGCGCAGGAACAGGCGCGTGCGCATCTCCCACCGGACGACGTTGGCCCACTGGTTGTACAGCAGCGGCAGGTCGCGGTAGCTCTGCACCCACTTGCTGAACATCTCGTAGATGATCGTTTCCGACGTGGGGCGAACGATCAGCGGCTCCTCGAGCTTGCTTTCCGGATCGGGGATCAGCTTGCCGTCGTCGGTGGTCTTGAGGCGCGTGTGCGTGACGATGGCGGCTTCCTTGGCGAAGCCTTCCACGTGCTTGGCCTCGCGCTCCAGAAAGCTCTGGGGGATGAACAGCGGAAAGTACGCGTTCTGGTGCCCGGTTTCCTTGAAGCGCAGGTCCAGGCGGTCGCGCATGAGCTCCCACAGGCGGTAGCCGTAGGGGCGAATGACCATGCACCCGCGCACCGGCGAGTAGTCGGCCAGCTCGGCCTTGAGCACCAGTTCATTGTACCAGGCACTGAAGTCCTCGGCCTGGGCGGTCAGTGCTTTTTCGTTGGCCATGAGATTGATCCATGCGTGATCCGCCGCCCGTCGGGGCGGCGGATCGGGTGGTTTTCAGTAGTAGATCAGGATCAGGCAAAGATGTCGCGCACCGGCAGCGTCCACCCCGGCACCACGTCCCCGCCCTCCAGCACGTCGTTTTCGGTCAGGTTCACAGGATCATGGTCCGGGCGGCACACGAACACCATCCTCGTATCCGGGTCCGCCACGATGACCATCGGGGTTCCCGCGGCGAGATACTGACGCACCTTCGCCCAGATGTCGCTGTACCGGTCGTAGGGCGATACCACCTCGACCGCGAGATCGGGGGCGCCGCGGTAGTAGCCGGGAACCGGCCCGCCCGCGGAAAGGCGGCTTGCCTGCACGAACGACACGTCAGGCGAACGCACGGTGTCCGGATCGCTCTCCAGCACGTACCCGACTTCAAAGCGTACTCTTCCCAGGCGGCGGGCATGCACGTACGCGTCCAGCGATCGGTTGATGTTCTGGGCCGCGTCCCCGTGCCGTTCGCCTGCAGGACTCATCTCGCGAAGCTCCCCGTCCACGAGCTCCCGGCGGGTGCCGTCATTCGGCATCGCCAGGAGTTCGTCCGCCGTCATCCATCGAAGCTGTGTGGCCATGGATCACCTCGGGACTGCGAAACAGCGGGATCCGGATCGGCTTCCGGTCGTCCAGACGTATGTGGATCGCGATCAGGCGAAGATGTCGCGCACCGGCAGCGTCCACCCCGGCACGACGTCTCCGCCCTCCAGCACGTCGTCATCCGTCAGATGCAGCGGGATGCAGCCGGGTCGATGGACGGCCACGGTCCGGCGAGAGGCATCGATCAGCAGCACCATCCGGGTGCCAGCCGCCAGCCACCGCGCCACTCTCGCCTCCGCTTCCTCAGGCTGATCGACCTTGCAGGTAACTTCACCCGCGAGGTCGGGAGGGCCGGGATAGTAGAAATTCCTCCCGCAATCCTCCAGCGCGCGCAGTCGCTGGGCCGATACGAAGGCGAAATTCGGCGCAAGAACAGTGTCTGGATCGCGCTCCACCCAGAATCCGGCGCGCGCGACCACTTCCCCCAGTCCTCGCGGCTCCACGTATGCGCCCAGGGCGCGGAGCCCACCCGCCGATGCGGCGCCCACCGCCCAGACCGCGTGAGGCCGCTGATGCACGACGCCGCGAATCAGTTCCAGGCGCTTGTCGTGCTCTGGCATCATCAAGAGCGCGCGTGCGGTGACCGGCTCCAGCGCAGACTTCATCTCCGTTTCCAGGCAGCTGCGAGCCCGCGCCGGCGGAGGTCAGGGTGCCGGCGCGGGCGTCACGGTCGGCCGACTTCGGCCAGCGGAACGCGGCGCTCCTGCCCGCTTCCCACCTCGCGCACCAGCGCCACGCCTTCCGCGGCCTCTTCCGGGCCGATGACGACGGTGTGCCGGGCGCCCAGCGCGGACGCGGTCTTGAACTGCTTGTTGCGGCCAGCCTCGGGAAGCGTGTATTCCACCGCATGCCCCTGGTCGCGCAGGGCGTGGGCCAGCGCCAGCATGGCCGGGCGCTCGGCGGGCGTCCCCACGATCAGATAGTAATCGACGACGTGCTTCGTCGAGGGAAGCAGCCCGCGGTCCGTCAGCAGTTCCTTGAGCACGACGTCACCCATGCCGAAGCCCAGCGCGGGCATGTCGACCCCGGCGATCTGCTTGAGCAGGTTGTCGTACCGCCCGCCGCCGCAGATGGCGCGCAGCTCGCCGCGCGTGTCGAACAGCTCGAACACCGTCCCCGTGTAGTACGCCAGCCCGCGGACGATGGACAGGTCGAAGCGCACGTAGTCGCCCAGCCCCATGTCGCGCAGCGCGGTGAACAGCAGCCCCACGCGCGTGATCTCCGGCCCCACGCCCTCCGTCTCACCGTACGCCTCGCGCACCGCGTCGAAGTCCGTGTGGCGAAAGATGTCCAGCACCCGCTCCGCCGCGTCGGCGGCGAGCCCGGCTTCGTCGCGCAAGCGCTTGGCTATGGCCTCGCGCGTTTCCCGCTCCAGCTTGTCGACGATGTTGTATACGAGGACGAGCTGATCCTCGGGCGTGCCGGCGTGCAGCAGCAGCGCGCGCAGCAGCCCGCGATCGGACACGCGCGCCACGAAATCCTCGTGCGTGAGCCCGAACGCGCGCAGCATGTCGATGGCGGCCGCGAGCAGCTCGGCGTCCGCGGACACGTCCGCCTCGCCCAGAATGTCCAGGTTCAGCTGAAAGTGCTCGCGCAGGCGGCCGCGCTGGGCGCGCTCGTAGCGGAACAGCTGCGGCACGGCGAACCACTTGATGGGCTTGCGCATGCCGTTGGCGCGTGCGCCAGCCATGCGCGCCAGCGTGGGCGTCATTTCGGGACGCATGGCGACTTCGCGGTCGCCCTTGTCCGTGAAGTTGTAGAGCTGCTGTACGATCTCGGGCCCGGACTTCTCCGTGTAGAGCTCCAGCGGCTCCAGCGGGGGCCCGTCGTATTCCTGAAAACCGTAGCGGCGCGCCACGTCCCGCCACGTCGCCATGATGTGCGAGCGGATGGCGAGGTCGTCGGGATAGAAGTCCCGGAATCCGGGCAGCGCCTGAAAATTCGAGTTCGACATAGGCTGGGAATCTAGCCCGTTTCGCCCCCGCTGAGCAACCGCTTGCCCTTTACGCCACACGTGAGCCGATCAACAGAAACAGCGAGCATCACACAGAGTCATCAGAGTCAGCAGTAAACCCGCTCTATTGACTCTGTTAACTCTGTGTGAGGCCTGATCTTTGTTTCGATCGATCCCTGAAGGCAGACGATTTGCGCCAGAGCGCGCGCATGTCACTGCTTGCCGTGGATCTGGGGCTCCGGACGGGGCTGGCGCTGTTCGGCGCGGACGGGCGCCTGATCTGGTACCGTTCGCAGAACTTCGGCTCGGCGCCGAGGTTGCGGCGCGGCGTGCACGGCCTGCTCCACACGCTTCCGGAGTTGCGGTGGCTGGTGATGGAGGGCGGCGGACCGCTGGCGGACATCTGGGAAAAGGAGGCGGACCGGCGAGGCCTGCAGGTGCGGCGGATCGGGGCGGACGTGTGGCGGCGGGAACTGCTGTGGGATCGAGAGCAGCGGTCGGGCGCCGCGGCCAAGGCCAACGCTGACCCGCTGGCCCGGCGCGTGATCGACTGGTCCGGCGCCGCGCGTCCCACCTCGCTGCGCCACGACGCGGCGGAAGCGATTCTGGTCGGGCTGTGGGGCGTGCTCCACACCGGCATCCTCCCCGCGCTCCCGCCTGAACTCCGCCGCTGAACTGCCGTTTCACACGGAGGTCACGGGGGATGCACGGAGGTCACGGAGGAAGGAACAGCAGTGCTCACGCAGAGCAGCAGAGAAGCAGAGAACAACAAGTGATTACCTGATTTCCTTCTTTTTCTCTGCTTCTCTGCTTCTCTGCTTCTCTGCGTGATCCAATTGGCTCCAGCTCGTCGCCTGCGGTGCACGTCATTCCAACCAAACGGCCTCCGCTTGCATCCTAGCAGGCGCGGGCTTGGTTCCCGCATCATCCGCCCGGGGGCACGACGCCTCCCCCCAACACTCTCCCGAAGCCGACGGCACATGCCACATCGAGCATCCATGTCCATCCTCGCGCCGGGGTTGGCGCTCCTCCTGCTGCCTGCCGCACTGGTGGCGCAGACGGCCGGGCCCACGCCGGGCGGCTCGCGGCCGGGCGGTTGCCGGGGAGTCAACACCGAGTCGTCTTCCATCACGGGAGTCTGGCCCGGCGGAAAGCCCGTGGAGTTTCCGAGCTACCCTACCGTTGCCGACGTGCACAAGGACTCGCCGGCAGAGCTGGCCGGCATGCGTCGTGGCGATCTCATCATCCTGCAGGACGGCCATGATCTCGTCGTCGATCCGCCGACGCAGCCGAGCTTCGCGGGAGACACCGTACAGTTGATGGTGCGGCGCGGGGATACGGAAGTTCCGCTCACCGTTGTGCTTGGCCGCTGGGAGCCGCAGTCGGGCGAAGAGCGGGTCTGCGTGCGCGTCGAACCCGCATCGAGCCGCAGCTGACGTCCGTCACGGGGCCGAGCCGCTGGGGATCCGCGCGGACGCGCTCCCACCGGAACTCCGCCGCGAACAGAACCTCACACAGAGCCGCAGAGGCACAGAGAGGACAGCGAGAAGGGAAGTCATCATCTTCCTTCCTTATGTCCTTATCTTTCTCTGCGGCTCTGCGTCTCTGCGTGAGATTTTGTCCGTTGCCGTTCCTCCGTGACCTCCGTGCCTCCTCCGTGTCCTCCGTGTGAAACGGCAGTTTCGAGCTCGCCCCCGCGCCTCAGCCGATATCGATCCCCAGAGCCTCCAGCGCGTCGCCGACGGTGTGCACGGAGCCGGTGACGAGCACGGTGCCGTAGGGCGCCATCGTCTCCGCGCGCATCACGGCGGAAGGCAGGTCGGGGATGACGCGGACGGGGATTGTCGTCGCGAGACTCGCCGCGACCGCGTCCACGTCCCACTTGCGGTCATCCGGCGCGGAGGTGGGGACGGTGAGGATGGCGGCGCTGGATCGAGCGAGCAGCGGCGTAAGCATGTGCGCCCAATCCTTGTCCGCCAGCACGGAGGCAAGGAGGATGACGGGCTGCTCCAGCGTCATCGCATCCAGCGACGCGCAGAGCGCCTGCACGCCCGCGGGATTGTGCGCGACGTCAAAGATCCACGTTCCGCCACGGATGCGCTCCACCTGCATCCTCCCCGCCCACCGCACCGCCGCGAATCCACGCTCCACGTCCTCCCACGACGGCCGCACGTCATCCGGCAGCAGCCCCAGCAGTTCCGCCGCGAGCGCGGCGTTGCGCGCCTGGTGCGCGCCGATCAGCGGAACGTGCACCTCGCGCTCTCCCCATCGCGCGGAGCGCAGGCGGAAGCGCGTGCCCTCCAGCGACAGCCGCACGTCATCCACCTCCGCCACGTCATCGAGCACGGTGAGCGGCGCGCCCGCATCCTCCGCGCGCGCACGGAGGACGGCGAGCGTGCCCGGCGCGGACTCGCCCGTGATCGCGGGAACGCCGGGCTTGAAGATGCCCGCCTTTTCCGCCGCGATCGCCTCCACCGTATCGCCCAGGTACTCGGTGTGATCCACGGCGACGTTGGTCACCGCGCAGACCAGCGGGTCCAGCACGTTGGTGGAATCCAGCCGCCCGCCCAGCCCCACCTCCACCACGGCGATCTCCACCCCCGCGCGCGCGAAGCAGAGGAACGCGAGCGCGGTCGTCGCCTCAAAGAACGTCGCGCCGGACGATTCGATCGCGGGGCGCAGTTCGGCCTCGCACGCGGCCAGCAGCGCGTCGTCCACCGCGCGGCCGTTGATGCGGATGCGCTCGGGAAAGCGGATCAGGTGCGGCGACGTGTACAGCCCGGCCGCGCGCTCCGGACGCGCCGCGCGGAGAACGGAATCGCACAGCGCGGAAACGGAACCCTTTCCGTTGGTGCCAGCAACGTGCAGGGATGCGAAACGCCGGTGCGGATCATCCGCACCGGCGAGAAGCGCCTCCGTCCGTTCCAGCCCCCACCGGATGCCGCCCGTCGTCCGCGCGAACAGCCACGCGGCGGGATCGTCCGCCTTCACGCCGCTTCGGGCGCGCGAAGCGTTTCCGACGGCGGCAGCCCCAGCATGTGCCGCAGCGACCGCGACAGGTACGCCTTCATCTGCCGGCGGTCCACGATGTCGTCCAGCATCCCGTGCTCCAGCAGGAACTCGGCGCGCTGAAAGCCCTCGGGAAGCTCCTGCTTGATAGTCTGCTCGATGACGCGCGGCCCCGCGAACCCGATCAGCGCGTTGGGCTCCGACAGGTTCAGGTCACCCAGCATGGCATACGACGCCGTCACGCCGCCCGTCGTGGGATCCGTCAGCAGCGCTACGTACGGCACGCCGGCCTCGTGCATCTGCGCCAGCACCGCGGAGGTCTTGGCCATCTGCATCAGCGAAAAGATGCCTTCCATCATCCGCGCGCCGCCGGACGCGGACACGATGATGTACGGCTTGCGCGCCTCCAGCGCCCGCATCCCCGCGCGCGCCAGCTTTTCGCCCACGACGGAGCCCATCGACCCGCCGATGAACGAAAAGTCCATCACGCCCACTTCCACCGGAATGCCGTCCAGCGTGCCGCCGCCCGTCATGACCGCGTCGCCGTGCGCGCTCTTGCGCTCCGCGGCCACCAGGCGGTCGCGATACGGCTTCAGGTCTACGAAGCCCAGCGGATCGGCGGAGCGCAGGTCGGCATCCATCTCCGTGAAGCTTCCCTCATCCGTCAGCAGCGCGACGTAGCCGTCGGCCGAAAGGCGGAGGTGAAAGGCGCAGTTGGGGCAGACGTTCCAGTTTTCCTTGAGCTTCTGCGTGTAGAGAATTTCACCGCAGTTGGGGCACTTTTCCCAGAGCTCGCCGGGCAGGTCGCGGCGGTCGGCCGCCTGCAGGCGCGTCTTGGGCTTGCGAAACCAGGCCATGAGGACCGGAGTGTGTGTCGGGAATGGAGATGCGGAGGCGGGCCGAGGGGCGCGCTGACCGAAGTCAGCGCGCCTTCTCGGCCGCGATTCGCTGGATGACGGCCATCGCCAGCAGGTTCACCAGCAGGAACGAGCCGCCGTAGCTGATGAAGGGAAGCGGAATGCCGGTCACGGGCATCACCCCCACCGTCATCCCCACGTTGATGAGCACGTGGGTGAACCAGCTTCCCAGAATGCCGATGGGCACCAGAGAGCCGAACGGATCGCGCGAGCGCTCCGCGACGCGGATCAGCCGCCAGAAGATCAGCCCGAAGGTCAGCAGCACGGCAAGCACGCCGATGAACCCCAATTCTTCGCCGATGACGGCAAAGATGAAGTCGGTGTGCTGCTCGGGAAGGAAGGCCAGCCGTTTCTGCGGACCTTCCATGAAGCCCTTGCCGAACCAGCCGCCGCTGCCGATGGCCACGCGGCTCTGGATCAGGTTGTACCCCGTGCCCCGCGGGTCGCTCGCCGGGTCCAGGAACACCATGAAGCGCGCCTTCTGATATGGCTTCAGCATGTTCCACAGCGGCAGCGCCACGGCGCCGGCCACCGCGTTGGCCACGAAGATGGAGATCTTTTCGCTGATGAAGGCGTTGCGCCAGAAGAGCATCGCCATCAGCAGGACGATGTAGAAGCCCCACACCCACACGCTGATGCTCAGGAACAGGCTGAGCAGCGGGCTGATCAGAAAGAAGATCGTGAGCACCGGCGTGCCGGCCCAGTACAGGCACCACACCAGGATACTGGCGAAGGCCAGCGCCGAGCCCAGGTCCGGCTGCAGCATCACCAGCCCCATGGGGAGCGCGACGACGCCGATGGGCTTCCACAGCGCCCACAGCGTCTTGGGCGGCTCGCGCCATTCGCCCAGCACCCGCGCCAGCATGAGCGCGGTGGCGATCTTGGCCACCTCCGAGGGCTGCAGGCCCACGGGTCCCACGCGGATCCAGCTCTTGGTGCTTGCGCCGGTCGTGCCGCCGCTGCCGAACACCAGCGCCGCCATCAGCAGCACCAGCCCCAGCGCGTACGCCGGCTGCGCGCCCCACTCCAGCCATCCGAAGCGCACCCTCAGCAGCACCGGCACCAGCAGGATGGCGAGGGTGAAGAAGATGAGCTGCTGGCGCCACGTCCCCTCGGCACGGGTGCCGGGAACGTCCACGGCGCCGGCGCTGAAGATCATGCAGATCCCGAAGACGGCCAGCCCCACCACCAGCCAGAAGAGCACCGGGTCTCCCAGCCGCACCTGCGCGTAGCGCTTCATGCCGCCCTCTCAGGCGCGCGGAGCACGCCGTCCATCCCCGACCCGCACATGAGAACCCCCTTCATGCCACCGCGCGGTACGCCGCCGCGGCCGCAAGCCCCACCGCCCCCGCGTAGATCGCGGCGATCAGCGAAAACGCCAGCCCGCTCACCGGCCCCGCCACGTCGGTACGCAGCAGAAGCAGGTACATCATCGCATCATACAGCCACTTGCCGGCGATCAGGTAGATGACCAGCACCACCGGGCTGTCGCCGGCGATCCACTCGCGCGAACGGGCGCCCAGGTAGCCCAGCACCGCCAGCGCCAGCGCGCCGGCGCCAAAGGTGTACATGTTCACCGACCCGTCCAGCAGGCCCAGCAGCACTCCCAGCCCCGCGGCCCACCCCGCGCGCATGCGCCGGGCGGCCAGCAGAAGCGCGACCACCAGCAGGTCCGGCGCGAATTCTCCCAGCCCCATGCCGATCCGGAGCAGAAAGTACAGCACCGCGAGCACCGCGATGAACGCCACGAATTGCCAACGCGTTCCCTCCGTCACGTAACCTACTCTCCCGGATTCTGGGTGGCGGGCGGAGCCTGGGGCTCACCCGGAAATACGGGACGGCCGGGCAGTTCCGGCGTGGGGTCCACCGGGCGGGGCCGCGGACGCGGTGCGGCCGGGCGCGGCGCGGCGGGCCTGGGCGCCGCCGGACGGGCCGGGGCCGCGGCATCGGGGCTCAGCCCGCGCGCCGCCGAATCGGCCGGGGCCGGCGCGGTGAGGCGCACGCCCCACGCGGCGGCCAGGTTCTGGTCCGACGCGCCCTGCACCGGATCGCCCAGCACCAGCACGTGCGACACCTGTCCGGGCGTCACCAGCGGGCGGACGTAGTAGATGCGCTGCCACCCGCCGGGGTCCTTGCCCTCGCCGGCCACGCGGCCCACGGGAATGCCCTGCGGATAGGTGCCGCCCTCACCCGAGGTGACGATCAGCGCGCCGGTGTCGGGCGCGGTGTGGAACGCCACCGGGCTGAAGGCCAGCATGTCGATCCCCTCGCGCTGAATGGGGTGCGCCACGCCGTAGGTTTCGCCGTCCTGGGTCATCACCGAGACCGCGAAGTCCGGGTGCGTCCAGGCCTTCATCATGGCGGTGGCGCTTCCCAGCTGCCCCACCTGCCCCGCCAGCCCGTCGGCGGTGATCACGGCGGCGCCGTCGCGCAGCCCGTCGCGCCGGCCCACGGACAGGCGCAGCAGCCCCTGCGAGCCCTGCCCCGCCACCCAGCGCCCCTCGGCGGGGACGAACGAGTAGGTCAGCCGCTCGCGGAAGCCCAGCAGCTGGCGCAGCTGCCGGTTCTCGGAGGCGAGCGTGGCCTGCCCCACCAGGAACGAGGCCAGGCTGTCGCGCTCGGAGCGCAGGCGGCCCACGTCGGCAAAGCGGCCCTCGCGGTCGGCGGCGCCGCGCTGCAGCGCCACGAACGGGTAGAGCACGGTGCTGCGGAGAGCGTGCCCCACGCCGTCCTGAAACGGGCTGGGCATCAGGTACGCCAGCCCGGCCAGGGCGGCGAACGTCCCGGCGATGGCCAGGTCTCGCTTGCGGCCGCGCTCTCCGGCGCCGCGCAGGTACGGTCTGAACGCGCTCAGGACGTCAACACTCCTTTGTACTTGATCACGTCGTCCAGAATGCGCCCGGCCCCGCGAACCACGCAGGTGAGCGGATCCTCGTCGACGTGAATTGGAAGGTTGGTTTCTCGGGCAATCAGGCTGTCGAGGCCGCGGATGAGTGCTCCGCCGCCCGTCATCACGATGCCCCGGTCCACGATGTCGCTGGCCAGCTCCGGCGGGGTGATTTCCAGCGCCCGGCGCACCGCTTCCACGATGGCCTGGATGGGCTCCTGGATGCACTCGCGGATTTCCTGCGAGTGCACGCGCACCGTCTTGGGAATGCCCGACACCAGGTCGCGCCCCTTGACGTCCATCTCGCGCTCGTCGCCGGTGCTGTAGGCCGACCCGATCTGGATCTTGACCGCTTCGGCCGTGGCCTCGCCGATCATCAGGTTGTAGTTCTTGCGCATGAAGGTGACGATGGCGTTGTCGATCTCGTCGCCTCCCACGCGGATGCTGGTGTCGCACACGATCCCCGACAGCGCGATCACCGCGATTTCCGTGGTGCCGCCGCCGATGTCGATGACCATGTTGCCCGTGGGCGTTTCCACCGGCAGCCCCACGCCGATGGCCGCGGCCATGGGCTCGGCCACCATGTACACTTCCTTGGCGCCCGCCGCGGCCGCGCTCTGGCGAACCGCGCGCCGCTCCAGCTCGGTGATTCCCGAGGGCACGCCCACCACCACCGTGGGCTTGAGCTTCAGGAACCGCTTGGAGGTCACCGTCTGCAGAAAGTACCGCAGCATGATCTCGGTGACGTCCACGTCGGCGATGACGCCGTCCTTGAGGGGGCGCACCGCGGTGATGCCTTCGGGGGTGCGGCCCAGCATGCGCTTGGCCTCGAGCCCGATGCCCTTGATCTGGTTCGTGGCCTTTTCCATGGCCACCACCGAGGGCTCGTTCAGGACGATGCCTTCGCCCTTTACGTACACCAGGGTATTCGCCGTCCCAAGGTCGACGGCGATGTCGTTGACCGGGATGAAGCTCCCCGACCGGAACCAGCTGAAGGCCATGTGCTCTTTCCGTACGTTCTCGCCGGGGCCGTCCGAGGCCCTGCGGGCGCCTGTGGCGTGTGGTTTTGCCCTGTAATCCGTTGGCTTACGAGGGGCGCAAAGCTAGGCCGCCCCCGGCACCACCGCAACCCGGCACCACCCGGGAATCGCCGTGCGCACATGCACGCGCCATGCCGGGGAGTACGGAATGCGCGCCGGGGGCGGAGCAGACCAGGTTTGATGATGCACGGCCAATCTGCTACAGCGGCAGACAATCGTGCAAGTGCTGGTGTGGATTGGGGATGGGTGGATGGGTGGATGGGGGTGCCGCCGCCCGCCTGGACGGGACGAATGGTGGCGTTCGTGGGGCGGAGTCCGCGGGCGGCCCCCACCCGGGCTCGTACTACTCGCCCACCCCTCCCCCAAAAAAGACTGGGGGAGGGTTGTTGGGTCGGATGGTTCGGTGCGCAGCGCGGAGATTCGGAGCGGGAGCGAGGCGTACGGTTCGCGCGGGAGCCATAGTACGGGCGTGGAGCGGATCTCGTTGAGCGAATGAATCCGCCGCTCAAACAGCGGGAACCCCCGACTCATGGCCGCTGTCGCGTCCACGATCGGGGCTTCAACTGCGTTGGGGAATCCACATCGTAGCCGCAGGCACAGTCCGCGAAGGCGGACTTCGTGTGTCTCGAGGCGCGGTTTCAACCGCCGGGCGACAATCCGCACACCCGGATGCCTGATTGATGTTCACGCGTTCGCGCCATCCACCCCGCGCCAAACTGGTGTGTGCTCCCTCTCCCACATCCGTTCGTGGGAGAGGGTCGTCGTGCGGAGCACGCGGGGTGAGGGCCCACAGCCTGTCGCAGGAGCCGTTTCGTCCGCATTCGGCCTTGCCGTGGACCTCATCTTCTACCGCCTGCGAGGGATGACTGATCGCGCATCATCCTTGCCCATCGTTTCGCGACCGATTACGGTTCGGGCACACAGCCGCGGAGCGCCGCGCCGAATGCGCGCGGCGGGCCGGGGCGGATTCCGGGAGACGCCATGAGCAAGCTTACGCTGCGGATCGACGAACTGGCGGTGGATTCGTTCGAGATGGAGATCGAGCAGGCCGAGCGCGGAACGGTGGACGGCAACGAAGCGCTGAGCGGAACGCTGTGCTACACGCCCGGCACCCGGCTGACCTGCTGCCCCTGCACGCCCGCGTTCTGAGATCCACTTTTCCACGCGCGAGGCGGGAGACGAACGGACGCGGGCCCGGCATGTCGCCGGGCCCGCGTTTTCGTGCCGATGGAATGCCGCCGCCGGGGTGAGTTGCGTGAGGGATTCGCGCCCGGAGGGCCGAGAACCCGGTTCGCGCGTGCATCGAGGCCGCCATCCACGTCTCAGCCGTGGCGCGAACCGGGGGCTCGGCGCCGTTGGCAACAGCTGTATCGTTGCCTACGGCGCGCGAAGCCCGGCCCCGCGCAGCGGGGACACGCCCGGAACTGAGGTGCGTGAGTGCTGGGTGCGTTAGTGCGTGAGTGCGGGAACAGCAGTGCCCAATGCTCAGTGCCTAGTGCCCGGGGGCGGTGCGGCGTTTGGGCCGACGATGCCGCACTTGGCACTTTCGCACTTCCTCACCGGTCGATCCCGAGATTGTGCAGCACGAACGCGTACCGGAACGCCGTCTCGCGCAGCGCGTCGTACCGGCCCGACGAGCCGCCGTGGCCCGCGCCCATGTTGGTGCGCAGAAGCAGCAGGTTGTCGTCGGTGCGCGTGGCGCGCAGGCGGGCCACCCACTTGGCCGGCTCCCAGTACGCCACCCGCGGATCGTTCAGCCCCGTCGTCACCAGCATGGTGGGGTACGCCTTGGCCTCCACGTTGTCGTACGGCGAGTAGGAAAGCATGTAGCGGTACTCCTGCTCGCTCGCCACCGGGTTGCCCCACTGCACCCACTCCGCCGTCGTGAGCGGAATGCTGGCGTCGGCCATGGTGTTGATGACGTCCACGAACGGCACGTCCGCCACCACCGCGCGGAACAGGTCCGGGCGCAGGTTCACCACCGCGCCCATCAGCAGCCCGCCCGCGCTGCCGCCGCGGATGGCCAGCCGCTCGCGCGAGGTGTAGCGCTCGCCCACCAGGTGCTCGGCCGCCGCGATGAAGTCGGTGAACGTGTTGCGCTTGTTCATCATCTTGCCCTGGTCGTACCAGCCGCGGCCCATCTCCTGCCCGCCGCGGATGTGCGCGATGGCGTACACCACCCCGCGGTCCAGCAGGCTCAGGTTGGCCACGCTGAACGCCGGATCGGTGCTGATGCCGTACGATCCGTACGCGTACAGCAGCAGCGGCCGGCTTCCGTCACGCACGAACGGCTTTTTGTAGACGAGCGAGACGGGGACCATCGTCCCGTCTGACGCGCGCGCCCAGGTGCGCTCGCTGGCGTACCGCGCGGGATCGTACCCGCCCAGCACCTCGGTCTGTTTGCGCAGCATGCGCTCGCGCCGTCCCATGTCGTAGTCGTACACGGACGACGGCGTGACCAGCGAGGTGTAGCCGAAGCGCAGCGTATCCGTGTTGTATTCCGGATTGCTTCCCGGCGACGCGTTGAACACCGGCTCGTCAAAGGAGATGGCGTGCTCCCGCCCGCTGCGCACGTCGCGCACGCGGATCTGCCGCAGCGCGTTGCCCCGCTCGTACAGCACCAGGAAGTTGCGGAACACGTCCATGCCGTCGATCAGCACGGAGTCGCGCGCGGGCACCAGTTCCCGCCACGCGCGGCGCGACGGATCGGCGTCCGGCGCCTGCACCAGCTTGAAGTTGTTGGCCCCGTCGGCGTTGGTGCGGATGACGAAGTGGTCGCCCTGGTGCTCCACGGAATAGATGACGCCGTCCTGCCGCGGCGAAACCATGCGGAAGGTGAAGGGGCCCGCCGCGGGCGCCACCATCGCCTCGGACGTCGTGTAGCTTTCCGAGCCCACCACGATGAAGCGGTTGTCCTTGGTGCGCTCCACGCTCACGCGAAAGAGCGGGTCGGCATCCTCGTGCACCTTGACGTCCGACGCGGTGGGGGTGCCCACGGCGTGGCGGAAGATGCGGTCCGGGCGCTGCGACGCATCGGTGCGCGTGTAGAACAGGGTGCGGTTGTCCGCCGCCCACGTCACGCCGAAGTGCACGTCGTCAATGCGGTCCGGCAGCACCTGGCCGGTGCTGAGGTCCTTTACCATCAGCGTGAAGTGCTCCGAGCCCGCCGTGTCCACCGCGAACGCAAGCATGCGGTGGTCCGGGCTGACGGCGAACGCGCCCAGCGAGTAGTAGCCGTGCCCCTCGGCCATGCGGTTCTGGTCGAAGATCACTTCCTCGGGCGCGGTCATGCTGCCGCGGCGGCGCACGTAGATGGGATACTGCTTTCCCTCTTCCGTGCGCGAGTAGTAGAAGTACGGCCCGATGCGGTCCGGAACGGAAAGGTCGTTCTGCTTGATGCGGCCGACCATTTCCTGGTACAGCGTTTCCTGAAGCGCGCGGGTGCCGGCCATGGCCGTGTCGGCGTAGCGGTTTTCCGCCTGCAGGTACGAGATGACTTCCGGGTTGGCGCGGTCGCGCAGCCAGAAGTAGTTGTCCACGCGCACGTCGCCATGCAGCGTGTCCGTACGGGGAAGCACCCGCGCCACCGGCGGCCGCGGCAGGTCGCGCGCGGTCTGCGCGGCGGCGGGCGCCGCCGCCAGAACGGGGGCAAGGAGCATGAGGGTTCGCGCGGTGCGGCTGTACATCCGGCCTCCGGGTGCGTGATCGGCGGGTGCTAAACGGGCAGCACTCAGGATAGCGCGCGATCCGTCATCCGGAAAGACGGACGTTCATGGCGGATGGAGCGCTGTTCCGGGGGACGATCGGCCGCGCGTTCCCGGCGTGCGGATCGCTCGAATCCGGCGGATGTGAGGCCGGCGTACGGGCGATGTTCTCCGGTGTGGATGGATCGCCGGATGTGCGGATCACCCGCGTCCCGCGCGGATGACGGGCAGAGGCACGGACCGTCCCCGCGGGCTGTCTGCCAGGGTTGGCGGATGGAGGGCCGGGCGCGCGGCCGTCGGATTCGCGTCGCAGGATGGCGCCGTGGGAAACAGCCCTCACGCGGAGGGCGCGGCGGTTGCGGGGGTGCGCGGAGGGTCCGGCCGCGAGAACCGCCGCGCGTACGTGGCGGACTGGGAGCGCGCGGAACCGGCTTTCGGACGATGGGTATCGCCCAGCGGCGGCCGGCGCCGTCGGCCAATCTCTCTGCTTCAGGAGGCTCCGCATGTCACGCGGCAGAATCTACGGCGACATCACGCAGACCATGGGCGGCACGCCGCTCATTCAGCTCAACCGCCTGGGCGCGGGGCTGCCCGGGCGCATCGTGGTCAAGCACGAAGGCTTCAATCCCTTCAACTCCGTCAAGGACCGCATCGGCGCCGCGATGGTGGACGATGCCATCGCCCGCGGCGACCTGCGGCCGGGGATGGTGGTGGTGGATCCCACCAGCGGCAACACGGGGATCGGCGTGGCGTACGCGGCCGTTGCGCGCGGCTACCGCTGCATCTTCACCATGCCCGAGACAATGACCATCGAACGGCGCAACCTGCTGCGCGCGCTGGGCTGCAAGGTGGTGCTCACGGAAGGCGCCAAGGGGATGAAGGGCGCCATCGCCCGCGCGGAGGCGATCGCCGCGGCGCTGGGCGACCGGGCTTGGATGGCGCGCCAGTTCGACAATCCCGCGAATCCCGCCGTGCACTTTCGCACTACGGGGCCGGAGATCTGGGAGGATACGGACGGCCATATCGACGTCTTCATCGCCGGCGTCGGCACGGGCGGCACCATCAGCGGCGCGGGGCGCTATCTGAAGGAGCGGCGGGCGGACCTGCGCATCATTGCGGTGGAGCCGGCGGAAAGCCCGGTGATCAGCGGCGGGCAGCCGGGGCCGCACAAGCAGCAGGGGATCGGGCCGGGGTTCGTGCCGGGCAACCTGGACCGGCAGATCTATGACGAGGTCATCCAGGTGACCAACGACGACGCGATCGCCACCGCGCGGCGGCTGGCGCGCGAGGAGGCGATCTTCGCGGGGATCTCGTCGGGGTCCATCACGTGGGCGGCGCTGCAGGTGGCGGCGCGGCCGGAGATGGAGGGAAAGCTGATCGTGTCGGTGATCTGCGACTTCGGGGAGCGATACCTGTCCAACCCGGTGTATGCGGACCAGCCGGAACCCGACTTCAGCGAGTACGAAGACGCGCTCGCCGAGCCCGCCACACCGTCGGCGTGAACCGGGTGGTTGGTGGGTGGGTTTGATGGATGAGATTTGATCGACGGGCGGGCGCCGGGGATGGCGCCCGCCCGTCTTCGTTCCCGCCTGCATGCGGGGATGGATGCCGTGCGGGTGGCGGAGTTCAGGGCGGCCCCCACCCGGGCTCGTACTACTCGCCCACCCTCCCCCAAAAACGACTGGGGGAGGGTTGTTGGGACGGAAAGCTCGGTGCGGACCCGCGAGGTGCCCACCATGGGCGAGGCGGATGGTTCCGCGCGGGCGGCTGAAATTGGAGCGGCCGCGGGCATCGAGAGCGAATGAATCCGCCGCTCAAACAGCGGTAAGCCCCGACTCACGGCCGCTGTCGCGTCCATGATCGGGGCTTCAACTGCGTTGGGGAATCCACACCGTAGCCGCAGGCACAGTCCGCGGAGGCGGACTTCGTGTGTCTCGAGGCGCGGTTTCAACCGCCGGGCGACAACCCGCGCACCCGGATGCCTGATTGTTGTCCGCGCCATCCACCCCGCGCCAACCTGGGGTGTGCTCCCTCTCCCACATCTGTTCGTGGGAGAGGGTCGTCGTGCGCAGCACGCGGGGTGAGGGCCCCAGCCCGCGGCCCAGCCAATCTCCGAAGGTTCCAGCTACCTCATCCCCCGTCACCCCTCGCCTGTCCCTCCATCACGCCCTCAATCCCCCGTCTCCATCTCCGCCGCGACGGGGACCTCGGCTTCGCGAAAGCCGTGGCAGCGCAGCACGGGAATGCGCGGGTACCGGGGAAACCGCGCATCCACCTCCGCCAGCTGGCAGAGGTAGAAGCGAGATCCTTTCCTCGTGTCGATGATCTTTACGTTCTCGCACGCGGCGCACAGGCCGGGCGGTGGCGAGTACGGCTGCGTCATCCGTCGCGGCCCGCCGGGCTCGCGGGGGGCTCGGCCGGCGCGGCGGGGCGCCACCACCCCGCGAGCGAGTAGCTGAGCCACAGGAACACCGCGCCGAATCCCAGAAAAATCAGCACGCGGAACAGCGCATCCAGCCGCGCCAGGTCCACCATGAACAGCTTGGCGACCGTCGCCAGCAGCGTGGCGATCGCCAGCCGTTCCATCGTCGCCGATCCGCGCTTGGTGGCCAGCAGCAGCAGCCCCAGGCCGTACGCGCACCAGATGATCGTGGCGATCCCCTGCCCTCCCGGCCGCGTCGCCACCTCGCGCAGCACGATCCCCATCACCCCGATGTGCGCATAGACGCGGTAGATGACGATCTCGTCCCGCACGCGGATGGCGAACGACGACGCGAAGACGGCGGCCACTACGGCCACATCCGCCAGCACGCGCCCCGCGCTCGCCTCGCCGGGCACCGCGATGCGGTACAGCGTCCACAGCCCGGCCACCACGAACAGCTTGTGCGCCATCCACCGCGCCGCCGGCCCCGCGCCGCGGATGGCGAGCACGTGCAGCGCCAGCATCTGCGCGGCGATGGACACCAGCAGCACCGGCCCCTCGAGCGCGCCCAGGCACCCCACGGGGAGCAGCGCGGCCGCGGAGATCAGGAGCACGCGCGCCATGCGGATGTCGCGCCGCCGCAGCCCCGCCGCCGCGAGGGCGTACGCCGCCGCCACGCAGATCGTCACCACACCCCACGACTGGTTCCACATCCGCCAGGTGAGCGCCGTCACCAGCACCAGCATGGCCGGGGGGACGATGGCGATTCCGTACCAGTGCAGCGACTCCAGCCCGGACCAGCGGCGCTCCGCGTGCCGCGCGTGCGACTGGGAGAACCATCCGCCCACGCGCCGCGCAATGGGAAGCGCGCCCAGGATCACCCACGCAAACAGCGCCGCCGCCTGAATCCACCCGCGCCCGGCCGTCGTCGCCTGAAAAGTGGTCGGAAGCCAGTTGGCGTACAGCGCCAGCAGCGTCCACGCGAAGCCGTTGGCCGTCCACACAGTGGACCGCCAGCCGCGCCGGATGTATGGAACGGCGGTCCACGCCAGGATCATGGAGGTATACGCGGCGAGTCCCATCGGGCTGGCGTACGAGATCCCCAGCAGCAGCGGCACACCCAGCCCGCCCGCCGACCCCAGCACGGCCAGCGCCGGCTCGCTCCGCCACAGCGCCAGCCCGCTCGCCGCCGCGGTGATGGCGACCAGGGCGATGAACGCGATCGTGTACGGCACCAGCGCGTACAGGTTGAACGCGGCCCACCCCGTGATGTAGAACGCCGCCAGCCCGCCGCCCAGCAGCACGGCGGAAAAGCGGCGCTCGCGGTCCATCCGCAGCCCGATGCCCGTCAGCACCGCGCCCACCGCCGCGCCAAAGGCCACGCGCACCTCGTTGGTGAGCCAGCCCCGGTCGATGGAGTAGCGGAACAGCAGCGCCACGCCAAGCAGGAGCATGACGATGCCCAGCCGGTTGAGCCAGGTCTGGCTGTCCCACTGCAGCAGCGCGGCGAGTTCGTCGGGGATCACCGGCGCGGGTGCGCGCCCGACCGCCGGCCCGGCTCCGGCATGGATCGGCGGGAGCGCGCGCGGCTGTGCCTGCCCGGGAAAGAGCGGCGGAACCGTGTGTGAGCCCGGCCACGCCTGCTGCGGGAACAGCGGCGGGACCGCGGGCTGCTCCGGCGGTTGCGGCGCGGCCGGGAAGCCGGCTTCGGGAGCCGGAGGCGTGCCCGCGAGGGCGGGAAGGCGCTGGTGGATTTCCTCCACCATCCGCTCCAGCCGCGCGATCCGCGCTTCCAGAAAATTGTCTTGGGGACTGCTCATTCGCCTGCGCTTTTCCACGCCGGGCGGGGGCCCGGAACGGAGGTCTGGCGTGCGTGATTCGATGGGATGGGTCCTGAATATAACACACGCCGCGCGGCTTGACTCGGCGGGGCCAGCTTGGGCCGGAGGGTTTGGTGCTCGCCTCGGGCTGTGAGGCCCCTCCCCCGGCCCCTCCCCGCTCCCCTCCCGGCTGAAGCAGAAGCGCGGAGAGGGGAGAACGGCAACTTGTCTCGTTCCTGATGGTACCGAGGCGGCCGGAAAGGGCCCCCTCCCCCCAGCCCCCTCCACCCGCTCCGCGGGAGAGGGGGAGCCGTTCGGTGCGGCGGATGGTTCGGCCGTTGGCGGTCGTTGCGGTTGAAGCCCCGAACCGCGCGCGAATAGCGCGTTGTCGGGGGTTCCCGCTTTTGGAGCGGCGGATTTATCCGCTCTCGCCGTGAACCGTACCCTCGCGAAGTCTCCGTCCGCGCCCCCTCAGCGTCCAAGCCTCAACGCCCGCGGGCCTCGACCTCCCACACATCCACCACATCGTCGCCGCGCACGCCGTAGATGCGCTCGTGGAGATTGACGGACACGCAGACGTGGTTGGGCACGATGCGCACGCGGTCGCCCACCCGCGGCCGCCAGTCCGTCGCGGACAGGTCCAGCAGGCCGTGCTCCTCGGACACGGACTTCACCACGATCTCCGGGCGGTCCAGCAGCGCACCGAATCCCGACGCATCCGCGCGGATCTCCTCGCGGGAAAGCGCCTTGCTCCCCGCATCCACCACCGCCTGCCCGGGCACAGCCACCGAAACCACCGTCGCCAGCACCGAGTACGCGCACTCGTCCCAGCCGCACGCGCCGATTTCCGCCGTCGTGCGGTCGTTGAAGATCTGCGTGCCGGGCCGCACTTCCGTAAGCCCCGCCACCTCGTGCGAGCGCCAGAACGTGGGCGTGGACCCCCCGCTGACGACCCGCGGCGCGAGCCCCGCCGCCGTGAGCGCGTCCACGAACTCCGCGATCCGTGCGGCCAGCGCGCGGATCGCCGAATCCTGCTCCTCCACGTGGCTGCGGACGTGGCCGGGATAGAACATCAGTCCGCGGAACTCCAGCCCCGGCGCGTCCGCCGCCATGCGCGCGAGCGCCAGCGCATCCGCGGGCGACTGCACGCCCACGCGTCCCATCCCCGCATCCGCCTCCACCAGCACGCCCACCGTGCGCCCGGACGCGTGCGCCGCCTCCGCCAGCCCCGCCAGCGCCTCGGCGGAATCCAGCCCCACGGACAGGCGCACCCGCTCGGGAAGCGCCATCAGCCGGTCAAGCTTGGCACGCCCGATGGGGGGATACGCAAGCAGCAGGTCATCCACCGCGCCCGACATCACCTCCGCCTCGCGCGGCGTGGCCACGGTGAGGCCCACGGCGCCCGCGCGAAGCTGCTCCGCCGCGAGCGCCGGGCTCTTGTGCGTCTTGGCGTGTGGCCGCCACGCCAGGCCGTGCGCGGCGGTGTACTCCGCGGCGCGGCGCAGGTTGGCGTGCATGCGGTTTACGTCCACCACGGGCGCGGGCGTCTGGATCTGGTCTACGTGCAGCGCGCGATCAGGCATTCGGGACGATCGGGTTCGTTGTGCGGCAACGGAATGGCGGGCGCGTCTGAGCCTTGGGCGACAGATGACGTCGCGGCGGCGGCGGCGCGACGTCCGCCTGCGCGGAGTGCATCCGCGGCGTTTCGCGGGGACAGCCGGGCATCATCTCCCGCCACGGCGGAGACGACTATCGCTCGCCGCGGAGGAACGGGTCGTCGGGGTCCAGGATGCCGGGCTTCATGCGCAGGTGCTTGTTCTCGCGCTTGAGCGTCTGCCGCTCCAGCAGCGCCGCCATCTCGCCCTCAGACCAGTCGCCGCCGCTGGAAACCTCGTGCTTCACCGCGCGCATCTCCCGCTCCACGGGGCGGGCCAGGATGCGGTCCATGTTCTCGGCAAAGAAGCCGGCGGAGCCCGTCCAGTCGTAGTGCTCCGCGTCGCCGACGAGCAGTTCCACGTCGCCCGCCAGTTCGTCCGGAAACTCCAGCAGCCAGCGGCGCTCCGGGTCGCGGCGGCCTTCCAGCTCCATCAGCAGCCGGTAGAGCTGGCGATAGTCCGCGTCCTGAAAGTCCTCAGGCCCCACGAACTTGGCGCACTCTTCCACCCAGCGCTCGGAGTGGAACATCATCATCAGCAGGTTGCGTTCAGCGCCCATCCGCAGGCGCAGCGCGGGGCCGGGCGACGGGCGCGGGGCGTCCGGACGCTGCCATCCTCCGCGGCCACGATCGCCGTCGTTGCGGCGCCGGCCGTACGGCTGCTCCTGCCGGCGCTCCGGGCGCGGCTCGTACGGGTGCGGGTATTCCTGCTCGCGGCCGCCACCGTAGTCGAAGTTGGGCTCCGGAGGCGGCGGGGAGGATGACGGCGCCGGACGGCTGCGCGGGGCCGGCGCTCCGTCGATCACCTCGCGCTGCAGCGCATCCACCGAAACGCCCGTCTTGTCGGAGATGCGCTTCAGGTACACGCCGCGCATCACCTCGTCCTTGGCGGCGCGGACGGTGGGGAGCATGATGTCGATGGCGCGGCGCGTCCCCTTGATGCTGCCAAAGAAGTTGCGGCGGTCCAGCAGAATCAGCTTGCGCTCCAGCACGTCCACCGCGTCGTCCAGGTAGCGGCGCAGCGCGTCGGCGCCCTGCGCACGGACGAGCGAATCGGGGTCCTCGCCCTCCGGCAGCGTGGCCGCGAGGACCTCGAGGCCGGCGCGCAGAAGCTGGTCGCCGTTGCGGAAGGTGGCCTTGAGCCCCGCCTTGTCGCTGTCGTACAGCAGGATGGCGCGCGGCGCGTACTGGCGGATGAGCGCGGCCTGCTCCTCCGTCATCGCGGTCCCCAGCGGCGCGACGGCGTGGGTGATGCCGTGCGCCGCGAGGGATACGTAGTCCATGTAGCCTTCGACGACCAGCGCCACCTCTTCCTTGCGGATGGAGCCGCGGCTCCAGCCCAGGCCGTACAGCGTGCTCCCCTTGTGGTAGATCTCCGATTCGGGAGAGTTGAGGTACTTGGGGATGTGCGCCTCGGTCTGCTCCAGCACCCGCCCGCCGAAGCCCAGCACGCGCCCGCTCAGGTCTTCGATGGGAAACATGACGCGGCCGCGGAACGCGTCGTACGGATCGCGTCCGGCCTTCTTGGGCTCCTTGATCAAGCCCAGCGCCAGCAGTTCGTTGCTGTGATAACCGGCCTTCCGCGCGGCCACGCCCAGCGCGTCGAACGACTCCGGCGCCCACCCCAGCCCGAAGCGCTCGATGGTTTCGGGAGTGATGCCGCGCCGCTTGAGGTAGTCGCGCGCCTGTGCGCCCTCGGGGCTGGCAAGCTGGTCGCGGAACCACTTGGCCGCGAATCCGTTGATTTCGTACAGCCCGCGGTTGGGATCTTCCTCACGGTCGCGGCGCTCGGCGCGCTCGTCGGGGATCTCGACGCCCACGCGCGCGGCCACGTCGCGGACCGCTTCCGGGAAGGTCATCCCGGACTGCTTCATGAGGAAATTGTAGACCGTTCCCGCCTCGCCGCACACGAAGCACTTGTAGAAGCCCTTGGCCGGGTCCACGCTGAAGTTGGGACCTTCGCCGCCGTGCAGGGGGCATGGACCTCGCCAGGTCTTCCCGGCACGCTTGAGGCGCGTGTGCTCCGAGATGATTTCCACGAGGTCGGCCCGCTGCCGGATGTCTTCGACGAGATGGTCCGGGATCGGCACGGCTTTGGGAGTGCGTGAGTGCTGGGTGCGTGAGTGCGTGAGTGCGTGAACCGGGATGTGCGAAGTACGATGCGCGGGGGCGGAGTCCACCGGCGGCCCCCACCCGGGCCGGCACCACCGGCCCACCCTCCCCCAAAAAAGACTGGGGGAGGGTTGAGCGCGGCGGATGGTTCCGGTGCGAACTCGGCGAACCGGGCGTGAGCGGGTCCGTTGAGCGAATGAATCCGCCGCTCAAACAGCGGGAACCCCCGACACGGCGCGATTCGCGCCCCGTTCGGGCTTCAACCGCATCGGACGACCGCAGCGTGCAACACGCGCCGAACTCTCCCCGGCACCGAACGGCTCCCCCTCTCCCGCGGAGCGGGTGGAGGGGGCTGGGGGGACGGGGCCCTCTCCGGCCGCCCCGGCACCATCCCCAGCGAACTGAGTATCTGTTCTCCCCTCTCCGTGCGGCAGTTTGCACGGGGAGGGGCCTCCGAGCCGTCCGCCACACCGAACCGTCCGAAGCGCGCCCTGTTGTCTCGTCTCAGGCTCCTACGCGAACTCCACCACCGTCACGCCCGTCCCGCCCTCGAACAGTTCGCCCGGCCGGCTGACCGAAATCCGCCGGTCCGCCTTGAGCAGTTCGCGCACGTGGGCCCGCAGCACGCCCGTCCCCTTGCCGTGAATGATGCGGAACGACGGCAGCCCCGCCAGCAGCGCGTCGTCCAGCGCGCGGCCCAGAATCACGTCCACCTCGTCCGGCCGCATTCCGCGCAGATCCACCTCGGGACGCGCGTCGCCCATCGCGGCCATGAAGCCGGCGGACGGCTTGATGCGCGGCGCCTGCGGGCCCTGGTCGCCCGCGGGGAGCGCCGTAAGGTCCTCGCGCGGAAGGAGCATGCGCATGGCGCCGGCCTCCACCATCGCCTTGCCGTCGCGCAGGTCCACCACCGTGCCCGTGCGTCCCAGCGACTCGATGCGCACCCGCACCCCCGGCGCCAGCGAAATTTCGGTGGCGCGCCCGCCCGCGGGACGGGCGCGCTGCTCGGCCGGCGCCTTTTCCTTCTGCCGCAGCGCGGCCTCTTCCACCCGGCGGCGGGCTGCGCGCGCGGCATCGTCCAGCGCCTCGGAATCCGCCGCGCCGCGCACATCGCGGATGGCGGCCTCCACTTCGGCGCGTGCCTTGAGGAGCATGTCGCGCGCCTGCTGCCGGGCGCGCCGCTCCGCGTCTTTTTCCCGCTGCCTCAGGTCCAGCTCGCGCGCGGCCAGATCGGCCCGCATGCGCTCCGTTTCGGCGGTCAGCCGCTCCAGCTCCACCGACTGCGCGGCAAAACGCTGCTCTTTGGCCTCCAGGTCCAGCAGCAGGCGGCCCACGTCGCGCTCGCCCTGCGGCAGGTACGATTCGGCGTCCTCCAGCAGCCGCGGCTCCAGCCCCAGCCGCCGCGCGATCGCCAGGCCGTACGAGCGGCCCGGAATCCCCTTGAGCAGCCGGTACGTGGGCCGCAGCCGCTCCGCGTCGAACTGCAGCGAACCGTTCACGATCCCGCGCTCGTCCGTGGCCAGCAGCTTGAGCTGACCAAGGTGCGTCGTGGCGATCGTAAAGGACGAGCGCCGAGTGAGTTCCACCAGCACGGCGCGGGCAAGCGCGGCGCCTTCCTGCGGATCGGTGCCGCTGCCGATTTCGTCGGTCAGCACCAGCGATTCCCAGTCCGCCCCCTCCAGCACCTCGCGGATGTTCTTGAGGTGCGCCGAAAAGGTCGACAGCGACGCTTCGATCGACTGCTCGTCGCCGATGTCGGCGTAGAAGCGGCGGAAGACGGGGAGCCGCGAGCCGGGCCCCAGCGGCGGAATGATTCCGCTCTGCGTCATCAGCGCGATCAGTCCCACCGCCTTGAGCAGCACCGTCTTGCCGCCGGTGTTGGGGCCGGAGATCAGCAGCGTCCGCTCTCCCGGATCCATCGACAGATCAAACGGCACCACCTCCGGCAACTTCGCAAGCAGCAGGGGATGAAAGGCGCGGACGAGGACCACTTCCTCCGTCCCCGGCTCCAGCACCACCGGCGCGCGCCCATCCACCCGCAGCGCGTAGCGGGCGCGGGCGTACAGCGAGTCCAGGACGACCAGCGCCTGCAGCGAGGCCAGCATCCGCGGCTGAAGCGGCCGCAGCGACGCCGTCAGTTCGCGCAGAATGCGGGTGACCTCGCGCGCCTCCTGCGCCTCCAGCTCGCGCAGGCGGTTCATCATCTCCACCGCCACCGGCGGCTCCATGAACAGCGTGGCGCCCGTGGCCGACTCGCCGTGCACGATCCCGCCCACCTCGCCGCGCCCCTCGCGCCGCACGGGGATCACGTAGCGCCCCTCGCGCACCGTCACGGAGGCGTCCGTCACCTGCATGTGCGACGGCAGCGAGGCCATGAACGCGGACAGCCGCTCCACCAGCCGGCTGCGGGTGCCGCGGATCTCGCGGCGGGCGCGGTACAGCACGGGCGACGCCTCGTCGCGCACCACGCCGGCCTCGTCCAGCGTCCGCGCGATCTCGCCCTCTTCGCGCTCGGCTTCCACCAGGCCGTCGGCCAGCAGCCGCAGCGCGGGGAGCGCGGCGCTCTGCCCCATCACCGCGCGCCGCGTGGTGCGCGACGAGGCCAGCAGCGTTCCCACGTCGCGCAGGTGCGGGCCGTCCAGCACCGAGCCCTCCACGCGCATGCGGCGCAGCGGCTCCACCACGTCGGGGATGGCGGGCACCTGCCAGCCGCTGTCGCCGCGCAGAAAGGTGCGCATCTCCTCCACGCGCCCAAGCTCCGCCCGCACCCACTCGGGTTCAGTGCTGGGCGCCAGCGCGCGCACCGCGTCGGCGCCCAGGGCGGACGAGGCGGATCGGGCCACGAGGTCCAGCGCCTCGCGGTATTCCAGGACGGTCAGGGCGTGCGGGTTCATCCGGCTTGGTTCGGGACTGCGGTCGGGCGGCCAGTGCGCAGCCGTCAAAGATAACGGTTGCGAGCCGCTCCCATACCCCCCGCGCCGCGCCCGGTTCAGCCGGACCGACTACCGAATAATAACCGAAGAAAAGGCGGGAGAAAAGCCGGTAGAAGGGGCCACGGGTGGTACCGCGATGGGAAGGATGAGGCGAAAGGTGCTCCCCTCGCCTTCGCGCGAGGACACGGTCAGCGAGCCGCCCTGCAGTTCCGCCAGGCGCCGGGCGATGGGAAGGCCCAGCCCGGTGCCCACGCCGGGCTCGCCCACCTGCACGAAGTCGTCGAAGATGCGCTCCAGGTCGTCCGGCCCGATCCCCGGGCCGTGGTCCGCCACCTGTACCACCACGCCCCCGCCCTCGCGCCGGCAGTTCACCTCGATGGGATGCCCGTGGCCGAACTTGACGGCGTTGCTCAGCAGGTTGAGCAGAATCTGCTGCACGCGGCGCGGGTCGCCGGTGGCGCGAAGCGGCGGGTCATCCACCTGGACGGAAACCGGGCAGCCGTGCTCCGCGGCCAGCGGCGCCAGCCCCGCCACCACGCCCTCCACCTCCTGCGCCACGTCCAGGTCCGCCAGCCGCGTTTCCAGCTTTCCCGCATCCAGCTTGGCCAGGTCCAGCAGGTCGTTGATCAGGTCCAGCAGGTGGCGCGCGGACTTCTGCGAGCGCTCCACCGCGTCGCGCTGCTCGTCGCTCAGCGGATCGTACACGCCCGAGGAAAGCAGGTCGTTGTACAGCATCACGGCGCTCACCGGCGTGCGCAGCTCGTGGCTGATCATGGCGTAGAAGCGGTCGCGGGCCAGCAGAGCGTGCTCGCGCTCGCGCTCCGCCATCTCGCGCCGCGTCACGTCAATCGCGATCCCGATGACGGCGGGGCGCCCGTCGATCTCCGCGCGGGAGCCGTGCACCTCCAGAAAGACGGTGCTGCCGTCGTAGCGGCGGCCGCGCACGCGGTACTGCATGGACGGAACTTCGCCGTCCACCCGCCGCCGCAGGTTTTCCTGCACCATCGGCCTGTCGTCCTCGTGGATGATGTCGAGGGCGGAGCGCGGCGTGTCGAACCAGCCGGGGGGAAAGCCCAGCATCTGGTAGACATGCGGATTGACGTACCGGTAGACCCCGTCCTGAATGACGTAGATGGCGGCCAGCGACTGCTCCACGAGCGCGCGGAAGAGGCCGGTGCTGGACGCGTGGGCGGTGTCATGGCAGGCGCGGGCGCGGCGCGCGGCGAGCTCCGCGGCGGCGACCCCGGCCAGGTCGTGGACGGCGTCGACCGCGTCCGGCGCCCACGCACCCGGCCCGGGAAGCCCCACGGCCAGGGCGCCCAGTGGCTCCCCGTCCGCGAGCAGCGGCACGGCGGCGCAGGCGCGGATGCCGGCCGCGAGCACCTCGGCCATTCCGTCCAGCGTGGGGTCCGCCGCCGCGTCAGGGGCGATGAGAGGAGATGCGGACTCCGCGGCGCGCAGGCACATCCCGCGGAGGCTGAGAGCGGCGGGCGCGCTGGCCACGGGCGCCGCAGGGTCGCCGGCGTCGTACAGCAGCGAAACGGAGCCGGGAAAGAGCCGGGCGCAGAGGCGCGCGACCCGCTCGAGGGCGTCGTCGGCGGGGACGGGCGCGGCGGGGTGCGGGGGGGGTGCGGAAGGGGTCATGGCGGGGGTGCCGGTGGAGGGCGGCGCGGGGAACGCCAGTGCGGGCAACATGACCGGCGCGGCGGCGGGGCGCAAGAGAAATGGACCGAAGGGTGCGGCGCGAGGGGACGGGGGACTTGCCCGGCGCGCCCGCGAGCCCCTACCATCCTGCCATGCACATCCCCGAATCCAACTACACGCCCGTCGTCGAGGACTACCTCAAGGCCGTCTGGATGCTGCAGCAGGTGGAAGCGCCCGTTTCCACCTCGCGCATCGCGGAACGGCTGGGGCTGACCTCCGCGGCGGTCACGGCCATGGTCAAGCGGCTGGCGGAGCAGGAGCTTCTGCGCCACGAGCCGTACTACGGCGTGCGCCTTACCGCGCCCGGCGAAATGGCCGCGCTGCGCATCATCCGGCGCCACCGCGTGCTGGAGCTGTTTCTGGTGGAGAAGCTGGGCTATGAGTGGGACCGCGTGCACGACGAGGCCGAGCGGCTGGAACACGCCGCGAGCGACGAGCTGATCGAGCGGCTGGCGCGCCTGCTGGGCGAGCCGGAGCGCGACCCGCACGGCAGCGCCATCCCCACGGCCACGGGCGAGGTGGACCGCAGCGCCTACCCCGCGCTGGGCGACCTGGCCCCGGGCGAGACGCGGTGCGTGCTGGAGGTGCAGGTGCAGGAGCCGGAGCAGCTGCGCTACCTGGGCTCGCTGAACCTGCGCCCGGGCGCGGAGGTGGAGGTGGTGGATAAGTCGCCGTTCGAGGGTCCCGTATCCCTTTCCGTCAACGGCGAGCGCGCGGTGATCTCGCATTCCCTTGCGCAGCGCATTCGCGTGCGCACCCCGCGCGAGGGCGGCTGACGAAGGGGTGCGTGAGTGCGGGGTGCGTTAGTGCGGGGGTGCGTTAGTGCGGGGTGCGTGAGTACCGCAGGAGAAAGTAAGCCCCGAGAAAGTCGCTGAGCGGCTGAAGCCGCCGCTCTGGGCGGGAAGCCCCGACACGTGGCGCTGTCGCGTCCACGTTCGGGGCTTCTCCTGCGCGCACGTGGCGTAGTCCGTGGGACGTGCGCCTCGCTCTCAGGGCAAGACGCCGCGGGATCGTGTGGGTGGATGTGTTGGCAATGGGCGCTGGCCGGGCTTTTGCTCCCTTTCCGCGGCGTGAAACTTCAACCTGCGGATGGATGACGATGCGATTCTGGAAGCTGCTTCTGGGTGTGGCCGCGCTGGGGCTGGTGGCGGTGGCGTTCCGTGACGTCGCGGGGGACCGCTGGCTGCGTCCCGCCTCGCCCTTTCGCGGCGGGGACGACGAGGATGAGGGCGGCGTGGCGCTGGAGGAGGAGCCGGTGCTGGGCTACGACGGCATGGACCGCGACACGCTCGTGGACTGGCTGAGCGACGCCGACCTGGACCACGAGACGCTGCTGGCGATTCACGCCTACGAGTCGGCCAACCTGAACCGCGGGCCGGTGCTGGACACGATCGACGACCTGCTCGCGTAAAGGCAGGGAATAGGGAATAGGGAATAGGTGGTTCGGCTCCGCGGATGCCGCGGCTCGTCCCCTTCCCTTCCCGACACGAGCGCGCCCGGCGGATCGCTATCCCGCCGGGCGCTCTGTCGTCCTATGCGGCCACACGAGATCCCGCCGCTCCACAAGCCGAGATAGGACCGCGCTGCCCCATCGTTCCTATTCCCTATTCCCTATTCCCTGGTCCTCCGCGAGAGCCTCGAACAGCGCCCCCACGTCCGCCGGCTCGTGCAGCCGCGACTTCGCCGCGCTTTCGTTCGGCAGCGGATCGGCGATCAGCACGCCCTCCGCTTCGGGGCTCCAGCCGTCCAGCGCGCGAAACGCGTCCTCGTCCGTGCGGTCGTCGCCCAGGTACAGGATGGGCGTGCCGGCGGGGGGCTGCATCTGCTCCAGCAGAAAGAGCACGGCGCGGCCCTTGTCCCACTCCACGCGCGGCCGGACTTCCAAGACCATCTTTCCCGCCGTGACGCGCAGCCCCGGCCGGCCATCCGCGGCTGCGTGGACGGCGGCGCGCACGTCGGCCTCGCGGTCCGCGGCCTGGCGGTAATGGATGCTCAGGGTGAGCCCCTTGTCTTCCACGAACGCGCCCTCGATGCCGTCCAGCGCGGCGGTGATCAGCGCGGCGACCTCTTCCAGCTCGGGACGCGCGGCGGCGGCTTCGGGATGGATGCGGTGCAGGCCGGCACCCTCGATCTCCATCCCGTGGTTCCCCGCGTACGCAATCCCGGGGATGGCCGCGCGGTCACGCACGTCCGCCAGCCCGCGCCCGCTCACCACGGCGACCTCCACGCCCTCCATCGCCATCAGCCGGTCCAGCGCGGTTCGTGTCCGCTCGGGCATGGCCGCCAGTTCGGGACGCGCCACGATGGGCGCAAGCGTGCCGTCAAAGTCCAGCAGCAGCACCAGCCGGCCGCTGCGGCGCCATCCGTCGCGCCACACGGGGACGCGTTCAAGGGCGTTCTGCATCGTGCATCCGCTCAGGGGGAGAAGAAGCTGTCCGCGGTTGACCCGCGTCGGGGGCGGGCCTACGTTGCGCGGCCCTGAACCTACGTCCCCGCACGCGCTTTCGCATGTCCTGGATCGACCGCATCACCTTCAACGAGCAGGGCCTGGTTCCCGTCGTGGCGCAGGACGCGCGCACGGGCGAGGTGCTGATGCTCGCTTGGGCCAACGCCGACGCGCTCCGCCTGACCGCGGAAACCGGGCGCGCGCACTACTGGAGCCGCTCGCGGCGGGAACTGTGGATCAAGGGCGAAACCAGCGGCCACACCCAATCCGTCGCAGACCTGCGGGTGGACTGCGATGAGGACGCCGTGCTGTACCGCGTCCATCAGACCGGCGCGGCCTGCCACACCGGTGAGCGCAGCTGCTTCTACCGCGTGGTGGAGGGGGATGAACTCGCGGAAGCGCCGGACCCGCGCCCCATGGCCGACCGGCTGGAGGAGATCGTCGCGCGGCGGCACGCGGAGCGGCCGGAGGGTTCGTACACCACGTACCTGTTCGGCGCGGGGACGGACAAGATCCTCAAGAAGGTGGGCGAAGAGGCGACGGAGACGGTAATCGCCGCCAAGAACGGCGACCTGGCGGAACTGCGCTCCGAGAGCGCCGACCTCCTCTTTCACCTGATGGTGCTGTGGCGCGACCGCGGGCTGGACGCCGGCCAGGTCTGGGACGAGCTGGAAAGCCGCTTTGGCCGCGCGCCGCGCGCCGGCTCCACCGAAGCCCGCGCCAGCCGCTCCGCCGACGGCACCTGACCCGCCACGGGATGAACGTCGAGAGGGCCGCTCCCCGTTGCTGGGAAGCGGCCCTTTTCGCGTCAGCACCGCGCGTCTCCCGCAGAGCCGCGACCGCGCGCCACTGGCCCAACCCGCGCCGAAATCGATCCCCCAGTCCGCGCAGGCGGACTTCGTGCTCTTCCAGCGGCGAATTCATTCGCTCCTGGATGGCGGACGCGACGGCCCCTGCCCTCCCCGCCCCGATGCGTCTCCCACAGTCCGCGCAGGCGGACTTCGCGCCGTTGTTGCCGCGACTTCAGTCGCCCCAGCAGAGCGGGCCATCCCAGACAGCCCGGTTCGGGATGGCCCCATCCCTCCCTGTTCATCCGCCCCCGAAAAACACGAACGGCACCGGGAGCCGTGCTCCCCGTGCCGATCGATCCGTTTTCCTCCGCGGAGCCGCGCGAACGCGGTGCTCCATCCAACCAGACGGCGAGGCCGTCAGTCCATCATCTGCCGGCGGCTGCGCGGCAGATCCGCGCCCATCTCCACGCGCAGCGGAAACGCCGCATCCAGGATCATCTCGTCTTCGCCCGGATCGCACCATCCGCCGCGCACCGGCTCGTCCCAGTCCACCCGCGAATCGCCGCCGCGGTACGGCTGCACGTAGTACATCCGCGTTCCGGTGCGGTCGCGCGCCTCGGCGATCAGCACCGTCTGGTGCTCCCCATCCGCCGAGTCCATCTGCGCTTCCATGGCCAGCAGAAGGCAGTCCGGCCGCTTGGCCTCGGCGTACCGCGCGATGGTGCCGGACAGGATCTCCGGCGAAGCCCCCTCCATGGAGTCGCCCACGGGAATCGCCATCGTCCGGAACTCCGGCGTGGCGTGTCCGGGCTTCTCGTGAACGCTGCGGATGCGGGGAGGAACGTCCTCTCCCTCCCGGGCCGCCCGCCCGATCGCATCCTTTACTTCTTCCAGGAACCGTGTGGCCATTCCGAGCGTGCGCTCGGCCTGATGCGTGGTGCTGCGAGCCACTCCTACCTCCGGTTTCAGGAACCACTTTTTCAGCGGCTTGACCGCCTCTTGCGATCTGCCCGCCGCGATCCCGGCGTCAATGTGTCTATGCAAAGCAGGAGCCACCACAAAAATGCTTTGCGTGATCATCTTGACGGTGATCCGCACGCTGCCAAAAGCGCAGCAGATACGCCGGATCCCGCGATTCTGCTCGCTTCTTCTACAAGGGATTGCGCTCCGGGCGCTCCGCCGGGGTCGCGCACCTCATCCGCCGGGCACGCAAAACGGAATGGCGGGAGCAAATGCAAAACCGCGCCCCGAAAATGGGGGCGCGGTTCATGGCGTGCGGGTGAAAACGGATGATTTTCAGCTCCGGGCCGCGTCCTCCACGGCCCGCCGCAGCCGCGACCACACGTGGGTGCCGTAGCGCAGAAAGTTGGCGCGCTCCACCGGCAGGTCCGCCAGCCACGCCCACGCCGCGAGCGATCCCTTGCGCGTGTTGCAGGGCTGGCAGGCCGTCACCAGGTTGCCGGGGGAGTTGTCGCCGCCGCGCATGCGGGGCTGCACGTGGTCCAGCGACAGCCGCTCCGGGGGGAACGTCTCGGCGCAGTACACGCAGCGGTGCTCGTCGCGGGCAAAGATGCGCTCGCGCAGGCTCTGCTCGGCGTCGCCGCTCATCCCCGCTCCACCACGTACCCCGCCTCCGTCAGCCGCCGCACCACCTGCTCCACGTGGTCGCGGCCGCGCGTCTCCAGCGTAAGGTCGATCTCCGCCTCGGTGACCCACAGGTCCGCCTGCGCGCGGTTGTGGTCCAGCCGCACCACGTTGGCCCCCGCCTCGGCCAGCAGCGCCGTGAGCGTGGCCAGCGCGCCGGGACGGTCCTTTACGCGCAGGCGCAGGTTGGCGCGGCGGCCGTCCTGCACCAGCCCGCGGTCGATGATGCGCGACATGAGCGTCACGTCGATGTTGCCGCCGCTGAGCACCATCACCACATTCTTTCCCGCCAGCCCCGCGACGTGCCCGTTCACCACCGCGGCGACGGTGGTGGCGCACGCGGCTTCGACGACCGTCTTTTCGCGCTCCAGCAGCAGCAGCACCCCCGCGGCGATTTCTTCCTCGCTCACGGTCAGCAGTTCGTCGACGTACGCCTGGATGTGCGCAAAGGTGTGGTCGCCGATGCGCCGCACCGCGATCCCCTCGGCGATCGTCTCCGCCGGGGGGATGGTGACCACCCGCCCCGCCTCGCGCGCCCGCAGCGCGGCGGGAAGCGCCTCCGACTCCACGCCGATGATGCGCACCTCGGGGCGGATCTGCTTGATGGCGGCCGCAATCCCGCTGATGATCCCCCCGCCGCCCACCGAGCAGACCACCACGTCCATCTCCGGCACCTGCTCCAGCAGTTCCAGGCCGATGGTGCCCTGCCCCGCGATCACGCCTTCGTCGTCAAAGGGGTGGATGAGCGTCTGCCCCTCCTCCTCCTGGATGCGGCGCGCCTCGGCCATGGCCTCGTCGTACACCGAGCCGTGCAGCACCACCCGCGCGCCATACCGTTCGGTCGCCGACACCTTCACCAGCGGCGTGCGCTCCGGCATGACGATGGTGGCGGGAATCCCCAGCCGCGCCGCATGAAAGGCGACGCCCTGCGCGTGGTTGCCGGCGCTGGCGGCGATCACCCCGCGCCTGCGGTCCTCCTCCGGCAGCAGAAGCATGCGGTTGAGGGCGCCGCGCTCCTTGAAGCTGCCGGTGCGCTGCAGGTTCTCGAACTTGAACCAGGCGCCCCCGCCAAACATCTCGCCGAACGTCTGCGACGGGGTGCACGGCGTGTGCACCACCTGCCCGGCGATGCGCTCGCGAGCGTCACGAATCTGCTGAAGTGTCACCATGCGACAGAAAAGGGGACGAAACGGACGATGGACATTGCCGAAGTGAACGGGATGTAGTAACCTCTCCCGGCGGCAGGGGCAAGCGGCCCCGCTCGCGCCGCGCCGACGCCCCAAGACGCCACGTGATACCGGAGCACCCACGAATTCCCGTGCTGGCGAGCGTTCTTGCCCGCCGGCCCGCGGACGGGCGCACGGCGGACCGGGACATCGCCCGCGCGGCCGTCGCCGTCCTGCTGCGCGTGGAGGACGGCCGGCTGGAGCTGCTGCTCATCCGCCGGGCGGAGCGGGCGGGCGACCCGTGGAGCGGCCACATGGCGCTTCCCGGCGGGCGCGAGCAGGCCGGCGACGCCGGGCCGGAGCAGACCGCCGCGCGCGAAACGCACGAAGAAGTCGGCATCGACGTGTACGCGGGCGGAAGGCTGGTGGGGGCGCTGGAGCCGGTGTGGCCGCAGAGCGCCCGCGCCCCGCGCATCCTGGTGCGCCCCTTCGTGTTCGCGGTGCCGCACGACGTGCGGGTGCAGGCAAACCACGAAGTGCAGGCCGCGGTGTGGATTCCTGTGGATGAACTGCTGGAGCCCGGCGCCGTGACCGAGCACCTGATCGAGATGGGCGACGCCGAGCCGCTGCGCTTTCCCGCGCTGGACGCGCGCGGCAACGTGGTGTGGGGGCTTACGCACCGCATCTTGGCAGACTTTCTGCGCGCGTACGAGGAAGCCGCGTGAGGAGGGGTTTTCGCCTCGCGCAACAAGCCCGGCTCCGGCATCGGGGAGCCTGTTTCGGGCCGATGCGTGTCCCCCGCCTCCGGGTGGCGCGCCGGCCCCGGTAGAACTGGACGGAATGGCTCGCGAATCGTTTACGCTGTCCCTGACCTCCCGCCAGACCGAGGCGCTGCGCGCGCTGGCGGCCATGGAGGACCTTCCGCCGGAAGTCTACGCGGCCGAAGTGCTGGTGAAGCATCTGTACCACGCCTATACGCCCGACGTGGCGCGGCGCGCGGCCCAGCCCCGCGACGTGCCCGGCGAGACGAATTCCTGACCTCATTACGCTCACCTGACGGCGTCCATGGAAGACAGTTCGTTCGAGTTCCTCAAGAAGCTGCTGGATGCGCCCGGCCCTTCCGGTTTTGAAACGGCCGCCGCGCGCGTGTGGCGCGCCGAGGCCGAGACCTTTGCGCAGAACGTGCGCGCCGACGTGGGCGGCAACTCGCTGGCCAGCGTGGGGCCGCAGGGCGGCCCGCGCATCATGCTGGCGGGGCACGTGGACGAGATCGGCGTGATGATCACCCACATCGACGAAGAAGGCTTTCTGTACGTCGACGGCATCGGGGGATGGGATCCGCAGGTGCTGGTGGGCCAGCGCATCCGCTTTCTGAGCCGCGGGGGCGACATCATGGGCGTGGTGGGCAAGAAGCCCATTCACCTGATCAAGCCGGAAGAAAAGGAAAAGGCCGTCAAGCTGAGCGACCTGTGGGTCGACATCGGCGTGGCGGACCATGACGGCGCCCTCCGCCGCGGCGTGCGCGTGGGCGACCCCGGCATCGTGGACACGCGGCTGGTGGAGCTGGGCAGCGGGCTGATCGCCAGCCGCGCGGTGGACAACCGAGTGGGCGCGTTCGTCGTCCTGGAAGTGCTCCGCGAACTGTCGCGAGACGGCTGCGCCGCCGAGGTGACGGCGGTCGCCACGGCGCAGGAGGAAATCGGCTACCAGGGCGGCGGGGCGCGCACGTCGGCGTTCACGCTGGATCCCGCGGTGGCGGTGGTGGTGGACCTGACGTTCGCCACGGACGCGCCGGGCGTGGACAAGAAGCAGGTGGGCGAGCACAAGCTGGGCAGCGGCCCCGTGCTCAGCCGCGGCTCGGCCATCCATCCGCTGATGTTTGAGCGGTTCGCGGAAACGGCGGAGAAGGCGAACATCCCCTACACCATCCAGGGGAGCCCGCGCTTTACCAGCACCGACGCGGACGCCATCTACCTTCAGCGCGGCGGCGTGCCCACGGCCGTCGTCTCGGTCCCGAATCGATACATGCATTCGCCGAACGAGGTGGTGTCGCTGGATGACATCGACGCGACCATCAAGCTGATCGCCGCGTTCTGCCGCACCATTCAGGCGGACGACGACTTCGTTCCGCGCTGACCTTCTCGCGGGCGGCGGGTGATGGGAACTGCCGTTTCGCACGGAGGCCACGAAGGATGCACGGAGGTCACGGAGGCATTGAGCCGTCCGTGGCCTCCGTTCGTCATCCATGCTCCGCGAACTGAAAATCTCACGCAGAGCAGCGGAGAAGCAGAGAACAGCAACAATCTTTCTGTTTTTTCTCTGCTGCTCTGCTCCTCTGCGCGATGTTTGTTGTTGCTGTTCCTCCGTGCCCTCCGTGCATCCTCCGTGACCTCCGTGTGAAACGGCAGTTTCTGTTTCACACTTTCCATCGGCGCCCAACCTTCGTACAATCCGCGCTCCTCCGTTTCCCACAGGCTGATCGCTGAATGCTGACCATCGACGAAACCGTCATGCGCGCGCCGGTGCAGGCGTGCTACCAGGCCGGCGCGGACGTGGAACGCTGGCCGGAGCGGCTGCCGCACTACCGCTGGGTCCGCTTTCAGCGCAGGGACGGCTTCGGGACGGGGCTGATCGAAATGGCCGCCGGCCGCGCCTTCGGGCCGCTGTCGTGGCCGGTGTGGTGGGTTTCGGAGATGCACGTGGACGAGGCCCGGCCCGCCGTCGTCTACCGCCACGTGGCGGGCATCACCACGGGGATGGACGTGGAATGGACCTTCGAGGACCGGGGCGACGGAACCACGCTCGTCCGCATCGTCCACGCGTGGAAGGAAGGCCCGCGCTGGCCGCTGCCCGGCTTCGTGCGGCGGTGGATCGGCGACGCGGTCATCGGCCCCGTCTTCATCCATGCGGTCGCGTCGCGCACGCTGGCGGGAATCCGCCGCCACGTGGAGCGCGGCTGACGGCGCACCCGCGGCGCGCTCCGGTGTACAGGTGCGCGATTCCCCTGCGTGACCCGGCGCGGGACCGGCACCATGCCGCCCGCGCCCTTGTTTTTATCCTGCATTCCGCCCGGGCTTCATGACCCAGACCAGCCACAACGGCGCCCCCGCGGGCCGCCGCGTCGTCATTACGGGCATCGGCGCCCTCACTCCCATCGGCACGGGGGTGGAGGGGCTGTGGGCCGGGCTGAAGCGCCGCGAATCGGCCGTGCGCACCATCAGCCGGTTTGATCCGTCCCCGTTCCGCTCGCACATCGCGGCGCAGGTGGACGACTTCGAGCCCACCGACTACATGGACCGCAACCGCGCGCGCCGCACCGAGCGCTACGCGCAGTTCGCCCTGGCCGCCAGCCGGCTGGCCATCGAGGACGCGGGGCTGGACCCGTCGGCCGAGGACCCGGAGCGCGCCGGCGTGCTGATGGGGAGCGCGCTGGGCGGCGTGGCGTACGGCGAAAACCAGTTCACCAACTACGTGCACAAGGGCGTGCGCGGGGTGGATCCCATGCTGGCGCTGGCGGTGTTCAACGGCGCGGCGTCGTGCAACGTGGCCATCGAGTACGGCTTCAGCGGGCCCAACAGCACCAACGGAATGAGCTGCGCGTCCGGCGCCATGGCCATTGGCGAGGGGTGGCGCGCCATCCGCACGGGCGAGGCGGACATGATCATCGCCGGCGGCGTGGAAGCCCCGCTGGCGCCGCTGTGCTACGGCGCGTTCGCCATCATCCGCGCCATGAGCACCCGCAACGACGATCCGTCGCGCGCGTCGCGCCCGTTTGACGCGGACCGCGACGGCTTCGTGATGGCCGAGGGCGCGTCCGTGCTGGTGCTGGAGGAACTGGAGCGCGCCCGGGCCCGCGGCGCGCGCATCTACGCCGAGGTGCTGGGCTATGGCACCAGCAACGACGCGCACCACATGACGGCGCCGCGCCCGGACGGCACGCAGGCGGGACGGGCGATGCGCACCGCCATGCGCACCGGCGGCGTGGCGCTGGAAGACGTGCAGGTCATCAACGCCCACGCCTCGTCCACGCCGCTCAACGACAGCACGGAAAGCCGGGCCATCCGCGCCGTCTTCGGCGAGCACACCGACAAGCTCAAGGTGAGCGGCACCAAGGGCTACCACGGCCACTCCCTGGGCGCCACGGGGGCCATCGAGGCCGCAATCTCGGCGCTCAGCATTCAGCGCGGCTGGGTGGCGCCCACGCTGAACCTGGAAACGCCGGGCGAGGACTGCACGCTGGACTATGTGACCGGCGAGGGGCTGGAGATGCCGGTGCGCCGCATTCTCAGCAACTCCTTCGGCTTCGGCGGCATCAACGCCGCCCTGATGTTCGGCTCGGTGGACTGACCCGCGTCAGCCGGACGACAGAAAGGCCCGCCCCGGCACTCCGGGGCGGGCCTTTTCTCATCGTTCGAGTGGGTCAGGAGCAGACCGCCACGTCGGCGGGAACGTCGGAGGGCGGGCTGTACGAAGAGCCGTAGATCTCCGTTACCCCATAGTAGTAGGTGCGGGAGTACTCGTAGTCGCTCCCCGAGTAGGTGCACACGTTGGTTCCCGTGTACGAGCGCCCGGTATCCAGGTACGACGTGCCCGACGCCGCGTTTACGGTCCACGGCACGGATGACTGCGAGGAGTACGAGCCATCCGCGTAGTCGAACCGCTCAACCTCGATCAGGTAGACGTTGCGCTGCGTGACGTCGGAGGGCGCCCAGCTGATTTCGGGAACCCCGCCCGGATAGGCGACGGAGATGAAGGGAGCCCGGGGGATGTAGCGCCCGTTGATGGTGTTGATGTCCGAACCGGCCATCCCGTTGCGTTGCCCCATCAACGCCGACAGCCCCCGGTTGGAAAGAATCGTCGGCTGTCCGTTCCTCGTAAACGCGTACGGATCATAGTGCATGATGGAGCCTTCATCATACGATTCATAGTCCGTCGCGCCCGAGCAATGCTTGTCGAATGCGTAGACGTACATCGTGTCGATATTCGCCGTCTGCACGGTGACGTAGCTGTCTCGGTCGCAGCGGCTCTGTTCGTGGAACATGCCCAGGATGTGAAGCAACTCGTGGATCGTGTTCCCGGTGCTGCAGCCCGTGGCCAGCCAGACGGTGTCAGCCATCCCGCTGCGGCGTCCCACGTGCGCCAGACACCCGGTCGCGGGCACGATCCGCACGTACTCCGTCTGGGTGGTGCGGGGAACGAAGCGAATGCCCCACGTCTTCTGCTCGATGTGCGCCATGGCCGACGTGACGCGCGACACGTTGGTCAGGGAGGGATCGATGACATAGGGCACCTCGCCTGAGGGCCAGCGGGAAGAGGTTCCGTCCACCATCACCCCGTAGCCCGGCCCCGGACGCCTGACAAGCTCCTCACGGGTAGCAGCGATGGAAGCGGCGGGGCCCAGCACCATGTCGCCGTCCAGCACCGCGTTCCCGTCCTGCACCTGATACCGGATTTCCAAGGGCCGCCCGCCATACATGATGAATCCGGTACGCGTTTCGAACGTCCCGGGCCTCGCCTCGATGCCGGAAGGAGGCAGGGTCTCCGGCCGCGCCGAGGCAGAGGGGAGCGAGTCGTCGCAGGCGCCGAGGACGCCTGCCACAAGCACTGCGCCAGCCATGCGCAGCTTTCGGGCGGGTACAAGGTTGATCATGGGAAGTTCTCCGAGCAGGGGGTTCGAGAGACCAGCCATTCCGCGTTCTCTACAATTCGTCTCAAAAGGATAATCTAGAACTTATGCTGATTGAACCCCACGCACGCAGCGGAAGGGGTGCATCCGATTTCCGAGATCCGCGCTGCCGCTGGCCTTCGCGCCGGATTCCCCGCGTACCTCCGCGAACCCCCGCGACCTCCGCGTGAACCCGTCGCCAGCCCGTAGCCCCACCGATCCTGGAGAACCGGGCGCAAAAAAGAGCGGGGCGGCCATGGCCGCCCCGCTCTTTTACTCATCCCGCAGACGATCCGCTCAGAACGAGTAGCGGGCCGAAAGCTGGATCTGGTAGTTCGAGCCGGTCAGCGACTGCGTGGTGAACTGCGCAGTGGTCGGCGCGAACTGAACGATCGGCACGGCGGTGGCCGGATCGGCCGACGACTGCGCCTGGTGGGTGAGCAGGTTCACGGTCGACAGGGTCGCCGTGGTGCGCTGCTGGCCCCACTCGCGGTTGAGCAGGTTCAGGAAGTTGAACACGCCCAGCTCGAACGACAGGGTCTGGCCGTTGAACGTGGGCACCGACTGGCGGAGCGACACGTCGACAAAGTTGACCCAGGGGTTCGCGCAGGCGTTGCGCTCCAGAATCTGCCCGCGGTGCTCGCGGAGGCACTCCGAACCCTGAATGAAGCTTTCGAACGCCTGCGCCTGCTGCGCCGGGACGTAGGTGACACCGCCCGAGCTCAGGTTCTGGAACCGGATCTCGCTGGCGTCGCGCGCATCCTTGGGAACGTAGATGGCGTCATTGCCCTGGTAGCCGTCGGCGTTCAGGTCGCCGCGTCCGCCACTGCCGCCGTACACGTAGGTGTAACGGTCACCCGAGCGGCCCGTGTAGATCATCGACAGCGACGTCGGGAACTTGCGCCACGAGAAGTTGTAGACCGTCGACAGGTTGATCTTGTGGGGCTGGTCGAACGACGAGATCCCCAGGTCGCGGCTTGTCTGCGGGCCGTACAGCGTGCGGCCGAAGCGGTACTGCGAGCCGGCCGTGCTGTTGGTGGCCGAGATCACGTCGCGCGCCTTGCTGTACGTGTAGAACGCGTTCAGCTCCAGGCTGTTGGCAAAGCGGCGCTGCAGGCCGGCCGTCAGGTTGTACGAGTAGTCCTTGTTCTGGTTGGTGACGTTGATCACCTCGTTGAACTTGGTCGACACGCGCACCGGGGTAGCCACGCCGTTGGCCGCAACGGCGCCGAAGTAGGTGCGGCCGAACCTGTCGACGCCCATGCCTTCGCGGTTCTTGAGGTTCAGGTCCTCGTAGAACAGCTGCTCCACCGCGTGCGTGTACAGCGCCTGGAACGTACCCACGAACCCGCCGGGAAGCTGCTGGTCAAACGACAGCGATCCGCGGAAGGTGGAGGGGAAGCGCAGGTCCTCGTCCAGCAGGTTCACATTGCCGATGATGCCGCTGGCCAGACCGCCGCCCGTGGCGCACGAGGTAGGCTGCGCTTCCGGATCGGGGTTGAAGCGCGGCGCGCCACGGCCCGTGTTTCCGCCGCAGGTCAGCGTGGCGATGCCGGTTCCGTTGTTCTGGAAGGCGTTGCCGATGAGCACGAAGGCCGGACGGCCCACGAACACGCCCACGCCGCCGCGGATCTGGCTGGTGCTGGCTTCCGACAGGTTCCAGTTGAAGCCGATGCGCGGCGACCACTGCACGTTGCCCGACGGAACCTCGTCAGTGCGGCGGCCGAAGGTGTCCGCCACGATCTGCGTGAACAGCGGCTTGTCGCGCAGGTGCGGAATGTCGGCGCGGATGCCGGCGGTCAGCGAGAAGCGGCTGCTGGGCTCCCACTGGTCCTGCACGTAGAAGCCGTACTGCGCGGCGTCGAACACCGCGTGCGGCAGGTCGGCCGAGGGGTCGGCGGCGTTGGCGGCCAGCGTGTAGTCACGCGGGGTGCCCGCGCGGAAGGCGGCCAGGTCCGCGAACACGTACGAACCGAACGAGTTGGCGGCGAAGAAGTTGTCGATGTGGTAGAACTCGTTCTTCGTGCCGAAGTCGATGCGGTGCGCGCCGCGCTGCCAGGACAGGTTGTCGGTGAACTCGAAGATGTCCTGGTCCAGCGTGTTGCCCTGCGAGCTCGCCTCGCCACCGGCGAACAGGTCCTGCGTTCCCACGTCGATCTGGATCTGCGGGAACATCGAGTTCGGGGTGCGGCTGTCGCGGATGGTGTTGTATCCGACGATGAACTCGTTGTACAGCGACGGGCTGAACGTCGTGAAGATCTGGCCCACCGTGGCGTTCTTGGTGGACTCGAAGAAGTAGCCGTTGGACCCCAGCCGGAACTGGCTGTTGCTGCGGCTGAAGTTGTCGTCCTCCGCGCGGCCGTAGTTGTGGCGCAGCACCACGCGGCTGTTCAGCTCCGGAAGCTGCAGGTCAAGACGCCCGAAGAAGTTGTTGAGCGGGTTGTCGTTGTTGACCTGGAACTCGGTGCCCGGCTCGATGCCGTAGCCGCGCAGGATGTCCTGGAACTCGGTGATCTGCTCGCGCGTCACCAGCACCGGAACCGCGCCCGCGGTGTCCTGCCCGAAGTAGGGGCCGCCGGCCGGGGTGGACCGGTCCTGCCACTCGGGGTTGATGAAGAAGTGCAGGCGGTCGCGGATGATGGGGCCACCCAGCGAGAAGCCGTACTGCGTCTGCTCGAAGTCGGTGATGTACGGCTGCTCGCGCGCCAGGTCCTGGTTGCGCGTGTAGTAGTACGCCGAGCCGGAGAAGTCGTTGGTGCCGCTCTTGGTGACGGCGTTCACCAGCAGGCCGGCGAAGTTGCCCTGGCGCACGTCGAACGGCGACAGCAGAATCTGGTACTCCTTCACTGACTCCACCGAGATGGACTTGCCGCCCGCCTGGCCGCCCGGCTGGCCGCTGGTGCCCAGGCCGAACAGGTCGTTCTCGCTGGCGCCGTCGATCTGGATGTTGTTGAAGCGGTTGTTCACGCCGCCGCCCGACAGGCCGGGGCCGGTCTGCGACACCTGCGGGGCAAGCCGCACGAAGTCCGTGAAGTTGCGGTTCAGGCTCGGCAGGCGCTGGATGGCCGTGTCGCTGATGGCCGTGTTAAGGCCCTTGTTGGCCGGCGACAGGATCGCGTTGCGCTGCGCCGAAACGGTGACGCCCTCAAGCACCAGCGTCTGCGACACCAGCTCGAAGTCCACGCGCAGGTCCTGGCCCAGCGCCAGGTTCAGGTTGGCGCGCGTCTGCGAGGCGCGGCCGATGGTGCTCACCCCCACGGTGTAGGGGCCGCCCACGGGGAGAGACGGAACGCGGTAGCGGCCGTCCTCGCGGGTGACCACGTTGCGCGTAAGGCCGATGGACTGGTTGCGGATGGTGATCTGGGCCCCGGCGATGCCTTCGCCCTCGGCCGAGGTCACCCGGCCGCTGATGGCGCCGGTGACGGTCTGTGCGGCGGCCGTGCCCGGCAGCGCGAGGCTCAGCACCAGCGCGCACAGCAGGAGGGTTGCCTTCCTCCAGCGGTGATTCATGTGGATTCCCTGGGGTGAATGTGCACGACTGCCCCGCCGATCGGCTCCGAACGGCGTATGTGGTACCGGATCAAGGTCGCGGCGGGCAGACCCGAATTGTAACGACATCGGAACAAAGGTCAATGTGCACGATGCCGTCCCGCGGACCCGCGGAATGCGGGTTCGTCGGGAAAGTTCCGCGGGGGCGCGGAACCCGGCCCGTCCAACACGCCGCGGCGAGCCGCGGGCAGTGCCCGGGGCGGTACGAAATGCCGCGTGTGGGGGCGGACGCGGAATGATAGAACGGACCGACTACGTGGGACAGGGGGGAATGTAACGTTCCAGAAACATCCGTCAACAGTGTCGTCGCCGTGTGAACGCCCGTTCGAAACCCCGATGCGCCAAGCGTTTGCGCGCATCCGCCCCCCGGACGCGGCGAACGCAAACCGGCCGGTCCGCGGGGTAGCAGACCGGCCGGTTTTTCGCATCAGCGTCCGTCCGTAAGGTAGCGCAGAACGTCGTGGCGGGTGATGATCCCCTCCAGCCGGCCGCCGCGGCGCACCAGCACCGCCGGGTTCTGCCGCGACAGCAGCCGCGTCACGCCGGGCAGGTCCACGTGGCTGTCCACCACGGGCAGGGGCGGCTCCATCAGGTGCTGCACCGACTTGTCCAGCAGCGTCATGTCTTCCAGCACGCGGGCCATCACGCTGGCCTCGGCCAGGTGGCCCACGCAGTCGCCCTCGGCCAGCACGGGAAGCTGCGACACGTCGTGGTGCGTAATCAGCCCCAGCGCCTGGCGAACGGGCGTTTCGGGAGACACGGACACGAGCTCGCGCGGGGCGCCGTCGCCCTTGCCCGTCACCATGTCGGCGGCGCGCACGCGGGCCGGCTCCAGCAGCCGGTTCTCGCGCATCCACTCGTCGTTGAACACCTTGGTCAGGTAGCGCTCGCCGGTGTCGCACAGAAGAAAGACGACCAGCGCGTCGGGGTCGTCGATCTCCCGCGCCACCTGCAGCGCCACGTGCGCGATCAGCCCCGCCGATCCGCCCACGAACAGCCCCTCTTCGCGGGTGAGGCGGCGGGCCATGGTCATGGAATCGCGGTCCTCCACCGAGCGCCACTCGTCCACGACGGACATGTCGAGGGTGCCGGGAATCTTGTCCTGGCCGATCCCCTCCACCTTGTACGGCGCGCCCTCGGGCTTCACGCCCGTCTTCCAGTACCCCGCGATGATGGAGCCCACCGGGTCGCCGCCGATGATGCGGACGTCCGGGTTCTTTTCCTTGAGGTAGCGGCCCACGCCGGTGATGGTGCCGCCGGTGCCCGCCGCGCTCACGAAGTGCGTGACGCGCCCTTCGGTCTGCTCCCAGATCTCCGGCCCCGTGGTGCGGTAGTGCGCCTCGGGGTTGGCCTGGTTGTAGAACTGGTTGGCCAGGATGGCGTTGGGCGTTTCCTCGGCGATGCGCTTGGCCATCATGACGTAGTTGTCGGGATGGTCCGGCGCCACGGCCGTGGGGGTGACGATGACCTCGGCCCCGAACGCCTTGAGCAGGCGCACCTTCTCCTGGCTCATCTTGTCGGGGATGGTGAAGACGCAGCGGTAGCCCTTGATGGCCGCCGCCAGCGCCAGCCCCACGCCGGTGTTGCCGCTGGTGCCTTCCACCACGGTGCCGCCGGGAAGCAGGCGCCCCTCGCGCTCGGCGGCCTCGATGATGGCCGGCCCGATGCGGTCCTTGACGCTGCCGCCGGGGTTCATGAACTCGGCCTTGCCGTAGATCGGGGTGCGGATGCCCGCGGCGGTGCGGTTCAGCCGGATCAGCGGCGTCCACCCCACGGTGCCCAGCACGTCGTGGTACGGGCGCTCGTGGCGGGGCCGGCCAAAGGCAATGTCCAGAACGGAGTCGCTCATCAGGTTCCTGCGGTGTCCTGCGCGGCGGGGCGCGCGGTGTCCCGGGCGGCCGCGGCCGAGTCGGGGTTGATGTCGAAGAAGACGGGGAGCAGCACCCAGCGGGCGACGGGCCTGCCGTCGCGCGTGGCGGGGGCAAAGCGCAGCTTCGCGGTTCCCGCCACGGCCGAGGAATCGAAGCCCTTGTGCCCGCTGGCGGTGGCCACGCGCACGGAGTCCACGCGTCCGGCGGTGTCCACGCGAATGCGCAGCACCGTCTTTCCCTCCACCCCCGCGTCCCAGAGTTCCTCCGGGTACTCGAACGGGGGCGGAACCAGCTGCCGGGGCTGCGTTTCCACCGCCGGGGCTCGGTCGCACGCGGCAAGCGCGGCGGCAAGGGCCAGCAGGGCTGCGGGCGGGCGGATCATGGGCACGGATGCGGGGGCCGGATGCACGGGCGCGCCGGTGCGGATGTCCGCGCAACGCCCGCGAAGCACCGCGCGAACACGTCCGCGGGCGCTTTTGTCACTGCGCGGAACATGGCCCCGCCCGCCGGGATGCGCAACCTCGACAATCCTTGGCACCGTCTGGCGGAATCGAGCCGCGAGCCTCGGCGGGCGCACCCGCACCGAACCCTATCCCGCCATCTTCTCCCGAAATGTAACACCGCGCGGCGGGGGATCGGAACCATCCGCTCGGAACGGCGCAATTCCCTCTCACCAGCGCGGGTCCGGCGACCCTGACCACACGCGGGCGCAGTCCACCTTGTACGGCAGCCCGTCTTTCAGCATGAAGTACTCGGTCCCGGGCGGCCCCGGCGCGCACTCCGCGGGCTGCTTGCCAAGGTCGATGCCGTACCGGAATTCGTCATAGGACGTGTGGCCGTCATCATTCCAGTCGCGCTCCCGCCAGGAGAACGGGCTGAGGGCGGCGCCCGCGAGAAAGTACCCTTCCCACAGCAGCGGAAGCGCGGGCACGATCAGCGGAATCGCCAGCCAGCGGCGTTTGAGACGCATGGGAGGGACGGCGGAGGACGGAGGGCAGATGCCGCTGAGGCGGGACGGCGCGGCGATGCGGCGATCGCCTGCCTCTCCCGCGGTGCGGGATCCACAAGCGCGGACCGCTGACCCGTACCGACGAACCAGGAGGCGTGAATACAGCGGACGCGAGGATCAGTACGGAGGATCAGCCGGGCCGGAATAGCCGCACATTCCCGTGCGCGGCGAGTTCGCGATCGGCATGGGATCGCCGTACTCATCGTGCGGATGCGACTTGGCGTGCGCCTCGCACAGCTCCCCCGAGGCGTCATCGTCGTACAGGCACTCCGTGCACAGGTACCCAGCGGGGGACCCGCACTCCTGGCAGGTAGCCGCGAGCGGGGCGTTGCGGGCCATGAGCGCGATTGGCCAGCGGGTTGTGGGACGCCCCTGCCGAACGGACACCACGCGCACCGACGTAGTGGACGAGGTACCGAAGTCGTAGGTATGGGTCAGCACGGCGCCGGGCACGAATACCTGCGCCGCCGTTCGGCTCATCCCCACCGGGCGCCCCATTCGCCGGCCCACGCTGAACTCGCTGAGATGCTCGCAGCATTCCAGCCAGATCACGCGAAGATAGTCGTCCAGTTCCGCGAGCGGGGCGGTTCCGTCCATCTCCAGATGCAGCCAGTACAATCCCTCCCATGCGTCCTGCACCAGGAGGTGAACGATGGGCACCCGCTTGCCGGGCTGCGCGTCGGCAGCGGCCACGGCCGCGCGGCGCTTCTCGCACGCCGCAAGGTGGCGCGACATCCCCCCGCGCCCGGATTCCCGCCCGCAATACGCGCACGAGCCCGTCGTTCCCGTATCTCCCGCCATCCTCTTCATCTCCAGTCGATCAACAACATCGCAGGCGGGTTCTGGTACGCCCCGCGGCGTCGCCTGCGCAACGAAAGATTCTCCATCCACCGGCACGGCTCGCGGACCGGTCACGGAACTCCGTGCCGCGGACCGGCGGGCAGATCAGGGGAGGAACTGCGCCACAAAGGTCAGATACCCCTGCCGCCCCCGCTGCTTCGTCCAGCGCTCGGCTGACTTGCGCACCCGCTTGCAGCAGGCGAGCACGTCATCCACCGAAACGGGATCGCCAAGCGCCGGTTCACCCGCGGTGAAGGGCTCGCGGCCCAGCCGCCACTCGCACACGTGTCGTACTGCTTCGTACACCGCGAGCCGGCGCCCGGCCAGCGCCAGCGGCTTCGGCGCGCGGCCCAGCTTCTCCGCGGCATAGCCGGACACCAGCGCTTCCAGCGCCGCGTCCACGTCGTAGTCCAGCAGTTCGGGGTCGCTCCTGTGCACGTGGACGATGGCCGCCTCGATGTTCTGCAGCAGATCGGCGTACCGTTCCTCAAACGTTTCCGGCATCTCGCTCTCTCAGGAGTGGTAGATCGTAATCCGGCGCGCCGCCGCGGCTCCGTCCAGGCCGGCTGCTCGAGAAATTGGCGGCTCGCGAGCCCCGCATCAAGCGTCCGCGCGAGCCCCGCTGGTCATCATGCGACAAGGAGAAGTCCACTTCAGGAGGTTCTCGTCATCGCGGTTCACACGGCGCCCGGGCGCGTTCGTCACAACGTGTCGCAGCTCAGGACGCTGACGCCCCACCAGAGCATCACGAAGACCAGCGGAAAGGCGAGCAGGGCGCTCACCATTCCCGCCACCACCATCCTTCCCGCAAGCGTCACCACCAGATCCCGGGTGGCGTACAGCGCGACAAACAACGCGACGGCCAGGACCAGGAGGGGAACGCTCACCACCGTGGCGTGGCAGGGCCAGTCCCAGGGCCGGTAGTTCCACAGTTCCTCGTGCGGAATCATCCAGATGACGGTGCCCTGGATGAGGTCCACCGCGACCGCCGCCGCGGCGAAGCACGCGACGCCCTTGAACCGCCATCGGTGATACGCGAAGGCGGCGCCGGCCGAAAAGGCGGCAAGGAGACCGATGAGCCAGGGCATCGCGGGTCTTCTTCCGGAATGGAGTGCGTCGTGTCACCGGTGCACGCGAGACGCGATGGAGGTCAGGCCGTCCAGAGCGACGGACGGCGAAGCGAGCGCGATCGCTTCCGCCCGCTCGATCTGCCGGAGCGAGAAGCTGCCCGCGAGCCCGCCGCCCAAGACTGCGATCAGCCCGGCGATGACCATGTGCAGCATCCACGCGCCGCCCAGCCCCGAGCCCATCAACAGCAGAAGGCCGGCACCCACGCTCGCCGCGCCCCACACGCCCAGCCGCGGAAGCGAGCGGAACCGCCACCCCTCCCACGCATCCACCAGCAGCGCGGCGCCCGCCACCGGAATCAAAAGGAGAACCGCGGTCGGGGGAAGAATGTTCTCAAGCCCGGCGTACAGCATAATGCCGATGCGGATGGCGACGAACGCCACGCCGCCGGTGATGGCGACGCGCTTGGACCAGCGCAGCCGCTGCGTACGCAGCATCTGGCGGGTGAGGCCCATCGCGTCGCTGATGCTCACGCTGGCCGCGGTGAGCACCACCAGCGGCTTCAGGAGCGCCGCCCAGCCCGCGGGCAGCACGCCCAGCCGGTGCGCGGCCCATCCCGCAGCGACAAGCCCGAACGAGACCATCACGGTCCTGAACAGCCACGATCGCACCTGATCGAACATCGAAATCGGCCTGGGGACGAGAAGCGGTTTCCGGCCGATGAACAACGATCCGGCGCGACAGAAGTTTCGCGCCGGATCGCCGGTTTCATCAAGGGCGGACGGGTCATCCGCCGCCAGCGGGCGGGCGAGCCTCAGCCGCCGGGGTGATACTCGCGCTCGGTGTGCCCGCGAAGCTGCGAGGGATAGAAGTAGACCTCGCGCAGATTGCCGGTGCTGTAGCGCTCCGCCTGGTCGTTGAAGTGGCTCGAGCGCGGATCGCCGCTTTCGCCGCCGGCCGTCACCGCGCGCGCGCGCACGCTGTCGCCGAACTCCACCGCGGCCACGAAGCTGTTGCCGCTGGTGCCGTAGTACCGCCTGGTGCCGGGATAGCGCCGCGCGCCGAACGAGGCCAGCGATCCCCACTGCGACGAGGTGAAGCCGACCGGAATGCTGGCGCCCGTGTCGGAAAACGGCTGCACGATGGCACCCGTCAGCCGCTGGAAGCGGTTGATTTCGCCCCACGGCGTGCGCCAGGTGCCGAAGTCGGCCTGGAGCCGGGCAGACGCGGCGGCCAGCGCCTCCAGCCTCTGGGCGGCCGGCGCACGTGTGGCCATGTAGTCGTACATGTTCATCCCCGCGCGGCGCGCGTCGGCGCCCGTGCGGCCCCACAGCTCCTCGCCCCAGAACACGGCCAGCGACGTGGCGACGGAGTTCACGCCCCACTTGTAGTCCCACGCGCGCAGCACCGCGATCTGCTCCGCCAGACGGGATTTGAGCGGATCGGACGCGGGAGTCTGATCGTATGCCGCCACCAGCGGCGGAATCAGCTGCGCGAAGGCGGGCAGGTACGGATCGTACGCGGCGCCGATCAGCGAGGGGATGGAGAAGTCGCGCCGGTCGCGCAGCAGCATCATGGCGTGAATGCCGCGCGGATTTTCGCCCGCCACGTCCATGTAGCGGGGATACGATTCCCGCCGCGGGCTGTGCTCTCCGGCCGCGGAGTACGGCCAGTTGTTGGTGTTCTGAATCCACCCCGTGGGCGGGTTCAGCAGCTGCGGCGCCTCGTCCAGCGTGTGCAGCCCCTTCCAGTCCGTGGCGGGATCGCTGCCGTCCACCGGGCGCGTGAAGTCGAACCGGTCGTCGCGCCGGGGAATGAAGTGCGGATGCATGTAGGCGATGTTGCCCTCCGCGTCCGCAAAGATGGTGTTGTTGCTGGAGTTGGCCTTCAGCTCCTCGGCGATGCGGCGGAACGAGGCGTAGTCGCGCGCCTTGGTGCGCAGAAACGACTGGCTGAGCGCCTCCACCGGCTTGTGCATCAGCGCGATGGCCACCCACTTCCCGTCCGCCTCGCGCACGATGGGGCCGTGGTGCGTGCGATGGACGGTGAACGTGCGCTGCGCCATCGATCCATCCGTGGCGCGATACGGTACGGTGATGGTGGAGGTGGTGACCGGGCGCTCCTCGCCGCCGTAGCGGTAGAAGTGCCGCCCGCCGCGCTCCACGACGGTCTCCAGGAACTCGTCGACGTTGTCCACGCCGCTGGAGGTGTGCATCCACCCCGCGCGCTCGTTGAAGCCCTGGTAGATGAAGAACTGTCCCCAGGTCGCGGCGCCGTACGCGTTCAGCCCCTCGTCGCTCGCCACCTGCTGCTCGGAGCGAAAGAAGAACGACGTGTGCGGGTTGATGAGCAGCAGCGCGTGGCGGGCCGTGGTGTTGGACGGGGCGATGGCGATGCCGTTGGATCCGCCCGGCTCGCGGAACGAGTGGTCGACGGCCAGCGCGACGGGCCCGCCCTGCCTGCGGCCGTAAAAGGCCTCCAGCTGCTGCAGCGACACGCGCTCGATGTCGCCGCCGATGCTCCCCTCGCTGAACGAGAGCGTCATCCACGGTTCGAAGCGGCGGATGACGCGCGGCGCGACCTCCGGATGGGTGTGCAGATAGTAGTTCAGTCCATCGGCCCAGCCGTTCATCAGCGCCTGCAGCCAGGCGGGGCTGGCGGCGTACTGCGCGCGCAGGGTGTCGGGGTTGATGAACAGCTTCATCCGCAGGTCCGACCAGAGGGCCGATTCGCCCTCCGCCTCCGCCAGCCGCCCGAGCGAGTTCAGGTAGTTGGTTTCCACGCGGTTGAAGTCGTCTTCCGCCTGCGCGTAGATCATTCCGAACACCGCGTCGGCGTCGGTCCGGCCGCGGATGTGGGCGATTCCCCAGTCGTCGCGCGTGATGCTGATGCTCTGCGCGCGCGCCTGCCAGCGCGAAAGTTCGTTGCGCGTGTCGGCGGGGGCCTGCGTGGGCGCGGCGATGGGGGCCGGCGCGGGCGCGCAGGAGGCGAGTGCCAGGAGCGCGAGCGCGCCCGCGGATCGAACGTTCATCCGGCTGCGGATCATGGAGATGCTCTGCAAAGAGTTCGGCCGCCCGCGGCGTCGATGCGCCCCGGCGTGCCGCCCAACCTTCCCCGCCCGCGCCCGATCCGCAAGGCTCTGCGGGTTTCAGATTGATACGACACTTGATCCCTTCCCTGCTATTTCGATTGCATGATACGAATGAACTCCGTACCGAGGGGTGCCACGGCAGTCCCGATATAAGAGTTCCTTCCGACAAACGCGAACGCAGTGTCTTCAAGCGAAGCGAGACCAGTGATACGGAGGGCGTGCAGGGATGTCACGAAGTCGGCGCGAGCTTCCTCTGTCATCACCTTAGAATCAGGATGGGCGGAGTACAGTGCCGTGAGGTCGTCAACCACCGCGAGATTCACAGCGTTCGAAAGTCTTCGCACCGTATCAAATCCAATCTCCCCCAGAACGAAGCTGCGATAGATCTTCCCAAGAATCGGAGTTTTCTCGAAATCGTTAAAGGCGTGGAGAGATCCAAGAAGCAGCTTACCGATGCGCTTTCCGAATTCTGGCTCGGCGTCAATCTTCGCAGCAAACGCCGCCAGCTCCGCTCGATCAACTTCTCCCATGCCCTCAGCAAAACCTTCCATTTTCGCAAGCAAGATGAAGTCACTGACTGATCTACTTGCTTGAGCCACCTTGATGACAAGCCCGAATCCCGGGAGGTCCTTTAGATAGTCCAGACGGATCGCAGCGTCCATCGCGGGCTCGAGGAGATCTGCGCCAATCTCAATGGCCTTCATCAAGATGCTGCCGGCAGGACCAGTCGCCATGATCGTAGACGAATCGGTAGTTGATGAGATGGTCAAATGGATCACTCGTCGCGATTCGTGGTTTCCAGCCCAGCCTCTTGCAGAGAGGTGCCGAAAACCCGGCCGTGCAGTTCGGCGAGCGCGGCGCGATTGCTGTCCCACTCCAGCCGCGCGATCGCGTCATCGAAACAAAGCCACGCGATCACGTCGTGCTCGGCGGAGAGGCGGATCAGCGCGGGGTCTGCGGCGACCGCGAAGCTGTATTCCGGGATCGTCGTCAGATCCGGCGGCCAGTGCGCGCGATCGCGGAAGTGATCGACCGGGATCTGGCCGATGGACTTCAGCGGGAGCAGATCGGCATCCGCCGGAACGCCGGCCTCCTCGAACGCCTCGCGGCGGGCCGCCTGCTCCGGCGTCTCCTCCCCTTCCCCACCACCGGCGATCGCCTGCCACACGCCGAGATCAGCGCGGCGCAGAACCGCGTAGCGCGGCTCGTCATCAACCCACGTGTACGCAAAGACGAGCACCTGGAACGGAGCGCGCGCCATCTCAGGAGCCGGGCGAGCGGATTCGCGAATCGGTCCAGATCCGCACCGCGATCAGGTTTCGGAGCGGAAGCGGTCCAGCCGGCGCTTGGCGGCGGCGACGTGGTGCGTGTTGTGGTAGAGCGTAAAGAAGAGCATTTCGCGGACGGTAAGCTTGCCCAGAATCGGGTGCGGCAGGCGGATGCGGTCCAGGTGCGCATCCGTCCACGACTCCGCCGCCGCGACCAGGCGCGCGTTCACGCGGCCCCAGCGCGCCAGCAGCGCCTCCCTGTGCGCAGGCACCTGCGCGGCCGCGGGGTCGTCGCGCGGCGGAACGTACGCGCCCGTCGCCCCGCCGCCGCCCGCCAGCAGTCCGCGATACGTATCCCGCACGGCCTCGAACGTCCGCGACGGCCCTCGAGCGCGGCCGAACAAGACGCGCGGCAGCAGCTTGGGGTAGCCGAGCGCCTTGGCCACCGCGCTCACGCCGATGTTCAGGTGATGAAGATGCTCCGCCGGCGTCCACGCATCATTCACGCGATGCACGAACTCGTCATCGCGCAGCGACGAAAAGAAGTCCGCCACCTCGCGCTCCACCTCCCCAAAGCGCTTCGCCAGCCCGGATCGCTCGGACGATGTTCCCGATTGCATCGCATTCCTTATCCGCGAAAGGTGGGGCAGCGCACCGGCAGGGAAAATGACGAGCGGCGGGGCAGCTTCAGACCGTGATCCAGGTGGCCGAAACGCCCTCGTACTCGAACTCGGCCTGCGCCTCGGCATCGTCCACGGTTTCGTGCCACGTGTCCGATACGGTCTGCCACTGTTCATCGCACGAGAACAGATGGAAGCCGTCATCCCCGTTGCGGCAGATGGCGAGCGCCGCCGCGGGTCCCGCAAGGCCGCCCCGCACGATGTGCCGCGTGTTGCCCGTGTGCCGGGAACGCGCGTCGATGATCGTCCATGCGATCACCGGAAGCGAGCCGAGGCGTTCGAGTGGTGCAAGCATGTGCTACGCAGAGGATTCGGCCTGGTGCGCCGCGGCGCGGGCGGCGAGTTCGTCGCTGGACAGGTCTTCGGTGCGGGCGCTGATCCACCAGTGGTTGCCCGCGGGATCGGCGACCCCGGCGCTGCGCTCGCCGTAGAACATGTCCTCCGGCTCCATCAGCGACGTGCCGCCAGCCGCCACCGCGCGTGCATGCACCACATCCACATCGGGCACGTACACGTAGAGCGACGCCGGCCGCGCGTCGTGCGCCGAGCGCGCCTCCACCAGCATCACCATGGAGTCGCCGATGCGCGCCTCGATGTTCAGCACGCCGCCGCCGGGCGCCGCCGTCCGCCGCACCTCCCGCGCGCCGAACGCCTCCGCCAGATACGCGAACAGCGCGGGCACGCCGGCGACGATCAGATAGGGCGTGACGGTATGATACCCGGCCGGAACGGGCGATACAGGCATGGCGGATCCGGGGATGTCAGTTCCTCGCGGCCTTCACCAGATCCGCCAGCAGCACCAGCGCCTGGATGGGCGTCAGCGCGTCGGGATTCACCTGGCGCAGGCGGTCCACCGCCGGGTGCGGCAGGCCGCCGCCATCGAAGAGCCCAAGCTGCTGCGCGGGATCCGGCGCGTTCCCCGCCGCCGCCGCGGACTGCTCCTCCAGTTCCTGCAGAATCTGGCGCGCCCGCGCCACGACGGTCTCCGGCATTCCCGCCAGCCGCGCGACCTCCACACCGTAGCTGCGGTCCGCGCCGCCGGGGACGAGCCGGCGCAGAAAGACGATGTCCTCGCCCACCTCGCGCACCGCCACGCTGAAGTTGGTCACCCCGTCCAGCGTGTCGGAAAGGCGCGTAAGCTCGTGGTAGTGCGTGGCGAAGATCGTCTTGGCGCCCACCTGATCGTGCAGGTGCTCCGTCGTCGCCGTCGCGACGGACAGCCCGTCCCACGTACTCGTCCCGCGGCCGATCTCATCCAGCAGAACGAGTGATCGCGGCGTGGCGCCGTGCAGAATGGCCGCCGTTTCGTTCATCTCCACCATGAAGGTGGACTGCCCGCGCACCAGGTTGTCCGACGCGCCCACGCGGGTGAAGATGCGATCGACGACCCCCACGTGCGCCGCCCGCGCCGGGACAAACGAGCCCACCTGCGCCAGCAGCGCAATCAATCCCACCTGCCGCAGCACCGTGCTCTTACCCGCCATGTTCGGGCCGGTAAGGATCATCACCCGCGCGTCCTCGTCCAGCTTGACGTCGTTGGGGATGAACTCCTCCCGCGGCATCATCGTCTCCACCACGGGGTGCCGCCCGCCGCGGATTTCCAGCGCGAACCCGCCGTCCACCACGGGACGGACGAAGTCGCGGATGCACGCCACCTCCGCCAGCCCGGCCAGCACGTCCACCACCGCCACGTGATCCGCCACCCGCTGGATGCGCGGCACCTCGCGCGCGGCCGCCTCGCGCAGTTCCGCGAACAGCCGCTGCTCCAGCGACCCGATGCGCTCCTCCGCGCCCAGAACCTTTTCTTCCCACTCCTTGAGTTCCGGCGTGTAGTAGCGCTCGGCGTTGGCCAGCGTCTGCTTGCGATGGTAGTGCGCCGGAACGCGGTCTGCCTGCAGGCGCGTGACCTCGAAATAGTATCCGAAGACGCGGTTGAAGCCGATTTTGAGCGTGGTGATGCCCGTCGCCTCGCGCTCGGTGGCCTGAAGCCGCGCGATCCAGTCCACCGCGCCGTCGCGGATGGAGCGCAGTTCATCCAGGTCCGCGTTGTGCCCCTGCCGGATGACGCCACCGTCCGCGATGGACACCGGCGTTTCCGGATCGACGGCGCGCTCGATGGCCTCCCGCACGTCGTCCAGCGGCTCCAGCCCGTCGCGCAGGATGGAGAGCAGCGACGACTTCGCGTTTCCCAGCGCGTCGATCAGCAGCGGCAGGCGGTCCAGCGAGGTGGCCAGCGCCAGCATCTCGCGCGGCGTGGCCCGCCCCGCGCCTACCTTGATGGCCAGCCGCTCCAGGTCGCGCACGCCGCCCAGCGCGTCGCGCACGGCGCGCCGCATGCCGTCGCCCTGAAAGAACTCGTCCACCGCGTCCAGCCGGGCGGCGATGTGGTCCGGCTTCAGCAGCGGCGCCAGAAGCCAGCGGCGCAGCAGACGCCCGCCCATGGGCGTGCACGCCTCGTCCAGCACCTTGAGCAGCGTGCCGTCCGTCCCCGCGCCGCGCAGCGTCTCCACCAGCTCCAGGTTGCGGCGCGTCATCTCGTCCAGCACCATCGCCCCGCCGGCGCGCTCCACGGTGGGCGGCCGCAGCCCCGCGAAGCCGGCCGGCTGCACCTCCGCCAGGTAGCCCACGAGGGCGCCGCACGCCGCGGCCAGCCACTGGTCGCCCGTCTCGAACCCGTATCCCGCCAGGTTGGCGACGCGAAAGTGGCGGCACAGCTCCTCCGCCGCGCCGCGCGGGTCAAAGAGCCAGTCGCCGCGATAGGTGAGCGTCGCCGTGCCCGCGCCGGGGAGCGGAAACAGCTCCCACGTGCGGGGGAGAAGGACTTCCGCGGGCTGCCATGCGCCCAGCACGTCCGTCAGCTCCTCCCACGGGACGCGTCGCACGGTGAGTTCGCCCGTGGTGAGGTCGGCGAGGGCGAGGCCCACTTCGCTTTCGCCCGCCGCGTCGCCGGCGATGGCGGCCAGGTAGTTGTTGCGGCGCGACTCCAGCAGCGCGTCGCTGAACACCGCGCCCGGCGTCACCATCTCCGTGACCGCGCGGCGCACGAGCCCCTTGGCCAGCGCGGGGTCCTCCACCTGGTCGCAGATGGCCACGCGCTTGCCGAAACCCACCAGCTTGCGCAGGTAGTTTTCCAGCGCGTGCGCGGGGATTCCCGCCAGCGGGGCCTTGCTGCCGCCGTTGTTGCGCGAGGTGAGCGTAAGGTCCAGCAGGCGCGAGCCCTCGACGGCGTCTTCGTTGAAGAGCTCGTAGAAGTCGCCGACGCGAAAGAACACGAGCGCGTCCGGGTGGCGCGCCTTTACCTCGCGCCACTGCTGCATCAGCGGGGTGTCTTCGGACGCCATTCCTGAGGGGTGCCGGGGGCGGAAGCGGGCCGCGGGCGCGGCTTTGGGGTCATCGCCAGAACGGCGCGAAATGTACCCGGTGGACAGGTGCCCGGCAACGGGATGGTTTGCGCCACCGGCCGCACAGTTTCGGCAGAGGTGAACAGAGTGAGAACGGCGGCGCACCCCCGGCCGGAGACGGGAAGGGTTCCGGGGGTACGAAACGTGAATTCCCGGGGGTGGCCGTGCGGAGCGTACTGGCGGCGCCGGGCGGTGAAGGTCCCTAAGTGCTTGTTTTGACAGGGTACAGGGGCCGGTGTACATTGCCGGGTCCGAGTGGACACGGCATCACGAATGGTGAGTTTCAGGCCAACGGGATTAAACATATGGAACTTCGCGAGTTCTTCACTGAAGACGCGATCAAACTGGATCTGCAGGGCTCCGGCAAGGACGAAATCCTCAAGGAGCTGATCGGCCTTCTGGGGCTGGATGAAAAGTCGCAGGGCATTCTCTTCAAGATGCTCAAGCGCCGGGAGAACCTTGGCTCCACCGGCATCGGCAAGGGGATCGCCATTCCGCACTGCCGCTCGCTGGTGGTGAACCGGCTTCGCGTGGCGTTCGGCCGCAAGACCGAGGGCGTGGACTTCAAGGCCATCGACGACAGCCCCGTTCAGTACTTCTTTCTGATCGTGGCGCCGCCGCTGGAGGTGTCCAACCAGTACCTGCCGGTGCTGGGCAAGATCGCCGGGTTCGTCAAGGAGCCGGACGTGGCGGGACGGCTGGCGCAGGTGCAGACGCCCAAGGAGTTCCTGGCGCTGCTCGAGGAAAAGGCTGCCTGACATGCATCCCCAACTTGAAACCCTGCTGGAGATCCAGGACCTCAAGACGCAGCGCCGCGAACTGGAGCAGGCGGAGCGCGAGGTTCAGGAGTCGGTGTTCGGGCTGAGCGTGGACGACGCGATCACGACGCTGGACGCCAAGATCGTGGAGATGGAGGAGTCGCTGCCGCCGCAGGTGCTGAACCGCTACCGGCGCGTGGGGACCAAGCATCCCCGCGTGGTGGTTCCGGTGATCCGGGGCACGTGCTACGGGTGCTTCGTGCAGGTGCCCACGGCGCTGGCCAGCGATGCGGACCGCAACGAGGAAATCCGCTCCTGCCAGAACTGCGGACGCTTTCTGTACCTGATCGACTGATCCGTTTTCGGACAGGCGTGAACCGGGCGAGGCCCCTCCACCGCGGAGGGGCCTCGCTCCGTTTGGGGATCTCACGGCGGCCCCCACCCGGGCTCGTACTACTCGCCCACCCTTTCCCACGAGAGCGAATGAATCCGCCGCTCAAACAGCGGGAACTCCCGACACCGGCTGCTGGCGCATCCGGTTCGGGGCTTCAACTGCGTTAGGGTCACGCGCCGATCTGGGGTGTGCTCCCTCTCCCACGTCCGTTTGTGGGAGAGGGTCGTCGTGCGCAGCACGCGGGGTGAGGGCCCACCCCGGCGAGACCGGAAACCAATATCCCCCGCCCCGCATCGTCCCATGAACATCGATGCGGAGTCGACCACCATCCCCCAACACAAAGCCGGCCCGACCGCGAGGTCAGACCGGCTTTAGTTCCCGCGGCGGCCAAATGGCCAGAAGCGGGAGCGGCGCTTGGGCGGGGCGGTCACCATCACGCGGTCGTACACCGTGCGGTTGTCCACCTGCAGCATGCACACGTACACCCCCGTCGCAACGGGATTGCCATTCGTGTCCCTGCCGTCCCAGTACGCCACCTTCTGCCCGGGCTCGGTATAGCGGAGATTGAGCACCGGTACGTTGCGGCCGCGAGGATGCCCCACGGCACGGGGCGTCGCGACCAGCTGACCAAACATGTTTACGATCCGCATGGAGACCACCCGGGTGCCTCCGTCCGCGAACATCGCATCCTCCAGGACGAACGGGATATATGTGTCCGGGTTGGCGGGATTGGGATAGTTCTGCTCCAGACGAAAGCCCTTGGCCTGCGGGGCGGCCTGTGTGCCGCTCTGCGCCCGCGCCGGGGGAGCGGGGAGCGAGCCGAACAGCAGCAGCAGGAGGAGCAGAACAGGTGGTGCACGAAGCATCAGCACCTCACTGTTCACCAGATTGTCGCGTGGTCTGCTCCCTCCTGGAACGGTCCTGCCGGGGATGGCGAGTACGGCTGAACATACCCGGTACGCAAGCCCGGGGTCAAGCGACGTCCACATCCGCGGGGGACGCCGGCGCGGGCCGGGCTGCACCCGCGTGGTCCAGAAACAGCTCCAGCGCGCGGAACGGCTTGTCGTGCGCCAGCTGCGCGTCCAGAAACGCCCGCAGCAGCGCGCGGTGCGTGCCCGGCCGCCCCACCCCGCCCGCGGGCACCTCTCCCGCCAGCAGCACGCGCAACTCCGAGCGGCTTTCCGGCTCCAGCATGCGCCCCGCGGGCCGGCAGCGCGTGCACGCCACCCCGCCCGCCACGGCGTCGAAGCGCACCGGATCGCCCGGCTCCACTTCCACGCCGCACACCACGCATTCTTCCAGTTGCGGCGCAAAGCCCATCAGCCCGATCAGCGTCCACGCGCCCGCGAGCGAGGCCGCCAGCGCCTCCGCCGTCGTGGGTGCCTCGGCGATGCGGTCCCACGCGCCGGCCAGCGCGGCGTACAGCGCGGGCTGCGCCTCTTCCGCGCCCACGCGCAGCACCATTTCCGCCAGCAGCGAGGCACCGGCGAAGCCCACCAGGGAGCGGCCCAGCGCCTGCCGGCTGCGCACCAGGTCAAACCCGCTCAGCGTGTGCAGGTCGCGGCCGGGCTTCAGGTAGAAGGCCGCCTGTCCTTCGGTGAACGGCTCCAGCACCCCGCCGTAGCGGCTGCGCGGACGGAGCGCGCCCTTGGCCATCACCGACAGCAGCCCGTGCTCCCACGTGTACAGGCGCAGGATCTTGCTGGTTTCGCTGTACGGAAACGACTGCAGCACCAGCGCGCGCGTGCTTACCAGGGGCACGCCGCGCTCCCGGTCAGGCCGTGGCCGGACGGCGGCGCAGCGCGAACCACGCCCCGGCCAGCAGCAGCAGCCCCGCCAGCACCCCGGCCAGCAGCCGCGGATCAATCCCCATCCCCGGCGCGCGCCACTGCACGGTGACGCGCGCGTCCGGCCGCAGCGCCGTGCCCGTGTAGCGCAGGTAGGTGTCGCCTTCCGCGCTGAAGGTGTCCGCCTTCGCCAATCCCGCCACGGACACGCCGGGGGCGGGCTGCCGCACGTACAGCGTCAGCGTGTCGGTGCGGTGCGTCAGGGGGAGGGACAGCGGATCGCTCCCCGCGGGAAGGCGGTAGCGGAACAGCATGTCGCGCCCGCCGGGGGTGATGGGCACGGCGGCCACCACGCGGTCGCCCACCAGCATCAGGTCGTCCCCGCCGGGGCCGGAGCCGGCCAGCGGGCGCTCCGTCTGGAAGTCCGTGGCGCCGGCGGGGATGCGCACGCCGAACACCGGCTTGCCCCCCGGGCCCACGACGGTGCGGCGCAGCGGGTTTTCCACGTGCACCACCTCGGCCACGTCCCACGCGCCGCGGGTGCCGGGAATGAGGATGACGTCGCGCCGGCCCACCGTGAGCGAATCCACCGCGGCGGCGGCGGAGGTGGTGTCGAACGCGGCGATCTCATACTTCGCGCCCGGATCGCTGGGGTGCAGCGCCGGGCCGAAGTAGCGCACCCCGTCCACCATCGCCGTGGCGAAGAAGACGGAGAACTTGGCGTTGGGATCGGCGGGCGGAAGGCGGAAGGTGAACACGCCGTCCGCGCCGCTGGCGGTGGCGCCCACGCGGCCGGAGGTGTCGCTGGCCACGCGGTGCAGCTCCACCGACGCGCCGGGCACGCCGCGGCCGTCGCGCACCACGCGCCCGGTGACGGAGCGCAGCGCGGGGGCGGCCGGCGCGGACGCGGCCGGTCCGGCGGATGGCGCCGGAGCGGGCGCCTGCGCGTCCAGGGCAACGGCGAAGGCGAGCGCCGGGAACAGCCCGGCGAACAGGAGCGGCAACGGGCGGCGCGCCGTGTGGCGCACCGCCCGCTCAGAGGTACGAAGCGGAATCACGGGTTGAAACGTCCCAGGTCTTCTGGATCGAGCTTGCTGAGATAGTCCTTGAGCTGCTCGGGGTTCAGCCCCGGCTGCGGACCCTCGGCCGGAGCGTCTTCGCCCAGCACGACCGCATCATCCGCGGCGGAAATGATGTCGGCGTCGGTGAGCAGGTCGTCGGTGGTGAACAGCTGTGCCTGGCTCCGCAGCGCGATGGCGATGGAATCCGAGGGCCGTGCATCCACCGTGAACACCTCGTCGCCGCGCTGAATGACCAGTTCGGCGAAGTAGGTGTTGTCCTTTACGCGGGTGATGAGCACGCGGGTCAGCGTGCCGCCCAGCCCGCGGATGAGCAGCGGAAACAGGTCGTGCGTGAGCGGCCGGGGAAACTTCATTCCCGCCAGCTGCATGGCGATGGCGCTGGCTTCGGCCGGGCCGATCCAGATGGGAAGGACGCGGCTGCCGCCCTCCTCCTGCAGGATCACCACGGGCGACTTGGTGTTCTGGTCGAGCCCCAGGCTCTGGACGCGGACCTTGATCATGCGTGCTTGCGGGTGCGTGCTGGCCGGGGCTGCTGGCGCCCGGCGGTGCACAGGGTACCGCAAGGATCGCGTCCGGTTCCGCGCAGCGGGGGTTCGCGCCGGGGAACGGACGGTCGTCGGGCGGCCGGGAGGGCCCTCCCCCGGCCCCTCCCCGCTCCCCTCCCGGCCGAAGCAGAAGCGCGGAGAGGGGAGAACGGCAGTCCGGTGTGCTCCGGATGGTTTGGAGCCGCCGCGGGCAGCCCTCACCCCCGGCCCCCTCTCCCGCAAGCGGGAGAGGGGGAGACCTCAGCGCGGCTGGCGAATACGGCACATTCCGCGTCTCACGATGCAGGTGAAGCCCCGATCGTGGACGCGTCAGCGGCCACGAGTCGGGGGTTCCCGCTGTTTGAGCGGCGGATTCATTCGCTCAACGGATTCCGGGCAGGAGCGAGAGTGCGCCTCCCGCACCGGACCATCCGCCCGCCATCAACCTCCCCCAGTCTTTTTTGGGGGAGGTGGGCGAGTAGTACGAGCCCGGTGGGGGCCGCCGTAGAGCCAGAGAGACCGCCCCGCCCCCCACCCTCCTCCGCTACTTCAGAATCGCGCGCAGCGCATCCACGCGGTCCAGGCGCTCCCACGGGAAGAGCGTCACGCCGTTCTCGCCCGCCTCGCTGGTGCGGCCGAAGTGGCCGTACGCCGCGGTCGGCTTGTAGATGGGAGTGCGCAGGTTCAGCGCTTCGATGATGGACAGCGGCCGGAAGTCGAACACCTCGCCGATGGCGCGCTCGATCTCCGCCTCGTCCGCCTGCCCCGTGCCGAACGTGTCCACCCGGATGCTCACCGGCTCCGCCACGCCGATGGCGTACGCAAGCTGGATCTCGCACCGCTCCGCCACGCCGGAAGCCACCACGTTCTTGGCCGCCCACCGCGCCGCGTACGCCGCCGACCGGTCCACCTTCGTGGGATCCTTGCCGCTGAAGGCGCCGCCGCCGTGGCGGCCCATGCCGCCGTACGTATCCACGATGATCTTGCGCCCCGTAAGCCCCGCGTCACCGTGCGGCCCGCCGATCACGAAGCGCCCCGTGGGGTTCACGTGGATGGTGCAGTTGTCCGGATCGAACAGCGCTTCCGGCATGCACGGGGCAATCACCTGCCGCCGCACCGCGTCCACGATCTGCTCCTGCGTCACGTCCTCGTCGTGCTGCGTGCTCACCACGACGGTGTCGATGCGCACCGGCCGCCCGTCGCCGTCGTACTCCACCGTCACCTGGCTCTTGCCGTCCGGCCGCAGCCAGGGCAGCCGCCCGGACTTGCGCTCCTCCGCCAAGCGCCGCGCCACGCGGTGCGACAGGAGGATGGGGAGCGGCATCAGCTCGTCGTTCTCCCGCGCCGCATAGCCGAACATCATCCCCTGGTCGCCCGCGCCGCCGGTGTTCACGCCCATGGCGATGTCCGGCGACTGCTGGTCGATGGTGGTCATCACCGCGCACGTCTTGCCGTCGATGCCGAAGCGCGCGTCGGTGTACCCGATCCCCATCAGCGTCCCGCGCACGATGGCCGGGATGTCGACGTAGGTGCTGGTGCTGATCTCGCCCGCGACCACGGCCACACCGGTGGTCACCAGCGTTTCGCAGGCCACGCGGCCCGTGGGGTCCGCGGCAAGAATGGCGTCCAGGACCGCGTCGCTGATCTGGTCGGCGATCTTGTCGGGGTGTCCCTCGGTCACGGACTCCGAGGTGAAGTAGCGGCGGCGTGTCACGTTGTGTCGCGCGGGTTGGGTGCGATGCGGAACGGCGGGAACAGAAACGGAACGTAGGGCGTCAATCCACCCGCGACAATCCCAGCGAGGCAGAAAACTTCCCCAGGTCCAGCACGCGGCTCAGCCGGGCAGTCAGCACGCTCACCACCTCCTCGGGCGAGTGCGCGGCCAGCGCCTCGGCCACTCCGGCCGCCGCGTCGTCGTAGGTGACGGAGCGGATGACCTTCTTGATCTCCGCCAGCGCGGGCGGTCCCACGGAGAGCGACGACGCACGCATCCCGATGAGCAGAAACGCGCCCAGAGGCGTAGCCGCCACCTCGCCGCACACGCTGACCTCGATTCCCGCCTCGTTCCCCGCCTTGCAGATGGCCGCAAGGAGACGGACGACGGCGGGGTGGAACGGGTTGTAGCGCGAGGCCAGGCGCGAGTTGCCGCGGTCCACCGCCAGCGTGTACTGCACCAGGTCGTTGGTGCCGATGGAAAAGAAATCCACGTGGCGCGCCAGTTCCGGCGCGATCAGCGCGGCGGCCGGCGTTTCCACCATCGCGCCCAGCTTGTACGCGTCGGGAACGGGCTGCCCCTCGGCCCGCAGCTCCTCGATGGCCTCGCCGATCAGCGCGCGGGTGCGCGTCACCTCGCTGATCTCGTTCACCAGCGGCAGCATGATGCGCAGATCGCCGAACGGCATGGCGCGGATCAGCGCCCGCAGCTGCGTGCGGAAGATGGCCGGCTCGTCCAGGCAGACGCGGATGGCGCGCCATCCCAGAAACGGGTTCTCCTCGCGCCCGATGTGCAGGAACGCGGGGAACTTGTCGCCGCCCAGGTCAAAGGTGCGAATGACGACGGGCTGGCCGGGAAAGGACTCCGTCACCCGCTTGTAGGCGCGGAACTGCTCTTCCTCGTTCGGCGCCGTGGCGCGCCCCACCACCAGGAACTCCGTGCGGTACAGCCCCACGCCCTCCGCGCCCTGGATGCGCGCGTTGTCGCTTTCGCCGGGAAGGTCGATGTTGGAGCGCAGCGCCATGCGCACCCCGTCGCGCGTCACCGCGGGAAGGTGGGCCAGAAGGACGAGTTCCTGCTCCCACTCGCGGATCAGGTAGTCGCGCTGGCGGTACGCCTCGCGGTCCTCCTCCGACGCGCCCACGACGACGCGCCCCGTCCGCCCGTCCAGGATCAGCTCGTCCCCGTCGCGCACCGTTTCCGACAGGTTGCCGACGGAAACGACGCAGGGGATCTCCAGCGAGCGGGCCAGGATGGCGCTGTGCGACGTCCTTGTCCCCAGGTCCGTGGCGATCCCCATCACCGTCCGCGGATCCAGCTGCACGGTGACGGAAGGCGTCAGCTCGCGCGCCACGAGAATGAACTTTTCCCCGTCGCCCACGCGCGCGGCCAGGTCCGGGTCCGGCATCCCCATAAGGCGGCGGAGGACTCGCGTCTGCACGTCCGCCAGGTCCGCCAGACGGTCCAGGACCATGGGGTGCGAGCTGTGCGACAGCGCCGACTCCCACTCCAGCACCCGCCACTCGAAGGCGCGCTCGGCGGTGAGCAGGTTTTCGCGGATGGTGCGGATGGTGCCGTCGATGAGGTCGGCGTCCTCCAGCATCAGCACCTGCGGCTCAAAGATGCGCGCCTCCACCTCGCCGATGGCTTCGGCGGTGCGCACCATGAGCGCCTTGATGCGGTCGCTGGCGTATACCAGCGCTTCGCGAAAGCGCGCGATCTCCGCGTCCGCCTGTTCGGCGGGCACGGTGGCGCCATGCGGAACGCGCGGCACCTCCCAGCGGAGGACGCGCGCGGGGCCGATCACGATTCCCGGCGCGGCCGGGATGCCTTCGCGAAGGGAGCTCACCGCCTCAATCCTCGCCGAAGCGGTTCTGCACCAGCTGCGTGAGCGCGTCCACCGCCTCGCGCGCGTCGTCGCCCGAGGCGCGGATGCGCACTTCCGAACCGCACTCCGCCGCCAGCATCATCACCCCCATGATGCTCTTGCCGCTGACCTCCACGTCGTCCTTGCCGATGAACACCTCGGACTGGAAGCGGTTGGCCAGCTTGACGAATTCCGCGGCGGGACGGGCGTGCAGCCCGTACCGGTTCACGATGGTGACCTGGTTGGTGTGTTCCATCCCGTTCACGTTCACGTTCACGAGTTGCTCGCCAGCACCACGCCGGCGATGAGCAGAGCCGTAAGGCCAATTCCCGCCACCATCCGCACCCGCGGGCCCAGCATCACGCCCGCGACGAGGGCGATCACGCCCAGCGCCATGTAGTCCCATCCGCCGCGCCCGCCGGAGCCCACCGCCAGCACGGCGGCGAACCCGGCCAGCACCGCGCCCACGTCCGACGCGCGCTCGCCCATGCGCTCAAAGGGCGCCTCGCGAAGGGCCCGGGCCACCTGCAGCCCTTCGGAAAGCCCCGTCCGCAGCCCCCACACGCGCATCCACAGGTGCAGCGCGTTGTAGCTCGCCACAAAGGCCAGCACCGCCAGCCACCAGGGCAGCCCGGCCAGCAGCAGCGCCACCATCAGCAGCGCCGTCGTGGGCCGCCAGACGAGCCACACCAGGCGGTCGCCCAGCGAACCCAGCGAGCCGCGCACCGCCGCCTTGAAGCGGCCGATCAGCTCCGGCGGGGCGCCGTCCGCCTCCAGCCGCGCAATGGCGCCGGCGGCCAGCGTGGCCAGGTACGGGTGCGCGTTGAACAACTCGGCGTGCCGGGCCGTGGCCTCGCGCAGGCGGGCCGTGTCCGCTCCGTACAGGTGGCGCAGGGCGGGCGCCAGAACGAACGCCATTCCCGTGCCGATCAGCGTACGGTAGTTCCACGATCCCTGCACCGCAAAGCTGCGCAGAAGCATGGCGCGGCGCACCCCGCGCGGCAGCCCGTTCACCTCAGCCACAGCAGCAGCGCCCCCGCGGCGGCGCCCGCGGCAAAGAGCGGCAGCCGGCGCCGGCCAAAGAGCCGCAGCGCCGAAGCCAGCGCCGCCGCGGCGGACAGGGCCAGCGCGGGGCGCGTCCACGTTTCGCGGAACGGAATCCACCCCAGCGTTTCCAGCAGCGTGCCGAGGAGCAGCAGTCCGGCCAAGGTCAGCAGCGTGCCCCGCGCCGCGTCAATCCACAGCGCCCGCCAGTGCAGCCGCTCCACCACAGCGGGGTCCAGCGGCCCCGCCGCGGGGACGGCGAAGCGGGCGTTGGCGCGGCGCAGCACGTCCACGGTGCGACCGCCCACCCATCCCCACGCCATCGAAAACACGACGCACGCCATCAGCGCGACGGTGCTGTCCGTGGACCCGGCGAAGGCGCCCGCGGCCGCGACGGCGGCGGGGCCGGCTTCCGGGTAGCGCGACGCGCCCACGGGGAGCACGGCCAGGTGCAGCGCCTCCAGCAGCAGCCCGGTGGCGATCCCCGCGGCGGGGTTGCCGGCCACGATCCCCGCCAGCCCGGCGGCCACCAATGGCCGCGACAGCATGAACTGCCCCAGCGAGGTGGCGTCCAGCGCCAGCAGGCCGCCCAGCAGGCTCAGCAGCGCCAGGGTGAGGAGATCGGGGATCACGGGTTCGCTATTCGGCCAGCAGCTGGTCCAGCCCCACGCGGCTGCTTCCGGGCAGGTCGCGCGCGGACACCTTTGCGCCCGTGGCGGCGATGGCGCGCAGGGCGTCGTCGTCGCCCGGGCCCAGGTGCAGGTACGGAAGCACGCGCCGCCGCCCCTCGCCGTCGTGAATGCCGCCCAGGTTCACTTCCTCGCCCTGCAGCCCGCCGCCGTCGGCAAGCCTGCGGGCGGTCTGAACGTCGCGCACCAGGACGATGATGCGGCGCTGCCCGCCGCGCCACCCGGCCAGCTGCCCGCGGGCGGCGTCCACGGTGGCGAAGTCGGCCTCGATCTCCGGCGGCACGCCCAGGCAGTACAGCTCCTGCTCCCACGGACTGGCGGCGATGGCGTCGTCGGCCACCACGATGCGGTCGGCGTGAAGCGGGCCTCCCCACCCCACCACGACCTGCCCGTGGATCAGGCGCTCGTCAACGCGAAGCAGCACGATCGGCATGCACCGCACTTTCCCGGCACTGGCCGGTGATCGCGGCCTGCCCCTTGGCGACCAGACGGTCCACCAGTTCCGGAAGGGGCAGGTCGCGGTGAAAGACAAAGTCCAGCAGCATGGGCAGGTTCACGCCGCAGACCACGGCCGTGGCGGCCCGGTCCACCGACAGGCGGCGCGCGGCAAAGGCGCACGAGCCGCTGGGCAGGTCCGTAAAGATGATCCCCGGCCCGTCGCCCAGCGCCGCCAGCACGTTGCGCTGCAGCGACTCCGGGCCGCACCCCTCGTTGCTGACCGCGGTCAGCGCATCCTCGTCGGCGCCGGCGATCTGCCGGACGGACTGCACCAGCCCCTGCGCCAGCGATGCGTGGCTCACGACCAGCCCCCGCACGGGCTCACTCATAATCTTCCTCCAGGTAGTCCGACGTCCCCCCCATGCGGGCCTGAAGCCGCTGGTTGAAGAGCCGGGCCGTATCGATCCCCGAATATTTCAGCAGGTGGTTCATGGCCACCACCTCGCAGACCACGGTAATGTTCTTTCCCGGCACCAGCGGCACGGTCACTTTGGGGACGGGAACGCCCAGGATGTCCATCGTCCGGGTGTCCAGCCCCGTGCGGTCATACACCGCGTGCTCGTCCCAGATCTCCAGTTGCACCACGACCTCGATGCGCTTCTGCTGGCGGATGGCGCGAATTCCGAACATGGTGCGGATGTCGATGATGCCGACGCCGCGGATTTCCATGTGGTGGCGCTGCAGGTCGTGACCCTTGCCGATCAGGATCTCGTTGCCGCGCCGCGTGATCATCACCAGGTCGTCGGCCACCAGGCGGTGGCCGCGTTCCACGAGGTCCAGCACCGTCTCGCTCTTGCCGATCCCGCTCTTGCCCACGAAGAGGAGGCCCACGCCGTACACGTCGGCCAGCGAGCCGTGCAGCGTGGTGCGCGGCGCGAAGCGTTCTTCCAGAAACGGCTTGATGCGCGTGTAGAAGTCGGCCGTCTTGAGCGCGGTGCGGATCACGGGCGTGCCGCTGGCATTGGCCAGCTCCAGCAGCGGCTCGGGCGGTTCCTGCCCCTTGGTGATGAACACCACGGGGATGTTGAACGCCAGAAAGGTGACCAGCGCCGCGCGCCGCCGGTCGTCGTCCAGCGACTCCAGGAAGGCGACTTCGGTTTCCCCCAGCACCTGCATGCGCTCGTGGGGAAAGCGCTCGGTGTATCCGGTGAGCACCAGCCCGGGCGAGCTCACGTCGGGCGTCTGAATGGCGCGCGACAGGCCGCGCTCGTCCGTAAGCAGCTCCAGCGCGAGCGAATCCCGTTTGGAGCTCAGCAGGTCGTCGACCGTCAAGGACCGCCCTCGTGCAGGTGTTGGTTGGATGCGCCCACAGGATAACGCCCCGTCCACGGCCGCACCATGCCCGGAGGGGTGTGATGCAGGAATCGGGCGGGGACGACGGGATGGAGGGGCGGATGCGGATGAGTGGGATGCGTCTCGATGGAGATCCCCGAATGCGGATGCACCCCTCACCCCCCGGCCCCCTCTCCCGCAAGCGGGAGAGGGGGAGACCTCAGCGCGCGCGGGGGCTTCGGCGCGGATGGCCGGCGTCCACTCGGCGGAGATTTGAGCGGGTCCGTGCGTCCCGGCGGGCATTGGCGCGGCGGCAGGCAGCCCTCACCCCCTGCCCCCTCTCCCGCAGGCGGGAGAGGGGGAGACCATAGCGCGCGCGGAGGTTTCGGCGCGGGATGGCCGGCGTCCGCTCAGCTGAGGCAGCCTCACAAGACCATGCGGCGCAACAACATGTCATCCTGAGGGAGCGTGCACCGTGCCCTCCCCCGCGCCGAATCATGCGCGACCGAAGGATCTACTATCCGCGGAGCCAACGTCGCGAGTAGCACGAGGGCTACCGCCAGCCCCGTTACAACTCGCCCGCGCCGCCCAAAGGCAGATCGAGCGCGAGCGGCGGCGCGCCAGAACAATCCAGACACTGCACGTTGACGAAAAACGACGCGTGACGTACGTTCGCACCCCTGTCCCGCCGACGTGCTGCCGCCCGAACCTCCGCACGAATGCTGCGCCTTTCCTGCTGCTGGCCGCTGCTTCTGCTGCTTGCAGCGGCCTGCGGAACAGCTGAATCCGTACACGATCCGTCCCGGTTTCCCGAAGCGGGCAGTCGCCGCGGCCGGGCGATCGCGCTGCGGGAGGTCGCCACATCGCCGTCCGACGCGGCCTTCACCGCCATCGACGCGCTCGACGTGGATTCGCGCGGTGCGATCTACGTTCCCGACATGTACCAGACCCGGATTACGGTTCTGGATGCAACGGGCAAGGTGCTACGCGCGTTCGGGCGCCGTGGAAGCGGGCCCGGCGAATTCCGCAGCATCCGGGGCGTTCAGGTGCTCGCCGGGGACAGTCTCCTCGCCTACGATCCCACGCTCGGCCGCATTACCGTGTTCGCGCCCGGATCGGATCAGGCGGCGTACAGCGTCAGCCTGGCGGGAAAGCTGCCCGGCCCGATGCCGTTCGAGGTGCGCCGCACCGCGGACAACTCCGCGCTCGTCGCGCTTTTCCGGCCGCAGTTCCAGTTCGTGGCCGGAGCGGACTTCAGCGCGCGCAAGGACCTCGTGCGGCTGCTGGCGCTGGACGGCGCGCCGCAACGGGACCTGCTGGAATTTCCCTCCCGATCGTTTCTGGTGGCGGAGAACTCAGTGATGCCGCACCCTTTCGGGCACGAGGGTTTTGCGCTGCTGGATTCAGGCAATCATCTGCACTTCATCTGGTCTGACTCGCTGGGCGTGGCCCGGTACGACCTGGAAGGACGACGGATCGGCGGGTTCAGCCTGCCGTACACTGCCCCGCCGCTCACGCCCGACGACCATCGCGATGCCCTGGCCGCGATCCCCGAGCAGGTGAGAGCGCGGTTCACCCCGGTGCTGCGCGACTCGCTCCCCAGCCGCTGGCCCGCCGTCCGCGGCGCGGTCATGGACGACCGGGACCGGATCTGGGTGGCTCTGGGTGCCAGTGCGCGGCAGCCTTCCGAATGGGCCGCCTTTTCGGTGGATGGCGCGTACCTGGGCTCCATGCTGGTTCCCGCTGGCAGTGAAGTCAGGCGCATTCGCGCGGATGGTCGCGTGTACGCCTCGCGGAACGATGAGGACGACGTACCCCACGTCGTCATCTACCAGATGGCCCGGCCCCTTCGCTGATGCGCATCCGCCATCAGCATCATTCTCGTCCCGCGGAGGATTGCACCATGTTCAGATCATTGATGATGACAGGCGGGCTCCTGGTCGCGTTCGTGGCCGGCGCGCATTCGTCCGCGGCCGCACAGCGCGTGGATCCCAACCTGGTGATCGACCTGCATGTGAACGCCGAAGCGGAGAACCGCGCGCTGGACGGATCGGTGATCGAGGGCCGCCGGTTCCGGCTGACCTTCAAGGGGAATGGCACGTACGAGATTTCCCCCGTCCGGACCAGCGCACAGAACCGCACGTTCCGTCTGACCATCTACAAGGGACCCGAGGGCGCCGCGACGGAGACGCTGCGGGTCGTGGAACACGTGGACGTTCGCGAAGGCGTTCCCGCCGTGATCCCGTCCATGCCCACCGTTTCGGTGGTCGTCGACGGAACGCGCCAGCGCCAAGCCGCGGCCGCCGGCGCGCCAGCCCTTTATCAGACCGCGGCCATGCGTTCCGCGGTGTCCGACGGATTCCGCACCCGGCTGTTCGGCGAGTGCTGCATCACCTGCGGCAATGTTTCGGCATGCGGCTGTGCGGTGGGCATGAGCTGCGGCTCGTGCTGCTCTGACGGCTGCTGCCGCCCCACGGATCCCCCCATCGACAACCCGAGCCGCGTCGCGACGATGAACCTTCGCCCGCGGTCGTTTGCCCAGTTGATTGGCCGCTGCGGAAAGCAGGTCAAGGATTCGGAACGGCTCCTTACGCCGCGTGCGGCGCGCACGGTGATCGCAAGCCGCTGAGCCCATCTCCGGCACAAAAGGACCGAGCCGCGGGAACCCGTGGCTCGGTCCTTTTTTCCTGGCGGCAGCGCGGGAGTCTTGGCCGGAAAGTTGGGGCACACTGGCGAGAGCCGGACGAGGTTCGCGCTCTACCCTCCGACGCCGCCGATCGGCAGTTCGAGCGTGAGTGACCCATCGATGCTGGTACCCATCCGGGCCTGGCCGAAGGGGCACAGGTCCAGTACCGGACAGCGGTGGCACGCCGGGTTGCGGAAAAAGCAGCAGCGCTGGCCGTGCAGCATCAGCGCCTCGTGGTTGTCGTACACCTGCTGCGCGTTCCAATCCGGCGGAAGCTGCGACTCCAGCAGCCGGTGCGCGGGCCCCACCGCCACGTTGGCGCCGATCAGCGCAAGCCGCTGCGCCACGCGGTGATGATGGCTGTCCACCGGCAGCGCGGGCATGCGCAGGTTGCTGAACAGGAGCACCGCCGCGCTCGTCTTGGGCCCGATGCCGGTAATCGATTCCAGCCACTCACGCGCTTCCTTCACCGCCAGCGTCCCCAGAAAGTCGAGCGACAGGTCGCCGGCGCGGCGGGAGGTGATCTCCCTCAGCACCTCCTGAATGCGCGGGGCTTTCTGTTCCGGCCACGTCGCGGGCGAGATCGCCCCCTCCACCTCCGCGGTGGGCGCATCACGCACCTGCGCCCACTCCGGAAAGCGCGCGCGAAGCTGCTTGAACGCACGCCCCGAGTCGCTGTTCTTGGTTCGATGGCTGAGCAGCGATGAAATCAGTTCGCTCAGCGGATCGAAATGGTGGAAGTACGGGATCGGGCACCCGTACGTGGCACACAGGCGGTCGTGGACGACCAAGGCCTTTTCGCGGAGTTCGGCAGGCGTATTCATGGGCCGCAACGTTTTGCAAACCCTGCGCCCACTTTGTGTACTTTCAGCGTGAACGGCTCAGTGCCATGCTCGTTTTCACGCTACGAGCAACTCGCCACGGCGTTCATGGGCGCGTAGCTCTGCGCGTGCGGAGCATCCTGAAGGTGCCGCACCAACGGCGGGAAGCCTCACGGTACCGCTGTGAGGCTTCCCCTGCACGAACCAGCTGAAGCCGGCGCGAACATCATGAACGCGTATTGGTTCTCAGCGACACGATCGCTGATCGAGGGAAGGCCGGAGGGCGAGCCGTGCTCCCCGCGACCTCCGCGCACCCCGCGGCCCCCGCGTGAGAGGCCGTGAAGGCCCGGCGCCCCGCGGGTTCTCGGGACGCGATCAGGGGCTGGCGAGCGCGTACCGGCACACGCGCGGGCCCAGGCCGAGCGCCATCGCCTCCGGCCGCGTATCCACCTCATCCACGAGCGCGAACCCGGCGCTCTCCACCACCCTGCGCGACGCAATGTTGTCCGGCTCAATCAGGGTCCAGAGCGGCGCGATCCCGCTCGTTCGCGCCAAGCCGGCGATCAACCGCACCGCACGGACCGCGTAGCCATTGCGGCGGTGCTCCTCATCCACCTCGTAGCCCGCGTGGCCCACGGCGCGGAGGATGGCGGGATCACTCGTCGCGCGCAGGTGGATGCGGCCCACGCGCAGCCCGTCCGCGCGGCGGTGGATGGCGAAACGGTACTCGAGCGCGGGGGAGAGGAAGCGCGCCTCGGGCGGCCGCGCGGATACATCGCCCGGCGCGAGGATGCGGATCAGGCGCAGTTCGACGGTATCGTCCGACAGCACCGCATCCACCGGAAGCGAGTGCGTGGAGGGTTCGCCGGACATGAGTTCGGAGGTGCGGGAGGCGTCGTGAAGTGAGGCGATTGAGCCGGGTTACTGCTTCGCGGATGCGGCCGCCTGCAGGTGCGCTTCAGTGCGCTCGGCGGCTCGGTCCCATGAGAGCGTCTGGGCGAACGCGTGCGCGCCCGATCCGAGCGACTCTACGCGTGCGGGGTCGCGGGCCAGCGACGCGAGCGCGTCAGCCAGCTTGTCCGCGTCGCCGTAGGGGACGAGCAGGCCGGTGCGGTCGTGGATCACCGATTCGCGCAGGCCGGGGGAGTCCGCGGCCACGGCGGGCGTTCCGCACGCGCCGGCCTCGATGTTGGTGATCCCCCACCCTTCCTTGGGCGAGGCGAGAACCGCGGCCCAGCTCGTCCGCAGCAGATCGCGCTTCTGCTCCTCGCTCACGAATCCCTCGAAGCGCACCGCATCGCCCAGGCCCAGCCGCTCCACCTGCGCGCGGAGTTCGGCCTCCTCACTCCCCCGCCCGGCGATGCGCAGCGTGGCATCCACCCCGCGCTGGCGGACGCGGTGCAGCCCATCGATCACCAGATCCACCCGCTTGTACTTCTTGAGCCGGCCCACGTAGACGAACGACGGCCGCGGAGTGCGCGCGATGGCGGGATCCGGGGTGAAGAAGCCGAGATCGACGCCGTTGTGAATGACGGAGATGTCGTCGCGCCGCAGCCCGCGCGCGACCAGATCGTCGGCGGTGCTTTCGGAGACGGCCTGCGTGGGAAGGCCGCGGTACACGGCGGGGATGGGGCGTTCCAGCAGCCAGGTGGCCGCGGCGAACGGCGCGGAGGCCTCGCGGAACGCCGTCGCGCCGAACAGGTGGTGGACGAGGAGGACGAGCGGGCGGCGCACCCAGAGCGGGGTGAAGAGCGGGACCTTGTTCAGGTCCTCCACCACCACGTCCCACGCGTCATTCGCCAGATGCCGGCGGTAGAACGCGGGCGCGGCGAGCGAAAAGGTGTTGCGCCCGCCGGTGCGGTGGATGCGCATTCCGTCCGTCTCGGCGGCGGGCGCGGCGCCGGGCCAGCCGGAAACGAGCGCGTGCACCGTGTGCCCGCGCCGCGCCAGCCGGCCAAAGATTTCGTGCAGGTGGGTTTCCGCGCCGCCGGACTGCGGGTTGGCGAGGTCCTGCCAGTTCAGGACCAGGATCTTCACGCCTGGCCGGGCTCGGCGGGGTTCAGGCGGCGCATGACGGCGTCCAGCACGCCGTTCACAAAGCGCGGGCTCTCGTTGGTCCCATACTTTTCCGCCAGGTTCACCGCTTCCCGGATGGCCATGCGGGGCGCCACCTCATCCACGAACATCATTTCCGCCGTCCCCAGCCGCAGAATGGCGCGGTCGATGACGGACAGCCGGCTCATGCGCCAGTTGGTGAGCGACTCCTCGATCGCGCGGTCGATGCGCGGAAGGTTGGTCGCCACCAGGCGCACGAGCACCTCGGCGAACGGGCGGTTCTCCGGCGAGACGCGCAGGTTGGTCACCAGGTCGGAGAGGGTGGCGATGGCCTCGGCCGGGTCGCCGCCCTTCTGCTCCCACGCGTACAGCGCCTGCAGCGCCCAACCGCGCGCGCGGCTGCGATGCTTCACCGCGCCTCCTTGGTGCCCAGTCGGGTGTACAGGTCGCTCATTTCCATGGCGACCATCGCCGCGTCCCAGCCCTTGTTGCCGGCCTTGGTGCCCGCGCGTTCAATGGCCTGCTCGATCGTCTCCGTCGTCAGCACGCCGAAGACGATGGGGACGCTGACCGAGGCGCCCACCGAAGCCGCGCCGTTTGCCGCCGCGCCCGCGACGTAGTCGAAGTGCGGCGTCGCGCCGCGGATCACGCAGCCCAGCGAGATGACGGCGTCAAAGCGTCCGCTTTCCGCCAGCATGCGAAGGGGTCCGGCGAGTTCCCAGGCGCCGGGCACCCAGACGGCCTCGATGTCGTCGTCCTGAACGCCGTGCTGCAGCAGGCAGTCGCGCGCGCCGGCCAGCAGTTGGCGGGTGATCATGTCGTTGAAGCGGCTGATGACGATGCCGAAGCGCTTGCCTTCGCCGCGGATCTGGCCGTGGATTTCGATCAAGGGAGTACGGGAGTGCGAGAAAGAAGTGCGTGAGTGCTGGGTGCGTTAGTGCGTGAGTGCGACCACAAGCACGAAAGTACGAAAGTACGAAAGTACGGAACCGCGGTTTTCGGCGCCCAAGCGCACGGAACTGGTGTGTGCTCCCTCTCCCACATCTGTTCGTGGGAGAGGGTCGTCGTGCGCAGCACGCGGGGTGAGGGCGTCACTCCGCCGCCCGCACGACAATCCGCATCGTGCCCAAGACCCACCGCCACCCAGCCGCGGAGCGGAGGCCGAGCACCGGGCCCCGAGCACTTTTCTGTCGCACTCACGCACCCCGCACCCCGCACTCACGCACTTCCCTTACGCCGCGTCGCCCTCGAGCGCCAGCATGTGCCCCATCCGGTCGCGCTTGGTGCGCAGGTAGCCGCTGTTGTGCTCGTTGGGCTCCACCGTCAGCGGAAGCTGCTCCACCACCGACAGTCCGTATCCGTCCATCCCCACGATCTTCTTGGGGTTGTTGGTCAGGATGCGCACCGTCGACAAGCCGAGGTCGAGCAGGATCTGCGCCCCGATGCCGTACTCGCGCAGGTCCGCGCGGAAGCCGAGCGCCTCGTTGGCCTCCACCGTGTCCATCCCCTGGTCCTGCAGGTTGTACGCGCGAAGCTTCTGCACCAGCCCGATGCCGCGCCCCTCCTGCCGCAGGTAGACGATGGCGCCGCTGCCCTCCTTGTCGATCTGCCGCATGGCGCAGTCCAGCTGCTCGCCGCAGTCGCAGCGCAGCGAGTGAAAGACGTCGCCGGTGAGACACTCGGAGTGCATGCGCACCAGCACGTTCTCCATCCCCTCCACCTCGCCCTTGACCATGGCGACGTGCTCGTACTGGTCCACGTCGTTGCGGTAGGCGATGATGCGCCAGTCGCCCGTGGGCGTGGGGATGGTGGCCTCGGCCTCGCGCCGCACCAGCCGCTCGCGCTTCAGGCGGTAGGCCACGATCTGCGCGACGGTGATGAACTTCAGCCCGTGCCTGGCGGCGAACTCCTCCAGCTGCGGACGGCGCGCCATCGTTCCGTCGTCGTTCAGGATCTCGCAGATGACGCCCGCGGGCTGCAGCCCGGCCAGGCGCGCCAGATCCACCGACGCCTCCGTCTGCCCCACCCGCCGCAGCACGCCGCCTGCGCGCGCGCGGAGGGGAAAGATGTGCCCGGGGCGGCGCAGATCCGACGGCTTCGTGGCCGGATCCATCGCCACGAGGATGGTCTTGGCCCGGTCCGAGGCGCTGATCCCCGTGGTCACGCCGAACTTCTGCGCGGCATCGATGGACACCGTGAACGCTGTTCCCAGCGCCTCGGTGTTCACGTCGCTCATCTGCTTCAGTTCCAGTTCGTCCGCGCGTTCCGCCGTAAGCGCCAGGCAGATGAGGCCGCGGCCGTACGTGGCCATGAAGTTGATGATTTCCGGCGTGATCGCGCCGGCCGCGCACACGAGGTCGCCCTCGTTTTCACGGTTTTCGTCATCGGCCACAATCACCATCTTGCCGTCGCGGATGTCCTGCAGCGCGGCGTCTATCGTATCGAACGGCATGGCTGTTTCTCTCGCCGTAACCCTGAAATGCGTCTGCGGGCGGAGTTTCCGCCCTTGGGCCCGCCGCGATGAAAGCACGGCGAACCGGTTGTACACCGCACGCGCGATCTCGGCGATGACCTTCTCTTCCGCGGCGTTCGTCGCGTGTGGATCAGCGGATGAACACCGCCAGCGCCACGCGCGAGCCGTCCGGCGGCGTAATCAGCCCCGCGTCATTCGTGGAGCGCCGATGGGGCCCGTCCCGTCGTGTCGGCGCTGGGCGCCAGCGTGTCCGCCGCGGCGGGATGCGCCGCCTTCGCCGACTCCGCCGCGAGATCGGCCTCGTACTTCAGGCGCAGATCGCGGTCCGGCTCCGGTATTTCGCACGCGGCCAGCAGCAGCGCGCCGCCGGCCGCGAGCCGAAGCTTCACGCGTAGCCCCACGCTTCGCGGATGGCGGCGGCGTCCGCCTGCATCTCGCCCGGTACGGTGCCCCGCCCCGGTGCGCCCAGCAGGTTGCGGACGAACTTGCCGATCATGTCGCCTTCCACGTTGACCGCGGTGCCCTCGCGCAGGTCGCCGATGGAGGTGTGCTCCCAGGTGAACGGGATGATGCTGACCTGGCAGACGCCCGGCGCCGGCAGATCATTCACGGTCAGGCTGATGCCGTTGAGCGTGATGGAGCCGTGCAGCACGGTGACGCCCGTGACTTCCTGCGGCAACGTGAAGTCGATGAGCGTAAGTTCCTCGCGCGGCTCGATGCGCGTCACCTGCCCCACGCCGTCCACGTGCCCGGCGACCAGATGGCCGCCCAGCCGCGCGCCGAACGCCAGCGCGCGCTCCAGGTTCACCCGCTGCCCCACGCGGAACCCGCCAAAGGTGGTGCGCTCCAGCGTGGTGCCGATGGCCTGCACGGTAAAGCCGCCCTCCAGGATGGAGGTGACCGTGAGGCAGGCGCCCTCGATGCTGGCGCTGTCGCCCAGCCCCATGCCGTCCAGCACCCGGCTGGCGTGCACGGTAAAGATGACGCCGTTTCCGGCGGGCTCCACGGCGGCGATGGTGCCGACTTCTTCTACGATCCCGGTGAACACGTGCGTTGCCCTCGCGTGCCAGTGCCTGCGGTGCCTGAACAGCAGCGCGCCCGCGCGATACCCGCGCGGGCGCAAAGTTACCAGACACGGACGGAGATGGCGAGGGGCGGGTGCAACTTGGTCCGCGGGCAGGACGGGGCACGTCCGCGCGAGGGGCGTCCCGTCGGTGGCCCTCACCCCGCGTGCTGCGCACGGCGACCCTCTCCCACGAACGGATGTGGGAGAGGGAGCACACCCCGGTTCCGTGCGGATCGGAAAGATTGGTCGCGTCCGACGCCTCGCGGGACCCCTCCCCCGGCCCCTCCCCGTGCAAACTGCCGCACGGAGAGGGGGGGAATTCACACCGGACCCGCCGGCCTCGATGTGGTTGAAGCCCCGAACCGGACGCGGCAGCGGCCGGTGTCGGGGCTTTGCGCTGTCTGAGCGGGGATTCATTCGCTCAGGAGACCCGCCCCCACGCGGCACTTTCCTGCACCATGCCCGTTCGTGAGATGCCGTCGACCTGGTTGCGCAGGCTCACCCGGCTCTACCGCCGCGCGAGGGTGATCCGCGTGTCCGCGCCGAAGGTGTCGGTCGCGAGGCGGCGCCAGCGCGGGGCGTCGGCGAGCGCGGGATTGGGGATCGTGCCGAACGGAGCCCCTCCATCAGGACCGATGAGGACCGGCGCGTAGAACAGGTACATCCGGTCCACCACGTCCGCCGCGAGCAGGGCGGAGGCGAACGCCGCCCCTCCCTCCACGAACATCGATCCTGCCCCCGCCCCGCGCAGGGCCCGCAGCTGCGCCGCCAGCCCGTCCGCCGCCACGACGCGCACGCCCGCGGCTTCCAGCGCGTCGCGGCGGCCCGCGTCCGCGTCCGGGGCACACACGGCCCAGACCGGCACCTCCGCCGCGGTGCGCACGAGCGCGGACGACAGCGGCAGGCGCAGCGATCGATCGAACACGATGCGCGCGGGCGCCACGCGCGGCACCACCGCGCCGCGCACCGTCAGCTGCGGATCATCCGCCAGCGCGGTGCCGATCCCGGCCGCCACGGCGTCGTAGCCCGCGCGCAGCCGATGCACCTCCGCGCGCGACTCCTCGCCGGTGATCCACACCGAACGGCCGTCCCGGTCCGCGATCCGCGCATCCAGCGACATCGCCAGCTTGAGGGCGATGAACGGCCGCTCCGTCCCGGCGAGCGAGTGCGTGTGAAAGAAGACGGCGTTCTGGTCACGCACCGCCCTTTCCTCCACGCCGCCCACGGCATCGATCCCCGCCTCGCGCAGCACCGATCCGCCGCCCGACGCGCGCGGGTTGGGATCGAACCCGCCAAAGACGACGCGGCTGACCCCCGCAGCGATCAGCGCGTCCGTGCAGGGCGGCGTCTTGCCCCAGTGGCTGCACGGTTCCAGCGACACGTACGCCGTGGCGCCCTGCGCGGCCTCGCCCGCGGCGCGCAGGGCTTCCGGCTCCGCGTGCGGGCAGCCGTACTCCGTGTGCCAGCCCTCGCCCACGACGGAGCCGCCGCGCACGATCACACAGCCGACCATGGGGTTCGGCGCCGTGCGCCCCCATCCCCGCTCCGCCAGGGCCACCGCCCGCCGCATCCACTCGCGGTCCGTCTCCGAAATCCCGCTCACCGCAGTCTCCGCCCGAGAATCCAGTCCATCCCTCTACAAAGGAACACGCGGGACGGAGGCCGTGTGCCCCCATCCCGCGCGTCTTGATCCCGTGGTGTTACCGCCGGGCACCGGGCCCGCCTTGCCATCGCGCGTGCTACAGCGACAGCCGCGCGCCGATGCTGCCGAAGAACGTGCCCTGGTCCGGATCGAAGTCGCTGGTGCTGGGAAAGCCGGCAATGGCGTCGGCGCCCTGCATCCACCCCACCTCGCCCACCAGCGAGCCCACCAGCACCGTGTACGACAGGTCCAGGAACGCCGACCAGCGGTCGTTGTCCACCGTGACGTCGTTGAAGCGGTAGATCTGCTCCGTGCCCCCGAGGCCCGGGGCGCGGAAGGCGAAGTTGGCGTCCGTGTCGAACTGGTCGTATCCGACGCCGAGGGTGGCGCCGAGCCCCAGGAGGCGCTTGCTGGCTGCCAGCCGCCCGCTCCAGTTCGTCAGCCCGAAGCCGAGTTCGCCGAAGTCGCCGCCCGCCGCGCACGTGCTCTGGTTGCCCGAGGTCACAACCTCCGTCCCCTCGCACACCTCGCCGAAGCGCACGTCGCCCAGGTCGCGGTACATCAGCGAAAGGGACACGCCCGGCGTGACGAACGATTCGCGCACCAGCCCCACGCGCGCGCCCGCGCCCCAGGAGTACGCGTTGTCGCCGAAGTCGTCGCCGGCGAGGGAAAGCGGGAGCACCGTCACGCTCCCCAGCAGGTCTATGGCGCCGAATCCGCCGATCATGGGCGCCACGCTGAAGCCCTGCGTGAGGCCGACGGAAACATTCGCGCCCACGGCCGGGGCCGGCACGCTGAACTCGTCCGTCTGCACCTCGCCGCCGCTCGTGCGCACGTCGCGGATGTCGGGAAGGCGCGCGCCCACCACGTTCACGCGGCCGGTAAGGCTCACGCGCGGCAGAATGCCCAGCCGCACGCCGCCGGTGCTGGCCGTGCCCAGCGTGGGGTTGCCGCCCGCCAGCAGAATGCCCAGCTGCGGCTGCGCGGCGTCCACGGCCTGCGCCACCGCGGCGCAGCGGCCGCCCACCTCGGACTTGGAAAAGCTGGCGCACACCGACTCGATGTTGCCCTGCGCGGCGAGCGGGCTCGCGATCAGCGCGGCCGCCGCGGCCGAAATCATCCACCGGTTGGTCATGGTCATTCTCCGCTCAGAATCACGTCACGCGCGCCGGGAACGATCTCCCCCGCGATCCACGCCGTTTCCCCCGCCGCAGCCAGGTCGCGCACCACCGCGTCCGCGTCCGGCGCGGGTACCACGGCCGCCATCCCCACGCCCATGTTGAAGGCGCGGAACATCTCGTCGCGCGCCACCCCGCCCTCGCGCCGCAGCACGCGAAAGACGGAGGGCACCGTCCAACTGGACAGGTCGAACCGCGCCGCGGCGCCGTCCGGCAGAATGCGCGGCACGTTGTCCACCAGCCCGCCGCCGGTGATGTGCGCCAGCCCGCGGATGCGTCCAGCCTCGATCAGCGGATACAACGATCGCAGGTAGGATTTGTGGACACGCAGCAGCACGTCGGCCACGCTCCCCTCCTCCTCCGGAAAGGCGTCATCCACCCCCAGCCCCATGCGGTCGAAGACGATGCGGCGGGCCAGCGAGTAGCCGTTGGTGTGCAGGCCATTCGACGCAACGGCGACGATGGCGTCGCCGGGCCGGATGGCGCGCCCGTCCAGCACGCGGTCCTCTTCCACCATCCCCACGATGGTCCCCGCGAGGTCGTACTCCCCCGCGGTGTACATGTCGGGCATCTCCGCCGTTTCCCCGCCCAGCAGCGCGCAGCCGTTGGCCCGGCACCCGCGCGCCACACCGGAAACCAGTTCCTCCACCACGCCCGGCTCCAGCTTTCCGACGCCGACGTAGTCCAGAAAGAAGAGCGGTTTCGCGCCTTGAACAAGGATGTCGTTGACGCAGTGGTTCACCAGGTCCTCGCCCACCGTGCCGTGCCGGCCGGCCATGAACGCGACCTTGAGCTTGGTGCCCACGCCGTCCGTGGACGCCACCAGCACCGGCTGCTTGGCGTCGCGCGGCACGCGGTACAGCCCGCCGAACGAGCCCAGCTCGGAAAGGGTGTCGGGCGTGGCGGTGGAGCGCACCATCGCCGCGACCCCCTTCATGGCCTGGTGCGCGGCGTCGATGTCGACGCCAGCGGCGGCATAGCTGAGTCCGGGCTGCTCAGACACCGGCGTTCACCGGGAGCTCAAAGACCGTCATCTGGTGGAACTGGCGGGTGCGCTCCTCGATCTCCTCGGCCGTAAGGTCCTTGAAGCGTTCGATGGAGAACGCCTCGACCGCGTACGAGCCCAGCACCGAGCCGTAGATCATGGCGCGGCGCAGGTCCGCGTCTTCCAGCCCGCCGGACTTGGCCACGTGCGCCATGAATCCGCCCGCGAACGCGTCGCCCGCGCCGGTGGGATCAAAAACGAGTTCCAGCGGAAAGCCGGGGGCGAAGAAGGTGGAGTTGGGCGTGAACAGGATGGCGCCGTGCTCGCCCTTCTTGATGATCAGGTAGCGGGGGCCGCGGTCCATGATCCACCGGGCGGCCTTGGTGAGGTTGTGCTCGCCGGAAAGCTGGCGCGCCTCGGCGTCGTTCACCATCAGCAGGTCCACGCGCTTGAGCAGGTCCAGCAGGCGCGTGTGCTTGATCTCGATCCACAGATTCATGGTGTCGCACGCCACGAACTTCGGCTTGCGCACCTGGTCCAGCACGCCGATCTGCAGGTCCGGATCGATGTTGCCCAGGAACACCCACTCCGCGTCCCGGAACTGCTCGGGGATCTTGGGGGCGAAGTCGGCGAACACGCCCAGGCGCGTTTCCAGCGTTTCGCGCGAGTTCAGGTCGTAGCTGTACACGCCCGACCAGCGGAAGCTTTCGCCCGCCGCGGTTTCCAGCCCGGCCAGGTCCACGCCGCGCTCCGCCAGAAAGGCGAGGGCGTCCGTGGGATAGTCGTCGCCCACCACGCCCACCAGCTGCACGGGGTGAAGCAGCGAGGCCGCGGCGGAAAAGAAGGTGGCCGAACCGCCCAGCGCGTCTTCTGCGCGGCCGAACGGGGTTTCGACGGTGTCGAGCGCTACGCTGCCGACGACAAGAAGGGACATGGGTCCGCTGTATCGGTGGATGGTCCGCACCCGCTCATGCGCGGGCGCGGGCAGTGAATTTGTGTTGATGAAAAGCGCCGCGGGGAGCCCTCACCCCGCGTGCTGCGCACGACGACCCTCTCCCACGAACGGATGTGGGAGAGGGAGCACACCCCAGAAGCGTGTGCTCCGGACAGGTCCGCGGCGGCGGGCTCCCCCTCCCCCCGGCCCCCTCGCCCCGCAAGCGGGGGAGGGAGAGAACTCAGCGCCGAGGCGGATCATGCCACGGAGGGCGATCTGTCGAGCGGTTGAAGCCCCGATCGTGGACGCGACAGCGGCCGCGAGTCGGGGCTTGGCGCTTTTTGAGCGGCGGATTCATCCGCTCAGGAGACCGTCCGCCGCGCCACGCTCTGCCTCCCGCACCGCATCCCGCGCCGCGACTCCGCTCACGCCTGATCTTCCACCACCCGCGCCGAATCCGCCGCCGCGAACAACCCTCCCCCAGTCCGTTTTGGGGGAGGGTGGGCCGGTGGTGCCGGCCCGGGTGGGGGCCGCCGTGAACTACGCCGCCTGCGCCTCGGCCGCGGGCTCTTCGTCGCGGTCCATGCGCTCCGGCGCGCTGATCCCCAGCACCGACAGGCCGTTGCGCAGCACCGTCTGCACGCCGCGGGCAAGCACCAACCGCGCGCGCGACTGCTCCGGCGACACGTCCGCGCCGATCACGCGCAGCGACGCGTCGCGGTTCCCCGCGTGGTACCACGAGTTCACCGCGCCCGCCACTTCTTCCAGGTACGAGCAGATGGAGTGCGGCGTGTGCGCCTCCGCCGAAATCGCGACTTCCTCGGGAAAGCGCATCATCAGCTTCACCAGGTCCGTCTCCGACTCGTGCGCCAGCAGCCCCAGGTCTGCCGACGCCGGATCCAGCGTGGACGCATCCACCTCCGCGCGGCGGAAAATGGACGACATGCGCGCGTAGGCGTACTGGACCTTGTAGACCGGGTTGCGGTCCGACTGCTCCAGCGCCAGATCCAGATCGAACGTCAGCTGCGCCTCGGCGCGGCGCATCAGAAAGAAGTAGCGCGCCACATCCACGCCCACTTCGTCGTACAGCTCGCGCATGGTGACGTAGTCGCCCGCGCGCTTGCTGAACTTGACCTCCTGGCCGCCGCGCATCACCAGCACCATCTGGTGCAGCACGTACTCGGGATAGCCGGTGGGCAGCCCCAGCGCCTGCAGCCCGGCGCGCACGCGGGCCGTGGTGCCGTGGTGATCGCTCCCCTGCACGTTGATGGCGCGATGGAACCCGCGCTCCCACTTGGTGACGTGGTAGGCCACGTCCGGCAGAAAGTACGTGGGATGTCCGGTGCTCTTGACCATCACGCGGTCCTTGTCGTCACCGAACTCCGTCGTCTTCAGCCAGACGGCGCCGTCCTTCTCGTACACGTACCCCGTCTCGCGCAGGCGGCGGATGGTATCCTCCACCCGGCCGCCGCTGTACAGCGACGATTCCAGGAAGTACTCGTCGAAGCGGACGCCGAAGCCGTCCAGGTCGCGGTTCTGCTCCTCGCGCAGCACGCGGACGGCGTACACGCGCATGGCGTCCATCGCCTCGGGCCCGTCATCGCCCTTGAAGCGCTCGCCGTGCTCGGCCACCATCTGCTGCGCGATTTCGCCCACGTAGCTGCCGTGGTAGCCGTCCGCGGGAAACTCGATCTCGGCGCCCACGGCCTGCTGGTAGCGGGCCCACACGCTGCGGGCCAGCTTGTTGATCTGCTCGCCCGCGTCGTTGTAGTAGAACTCGCGGTGCACCTTCCACCCGGACCACGCCAGCAGTTCGCTCACGGCGTCGCCCAGCGCGGCCTGCCGCCCGTGGCCGATGTGCAGCGGCCCGGTGGGGTTGGCGGAGACGAACTCCACATTCACGGCGCGCCCCTGCCCCGCGTCGGACCGGCCGAACGCGTCGCCTTCCGTGACGATGCGGGCCAGTCCGTCGCGCACGTAGCCGGTGGACAGGCGGAAGTTGATGAACCCCGGCCCGGCCACCTCGGCGCTGCTGATGCCCGCGGCCGCGTGGTCGATGCGTTCCACCAGGTCGTCCGCGATCTGCCGCGGCGAACGGCGCAGCGCCTTGCTGAGCGTCATGGCCACGTTGGTGGCCCAGTCGCCGTGCTCCGGGTGGCGCGGGCGCTCCAGGGCGACGGAGGGCGATTCCACGCCCATGCTGGCCAGGGCGCGTTCGATCTCCGCCTGCAGCGTATCTACGGCCATCTACTCGCTCTTGGGGCTCGGCTTGGATGCGGGCGCGGCGGCGGGCGCCGACTCGGCGGGCTTGGCCGCGGGCGCGTCGGACGCGGGCGCGCTGGACGAGCCGCCCTTGTCGCTTTCGGCGGCCTTCTTGTAGCCTTCGCCGCGCTGGTAGTCTGTGATGTAGAAGCCGCTGCCCTTGAACACCAGGCCGGCGCCGGCGGAAATGCGGCGCGGCGTCGGCGTTCCGCAGGCCGGACAATCGGCCACGGGCTCGTCGGACATCTTCTGGAACTTCTCGAAGTCGTTGCCGCAGTTGGGGCAGCGATATTCGTACGTGGGCATCCTGCGTTCCTGCCTGCGAGTGCTTGTACCAATTCGTCACAAACCCGCGTAACGTACCATCCGGAGCCGTGTGGGGCAACAGAAGTGCGTGAGTGCGGGGTGCGTGAGTGCGTGAGTGCGAACGGAAGTGCCCGGTGCCTGGTGCCCGGTGGGATGGCGGAGTTTGCGGGCGGCCCCCACCCGGGCCGGCACCACCGGCCCACCCTCCCCCAAAAAAGACTGGGGGAGGGTTGGGGCGCGGCGGCGGGTTCGGTGCCGGGAAGCGGAGTTGGGCGCGGCGGCGAATATCTGGAGCCAATAATCCGCCGCTCAACAGCGGGACCCCCTGACCCGGCGCTATTCGCGCGCCGTCCGGAGCTTTAACCGGAACGGACCCGCCCGTGGGTGCTGAAGTCGGCCACCGCGCTGAGGTCTCCCCCTCCCCCGCTTGCGGGGCGAGGGGGCCGGGGGGAGGGGGAGCTCGCCGTCGCGCCGAACTGTCCGGAGCACACGATTCGGGTGTGTGCTCCCTCTCCCACATCCGTTCGTGGGAGAGGGTCGCCGTGCGCAGCACGCGGGGTGAGGGCCCCAGCCGGCGGCTCCGCGCCGAAGCCCGCCACCGCGCTGAGGTCTCCCCCTCTCCCGCTTGCGGGAGAGGGGGCCGGGGGGAGAGGGCTGCCCGCCGCCGCGCCAAACTGTCCGGAGCACACGATCCAGCAGTTCTCCCCTCCCGTGCGCCGTTTGCACACGGTCGCCGGGGTCAGGTGACGGATGCGCGCCGGGCCGGCCCGCCGCTATTCATCCATCTGATCCGCCATCCGCGCGAACAATCCCGGTACGAGCGGGTTCGTCCCCCCACCACAAGCATCGACCCCATGAAAATCCGCATCCGCGTCCCCGCCACGATCGCGGCCGCGCTGGCGTGCATCACGGTCGCGCGCGGCGCACACGCGCAACCGGGCACGCCGCCGGGCGACGATCCCGTCATCCTCATCCACGCGGGGCGGCTGTTCGACAGCGAGCGCGGGGTGATGCTGCAGAACCGCGACATCCTCATCCGCGGAACGCGCATCGAACAGGTGGGCGCGGGGCTTCCGGTTCCCGCCGGCGCGCGGGAGATCGACCTGCGCAATCGCACGGTGCTCCCCGGCCTGATCGACGCGCACACGCACCTGCTGCAATCCATCCGCCCCACCCTGCGCGACACCGAAACCGAGCAGATGGTGGTGCAGGCCGTGATGGAGGGCACGCCGCTGCGCGCGCTCCGCGGCGGCGCGCGGGCGGGCGCCTACCTGCGCGCCGGGTTCACCACCGTCCGCGATCTGGGCAACTCCGGCCGCTTCGGCGACGCCGCGCTGGCCACGGCCATCCGCGAGGGGAGCGTGGACGGGCCGCGCATGTTCTTTTCCGGCCCCGGGCTGAGCCCCGAGGGCGGGCAGTACGTGGGTGTGCTGGCGGAGCATCCGGAGATCGTGGGCAATGACTACCGCATCATCCGCGGCGCCGACGACGGCCGCGCGGCGGTTCGCGAAGCCGCCAACCGCGGCGCGCGCGTCATCAAGGTGTACGCCGACAACACGCCCAACCGCGCCCGCCTGTCGGCCGATGAACTGCGCGCCGTGGTGGATGAAGCGCGGCGCTCCGGCCTTCCCGTGGCCGCGCACGCCACGAGCGATGACGCCATCCGGCAGGCGGTGGAGGCGGGCGTGACGACGGTGGAGCACGCGTACGACGCCTCGGACAGCACCTTTCGCCTGATGGCGAGCCGCGGCGTGGCGTACGTGCCCACGGAAACGAGCGCCGCGATCCTGGACCGGGCGCTGGAACTGGTGGCCCCGGCGGGCGAGCGGCCGGACAGCGCGTGGCGCGCCAGCTACCTGGCGCGCGGGTACGACCGCATCCGCCGCGCCATGCAGGCGGGGGTGACGATCGTGGCGGGTTCGGACTTCTATCAGGACTTCGGAATGCCGCAAGGGGAAGCGTCGCGGCAGATGCTGTTCGCGTACCGGCAGGCCGGGATGCCGGCCGCGCGCGTGCTGCAGGCCGCCACCATCAACGCCGCCCGCGCTCTGGGCGACGATCGCCTGGGCGCCATCAAGCCCGGCGCATACGCAGACCTGATCGCGGTCGATGGCGATCCGGTGGCGGATTTTGAGGCGGTTGGCCGCGTGCGGTTCGTGATGAAGAACGGCAAGGTGTATGTGGATGGGGAGAACGCGCCCATCCGCTAGGTCCCGCTGAACCGATTGGCGGCGGGCCGGATGCGGGGTGAAGCACGAACGAGAACCGCAGTTCCGGCACGCATCGCCGGCCGCCGTAACCCGGCGTAACCGGAGACAGATTCGGTCAGGAAGACCCCTGCCAGTCGCGCGCTTCGGCAAGCAGTTGTCGCAGCCGCGCGCCGTCCCCGGCCTCGAGGGCGAGGCGCAGTTCGCGCAGGCGCGCCTCCGCCGCGGCGAGCGCGGGGGCGAGATGGCCGGCGTTGTCGATGCCGATGTCCGCCCACATCTCCGGCGAACTTCCCGCCAGCCGCGTGACATCGCGCCCGCCGGGGCCCAGCTCGGCGCGGTCCACGCCGGCATCCGCCAGCGCACCGCCCAGCGCGGACGCCATCAGCTGCGGCAGATGGCTGCTCCACGCGAGACGGCGGTCGTGCTCCTCCGCGTCCAGCATTTCGGGACGGGCATCCACCATCCGCCACAGCCGCTCCGCCAAGCCGACCGCCTCCTCCGTCGCGGAAGGCGCGGGCGACAGAAAGACGCGCGCCCCGGCGAACAGCCCGGCGCGCGACGCCGCCCATCCCGACCGGTGATCGCCGGCGATCGGATGCGATCCCACGAACCGGTCACCGATTCCCACCTTTTCCGCCAGCGCCACGATCGACCCCTTGGTGCTGCCGACGTCCGTAACCAGCCGCGCGCCGTGCAGTTCATCGCGCAGTTCGTCCAGCAGTTCACACGCCGCCATGACGGGAACGGCGAGGACGACGATCTCCGGCGCGTCATCCGAAAGCGGTTCGGCGATCCTCTGCCCCACCGCCAGGTCGACGGCGGCCGGGTCGCGGTCCCACACCAGCACGCGCACGCCCCGCGCGGCCAGGTCGCGGGCGAGCGATCCGCCGATCAGCCCCAGGCCAAGGATGGCGACGCTGCCGAACGGCGGATCGGCGGAAGCCACGGCGTCAGCCCACCAGGCGAACGACGCGGTTCTCCTTTTTCCCCTTGCGGAGGATCAGGACCTCGCCGTCGATGGCGTCTTCCGTACGGACGCGCTGGTCCGGCGAACTGACTCGCGCCCCGTTGAGCGAAATGCCGCCGCCGGAAATCAGGCGGCGCGCCTCACCCTTGGACGCGGCGACCCCCGCCTCGGCCAGCAGGTCTACGATCCCCACGCCCTCGCCGCCGAACCGGTCGCGCGCGGCCTCGGTGCTGGGCACGTCGGCGAACACGTCCAGCAGTTCCACCGCGGGAAGCTCCTGCGGCGCCGTGCCGCCGAACAGCACGCCCGTGGCGCGTTCCGCGCGGGCCAGCCCCTCGTCGCCGTGGACGAGGCGCGTGACCTCCACGGCAAGGCGCCGCTGTCCGCCGCGCGCCGCCGCGTTCGCCTCGTGCTCCTGCACCAGTCCGGCGATCTCGTCCAGCGGCAGAAAGGTGAAGGTCTTGAGGTAGCGCTCCACGTCGCGGTCTTCCGTATTCAGCCAGAACTGAAAGAAGCGGAAGGGCGAGGTGCGCTCCGCGCTCAGCCACACCGTTCCCGTCTCCGTCTTGCCGAACTTGGCCCCGCTCGCCGTGGTGATCAGCGGTTGCACGATGCCGTGCGCCTGCTTGCCGCGGGTGCGGCGGATCAGCTCCATCCCGGCGGTGATGTTGCCCCACTGGTCGCTGCCGCCCACCTGCAGCAGCGCGCCGTAGCGGTCGCTCAGTTCGGCGAAGTCGTACGCCTGCAGCAGCGAGTACGCGAACTCGGTGACGGACAGCCCGCCTTCCTGCTCCATCCGGCGCGAGACGGAGTCCTTGGCGAGCATGTAGTTGATGGTGAAGTGCTTGCCCACGTCGCGCAGAAAATCGATCAGCCCCAGGCCGGAGAGCCAGTCGTGGTTGTCCACCATGCGCGCCGCGCCGGGGCCGCTGAAGTCCAGAAAGCGCTCCAGTTCGGCACGGATGCCGGCGACGTTTTCCATCACCTGCTCGCGCGTCTGCAGCTTGCGCTCGGCCGTCTTGCCGCTGGGATCGCCAATCATCCCCGTCCCGCCACCGACGAGCGCGATGGGGTTGTGCCCCGCGCGCTGCAGGCGGGCCAGCGCCAGGATCTGCACCAGCGAGCCCACGTGCAGCCCGCTGGCGGTGGGATCGAAGCCGATGTACCCGGTCGCCGGCCCCGCGGACAGGAATTCGCGCACACCCTCGCTGCTGCCGTGAACCAGGCCGCGGGCCTCGAGGTCCGCAAAAAAGTCGATCGCCGCCATCTCCGTCTCCGTTCGCGCAGGCGGGAATTGTCCGCGCCTGGATTTTATCGAGTGTGTGCGCCCGCCAGGGCGCGACAGTTTAACAGGTCAGGCGCGGAACAGCATCCGCGGAACGTGATTCTGGCGAGGGGAATGGCCGTCGGCCGAACCCGGATCGGGGAGAAAAGACCGCGGCTGACGCGGTTCGGATGGTTTGGCGCATGCCGAGGCTGCCCTCACCCCCCAGCCCCCTCTCCCGCAAGCGGGCGAGGGGGAGCCGTTCGGCGCACGGGACGGTTCGGCTCGCGTCCGCCGTTCCACTGCAGTTGAAGCCCCGATCGTGGACGCGTCAGCGGCCGCGAGTCGGGGGTTCCCGCGGTTTGAGCGGCGGATTTATTCGCTCAACAGAGTTCGCGCCCGCGGCGATCTCCGCTCTGCGCGCTGTGCTTCCGCCCGCCCCAACCCTCCCCCAGTCTTTTTTGGGGGAGGGTGGGCCGGTGGTGCCGGCCCGGGTGGGGGCCGCCGGTGAACGCCGCCCATCGCACCGAACCCGCGGCCCCGGCCGCCGTCTTTACCGGGCCTGCGCCTGGGCCGCCGCCCCCGACAGCTTCTGCACGCGCGCGCGAAAGGCCTGGTACTCCGGCGTATCGTCCGTCAGGCGCGAGCGGTCCACGTTCAGCGTGCCGATCAGGGTGCGCGCGTTCTGCACGCGCTCCTGGCTGGTGGGGTGGCTGGCGAACCACGTGTCCAGCAGGCCGGGCTCGCGCGTCTGCTGCTCCAGCATCTGCTCAAAGAACGTGGCCACGCCCTCCGGATCGTACCCCGCCGCGGGAAGCGTCTGCACGGCGCGCAGGTCGGCCTCGCGCTCCGCCTCGCGTCCGTGCTTGGCGAACACCGCGGCACCGCCAGCCTCGATGGCAACCCGCTCCAGCTGCCCCGGATCGCGACCCAGCACGGTATAGACGAGGGTCACCAGGATGTTGGCGCGCCCGCGCTTCTTCATCTGCTCAATGCCGTGCCGCTCGGTGACGTGCGCGATCTCATGCCCCAGCACGCCCGCGAACTCCGAAGCCTCGTCCGCGGTCTCGATCAGCCCGGTGTTGACGAACACGTGGCCGCCCGGGATGGCGAACGCGTTCACCTCCGGCGAATCCACCAGATAAAAGGTGTACTCGCGCCCCGTGCTGTCCGCTTTCGCCACCAGTTGCCCGCCCAGCCGCTTGAGCGTGGCCTCCGCCGCGGGATCGCGGATCACGCGCACCTCGCGCAGGATCTCGGCGGCGTAGCTGTCGCCCATCTCCGCCTCGTCCTGCAGGCTCACATCTCCGCCGCACGCGGTGAGCGTGGCAGCCAGAGCCAGCGCGGCGCCGCGCCCCGTGCGCAGGCAGTTTGGGATCAAGATTGTCATCGGCACATCACAGTGTTGGCGGACAGTGCAGTCAGCCGCGTTCCTTCAGGTTACGAGCCACCCCAACCGTCGTGGCTTCTCGCTGACAAATTCCAGCCCTCCCCGCCTCACTTTCGTACTTTCGTATTTTCGTACTTTCGTACTTTCGTACTTTCGTACTCACGCACTCAGCACCTCGCACTCACGCACTCCCCTCCTCCCCCAGCTGCACCCGCCGGCAGAGCCCCACCAGGTGCCAGAACACGTATCGCACGTCCTCCTCCGGAACGCCGGCGTCGCGGGCCAGCGCGCTCGCCCGGCGCACCACGGCCGCCTCGCGCGGCGGGTCCAGAATCGGCATCCCCAGCGCGCGCTTGGCCGGGCCCACGCGCCGCGCCAGCGCCACACGCTCCGCAATCAGGTGGATGATGGCGCGGTCCAGCTCCTCGATCTGCCCGCGGATGGCGATGAGGTCGCCCGCCGCGCCGTCCGTGGCGGCTTCGGTGACGCTCCGCACGGATTCGGACACGGCTCCGGTGGATGGATGCGCGGTGCTCATGCAGCCTCCGCGCGCCACGGCTTCGTGGGGCCGGCCAGCGTGCGTCCCACCGCGTCGGCAAAGACGCGGATGTCGATCATCAGCTTCTCGAAAGCCGCCAGCGTGAGCGACTGGTCGCCGTCGGACAGCGCCTGCTCCGGGCAGGGGTGCACCTCCACGATCAGCCCGTCCGCGCCCGCGGCGATGGCGGCAAAGGAGAGCGGCGCCACCAGGTCCGCGCGGCCGCCCGCATGGCTGGGATCCACCATCACCGGCAGATGCGTTTCCGCCTTCAGAACGGGGATGGCGGCCACGTCCAGCGTGTTGCGGGTGGCCGTCTCAAAGGTGCGGATACCGCGCTCGCACAGGATCACGTCGCGGTTGCCCTGCGCCATCACGTATTCGGCGGCCATCAGCAGTTCCTGCACGGTGGCGGAAAGTCCGCGCTTGAGCAGCACCGGCCGCTGCACCCGCCCCACCTCGGAGAGCAGCGCGAAGTTCTGCATGTTGCGCGCGCCGATCTGCAGCACATCCGCGTATTCCGCCACCAGTTCCACCTGCCGCGTGTCCATCACCTCGGTCACGATGGGGAGCCCGGTTTCGGCGCGGACATCGGCCAGCATCCGCAGCGCGGCCTCGCCCAGCCCCTGGAAAGCGTACGGCGAGGTGCGCGGCTTGAAGGCGCCGCCCCGCAGCATTCCCGCGCCGGCGGACGCGACGGAGAACGCGGTTTCGCGCAGCATGTCGCGCCCCTCCACCGAGCACGGCCCGGCGATGACGGCAAGGGAGCGTCCGCCCACCTCCGCCGCGTCACCCACGCGGATCACGCTGCGGTCGGCGCTGAACTCGCGCGAGGCCAGCTTGTACGGCTTCATCACCGGATGAACGGATTCCACCCCGGGCAGGGTGAGCAGCGCGGCCTCCTGCAGCCGCGATTCGTCGCCGATGCAGCCGATGATGGTTCGCGCTTCGCCGCGCGACAGGTGCGTGCGCATGCCGAGCGTTTCCACGCGTTCGCGGATGTGGTCGAGCTCGGCGTCGGTGATGGCCGGGCGGGTGACGATGATCATCTCGTGCGTCTCCTGACGGAGTGTGTGTGAATCAGGCCACCGGTGCCGGGAAATGGAAAGGGGGCTCCCGGATCGTGTCCGGGAGCCCCCTCTGGCCGTGCCGCGTCCTGAACCTACACGCGCGCACCTCGCCACGAGGTCCCGGAGGGGAGCCCGTAAAAGCGATAGCCGCGGTAGGAGAAGGTCGCGTTGGTCATCGGATCAAGGGTAATCGCGAAGGCGCCGGAGCACAAGCCTGCAACTCCGCCCACGTGCGGCGGACGGTTTTGTCCGCATTTCGACAGGTCGATCGGCTCTGGCGGAGGTGCGTGCGGCGCATCACGTTGCGGCGTTCCACTCACCCTCAGACCGAATCGATGACGATCGTGAGCCCCTGGTTCGAACTTCCGCCCCAGCCCGCCGGCACCTTTGATCCGCGCGCGGTGATCACGGCGTGCATCGAAAGCGGATCGCACGCGCTGCTGATGGACCACGACGCGCTGCCGCCGGCGTTCTTTGACCTGAGCACCGGCGCGGCGGGCGCGCTGGTGCAGGGGCTGACGCAGTACGAAATCCGCATGGCGGGCGTGGTGCCGGACGCGTCCATCCACTCGCGGCCGTTCCAGGACTTTGCGCGCGAGGCCAACCGGGGCCGCTGGTTCCGCTTCTTTCCCGACCGCGAGCAGGCGGTGGCGTGGCTGAGCGCGGAGTGAATATCGCACCGGACCAACGAACGACGCAGCGGCGCGTCCATCCGCCGCTGCGTCGTTCTCGCGCCTACGGCCTGAATTCCGTCTTGCTGCACTTGGGGCACGGCGGCAGCGTATCCGTGGCATCGTCGAGCGTGACGGCGGTCGAGCAGTTCTTGCAGACGTAGGTGCCCTTCCCCGGTTTTTCTCCCGTGGTCGACATTCTGAATCTCCCGAAAGTGTGAAAAAACCGACCCGCGGACGCTCCGCGGGTCAGAACAGGAACGCGCCCGCGGCACCAGCGGCTCCCAGCCACAGCAGAAGCGCGCCTGCGCAACCGCCCGTTGCGAGCTTCAGGTTCATGTACTGGCCGACACTCAGATTCTGGACGATGCTGAGCCGCCCGTTCACGGACGTGAAGGCGGCAAGATCCTTGGACCTGAGCTCGAAGTCTCCATAGGACGGCCGCACGAAATCAATCAACTGTTCCTGCCCGTTCAGGCTCTCTACCCGCACGGAGAATGTGCGGGCGTTCAGCTTCTTCTGGCCGGTGGACCGCTTGGACCGCACACGAACCACGGTCGTGTGGAACGCGGTTGCGCATGCGGGGCATGTGAGCTGTCCAACTCCGTGCGACGGAATCGTTTGCAGCGCCTCGTGCTCGCACTGGGGACAGACGAGAAGCACGCTCTCACTGCCAGCCACGGCGCGGTTCCTGACCAGATCACCCGCAGTGACAGGATCGCCGCACGCGTCGCAGAACCGGGCGCCGTCTCGAATCGGGGTATTGCAGCGGTTGCAGATCAGCATTGTCCAGCGGGCTGAGGTACCTGGGTGATCACGCGCGCGACGGTCCGAGCCTTCGTTGGCATCAGTCGGACACGGCACCGGATATTCCCGGGAGCCAAGCTCATGAAACGTGAGAGCCCCGACGCCAGAACGGCGTCGGGGCTCTCGTCATCAGCAAGTACGTCGGTACGCGTGGGGGGATGGAGCGGATCGTCCGCTGTCCGTCACCGCGGGCGGGGCTGGTTGGCGCGTACGTTCTGGGCCGCGAGGCGGACGGTTTCGGAGATGCGCTTCTGGCGGGTGGCATCGGTCTTGGCGCTCTTGATCCACCACAGGATCATCTTGCGCGCCGAGACGGGAAACGCGCGGAAGTTGGCGTCCGCCACGGGGTCGGCGGCGAGCGCGGCTTCCAGGTCGTCGGGATTGATGGCGCTCTCCACGTCATCGTACACCGTCCAGCTTCCGTCCTGCCTGGCCTCATCCACCTTCCGCAGCCCGGCCGCCTCCATCCGCCCCTCCGCCGTCAGCCGCTCGATGCGCTCCTTGTTGATGCCGGACCACTGGCTCCCCCGTTTGCGCGGGGTGAACATCTGCATCGAGCGCTGCGAATCCAGCGTGTACTTGGTGCTGTCCACCCAGCCGAAGCACAGCGCCTCCTCCACCGACACTGGGTACGGCAGGTGCGGGCGGCCACTCTCGCGCTTGTACGTGATCAGCCACACGCCGGCGGAATCCGTGTGGTTCTGCCGCAGCCACTCGCGCCATTCCGCCGCCGTCTCGGCCTGAAAGCGCGGAAGATCGGCGCCGGGCTGGTTCTTCGCTGTGGCCATGGATCTGGGAACTGATCTGTCTGGATGTGGATGCGGGATGTCCGGATTCCGCCATCGGCGTGCGATCAGAGACGGGGCAGCGGACGGGTGAGTTCGTCGTGCATGATGCGGCCGCCCACCAGCGTCAGCACGCTCGTGGTGCCCGGGAGCGCGGGCGGCGGAACGGAAAAGATGTCCTGCGACAGCACGGCCAGATCGGCCAGCATCCCCGGTGCCAGCGTGCCTTTTTCGCGCTCGGCGAACTCCGCGTACGCCGACCCGCGCGTGTAGGCGATGACGGCCTGCTCGCGCGTGAGCGCCTCGTCCGGGTGCGTGGGATGCACGGTCGCGAGCATCAGGTTCAGGAACGGATTGTTGGGGCCGTCCGAGCCGAACGCAACCGGAACGCCCGCGGCCAGCACCGTGCGCAACGGCAGCAGCCCGGCCGGCGCCCCGCCGAAACGCGCCTGCAGCATGTCCGGATCCAGCGCCAAGTGCGTGGGATTCTGCACGAGAACGACGCCCAGCCGCCGCGCCACCGGCAGCAGCTCGCCCGACAACCAGTCGCCGTGCTCGATGCGCACACGAAGCTGGCGCCACACCGAGTCCGGCGCCAGCGACTGCATCGCGCTGAACAGCACGGGGAGCGCGCTGTCTCCGGAGATGTGCAGCATCAGCTGCTCGCGCGAGGCCAGCGCCTGGGCCAGAATGGCGCGGATGGTGTCCGGCGGAAAGTTGAGGCGTCCGTGCCAGCCCGGCCGGTCGGCGTAGGCTTGGCGCATGGCCGCGTTCCGGTCGATGGGCGTGGCGTCCAGAATCCACTTGACGCCGGAGATGACCGTCTTGGGCGCCGGATTGCGCTCCACGCCCCGCCACTCGTCCGCTGCACCCGCTGGTGATCCGGTCATGGAGAACGGGATGGCGCGCACCCGGATGGGAAGGCGCGCCTGGCGCAGCACCCGCACCGTCGTGGGCGCGTCCAGGTAGCCGTTCATGATCTGCACGGAGGTGATGCCCATGGCTGCCGCGCCCGCCGCGTACCGTTGCAGCGATGCCACGATGGCGCTGTCCGGCGAGGCGGAGTGCAGCCGCTGCAGAACCCGCCACTGCGCGTATTCGTGCATGGCGCCGGTCAGGCGGCCGGACGCGTCGCGCTCGTACCAGCCGCCGGCGGAGTCGCGCGCGCTTTCGGGGATGCGGACGGCGCGCAGGGCGGCGGTGTTGAGGACGGCGCCGTGGCCGGTCCACGCAGACAGCAGCACGGGATGGCGCGGCGCGGCCCGGTCCAGCGCGGTGCGGCGCGCGGCCGTGTCGTCCAGGATGCGCGCGCCGATGGTGGCGCGGATCCAGGTGCCCGCGGGCGTGCGAGCCGCCACCGCGCGTACGGAATCCAGCACCGCCGCGAACGCGGGATCGGGCATGGGCGACGGGTCCGCGCTGAACCGCACGCCGAACTCCGCGTCGCCCGCGTGGTCGTGCGCGTCGTTGATGCCGGGGATCACCACGCGGCCGTCCAGCGAGATGCGACGGGTGGAGGCACCCGCGAGTCCGCTGATCTCCGCCGTGCTCCCCACCGCGACGATGCGGTCGCCGCGAATGGCCACCGCCTCAGCCCACGGCCGCGCCGAATCCGCCGTGAACACCTTGCCGCCCGTCAGGATCAGGTCCGGCGCCTGCCCGTGCGCGGCCGGGGCCATGACCAGCACTGCCAGCGCGGCGATGATCGATCGGTGCATGGGAGGGCCTTGTGGGAGGGTGCGGGAGCGCGGGCTGGTAGGACCGATCGCGCATTGCCCGGTGAATGATGTCGCGGGCCTCATTTCAAGCCGTGAGTTGCGACACCGCACAGTACGCGGCGGGCGCGGCATGGTCAACGCGGGCATAAAAAAAGGCGACCCTGTGGTCGCCTTCATCACCCATGATCGCCGGTCGTTTCCACCGCCGGCGCGGCGCGGCGAACCGGACAGATCGATCGCGGAGTCCAGCCGCGCGGACCCCGTCGAGAGTGCAGGTGTTCCGCGCATGACTCCGGCGGACATCGATCCCCGCCAGCACGGCGCCGGACTTGATCGTCGTCAGTGACGGCGATCAGGTAATGTAGTCCGTCCGGGACGAAGCTACACGCCATACGCCGTCCGGACAGCGGGTGAGCACGACGAGGAACCGGCCGAACTGCACCGGCTGCTTCTGCCAGCGCGAGCGCCACCACGCGGTCACGTTCACCCGGGCCGAGTCGCCGTCGATCTCAGGATCGGTCGTCGCGAAGATCGCGGACGAGGTGCGCAGCGTGCAGCTGCGCGGGCTCTCCGTGGCGCAGACGTGATCGTCCTCGAACATGCCCGGTTCGGCGCCGATGGCGGCCAGCACGGCCTGCACCTCGGCGGGCGGGCGAGCGGGACCGGGCTCCCACGCCTGAATCCGCCCCGTGTCGGCGGGATGTGCGATCATCTGGCTCACGAGCCGCCGCGGATCGAAGCGCAGCGTGCCCTCGGGCATGCGGTCGTCGCGACGAAAAATCTGCGTCAGGTGCTGCACCGCAACCCCGATCACCTGCGCCTGGTCCGGCGTACTCTGCGCCCCGGCGGCGATCGGGGCGAACGCCGAGAGAACTGCAGCGGCTGCCCAGCTCTTCGTTGCTCCAAGCAGGCTCATGGCTGAAACTACCCCTGAAATGGAAAGCCACACTCCGCCATCTTTGCGGCAAAATCGCTTGCGTGCGTCTCGCTCCTGGGCTGCCCATTGGTGTGCCCGAGAAACTTGTGCACGGCTTCATGCACCATGGAGTCGGTAAGTTCGTACGAATCCAGTCCGGTCGAAAGCCAATGCTTCGGTCCAGAGATGTATATGAGATCCGCGACGGAGTTCCACCCGGAGTACATACCGTCAGACTGAGTATATACAAGAATTCGGCTGGAGGAGAGCATGGAACGGAGCAACTCACGAAGGTCCACACATTGAACTTTCGAAAGTTGATCCTCCATATCCTTCAACTCATCGGGTAAGGGCTGCCGCTCGCCGCAGTTCGGACAGCCTCCCGAATCTTTCGGGTTGGCGGTCGTACCTCCTGAACCGCCCCCACCAGAGTACGTCCCCCCTCCACCGCTCCCTCCATAACCGCCACAATAGGGATCGTCAGGCCAGAGATCGCACAACTCGGGATCATCGGTAGGCTGGGACCATCCCCCGGCGATAGGCTCCAGCGTGCAAGGCCGTTGCGGGTCGTTGGGGTAGCATGGTTCCGAGAACAAAGGATCACGGGAAGGCGGCACCATCCCCGGATCGAGGGGCAGGTCACTGCAGCCGCCCAGTAATCCGACCAACAGGATGATCACGAACGTGAATCTCATAGCGGCCCCCCGGGAGATCGCGGCATCGTACGTCCGGGGCAATCATAACGCGCAGAGACACAGACCACAACGGGACTTTACATGCGTCACGGCGATAAGGCAGACTGTGGAAGAGAACGGGTCGGCGATCAAGCCTTGCCGCGCGTGCTCGTCCGGATTTGGAGCATCGTCACCGCTGACAAATTTCCACACTCGGCACACCCGCGCAGTCATGTGCCCGCGATGCAATCCGCCCCCAGCAGCCGCTCCGCATCCTCGGCTGGCAGCGGACGGGCGAAGAGGTAGCCTTGGGCGTACTGGCAGCCCAGGTCGCGGAGGAGGGCGGGCTGCGCGGGCGAGTCCACGCCCTCGGCCACCACGCCCACACCCAGGCTGCGCGCGAACGCCGCGATCCCCGCCACGAAGCGCGCGCGCCGCGGTTCATCCTGCATCCCGTGCACGAACGAGCGGTCGATCTTCACCACGTCGATGGGAAAGCGCTCCAGATACGCCAGCGACGAGTATCCCGTCCCGAAGTCGTCCAGGTGAAGCTGAACACCCAGCGCGCGCAGGGCCCGCAGCGTCTCGGCCACCACCTCGGCCTTGTCGATCAGCAGGCTCTCCGTAATCTCCAGCATGACCGACCCAGGCGGCAGGCCGTGCTTGCGCAGGCACTGATCCACCTGGTCCACGATGTCCGTCTGCAGGAACTGGTTGGCGGACACGTTCACCGCCATCGTCAGCGGCGCGTCGCCGCGGGGCGCGGACAGCTGCCACCCGGCCAGCACGCGGCACGCCTCGTCCATCACCCACCGGCCGATCTGCACGATCTGCCCGGTCTCCTCCGCCACGGGGATGAAGTCGCCCGGCAGGATGGTGCCGTGCTCCGGATGCTCCCAGCGCACCAGCGCCTCGAACCCCACGATGCGCCCCGTATCCAGCCGCACCACGGGCTGGTACGCCAGCCGCAGCTCGCCGTTGGCCACCGCGCGCCGCAGGTCCGTCTCAATCTGCAGCCGGCGCACGGCGGCTGCGTGCATCCGCCGGTCGAACACCTCGTAGCGCGCCTTGCCCTGCGACTTGGCGCGCCCCAGCGCCGCGTCCGCGTTGCGCAGCAGGTGCTCCGGAACCGCGTCACCGCTTTCGCACAGAGCAATGCCGATGCTCACCGAGGCATACACTTCCCGCCCGCCGATGCTGAAGGGCAGACCCAGCGCGTGCAGCAGTTCATCCGCAATGTGCGTGGCCTCCGTCACCGTCCCCACGCCGTCCAGCATGACGGTGAACTCGTCGCCGCCAAAGCGCGACACGGTGTCGCCCGGGCGCAGCGTGCGCACCAGCCGCGCGCCCATCTCGCGCAGCAGGTCGTCGCCCGTGCCGTGGCCCAGCGAATCGTTCACGATCTTGAAGCGGTCCACGTCCAGGAACAGCACCGCGAACGGCGATCCGCGGCCGGAGCGCAGCCGCATCAACTCGTGCTCCACGCGGTTCAGAAAGAGCGCGCGGTTGCTGAGCCCGGTGAGCGCGTCGTGCAGGGCGTCGTGGGCAAGCTGCTCATCCACCCGCCTGCGTTCGGTAACGTCGGTGATCGCTCCCAGCGTGCCCACCACCTCGCCGGCCGCGTTCAGAAAGGGGGTGCCGTGCACCTCCACCCATCCCGTGGTGCCGTCCTTTCGCAACGACCGCATCTCGTAGCGCTCCGCCGTCCCCTCCGCGCGCCGCGCCAGCCCCTCGCGAAACGCCTGCACGTCCTCCGGCGGAATCAGCACGTCCATCCCCGCGCGCCCCACCAGTTCCTCCGGCGTGTAGCCGTAGATCTGCTCCATGCGCGGGTTTGCGTACGAGATGACGTCGTTCAGGTCGGTGATGAGCAGCCCCTCGCCCAGCGACTCGGCCACGGTGCGAAAGCGGATCTCCGACTCGCGCAGCGCGTTCTCGGCGTTGGCGCGCTCCGTCACGTCGCGCGAGTTGATGACGATTCCCGCCACGGCCGGCGCGTGCAGCAGGTTGGTCGCGGTCACCTCCATCACGCGCCATCCGTCCGTGGCGTGGCGGTTTCGGTACGTGATGGACCGCATGGCGCCCGGCGTTCGCCGCACCTCGTCGAACGCCGCGCGCACCGCGTCCGCGTCCTCCAGGTGTGCGCCCGCGAACGCGCTGGTCCCCACCAGCCGCTCCGGCGCGAAACCCAGCAGCCGCTGGATGGCGGGGCTGTGGTAGCGCACCGTTCCGTCCGCTTCCAGCACGGAAATGACGTCGGATGCGTTCTCGATCAGCGCGCGGAAGTACGTCTCGCCATGCAGCCCCGCCCCGCCGGCGTGCTCACCCGTCCGGCCGGCTCCACCGCTCATCGGCGGCTCCGGGCGGCGGGCGCGCGCGTCACGGCGGCTCCGTTCGCGGGGGCCGCACGATGGTTTTCAGCCGGGGCGGGCTGGTTGCGTGGGATGGCGGGAAGCGGGCGGGAGTGGAGCGGGAGGAGCATCAATCACCCTCGGATGAACGCGTCACGCGGATGCTGTGGTGCCGCGGCTTTCGTACGCACCTCAAGAAGACACGAAACAAGGGGCGCACCTCCGCGCCGCGCAAGTACGCCGCCTTCACACGCGTGACGCCGTGCGCGACCGCTCGGGGCGATCCAGCGCGGGTGGGGAAGACAATCCTCCCGCGGCGAAACAGATGCGCATCGTGCGCCAGCGCTGTCGCACGGCTCCGGAGTGGATCGGCCGTGGACTCGGATTGGGAGGCGTGCTGGAGAGGACGCGGTCGGGCCCGGCAGGTCACCAGACGACTCTGCGCGAGGCACGACCGGGCAGCGCGCGTTGCCCCTGCAGGAGACCGATGCACCCCGGTCACCGGCGCAGGGCGCGCACGCGGCGGGATACGCACGGACCACTGCCCGGCGACCTCGCCGCATCCAGCCGCGGCGAGGTCGTGTGATCGAGATGCGTTCGGGCACCGGGGCGGACGGGCAGCCCCGCCGTGCCGGCCGGCGCCCGTCCGGACGGCGTGCGTCAGTACGTGGGCGGACGCGTGTCGCCGCCGGCCGGCGGCTGCGGATCACGCGACTTGGTGCGGCTCGTCGCCGAGATGATGCCGAGTCCGATCGCCACGATGACGCCGATGCCGATCCACATGGGGGGCGCGCCCAGCATGAACGCCGCGATCGCCAGGCCGATGACCAGAACGAAGAAGCCGAGCAGATACGTTGAAAAGGCCGACATGGGGAGTCTCCGTTCGATGGGGCTTGCTCCGCCCCCGCCGGAGGGCGGGGCGCGGCATGCACCGGTGCACCTGCAATTGCCGGACTACGTGCGCGCCCGTCGCCTCCCCGGCTGAAAACGAGTCTCCGAGTCACGGCTTCCGCGGAGCGCCGGCCGCGGGGACGCCAGACGGAACCGGGCTCATCATCCCCTGCATCGAACCTGCCTGACGGATGCGTATGACCCGTGCGGATCGCGCGGAATCCCCGTCCAGATCCGCCTCCGGCTTCCGTCCAGATCCGCGTCCGGCGATCTGATCGGCAACCTTTCCGCGGATCGTCCCGCGCCGAGTCAGCGGCTGGATTCCGCGCGGGAGTGTGCCCCGCCGTGGCATATCCAATGCTTCCCCGGCCGCCCCCGCATCGGGCGGGAGGCTGCACCTCAGACGGAGGGGAATCGCATGAAGGCCATGGTGTACCGCGGTCCATACCGCATCCGGGTGGAGGAAAAGGACATTCCCCGGATCGAGCATCCCAACGACGCCATCGTGCAGGTGACGCGCGCGGCCATCTGCGGCTCGGACCTGCACCTGTACCACGGCATGATGCCCGACACCCGCGTGGGCATGACGTTCGGCCACGAGTTCATCGGCATCGTGCACGAGGTGGGGCCCTCGGTGCAGAACCTGAAGGTGGGCGACCGAGTGATGGTGCCCTTCAACGTGTTCTGCGGATCGTGCTACTTCTGCGCGCGCACGCTGTACGGCAACTGCCACAACGTGAACCCCAACGCCACGGCTGTAGGCGGCATCTACGGCTACTCGCACACCACCGGCGGCTACGACGGCGGCCAGGCCGAGTTCGTCCGCGTTCCCTTTGCCGACGTGGGGCCCAGCATCATCCCCGACTGGATGGATGAAGAGGACGCGGTGCTGCTTACCGACGCCTGCGCCACCGGCTACTTCGGCGCGGAGCTGGGCGAGATCGAGATGGGTGACACGGTGGTCGTCTTCGGCGCGGGGCCGGTGGGGCTGATCGCGGCCAAGTCGGCGTGGCTCATGGGGGCCGGCCGGGTGATCGTCATCGACCACCTGGACTACCGGCTGGAAAAGGCGCGCACCTTTGCCCACGCCGAGACGTACAACTTCGTGGAGCATGACGACATCGTCCTGCACATGAAGAAGATCACCGACTTCCTGGGCGCGGACGTGGCCATCGACGCCGTGGGCGCCGAGGCGGACGGCGCCTTCATGCAGCACGTAACCTCGGCCAAGTTCAAGATGCAGGGCGGCTCGCCCGTAGCGCTGAACTGGGCCATCGACTCGGTGCGCAAGGGCGGCACGATCGCGGTGGTGGGCGCGTACGGCCCGCTGTTCAGCGCCGTCAAGTTCGGCGACGCCATGAACAAGGGGCTTACGCTGCGGATGAACCAGACGCCCGTGAAGCGCTACTGGCCGCGCCTGTTCGAGCACGTGCGGACCGGCGTGCTCAAGCCCAGCGAGATCGTGACGCACCGCATTCCGCTGGACCACATCGCCGAGGGCTACCACATGTTCAGCAGCAAGCTGGACGAGATCATCAAGCCCATTCTGGTCGTCAACTGAACCGGGAGAGGATCAGATGCCCTATACCGCGGAAAAGCCGCCGCTGCGGCGGTCGATTGAAGAACTGCGCGCCACCATCCCCGGCTGGGGGGTGGACCTGGACCCGGCGGACCGTCCCGGCATTCCCAACCAGCGCTTTGCCCCGGAAATCACCGGCGCGCACTGGGACTTTCCCGAGCGCCAGCCGGAGCTGTGGCCGCGCGAGCGGTCGCCGGAGCACAAGTTTCTGACGCCGGTGTTCGGCACGTCGTGCCCGCCCAAGGGGCTGTCGGGGGCGATCCGAAAGTTCGCCTACCGCTACAGCGAAGGGCGCTCCAGCCACTGGCTGCTGCTGGTGGCGGCGGACCGGGTGGACGTGTTCGAGAGCCGCATCACCTCCGCGCTCAGCGGCCGTCCGGACAACGTGGTCGCCGAAACGGGCGTGCAGTACGAGTGGAAGCGCCACGGCGTCCGGTCGCGCATGGGCCGCCACCGCGCGGACGTAAAGCATCAGTGGATCGATCCGCTGATCACCATGGCTCCGTATCTGCTGGCCGGCTACGGCGCGTACTCGCTGGGCCGCGCCATCGTCCGCGGCGTGAACGGGACGTCGGGCGGCGTACGCGTGCCGGACTACCTCGCGGGCGCCACATCGGGCGCGTCCGGCGCGGGTACCCGCCGCGAGCATACGGTGTCGTATCCCGCGGGGGCAGGCGCGGGCCGCGACCAGGCGGACGTGTACTCCGCGACCGCGTCCAACGCGGCGCACTTCCGCGACAGGCCGGCCGCGCACTCCACCGGCGCGCCGCCCCGCCGGGAAGCTCCGGCGCCACGTCGGGATCCGCGCGATCCCGGCTACTGAACGGCAGAGAGCCCCGGCGCGGAACCCCGCGCCGGGGCTCTTCCCTTCCCCGCCACGGACGCGATCGTTCCGAGCCGATCCGCTTCCCGCTCCTCACTCCGTTTCGCGTCACGTATCTCCATCCATCCCGCCGGCGGATGCGGAACGGAAGGAACGCGATCGGGAACGGATTTCCCGCCTGGGGCACAGTGCGGGAGATCGCGATCACGCGGGCTCGGTCCCGCTGTCCACACTCCGCGCGGTCGCGCGTTCTTTCCCGGCGCATCCCGACCTTGCGTTCCCGGCCGGCCCGGTTGATGATTCAGGCTCCACGCCGGTTCATTCCGCCCCCTATGCTCTACAGATCCGTGAAACTCTCCCGCATTCTCGCCGTCGCATTCTGCGCGGCCATCGCACCCGCCGCGGCGCGCGCCCAGACCACGGCCTCCGATCTGCCGCCGCTGATGGAAGACAACGGCACCAGCATGCGCGCCGACCCGTCCATACGCATCATCGAGCACCGCTTCGCCGTGTCGGCCGACAGCGTGTGGGCCATTCTTCCGGACGTGCTGCGCGAGATGGGGATTGAGCCGCAGGTGGATCCGTCGCGCGAGCGCGTGATGGGCAACGTGCGCATTACCGCCCCGCGCGTGGCGGGCGAGCGCACGGGCCGCTACATGGCGTGCGGCAACGAGAACTCCGGCCCCGCGTCCGCCGGCCAGTTCCGCATCCGCCTGAACCTGGTGACGCAGGTGCGCGCCGAGGAACAGGGCTCGCGCACCTTCACCCGGCTGATTGGAACGGCGAACTCCGTGAACGGCTCCGGCAACCAGGTCGTGGGATGCACCAGCACGGGCGCGCTGGAGCGCAAGCTGGGCGAAGCCATCGCGGCGCGCCTGGCCGCTCCGGCGCCGGCGGCCGCTCCGGCCAACTGACCGCGCCCCGCGATCGCGGCTGAGCAGACGAGGCCGGCCCCCGCGCGGGGGCCGGCCTCGTTTTTCGCTCGCCATGGACCGTCGCCCGCCGGATCGTGTACGTCTGCGTTCCGCGAGCGCGATTGCGTCCCCGGCTCATCCATGGAAAAGCACACACTCATTCCGCCACCGATGATTCGTCCAATCCCCATCGCCCTCGCCTGCTGCGCGCTGCTGGCGGCCGGCGCACGCGCGCAGACCACCGGAACGCACGCCGACGTGCGGTTCGACCGCCTGAGCCCCGGAGCCGATTCCATGTACGTGTACGTCGTGCTGCGCGACAGACAGGTGTACGCCGGCACGGTGCACGATGAACTGCGGTCGGTGGCGCAGAACGGAAGTCCGGCTCTTCTCCGCGTCTATCGAAGCAACATGGGGATACTGGGCGTCCGGGTGGATACGATGATCTCGGCCGTGCCGTCCGGGGCCACGCTGTACGCCTCTTCCACCGGGACGCAGCCGTGGCGGGTGCGCTACGCGGCGGACAGCATCACCGGCACGCGCACGGACGCGCAGGGGGTGTCTCGACGCATCGCGCGCGCGTTCCGCGGGCCGGCGTACGACGGAACGATGTTCGACATGATGCTGCGGGCGGCCCCGCTCGCGCAGGGATACCAGTTCAGGGTGAACGCCTACCACGCGATGGCAGACTCGGCGATGACGGTGACCGCGACCGTTGCCGGCTCCGAGCTGGTGGAGGTGGAGGGGAGCCGGCCGGTGGATGCGTGGCGCGTCAACGTCGACTTTGCCGGAACGGAAGTCACGATGTGGATCGACCAGAACACCCGTGCGCTCGTCCGGCAACTCATCCAGAGTCCGCCGTACGGGGCCATGCTCATGACCCGCGTGCCGCCCCGCCCGTAACGAGAACGGCTGTCCTGGATGGATGAGAAACCCCGGTCGCTCACGGCCGGGGTTCTTTCGTTTGGCGTCACAGTGATGCTGCGGCGCGCGCCGTGCGGAGCGGTGCGGATGGATGAGGCCGGCGCGATGCCGGCCCGGAATACGACACCGGACGGGAGCGGGCGGGATGGATCTTGGACTGCGGGGCAAGCGCGCGCTGGTCACGGGAAGCACGGCGGGGATCGGGCTGGCGGCTGCGCGCATGCTGGCGGCGGAAGGCGCGGAGGTCGTCATCAACGGCCGCACGGAGGAGCGGGTGCGGGCCGCCGTCGCCAGCATCACGGAGCAGGTGCCGGGCGCACAGGTACGCGGGATCGCGGCGGACATGGGCACGGCGGAGGGCGCCGCGCAGATCGTGCGCGAGGAGCCGGAGATCGACGTCCTGGTGAACAATGTGGGGATCTTTGCGCCGGCCGCCTTCGAGGCCATCCCCGACGCGGACTGGATGCGCTTCTTTGAGGTGAACGTAATGAGCGGCGTGCGGCTGTCGCGCGCGTACCTGCCCGGGATGCGGGCGCGCGACTGGGGCCGGATCGTCTTTATCTCCAGCGAGTCGGCCGTACAGATTCCGTCGGAGATGATCCATTACGGGATGACCAAGACGGCGCAGGTGGCCGTCGCGCGCGGGATCGCGGAAACCACGAGCGGCACGGGCATCACCGCCAACTCGGTGCTTCCCGGCCCCACGGACTCGGAGGGCGTCGGCACATTCGTGGCGGATCTGGCCAAGGAACGCGGGATCAGCTTCGAAGAGATGGAGCGCGAGTTCTTTGCTTCCGCGCGGCCGTCGTCGCTGCTGCAGCGGTTCGCCACGCCGGACGAGGTGGCGGCGATGATCGTGTACACGTGCAGCCAGCAGGCGTCCGCCACCAACGGCGCCGCGCTGCGTGTGGACGGAGGCGTAATCCGCGCGATCCTGTAGCCCGCCGCGGTTGATTGGACGAAACGAAGCCCCGGCGCGCAGAGCGCCGGGGCTTCGTCTTGTTCATCCACCGAAACGCCTGCTCAGTCGTCGCGGGCGGGGGCGGAATGGTCCTCGTGATGATCGTAGCTGATGACGCGGGTGACTCGCCACCCGGCATCCGTTCTCCGCCACAGCATCACCATCTTGGCGATCCCCGTGGGCGAGCCGTCGCGCTGCACGAAGCGGTGGTCGGCCACCTGTACCGCGCCGTAGTTGTTCATGGGATACACGTGCATGCTGCCGGGCACCAGCACGCGCAGCGCGTTGGACCCGTCCGCGCAGCCCCGGGCCATTCTCACAGAGCTTTCCCGCACCGCGTCAACTTCCTGCGCGCCCCCCAGGTCGTGGTAGAACTCCACGTCGTCGCTGAAGATGGCGTTGACCTTGGCCGCGTCGCAGCTGTAGAACGCCGCGTCAAAGAGAATGCTGTCCATCCGGGCGATCTCGTCGTACAGCGGCCCGTACGTGGACGGATCCGCCGGGGACGTAGGTGCCGGAGCCGGTGCGGACTGGGCGGACAGCGCGCCGGGGCCGGCGGCGAGCAGAAGAGCCGCGGCCGCCAGCACGCGCGGCGCCGGGACAAAATCGAAGATCATGGATGCGATTCGGAAACGGAGGATGAGGATCGGTACCGCTGAACGATACGGCCCGCCCGCCCTCCGGTTTCATTGCAGCGGAGCGCAATGCCCGGCACCGCTCACCTGATCTGCCGGCTTCTCCCTGTCGCGCCCGTGTCCCGTTCCGTGCCCCGGCGTTCAGCCGCGTCCCGGCATGCCCGGCATCAGACGCACCGGCAGCGCTGCGGGGCGTCGCTTTCGAAGCTCATGCAGAAGCCGCAGCTGTCGTGGGCGGGATTTACGGTGTAGTCGAACGTGGTGCAGCCAGCGCAGCTCAGCCCGGCGCCGCTGGCGGGACAGGTCGTATTCGTCCCTCCGGGGCAGGTGCCCGCCGTGCCGCACAGATTCACGTTCTGCGTGTCGATGATGCAGTACAGGCCGCGGCAGGTCTCGGGTCCGCACGTATTCCCCCCCACGCACGAAGCGCCCGCCTCGGTCGCGTGCGCCTGGACGGTCCCCCTCGGTCCGGTCGCGGTGGAGGTCGTGAACGAGTCGACCCGCAGGTCGTCCATCCGCAGCGTGAGCTTTCTCATCGTCTCCGTCCTTGGGAAGAGTGGGTGGATGCAGGTCAGGCGCGCTGGGCCTCTCCTGATCTTGCGCATGTCCAATCCAGACTTCGCGTAAGGGGCGGCGAGGGACGTGGCGGGGATCCCTTCCCGTCACGGATGGACTCGGCGCGCGGCGCAGCTCCACAACAGAATGCGCCACCTTTCGCACTGGAATGCACCACACGATGAGCCTGCGGGGAGCGGAACGCAAGACTTTCGGCACGGCAGTTCCCCTTTTCCCGCAGGAAACTTCAGGCATCGAACTGCTGCGCCGGGATGGGCGGGGGGATGGCCCCACTCATCTCGGCTGCGCGCGATCGTTCTGTACTGTGATCTAGTCGTTGACCGCCATCATGGGCCGCAGTTCCACGGCACCCTTGGCTCGCACGCACGGAGTATCCGCGATCAGGCGCACGGCTTCGTCCAGGTCCGCCGCCTCGATGATGGCGAACCCGGCCAGCGGCACGCGCGGGCTCGCGAACGTGCCGGGGGTGACGGTAAGCGTGCCGTCCGGCGCCGTCACCGTCGTGGGCTCGTTGTGCACCGCGCCGATCAGCGCGCCGCGCTCGCGCAGCACGTCATCCTGCTTGAGCAGTTCCGCCTGTTGATCTGCGGTAAGCTCTTTCCAGTCCGCCTCGGCCCCGTAGGCCAGCACCAGGTACTTCATCCACCCCTCCCGTCCGATGTTGATGGCGCCGTCTGCGAAACACGGCCGGCGCCATCCACCAAGACGCACATCTCCGGCCTGCTGCCGAACCGCCGCGTCGCCTCAGACGGTGGGGATCGTTCCGCCGTCGATGACGTACTCGGCGCCGTGGATGGAGGCCGCGCGGTCCGACGCCAGAAACGCGACCAGTTCCGCCACTTCGTCCGGAAGCCCGGGCCGGCCGAGGGGAATGCCGCCGAGCGAATCCATCAATCCCTGGCGCGCCGCGGCCTGCGTGATCCCCTCCGCACCCGCCAAGCGTTCTACCAGCGCGGCCGAGGCGGAGGTCTCGATGTAGCCCGGAGCGACCGTGTTCACGCGGATTCCGCGCGGGCCCACCTCGTTCGCCAGCCCCTTGCTGTAGGTGGTGAGCGCCGCCTTTGCCGCCGCATACGCGAGCGTCGCCTCGAACAGCGGAAGCCGCCGCTGGATGGACGAGATGTGGATGATGGCGCCGGTGCCGCGCTCCAGCATCCCGGGCAGAAACGCGCGGTCCATGCGCACGGCGGCCATCAGGTTCACGTCCAGCGTCTGCTGCCAATCCTCGTCCGACAGCGCGAGCACGCCGCCGCCACGCGCGCCGGACCCGCCCACGTTGTTCACGATGATGTCCACCCCGCCGAACCGCGCCATCACCTCATCCGCCACCCGCGCCACACCTTCCGCCGTCCCCACGTCCGCGCGGATGAACAGCGCCGGCGACTGCCCCGGCGGCAGCGGCGAACGGGCCGTGGTGGCGACCAATGCACCGCCACGCGCCAGCCGCCGCACGATGGCCTCGCCCATGCCCTGCGTTCCCCCCGTGACCAGCACGCGCCGGCCATGAAACTCGCGCGGGTCCGCGCTCAAGGATTCCGCCACGCTCACCCGCCGATCCGCAGCGAGGCGATCTGTCCGCCGCGCAGCACGAACGCGTAGCGCAGATCCGCAGGACTGCCGGGAAACGTTCCCGACACGCGCGCCGTCACCACCGTCGCGCCGTCCCGGTCTTCGCTCTGGAGCGGTTCCGCCACGGGCTGGTACCGGCTCACCGCCGCCGCGGTCCAATCACGGATTGCGCCGGGGCCCCGCATGTCGCGACCTTCGTCGTGCACGAGCGCGTCGTCCGCGAAGCAGGCCGCCACCGCGTCCGCGTCGCCGGCGTTGCTGGCGGCGAAGTACGCCGCGATGGGCTCGGAAAGTACGATTGCCATTGGATGCATCCCGTCGGTGTGAAAACGTCGCGCGGCATCCGTTCGCCGCGTTCCGTATGATGGACAGGAGCTCTCCGGATGAGAAGTACGCACGAAAAAGTGGGGTACTTACCCGCGCGTAAGCACGATGAGCTGACGCCCGCGACCGCCGCGGAGGGCGTGGAGCAGGCGCTCCGCGTTCTGGAAGGGCGGTGGAAGCTGGTGATTCTGTTCCACCTGTTCGGGGGCCGGGTGCTGCGCTTCTCTGAGCTGGAGCGCGCCATTCCCGCCGTCTCGCAGAAGATGCTCATCCAGCAGCTTCGGCAGCTGGAGGCGGATGGCATCGTCCGGCGCGTGGTGCATCACCAGGTGCCGCCCAAGGTGGAGTACGGCCTGACCGACTGGGGGCAGGCGCTCTGCCCCGCCCTGGACGCGCTGCTGCAATGGGCCGGGCACCGTCCCGCCCCCCAGCTGGTCGCCGAAGCACCGGCGGAAGCGCCGGGATGAAGACGCAGCTCCCCCGTCACGCCGCGCGTGTAACGAGCGTGCGCGGGGGTTGCGGCGGACAGGTTCCATGCATATGCATGTTTCCGATTACGCCACCTGCCTTCCCCTCCGTCCCCGCGTCGTACATCTTCTCTCCATCTGGACGCCGGTGGATCGCGGACGCGACACCTTCAGCCCGATCCGCGGAATGACCCATGACCGCTGACGTCACGGAAAGCGATCTTCCCACCACGTTCGGCGCGCCGGCCCGCAGGGCACTGGTGAACGCCGGGATCACGCGGCTGGAGCAGCTTTCGCGCGTGAGCGAGCGCGAGCTGCTGAAGCTGCACGGCATGGGTCCAAGGGCGGTGCGCCTGCTGCGCGACATTCTCGCGGGGCACGGCCTGGGCTTCGCCGACGCGGGGACGATCGCGGACGCCACAACTTCCCAATCCACCGAGAACGCTTGACCGAAACCGCCACTCCCGCGCAGTCCGCCGCCCCCGAGAGCGACCCGCCCGCCGCGCCGGCGCGCGCGGGCCGCTACGACCGCTCGCTCATTGAAGGCCCGCTCCGCGCCACGGTGTGGAAGCTCGCGTGGCCCACCATGCTCACCAACGTCATCGCCGGGCTGCAGGGCATCGTGGACCACGTGCTGGTGGGCCACCTGGTCGGATTCGCGGGGAACGCGGGGATCGGCGTGGCGCTGCAGATCTTTCTGGTGGTCATCGTCTTCATCAGCTGCCTGTTCAGCGGAATGAGCGTGCTGGTCGCGCGCTTCGTGGGCGCCAACGACGAGGAGCGGGTGAACCGCGTCGTGTACCAGGCGTTCCTTACCGCCATCGGGATCGCGCTGGGGGTGATGGCGCCGGTGGGCTACTTCATCGCCCCCGTGCTGCTGGACATGGTGAACGCCGCGCCCGCCGTGCAGGCCCAGGCGCTTCCGTTTCTGCGCATCATGTTTCTGTTCAGCAGCGGCATGCTCATCTACTTCATGCTGAGCGGCGCGCTGCGGTCCGCCGGGGACGCGCGCACGCCCATGGTGCTGGGCGTGGCCATGACGGTGCTGAACCTGGTGCTGAACATCATCCTGATCCGCGGGCTGGGGCCGGTGCCGGCGTACGGAACGACGGGCGCGGCCATCGGCACGTCCATGGCGTCCGGCCTGGTGGCGCTGTACGGGCTGTGGAAGCTGTGGCACGGCGGCTGGGTGGTGCAGTTTCCCCGCGGGCAGGGGTGGGCGCCGGACTGGGGAATCATCCGCTCGCTGTTCCGCTTCGGCCTGCCCACGGGGATTCAGGGGATCGCGATGAACATCGGCGGCGTGCTGATGCTGTCGTTCATCGGGTCGCTGCAGCAGAGCGCGGCGGCGCAGGCGGCGTTTACGGTGGCGTACTCGCAGCTGTTTTCGCTCATCACCTGGACCTCGGTGGGATTGATGAGCGCCGCGGCGGCCGTGGCGGGGCAGAACCTGGGTGCCGGCAATCCGCAGCGCGCGGCGGACGCGGTGCGGGTGGCGGCGCGCATCGGGCTGGGGGGCGCGGCGGTGATCGGGGTGCTGTTCCTGGCCATCCCCCGCCCTCTTCTCGCCATCTTCGGGCTGAACGATCCGGTCGTGGCGGACATCGGCACGCAACTGTTGCGGGTGCTGAGCGTGTCGGGGCTCTTCATCACCGTGGCGCTCACGTACACCGGCGGGCTGCAGGGGACGGGCGACACGCGCAGCCCGCTGTACATCTCCATCATCTCGCAGGTGATTCTGCCGCTGGGGATCTGCTTTACGCTGGACGCGATGGGAACGCTGCAGCCCATCCACATCTGGATCGCCATTCTGTGCGGCCACGTGACGCGCTGCCTGCTGAGCGTGGTGCGGTTCAACCAGGGCAAGTGGAGGGGGATCGCGGTGGAAATGGTGCCAAGCCGGGGATAGGGAACTGAAGTGCGTTAGTGCGGGGTGCGTGAGTGCGTGAGTGCGTCGCCGCGCGGGCGGACCGGGCGTGCGTGGCGGCGCTGGCTGGGCGGACGGCAGATCCTTCGGTCGCCACTGACGGCACAGTGCCGCGCAACCAACCGGCCCCGCGGCGTACTACGCGGCGCACGCTTCCTGAGCGACGCCTCGCGGCGCGATGACGCGTAACTGCCTGCCCCGCACGGCGTAGTAGTGCGCAACCGCTTGCCCGGCGGCGAAGTACGCGGCGCACGCTCCTCAGCGACGCCTCGTGGCGTAGTCGCACCCACACCCTTGCCCCCAACGCCCAAGGCGTCATCCTGAGGGGGCGCCGGCCGATCTCTCTGCAGTGCCGCCACTTGGCGCCGACGAAGGATCTACCTTCCGCAGGGGAACGGGCGGGCGTTCCGCCGGGCAGCTTCAGCGCGGAATCCCCTGGTCGGCACCGGGCACTTGGGGCTGGTCACTTCTGTTCCCTCCGGCCTCTCCGCTCCCGCAAACAACATCATTGACTCCCACCCCCGTTCTTCTTACTTTACCGATCAGCTAATTAACCAAGTAGCGAAATGCAGTCAACGCCCGATCCTCTCAGCGTCACCTTTGCCGCCCTCGCCGATCCCACCCGGCGGGCGATCCTGTCGCGCCTGTCACGCGGGGAGGCCACGGTCACGGAACTGGCAGCGCCCTTCGACATGAGCCTGCCGGGGATCTCCAAGCATCTCAAGGTGCTGGAAAAGGCGGGGCTGATCGAGCGCGGGCGCGAGGCGCAGTGGCGGCCCTGCCGGCTGCAGGCGGCCCCGCTGCGCGAGGTGGACGAGTGGGTGGAGCAGTACCGCCGGTTCTGGGAAGAACGCCTGGACCGGCTGGGGGATTACCTTCGCGAACTCCAGAGGGAGAAGAGGGCCGATGATGACAACCGTGGCTGATTCCGGACCGATGCAGTCCCCCGGCAGCGACCGCGAGGTCGTGGCCACGCGCGTCTTTCAGGCGCCGCGCGAACTCGTCTGGGAAGCCTGCACCCGCCCCGAGCACGTGCGCCGCTGGTACGGCCCGGCCAGCATGCCCATGACCTCGTGCGAGATCGACGCGCGCGTGGGCGGCCGGTTCCGCTACGTGTTCCCCGCCCCGCAGGGCGAGATCGCGTTCAGCGGCGAATACCTGGAACTGCAGCGCCCGTCGCGCATCGTGAACACCTGGCTGTTCGAGCCCATGCCCGGAACCGACACGGTGGAAACCGCCACGCTGGAAGAAGAGGATGGCACCACGATCCTCACCATCCGCGCCGCGTTCCAGCGGCCGGAGCACCTGCGGGGCTGGGCCGGGAGCGGCGGATACCCGGGAATGGCCGAGGCTCACGAGCGCCTGCGCACGCTCGTCCACGAACTCGCCGCGGCCCGGCCGGGCTGATCCGCGGGGATCGACGCGCGGCGGCGTGGCGCCGATCCGCCGCGGGCGCCGTTCACTGCATGATCGCGGAGGACGCGGGGGTTTTGACGGAGGGGTGCGCGGGGAACGGCGGAGGAAGGGCGAGTTGGACGGATGGGGCGGGAATCAACCCATGATCAACGGGGACGGATTGCGATGACGATGACGGAATTCATGGACGACGGGACGGATACGGCGGGCCGGGAGGTGGTGCTGGAACGCGTCTTCGATGAGCCGCGCGAACTGGTGTTCGACGCGTGGACGGATCCGCGGCACATGGCCCACTGGTGGGGGCCGCGCGGCTTCACCACGACCACGCGGGAGATGGACGTGCGCCCGGGCGGCCGGTGGCGGTTCGTGATGCACGCGCCGGACGGGACCGATTACGACAACCTGATCGTCTACCTCGAGGTCGTGCGCCCCGAACGCCTGGTGTACGACCACGCCGACGCGGACGGCGACAACGAGGTGGCGCCCGCCTTTCGCGTCACCGCCCGGTTCCATGAGCACGAGCGAGGCACCCGGCTCACCTTCCGCCTGCTCTTCCCCACGGCCGAGGTACGGCGGGCCATGATGGACGAGCGCGCATCGGAAGGCGGAAAGCAGACCCTGGAGCGGCTCGCCGAGTACGTGGCCACCCTCAACGCGGGAGCCGCCGATGTCGATCTTTGAACCCGCGCGGGCACCCTGGCCGGAGCGCGCACTCGCCGTCACGCGCATCGTGATGGGGCTGCTGTTCATGGCGGCGGGAACCACCAAGTTCTTCGGGATTCCCGCACCGCCGCAGCCCATGCCGCCCATCCCGCTGATGTCTCAGGTCGGGATCGGCGGATTGCTGGAACTGGTGGGCGGGCTGCTGATCATGCTGGGCCTGTTCACGCGCCCCACGGCGTTCATCCTCTGCGGAGAGATGGCGGTGGCGTACTTTCAGTTCCACCAGCCGCAGGCCTTCTTTCCCACCACCAACGGCGGCGGGCCCGCGGTCATGTTCTGCTTCTTTTTCCTGTTGCTGACGTTCGCCGGGGCGGGAAGCTGGAGCCTGGACGGGTTGATGGCCCGCGCGCGCCGCGGCCGTCTGCCCGGCGCCGCTCCCCGCGCCTACGGCTGACGCGACGAACATCCGCGGGTGATTGCCTGTGCGATGAACGTCTGCGGGATGAACCTCTGCGGGATGACCGTCTACAGGATGAACATCGGCGGGATGAACGAGAGCCCCGGCGCGAAGGTCGCGCCGGGGCTCTCGTCTGTCGTCAGGGTGAAAGAGCGGCTGTGCGGGTCCGAGGTGGATCGGAACGCGTCATCGTCCGGACGAATCGCCACGCCCCGGCGCGCGTGGAGGGATGGCGCCGCGCAGGTGGTTCAGCCGTGCCTCCACCGCCGCGGGAACGACGAGCCGGTCGGCGATGGCGGCCACCTCTTCCGCCTCGCGCCAGTGCCGCTCCAGTTCCGCCAGTTCGCCTTCAAGCGCGCGCTTTTCCGCGTCCTCGTTGCTCGCCATCTCCAGTGCGAAGCGCAGCTCCGGCGGCAGCGCCCACACGTCGCGAAAGCCCGCGCCCAGTTCCCGCGCGTGCTCCTCCGCCCGGGCCAGAAAGCGCTCCGCGGTAAAGTTGCGGTCGATCAGCCGCACCGCGCCGTCCACCTGACTGCGCGACCCGCCGATGGCGTTGGCCTCCGCCGTGAGCACGGCCAGCGTGCGCAGCGCCGCGCCGCCGGTGAGCATGTGCGTGCGCGGCCGGGGATCGGTGATGCCTGTGGCGGGATCCAGCCAGTGGTTGGCCGTGTGCACCTCCACGGCCCACGCATGCCCGCCCACGGGCCGCGACCGCAGCCGCACGCGGCTCATCACCCGTCCCCTTTCCATGATGGGTACGCCCTCGTTGTCCACCAGCGTCTGCCGCGCGGCACCGGCTTCCAGTTCGGTCGCGCCGCGGGGCAGGCCGCGCTTGCGCCACTCCGCCACGGCGGCGAGCGGAAGGCCGGCCAGCCCCACCAGCGGCAGCACACTCGCCCCCGCCAGGGTCAGGACGGCGCCGCCCGCCAGGGACGCCGCCGCGCCCGCGACAGAAAGGGTGGAAAGCCACATGCGCTTCTGCCGCCCCGTGAACTGTGCGCCGTAGCGCCAGGCGGCAAACTCCGGCCGCTGCGGCGCGCCGATGCGCACCAGCTCCGTGCCGTCCCGCAGCCGCGCGAGGCCGATGTGCTCGGTAGAGGTGCGCAGGGTGGTGCCGCGAAAGGCGCGTTCGCACTCTTCGATGGCCTCCCACCGCTCCTCCAGCGGCGACAGGTTCCACCGGCCGCAGCGCGGGCACACGGCCCACAGCCGCCCCTTGGCCGCGTCGAACGCCAGCCGGCGGCCCACGGGAAAGTGTTCGATGCTTTCGTTGGCGCCCAGCGCGCCGTGGCAGAAGATGCAGGTGGCGTACATGCGTGGTCGATGGCGGAATCCGTGCTCCGGGGCGCGATTGCTCGCCCCGCGTGTCGTGCGGATGGGCGTTACGGATTACGCCGCACGCGGGTTGCGGAGCTCTGGACCGGGCCGGGCGCGGGGACCCGATCTTCCACCTATTGTCCGATAGGGAACCTGCGCGGCCGGCCCCGCGTACGATGCGCGGGGCCGGCAACGGATGCCGCGCCTCACTCCCGCTCCCTCTCATCCCCGCCGGAGGTTCCCATGAAAAAGCTCGCCCTGGCCCTGGAAGACCTGTCCGTCGAAAGCTTCGACACCACCCCGCGTCCCGGCCCTCGCGGCGGGACCGTGCAGGGCCACGACATCAGCGACAGCACCTGCTACGAGGTGGAGTGCTGGTGCGGCACGCGCGTCTCCTGCGCGGACAGCTGCAACGGCACCTGCGAGGAAAGCTGCAACGGAACGTGCCAGCTGGGCTGTACGACGAGGACTGCGGATCTCACCATCTGCAACCGCCCGCTCTCACTCTGCGGCGCGTGCACCTACAACGGCGGCACCTGCTACGACCCCACCGAGCCCTGCTGACCACCGGCAGCACGCGCGAGGGGCGGCGCCGTCCGCGGCGCCGCCCCTCCGTCGTTCATCGGCCGTCCCCCTCATCATCCAGCATCAGCCGCCGCACCCAGTCCACGAATTCGCGAGCGGCGGGCGCGTTCGCGTCCAAGGCGCCCTTGCCGATCGCCTGGCCCATGGGTGAACCCGGGCCGGCCTGCCACGCCAGCCAGGTGTGCATGACAGCCTTGGCCCGGTGCGCGGGAGAAAAGCGCCGCTCGGGAAGGCCGTCCACGACGTGGAGCGCGTGCGGCAGCAGCACGTCCGAGGACGGAATCATCGCCGCCGCGAAATCCTCGAGCATCCCCGCAGAGCCATTGTCGGGCATGATCCACAACCCGAACCGTGGCAGATCCGCCGCGCGAGCCAGAATCAATCCCCCACTCGCAATCGAGACTGGAACGTCCGCGTAGCCTGAATGCAGGAGCACGCTCCTGATCACCGCCCAGCGCGCGGCCGGATCCCCGTTGGCGTCAACGACGATTCCGAAGCACAGGAGGTCAGGCGCGTTCAACGCGACCGGCAGACCCGACAGAAGCGCGTCCACCCCGCCGTTTTCACGCACGAGGAAGGCGGACCTGGGCAGCTTGTGCGAGAGGCACAGGCTGTTTACAAGGGCCGCATCGTCTTTGCCTTCCACCCACAGCAGGCGGGCCGGCGCGATCGGCGCGTTCACCGGACTTCGATCTGCTGGTCAGCGGCGATCGCGACGTCTCGCTCAGAGTACCGCACGGCCCGGATCATCCCGTCGTCCTTGCGGTCCAGGCGGTAGAGCATGCCCTTCGCGGGACTGCGATTGGCCGCGTCCTGGAAGCCCACGACCGCTTCCCAGCTGTGGGTGGTGGCGAAAACCTGAACATTCAGCTGTTCGGCCATCACGAAGATGGAATTCCATACGTCATGATGAACACTGCGATGGAACCCGTTTTCCACTTCATCCACCAGCAGCGCGCCTCCGGCGGCCAGAACCATGGCCAGGGTGAGCCCGAACATGCGAATGGTTCCGTCGCCCATGCTCCTGAGCGGAATTGGACGCGCCGAGCCCCGCACCCGGCAGAGGATCGACCGTGACCGCCCCTCGCCGATGAGCAGAATCTTTTCGAGCCCGGGAACGAGCGAGCGGAAGTGCTCCTCCACCTGCTGCTCGCCGCCGAGGACGAGAACCCTGTCCCACATGCTGCTGATGTTCCGGCCCGACAATCCGGCGGAAGGCACGGCGACAACGTCGCTTCGGCCGAGTGGCGCCAGCGGAACCATATGGGAGAAGTACTCAAGGTCGAGTTCCAGACGGTTCGCCTCGGTCTGAACCGCCAGCACCCACGAGTCCGGGTTGAGGGCCAGCGGCCGCTCACCGCTGTACTCGCCATCCGCCCCGACCGGCTCGTTCCACGGCATGACGATCTTCATTACGCCGGGTTCGCCAGCACGACCCAGGACGATGGGACGGGTTCTTCCCTCGTTGAAGCTGCCGTAGAACAGACCTTCCAGAGCATTGAGGACGATCTCAGGCTCTTCGGCTGCGGGAACTCCGATCGAGGAAAGCGGGTGCTCGTACCCGGAGTGTTCGCTGACGAGGTTGAGGATCCTGGCCGCCAGAAACCTTTCGTTCGCGCGCTCGCAGAAGAGTTCCAGTGCCTCCAGCAGCGACGACTTGCCTGCGTTGTTGGTGCCCACAATGAGGTTCACCCTGCCGAGTTCCGGGAGAGTGAGGTGGCGAATGGCCCGGAAGCCTTCAACCGTGAAGCTGGGCAGGAGCATGTCGTCCATGTGGCTGCGGCAGTCGCGGATTATACCGGCCGGTACACGCCCCACTCGGCGCGGAGGGCGTCGCTGATTTCGCCCAGGGTCACCATCGCCTTGGCTGCGTCCACGATGCGGGGCATCAGGTTCTCGGTGCCGCGGGCGGCGGCGCGCACGGCCTCCAGCCGGGCGCGTACCTCGGCGTCGTCGCGGCCGGCCTTGATGCCGGCCAGCTTGGTGCGCTGCGACTGCTCCAGCGCGCTGAAGTCCGGCTGGCCCAGGTCCAGCTTTTCCTCCTGCCCCTTGAACTTGTTGACGCCCACGATGGTCTTGTCGCCGTTCTCCACCGCGATCTGGAACTCGTACGCCGCGCGGTGAATCTCCTCCTGCATGTACGCGATCGCCTCCGCCGCGCCGCCGATTTCCTCGATGCGGTCCAGGTAGCCGCGGGCCTTTTCCTCCAGCGCGTCCGTCAGGCTTTCCACGTAGTACGAGCCGGCCAGCGGGTCCACCGTGTCGCCGATGCCGGACTCGTACGCCAGCACCTGCTGCGTGCGCAGCGCCAGTGTGGCCGCGGCCGCCGTGGGGAGCGAGAGCGCCTCGTCATACCCGTTGGTGTGCAGCGACTGCGTGCCGCCCAGCGCCGCCGCCATGGCCTGCACCGTCACGCGCACCACGTTGTTCAGCGGCTGCTGGGCCTGCAGCGTCACGCCGCCGGTCTGCGTGTGAAAGCGCAGCTTGGCCGCTTCGTCGCCCGCGCCGAAGCGCTCGCGCATGAGCCGCGCGTACAGGCGCCGCGCCGCGCGGAACTTGGCCACTTCCTCGAACAGGTCGTTGTGCGAGGCAAAGAAGAACGAGAGCCGCGGCGCGAACTTGTCGATCGGCAGCCCCGCGTCCAGCGCGCGCGCCACGTACTCCATGGCGTTGGCGAAGGTGAAGGCGATCTCCTGCGCGGCCGTGGCGCCCGCCTCACGGATGTGGTAGCCGCTGATGGAAATGGTATTCCACCGGGGCACTTCGGCGTGGCAGAACGCGAAGATGTCGGTGATCATCCGCAGCGACGGCTCCACCGGAAAGACGTACGTGCCGCGGGCGATGTACTCCTTGAGGATGTCGTTCTGGATCGTCCCCGACAGCGACTTGCGGTCGATTCCCCGCTCGTCCGCGACCGCGATGTAGAAGGCCAGGAGAATGCTGGCCGTGGCGTTGATGGTCATGGACGTGCTGACGCGGTCCAGCGGAATGCCGTCCAGCAGCGTGCGCATGTCGTCCACGCTGTCGATGGCCACGCCCACACGGCCGACTTCGCCCATCGCCATGGAATGGTCCGAATCGAACCCCATCTGCGTGGGCAGGTCGAACGCGGTGGAAAGGCCCGTCTGCCCGGCCTCCAGCAGCAGCTTGAAGCGCGTGTTGGTTTCTTCCGCCGTACCGAAGCCGGCGTACTGGCGCATGGTCCAGAAGCGCCCGCGGTACATGGTGGGCTGAATGCCGCGCGTGAAGGGGAACTCGCCGGGATAGCCCAGGTCGCGCGCGTAGTCCTGCCCCGCCGCGTCTTCTGGCGTGTAGAGCCGGTCGATGTCCACGCCGCTGGTGGAGGTGAAGCTCTGGCGGCGCTCCGGGTGCCTGCCCAGCGCGGGCGACACCAGCCGCTCCGTCCACGAGCGCTTGCCTTCGTTCGCCGGGCCGGTGCTGCCGGAGTCTTCGCCCAGGTTGGTGGCCGCCACGGGATCGCTCATCGGTTTGACGGAAAGTGCGTGAGTGCGGTGTGCGTGAGTGCGGAGTGCTGGCTCCGCGCCGGGGACGACAACTTAACTTGTCGCGCGCAGTTCGCCATCGTTCGTGCTCCGTCTCTGTAAACTGCCCTCACGCGGAGGCCGCGGGGGTTCGCGGGGGTCGCGGGGAACAGCAACGGAAGGATGTCAGGCGCGGCGGCGATGAGCTCTCGGGGCGCGGGACCGTACTGCAACTGCCGTTTCACACGGAGGCCACGGAGGATGCACGGAGGTCACGGAGGAAAGAGCGAGGACTGGAGTTGCATCCGCTGTTCCCCCGCGACCTCCGCGACCCCCGCGTGAGGGCAGTTAACCCAGGTCGCCGCCCGCCACGGATCTCGGTCGCATGACCCGGTTGCGCGCCCTGCTCCAGAACTGTAACAATCCACGGGTTCCCGCGTTCTTTCGTTCAGCACCCGCAGGTTCGCGCACGCCCGCGCACGACACACCCGGCAGGCCCCCTCCGCGCACCGCGGATTCCCCTCTTCCCGGAGGCCGCATGACCCAACTTCTCCGTTCGATGCTCCACCGCGCCCGTGGTTTCGCCTGCGCGGCCATCCTCCTCACGCTCGCGACGCTGGCCGGCGCGCGCACGCTCCACGCACAGGCCGCCACGCTGCAGGGACGCGTGACGGACCCCACCGGCGCGCCCGTGGTGGCGGCGCTGGTGGACCTGAACCAGTCGCCCGGCACGCTGCGCCGCAACGCCCGCACGGACGCCACGGGCGCCTACCGCATCGTGGGGCTGCCCACCGGGCGCTACACCGTGAGCATCCGCCGCTCCGGCTACCAGACAGGGCGCGACATCGTCCTCCTGGCGCCGGGCGAGACGCTGCAGCAGGACTTTGTGATCGAGTCGCGCCCGGTGATGATCGACACGGTGACGGTGGTGTCGGACAACGACGTGTCGCTGGACCGCACGCAGACCGGCTTCGACACCCGGGTGACGGAAACGGCGATCGAACTGCTGCCGCTGGCGCAGGACCCCTCCGCCGCCGTCGCGCTCACGCCCGGCGCGCGCGGGGCACAGGTCTTTGGCGGGGCCACCGCGCAGGCCAACCAGTACCAGATCGACGGGCTGGCCGCCAACCACCCCGGCGTGGGCGGCGACCTGGTGCAGCCCTCGCTAAACTGGCTGGAGGCGGTGCAGGTGCGCGGGCTGGGCGCGGCCGCGGAGTACGGCAACTTCCAGGGCGGGCTGGTGAACCTCATCACCAAGAGCGGCAGCAACGACTTTCAGGGCGAGTTCACCGTCCGCGCCAACGCCGCCGCGCTCACCGCCAGCAACCTGCAGCGCTACGACGTCAACTCCGAGATCCGCTCCCGCTACGACGTGGAGGGCGAACTGCGCGGACCCATCATCCGCAACCGCCTCTTCTACTACCTGGGCGGCCAGGTGATCACCCGCGAGGATCGCGTCCCCAACAACCTCATCACCCGCGAAGGCTTCTACGCCCCGTTCGGCATTCAGCGCGACGAGCAGAAGCTGTTCGGCAAGCTGTCGTGGCAGCCCACCGGGGTGGACCAGCTGATGGTGTCCGGCGGATACCTGAACGCCACGTCCGACGGTATCGGCAGCACCGGATACGAGCCCGAGCCGCTGTCGCGCATGACGGCGCCCACGACGTTCGGCAACGCGCGGTATGAGCGGCTGCTGGGGCCCGGACGCGCCTTTCAGATTTCCGCCGCCACCTTCGAGCGTGACGAGCGGCGCGAGCCCGCCGCAGGCGAGGATCGCGCGGCGGTGGTGCTGTACGGCCTGAACCGCTTTCAGCCCACCTTTCTGAACGCGCCCTTCCGCTCGCGGCAGGCGCCGTCGTCGGCCACGGTGCAGTCATCGCTCACGTGGGAGATCGCGCGCGGCGGCATGCGGCATTCGCTCAAGGCGGGCGGCGAGTACAGCGCGGGCACCTGGATCGACCAGCGGCTGCGCAACGGGGGGATGACGTGGCGCCCCTCGTTCGGCCGCAACTACTCGCGCTTCAACCCCGACGACGCCTTCACCTGGGGCGGCGTGGTGCCCACCGAGTGGGGCGGCGAGGTGAACCTGAACGCCGACGTGCGCAACGCCGCCGTCTATCTGCAGGACAACGTGGAGATCGGCCCGCGGCTCACGCTGGCGCCGGGCATCCGCTACGGCTGGTGGGAGGGATACATCACCCCCGCCGGCGACGTGGGCCCGCGCTTTCGCGCCATGCAGGACGCCGCGCCGGACTTTCGCCTGGGCGCCACCTGGGACGTGACCGGGCGCAACGACCTGGTGGTCAAGGCGCACGCGGGGCGCTATCACCAGAGCATGTTCGCGCAGTTCTACGAGCGCGTGGCGGGCGGCAACGTGTTCAGCGACCGCGAAACGTGGTACTACGGCGCGCGGCCCACCTCCATCGACCAGCGCTTCACGCAGTCCGAGCGCGACCAGCTGGCGCAGACCGGCGTGTTCCGCCTGCAGGAAGCCGTGCGGCTGAACCAGACGGGCCCGGTGGATCCGGGGTACCGGCAGCCGTACGTGGACGAGTTCGTGCTGGGCGCCGAAAAGCAGCTGGGACGCTTCTGGAAAGCGGAGCTGGTGTACGTCAACCGGCAGAACCGCAACATGGTGGCGCTGGTGGACCGCAACGCCGCCACCAACTACACGGCGTTCGACAACATCGCCGTCTTCGGCCCCGGAGTGGACCAGGTGGAGTACCTGGGACGCGGGCTGCGGCTGGACCGCGTGTACGTCCCCAACAACCTGCTCATCGAGTTCCTTACCGCCATCGCCAACGACTGCCAGTGCGGGCAGGTTCCGCCGGGCCTCACGCTGGCGGACCGCGACCGGCTCACGTGGAACCCGGACCTGGTCATCACCAACGCGCCGGGGGCGGAGCGCAGCTTTCACCAGATCCAGGGCGTGGTGCGCTTCGGCTATCCGCGCTTTGGCGGCGTGATCAGCGCGGTGTATTCGCGGCTGCGGGGCAACCTGGACAACGTGGGCGGATACGACGAAACCGGGGATTATTCCGCCGGGCAGTTCGTGAATCCCAACCAGAGCGTGAACGCCACGGGACTGCTCCCCAACAGCAGCCCCATGGAGATCAAGACGTGGGTGTACGGCTCGCTCCCCGCGGCCTTTCGCGGCGGCCTTCTCTTCTCATGGGCGGGCGGCGACCGCTACACGCCGCGCTTTGAGCTTTCGCCGGCGCTGTACAGCTTCTTCGACCTGAACCGCGACAGCCTGTCGTCGCACCTGTTCTTTCCCTCCAACGGGCAGCCGGTGTTCGTGGAAACGCGCGGGGCCGAGGCGTATCCGGAGCGCGTGCAGCTGGACCTGCACCTGGAGCGCGGGGTGCGGATGGGGCCGGCGGAGTGGGTGCTGGAGCTGGACGGGATCAACGTGCTGGGCCAGGACACGCCCATCGCGTGGAACACGTCGGTGAACCAGGGGCTCAACTACCGTGGCGACACCGACCAGTTCGGGCTGGAGTCGGGCTTCTACCGCGCCGTGCGCGACCGGGTGCCGCCGCGCTCGCTGCGGCTGGGCGCCACGGTGCGGTTCTGAGCGCGCTCCCGCGGCGGCCGGCCCGGGTGGCCGGCCGCATCCCTTTCCCCTGCCGTGAGTGGCGGATGACGATGCGATGTGTGCTGTGCGCGCTGCTCGCCGGGCTGGCGGCAACGGCGTGCGTGGACGTGACGGAGCCCGTACTGGGCGGCGATTACATGGGTTCGCTGCAGTCGTCCAACGCGCAGGAGGGCGCGGCCGTGTTCAACCTGGCTCGCCCGGGGCTGCAGTCGCTTTCGGCGCCGGGGCGCATTCTGATCGGGCGCGCGCGCGGCGCGGACAGCGTGCGCGTGCTGATGATCAACGACCCGCGCGTGCTGGTGGGCGGGCCCATCAGCTTTGTGGCGCGGATGGAATCCGGCCAGGCGCCGCCCGCCAGCCAGGTGCTGGCCGTGGTGGCGCCGGACAACGACCACCGGCTGTTCATGATCGACTACCGCATCCACTTCACCCGCGCGGAGCCGTCGGCCATCCGGGTGTCGGAGGCGCGCGTGCGGTCGGCGGAGAACGCCAACGCGGTAACGGAGTCGGCGATCACCTTTGCGCGCGCCGCCTCTGAATTCCTGGGCGAAGGGCCGGGGCTGTCCGCAGAGGAGCGCGAGGTGCTGGACGGGCGCGGCAACTCGGACGGTGGATACGATCTGGGCGACCTGCGGTACTTTCTGGCCCGCAATCCATCGCAGATCCCCACGTCGTCCTCGTGGTCGCCCTGATTCTGCGGCGTCAGCAGAGTTCGTAACTGCATCTCACGCGGGGGTCGCGGAGGTTCGCGGAGGTCGCGGGGAGGGCAACAGATTGGACGCACACAGAGTCAACAGAGTTAACAGTAAACGATCAAAAGCGTTGATCGGAGACGCCGGGCATGATCCATTTCTGCTGCTCCTCTGTTGACTCTGTTAACTCTGTGTGATGCTTTCCGTTGCTGTTCCCCGCGACCTCCGCGACCCCCGCGGCCTCCGCGTGAGGGCAGTTTCCAGACTTTCCGCTGCTACGACGACAAGGGCCGCACCGAAGCATCGGTGCGGCCCTTCTTTTTCACGCCATCCGCGATCAGATGATGCAGACCGACGGGGCGCCGGCGCTGATGGACACGTACTTGGTGACGCTCGTGCTCTGGCCGCTCGCGTCGGTTACGGTCAGGTACAGCGTAAAGTTGGACGAGCTGTGCCCCGTCCATGTCCACGGCTCGTTGAAGGTGTAGCCGTAATCGTAGATGCCGTTGTTGGATGACCAGGCGTACGTGTACGGCGAGGTTCCCGCCGTGACTTCCGCAAAGAACGAGCAGACCTGGTTGGAACGCACGCTGGACGGACCGTCGATGTAGATGTCGGGCGTGACGGCGACCACCTTGGTACCGGTGATGCCGTCCACCACGCCCGAAATGGTGGCCGTGCCCGTCGCCACGCCGGTCACTACGCCGGAGGCTGAAACGGTGGCCTTGGATGTGTTGGAGCTGGACCAGGTCGCGCTGCTGCTGGTGAACTGGCCGTCCACGTCGCGGCCGTACGCGGTGCACTGCCCGCCCTGGGCCGGCTTGATGGGCGTGGGGCAGGTTACCGTCACGCTGGTGGTGACGCCTACGAGCCGCGGTCCGTCGTGTGGCGCGGTGATGCCGCCGCCCGCCTCGCCGGAGCATCCGGAGAGCGCGAATCCGGAAAACGCCGCGAGAACGCCGAGTGTGTTTCTGATCCGCATGGTCTGTCTCCGGAAACGGTGGACCTGCACACCCAGTGCGGGCGGGGAGGTCTTTCCAGAGTAAGGCCGTTCCTTTCAAGCCGCAACATATTTCTTTGATTCAACCCCGCAGCCTTGCACCAGCCCGATACGCACCTCCATCAAACACTTATCAGGAAGCAGATAACCGGCAATCATGATCGGCCACCTGGCCAACCGTGCAGTGCGCGGTGGACCATGCCGCGCCCGGATCAGGCCATATCGAGAGATGTCTTCCGTCGGCCGCCGGTCAGTGAAGCTGGCCTCCGCAATGCGGGCAGGCGGCGGGCTCCCTTCGGGCCTGGACGGCCTCCACGAAGCCGGCGCCCAGGATCGCCGTGGGAAGCGCGAACAATCCAATCCCCACGATGCTGATGAGGCCCGCCGCAAGCCGGCCAGACGGGGTTTCGGGGATGACGTCTCCGTATCCCACCGTGGTGAGCGTGGCCACCGCCCACCACATGCTTGCGGGAATGCTGGAGAACTCGTCGGGCTGCCGGCCGTTCTCCGCGATGTACATCACCGACGACGACACGATCAGCAGCACGGCCATCAGCGCGAGTGACAGGACCAGCTCTTCGCGCTTCTGGCGGATCACCTGCCGGAACAGGCCGAGCGCCGTGACGTACCGCCCGGCCTTGAGCAGCCGCACCAGCCGGAACAGGCGCATCGCCCGCAGAAACCGCAGGTCGAGCGCCGCCGCCGGAACAAAGAACGGCGCGATCGCGAGCAGGTCGATCAACGCGAGCGGACGGAGCATGTAGCGCAGCCGGCCGCGTACCGCGCCCCGGTACCGCGGGTCCTCCACGCACGACCAGACGCGGGCGAGATACTCCACACTGAAGACCGCCACCGAAAACACCTCGAATGCGCGGAACTCCGCTTCCCACCGCGCCTCCAGTTCCGGCACGGATCCAAGGATGACGGCCAGCACGTTCGCCGCGATCAGCGCAAGGATGAAGATGCCGAACCGGCGGCTCGCGGCGTCGCCCGCGCGGGGGGCCTCCGTAATCTGCAGCACGCGAAGCCGGGAGATCATCGGCGCTCATCAGAATGGGAGGCGCTCATTGTTTCCATCAACATTGAGGTCGTCGTCAGAGCCCGCCGGATGGGCAGCCGTGCGGAGAATCAGAGAATAGAATAGTCGGGGGGACAAAAAAAAGAACGCGATCGGATCGGCCGGGAGGGCAACGACGACAGGGCCGGCGACGCGCGCCGGCCCTGCGTTCGATCGTGTGCTTCAGGGGAGAACGGGTGCGCCCATGGCGGCCCACTCTTCGGCGGCGGGGCCGTACACGCCCGGGACCGTGAGACCGGCCTGCCGCATCAGCACCGTCATCTGCCCGCGGTGGTGCGCCTGGTGCAGCATCAGCGCCGAAAGCACGGTGCCCTTCTTCCACACGTCGCCGTACATCATCAACTCCTCACCCAGCACCTCGTCCGTCCAGGCGGCGCGCACCACGTCGGGAAGCGATGCGGCCGCTTCCTCGTACGCGCGCGTGATCTCGGCGGCGGAGGTGGGCGTGGGCGAATGCTGCTCGGGGCCGGTCACGCCCGGTACGCCCGCCGTCTCCATCAGCTCGCGTACGGTTTCGGTCACGTGCCAGGCAAGTCGGCCCAGCGTGCGCCCCTCGGCGCCCACGCGCTGGTTGAGCGACTCATCCGTCAGGCGGGAGAACAGGTTGACCGTGGACTGCGAATCACGCTTCCAGTCGCTCACGAAATCGTTGATGCGGCGGTACATGGCGGATTGGGGTACGGGTGTGGGAGATACCGCGGAAAGAAAGTGCCCAGAAGAGAAACCGAAGTGCCCCGTGCTCACGACCGAGTGCCCCGGGAAGAACCGATCAGGCCCGGGGCCTCCGTTCACTTTCGTACTTTCGTACTTTCGTACTTTCGTACTTTCGTACTTTCGTACTGCTACTCCAGCACGATCAGCACCGCGCCCTTGTCCACCGTCTGGCCGGGCGCGACGGCGATGCTGGCGACCACGCCGTCCGCGGGGGCCTTGAGCTCGTTTTCCATCTTCATCGCCTCCACGACAACCACGCCCTGGCCCGCGCGCACGGTCTGGCCCACCTCGACCTCCACCTTGAGCACCAGCCCCGGCATGGGCGCCAGGATGGTCTTGTCGGCCACGTCGTCGGCGCCGCCGGTCATTTCGCGGATGGCGCGGGTGCGTTCGTCCACGGCGTCGGCGGTCAGGCGGTCCGCGCCCAGCGCCAGGTGCCAGCGGCCCTTGCGGTCGCCCGCGCTGACGGCAAAGGCGTACGAACGGTCGCCCGCGATCAGGTGGCGCGTCCGCGTGCCCGGAAGGGTGGAAAGCTGCGCCTCCATGGGCGTGCCGTCCACCACCGGCGTGGCGCCCGTAAGGTCCACTTCCACCTCACGTCCGGCGATCGTAACGAAGTAGCGCATGCGGTGCGTTCCGCGGTCAGATGAAGGAATGGTTTCGGCCGCAGCAAGGTGCGCCCGCGACGACGGAGCCGCAAGCCCGCCGGGAGCCCATCGTCCGCCGCGGCTCTTGACGGGCGCGGTTCCGCCACGCATCGTGCAAACAACCTTATCCGACACAATACCGGACGGCACCGATTCCCACCCTTCGCTGGGCGGGCGCATTCCCGTCCGGCGCGGATGATGGTTGATTCACGCGGGCGCTGGCGATCCACGGAACGGGCGAGAGCCGATGAGAAAGCTGCTGCTGGACCCCGACGACCTGCGGGTCGATTCGTTTGAGACTGCACGTTCGGCCGCGGACGCGCGCGGCACCGTGCGCGCCAACGACGAACGCGGTCCGTGCACGCACCCCGCCGGCGGCGTGCACGCGGACGCCACCGGGCGCGCCTGCCCGTCCGTGCAGAACTGCGGCTCGCTCTACACCGTCTGCGGTTGCAGCGTCACCTCCTGCGACGACGAGCTGGTCCTGCACTGAAAGCGCCGCGCCAACGGGCAACGGGCCGCCGGACGCGATCGTCCGGCGGCCCGTTGTTTTCCGCCGAATATGGCCTATCCGTCCTGTTTGCTTGACGTGCGCCTTTCACGCCGGGAACTTGGGATGTCGCACCTCCCAACCCGCCGCGCTCCCCCGAACGCCGCGCGGGATTCTGCTCCATCCGCCACACCGGTTCATCCCCATGAAGAAGCTCAAGCTGCAGATCGACTCCCTCCAGGTGCAGTCGTTCGATACCACCAACGGCGGCCAAGGCGAGCGCGGCACCGTCCGGGCCCAGGGCGACAGCGAGGACTTCGGCTGCACGTGGATCTGCATCACGCTCAGCTGCCTCTGCGGCAACACCGAAAAACTGCTCTGCTCGGCGGCCGGTTGCCCCGTGGTGGCGGAGCAGGACCAAGCCGGCTGATCCCCCGCTCAGCCGTACGACGGGCCGCCGGACGCAATCGTCCGGCGGCCCGTTTCCGTCATCAGCCGTACATTCCGCTCAGGCGCGAACGGACATCCGACGGCGATCCACGTGCCTCTTTCACGAACGCTTGCCGGCGGTACCGAATCACTCAGCTACACAAGCTGAACCGATCGACGCAGGCGCTGCTCCTCGTTGAGAGGACGCGGCCGACAAGATCATTGACATGTTCCTAATCCGACGTAATATGTTTTCATCTTGGTCGGCGGCCGCAGCCAGTCCGGCAGGCGCGCCCCCGAACTCCCGCCTGCGACGGATGCCATGAAGAAGCTGAAGCTCAACCTCGAGAACCTGCGGGTAGACTCCTTTGAGACGGCGCGCGATGCCACGGGGATGACGGGAACCGTGCGCGCCAATGGTGAAACGTATCCCTGCACGCAGCCCATCACCTGCGTGCGAGTGGAGCCGACCGGGGGAGCCTGCCAGTCCATGCAGAACTGCGGCGGATCGGTGTTCACCGTCTGCGCCTGCAGCGTGACGTCGTGTACGACGGACCTGATCGAGCACTGACATTATCCCCGCGAAGCAGACGGGCCGCCGGAGGTTGGCACCAGCTCGCTCCCGAAGGTTAGGACCCTGAAAAAAGGCAAGGTCGCATGCGCTCGCCCAAGCTGACCGTCGAATCTCTCGCTGTCGAGACGTTCGAGGTGAACGAAGTACAGGTACACTTCGATTCCACCTTTACCACGGGGGGACCGTGGTTCTGTGCGGAAAACTGTGCGCCCGACACCGACCCCCACTACTGCTGACGCGGCATCGGCGAAAGCAGACGGGCCGCCGGACGATTGCGTCCCGGCGGCCCGTTTTCCGTTATCGACCAAAGATCCTGCTCAGGCGCGGACCAGCAGCACCACCGATTCCACGTGCGCCGTCTGCGGAAACAGGTCGAACGAGCGCAGGCTCTCCATGCGGTAGCCGGGGCCCAGGCGCCTGATGTCGCGCGCGAGCGTGGCGGGGTTGCAGGAGATGTAGATGATGCGCTCCGCCGGCTGGGCGGCCAGCGCGTCCGCCGCCTCCGCCGCGATGCCCGCGCGTGGCGGGTTCAGGATGACGAGGTCCGCGGGAAGATGCTCCGCCAGCACGGCTTCCACGTATCCCGAGATGAAGACGGCGCCCTCCGGCGCGCTCCTGCGCGCCTCGGCCACGGCGTCGGGATCCAGTTCGATTCCCGTCACCCGCGCGCCGGCCCGCGCGAGGCGACGCGCGTGCAGCCCCACGCCGCAGTACGCGTCCACCACCGTCCTGCCCGCCACGTCGCCCACGAGCGAAAGGACGTGCGCCTCCAGCAGTTCCGCCGCCGCGCGGTTCACCTGCAGAAAGGCGGCGCCGCTCAGCTCCACCGTCTCGTCGCCCCACGTTTCCGGCAGCCCCGGCGCGCCCGCGATCAGCTCCGCCTTGTTCTCCCCCGGGCGGTGCCAGATGGCCACCAGCCCGGGGACGGCGGCGATCAGCTCCAGCGGCCGCCCCGGGTGGAATCCGCCTTCCACGAGCAGCGACACCTCGCCATTCGCCGAGGCGCGCAGCGTGAGCCGCAGCTGCGCGCCGGAAGGAAGGCGCCGCGCGTCCGGGCCCCAGTTGGCGCGGATGCCGTCCCACACGCGCGCGATCGCCTCCTCGAACAGCAGGCAGCTTCCGTCCAGGTCCACGATCTCGTCCGGCGCGCCGAGCGCGTGGAACCCCGCCTCCACGCGGCCGTGCTCCGTCCTGCGCAGCGCGAAGCTCACGCGGTTGCGGTAGCGGAACTCGCGCGGGGACGGCACCACCTCCGGCGCCTCCACCGCCACCCCGCCGATGCGCGTCAACGCGTCGCCCACGATGCGGCCCTTTGCCGCCAGCTGTGCGTCGTACGTGAGGTGCTCCAGCGTGCACCCGCCGCACCGCGCGTAAAACGGGCACACCGCTTCCCGCCGCTCCGGCGACGGCTCGATGACGCGCAGCAGCGTCCCGCGCGTCCACCGGTCGCGCGTCTCCGTCAACTGCACCTCGGCCAGGTCGCCCGGCGCGGTGCGGTGGACAAAGCAGACGCGCCCGTCCGCCAGCCGCCCCACTCCTTCCCCGCCCGCGGCGATGGAATCGATGCGCAGCTGCACCGGCGGTCGTGGCCGGCGCGGCCCGGGAGCCGGGCGCGCCGAACGTCCCCGGTCGCGCCCGCCGCGGCGGTCGCTCACCGGTTTCTCCATCCGCGCTGGCGCCATCCGCTCACCGGCGCGGCGGCCGCGGCGGTGCCGGCGCGCGGCATGGCGCGGTGCGTACGGCGCTCTTCCTCCAGCAGCGCGGCGGCCAGGGCGGCGGCGCGGATGGTGTCCTCATCCGGCTGCGCCGTCATCAGGTCCTCGTGCCGCTCCAGGTACTTGATGTCCAGCCGGCCCTCGCGGAACTCCGGCTCGTCCATCACCCGCAGGTGGAACGGAACGCTCGTATCCACGCCCTCCACGCGCAGTTCGGCCAGCGCGCGCTTCATCCGGTCCACCGCCTCGATGCGCGTGGGCGCATGCACGATCAGCTTGGCCAGCATGGGATCGTAGAACAGCCCCACTTCCACGCCCGGGGTGATGCCGCCGTCCCAGCGCACGCCGGGGCCGCTGGGGATAAGCAGGTTCTGGATGCGCCCGGTGGACGGCATGAAGTTGTTGGCCGGGTCCTCCGAGGTGATGCGGCACTCGATGGCGTGCCCCGTGAACGTGATGTCGTCCTGCGCAAACGGCAGCTTCTCGCCCGCGGCAATGCGGATCTGCCACTGCACCAGGTCGATCCCGGTCACCAGTTCCGTCACCGGATGCTCCACCTGAATGCGCGTGTTCATCTCCAGAAAGAAGAACTCGCCGTTCTGGTACAGGCACTCCACCGTCCCCGCGCCCTCATAGTTCACGGCACGCGCGGCGGCGACGGCCATGGCGCCCATGGCCGCGCGCTCGTCCGGCGTCAGGACCGCGGACGGAGCTTCTTCAATGAGCTTCTGGTGGCGGCGCTGGATGCTGCACTCGCGCTCGCCCAGGTGCAGCGTGGTGCCGTGCCGGTCCGCCAGCAGCTGGATTTCAATGTGCCGCGGGCCTTCCAGGAACTTCTCGATGTAGACGCTGCGGTCGCCGAACGCCGACTGCGCCTCATTGCCGGCGGACTCGAACGCCTTTTCGATCTCGTCCTCGCCGCGCACGATGCGCATTCCCTTGCCGCCACCGCCCGCCGCGGCCTTGAGCAGCACGGGATAGCCGATTTCGCCGGCCACGCGGCGCGCCTCGGCCGCATCGGCCAGCGCCTCCTTGGTGCCGGGGACGACGGGTACGCCCGCGTCGATCATCCGGGCGCGCGCGGCGGTCTTGTCGCCCATGGCCGTCACCGCGTCGGGCGACGGGCCGATGAACACGAGCCCCGCGTCGCGCACGGCCTGGATGAAGTGCGCGCGCTCGGAGAGGAAGCCGTAGCCGGGGTGGATGGCTTGGGCGCCGCACCGTTTGGCGACGTCGATGAGGACGTCGGCCTTGAGGTAGCTCTGCGCGCTGGGCGCGGGACCGATGAGGTACGCCTCGTCGGCGGCCAGGACGTGGGGGGCCAGGCGGTCCGCCTCGGAGTACACGGCGACGGCCTTGACTCCCAGTTCGTGCGCGGCGCGAATGACGCGCAGGGCGATCTCGCCGCGGTTGGCGATCAGGATCTTGTTGAACACGCGGCCCTTGCGGCTTGACGTGGACGGACGGGCGCGGGCGCCGGCCCCGCGAAAGGCGTCCAAGGTACAACCCGCCCGCCAAGTTCGCGAGCGGTGCGGGCCCTCACCCCGCGCGCTGCGCGCGACGACCCTCTCCCACGAACGGATGTGGGAGAGGGAGCACACCCCAGTATCGGGCGTTCCGGACGAGGCGGCGCGGGCGGAAAGGCCCCCTCCCCCCAGCCCCCCCAGCCCCCTCCACCCGCTCCGCGGGAGAGGGGGAGCCGCTCGGCGCGGGAACAGGCCACCGCGCGCGGCCGCAACTCTCGCCCGGCGGTTGAAACCGCGCGTCGAACTATGAGGCGTTCGCCTGCGCGGACTGCGGGGACGGCTTTGTTCGTGATCGCGGGACGCAGTTGAAGCCCCGAACCGGACGCGCCAGCGGCCGGTGTCGGGGGTTCCCGCTGTTTGAGCGGCGGATTCATTCGCTCAGGGAGGCATGGGATGCTCAGGGAGGCATGGACGCTCACCGAGGTGTGGATGCTCAGACGGCCGGTGATCCGCGGACCGGCTTACTCCAGCGCGATCCGCCCGTGCGCGATGTCATCCCAGAACTCCGGCAGGTTGGGGACGGCGCGCAGGGCGGCGGCCTTCCCGCGATCGGTGAGCACCTCCGTCATGTACCGCAGCGTAATGCCGTGGTCCGGCCGCTCCAGCACGCGCACGGCATCGCCCGCGCCTACTTCGCCCTCCTGCACGACACGGAAGTACGCGCCCGGCCGGCCCGCGCGCTGAAACCGCCTCGGGAAATGCGCATCTCCCACGCGAAGGCCGAGCTTGAAGCAGGGCATCCTAGGCTGCGCGATCTCCAGCACGGTGGATCCAACGCTCCACCGTTCCCCCACCAGCGCGGCCGAGAGGTCGATGCCATCCACGGTCAGGTTCTCGCCGAACAGGCCGGGAGGCGTGTCGAATCCCTCCTCTTCTCGCCAGAAGTCGTAATCCTCGCGAGAGTAGGCGTACACTGCCTTGTCCGGCCCGCCATGCACCGTGCGGTCCGCCTGATCGTCCCCCGCGAAGTTGACGCAGCGAAGGGCCACGCGGCCCTCCACCGGCGCCTTCCAGATCCCCGTCGTCACGAGCCGGCCGCGCCACTCCACCTCGCGGACGGCCCCGACGTTTACGTGCAGAATGCGGGAATCAGGCATCAGGAAAGCCGTGCTCGGGGTGACCGGTGACCATCAGGACGGCGGCGGCGATCGCGAGACGCCCGCGTGCGATCCGCGGTACAGGACGAGTGACCGCGGCGTGAACCTCATCCGGCGGAACCGTTCGCGATCAGTGTACAGAATCAGAGGTGCCCGGCGCCACGCACGCGATGCACCGCGTCATGAGCGGCGGCTTTCGACCGCTCACAAATCGGCGCAGCGACTCACAGTATCCGACATCGCACAAGACGAATCCGTTCCTTCTCTCCGACCGCCCCGTGACACGGTATCAGGCGACGCGTGACAGCGGACCCGTGAATTGAATCCACTTGCCGGCGCGTCCACCAGCGACCGCCATCCATTCTTCACGACCGCACCAGGAAGCACATGCGGAAAGCCGTACTCGTTCTCGCCGCGGCCGCCATGTGGGGCTGCGACCGCCCCACCGGCATCCAGGAACTCCCGCGGGACATGACCCCGGCCGCGCTCTCCGCGCGCGCCGACTCCATCCACGATGCCGCATTGGCCGCGCTCCCGGTGGATGACGCCAACGGAATCACCATCGGCGTGATGGACGAGGGACGCACGGAATCCACCAACCTGGTGTCGTTCCGCACCCCGGCCGAGTGGGCCGTGTACCGCTTCGAGCGCAACGCGGCGGGATGGACGCGCGGCGCGCGGGTGGAAGGCGGCCGGACGCCCGCGGAAACCGGGATGCAGAACGTGGGCTTCAGCGGCCAGGTGGCGGCGATCATGAACGGGCTTCAGATCGTGGACCAGTGGTACGTGGCCAACATCACCACCACCGGAACCTACTACCAGACCGAGGGATACGGGCCCATCACCGTCAACCGCGCCGTGTTCTATCCCGCGACGTTCACGGACGGCGACACGCGCTATCAGGTGACGTTCAGCGAGTGGAAGGCGTACCGCGACGACGCGCCCGGGTGCGACCTCACCTTCTGGACCGCCAACAACTCGGACTGGACGCCCAGCGCCTGCCGCCGCACGGACACGTTCGCGTTCGACAACAACCTCAAGCCGCAGCGGTTCTCGCTCCGGTACCAGGTTACGGTAACGCAGCTTCCCCCGTTCGAGTTCGCGATCCACGACTGGGAAGCGAACGATTCCGAGTACCGGGCCTTCGGGATCATGCCGCAGGAGTTCGGTTCGGCGGTCACCAGCGTGGTGTGGCAGGTCAGCAGCAACAACATCAACTGGACGACGATTTCCGCCTCCAACTGCGGGATGAAGTACGCGGGCGCGTTCCGCAGCGGCGGGCCGGCCACGTACATGCGCGCCACCGTTACCCTGGCCGACGGGCGCTCCAGGACGCGCACGCCGTACTACGGACCCACGGTGTTCGTTACCCTGGGCGACGTGTACCCGATGTGCTGATCCGCGCGAGCCGTGCGGGGTTTCGGCCCCCGCACGCTCGCTCGTGATGGTGGACAGACGGGTCCCCGCGGCGCATCGGCCGCGGGGACCTGCGTGCGCTCGGACAGGACGCACTCGCGCCGATCTCCATCGCGGGCTTCGCCGACTCCAGCGCGTCTTGGTCCTGAAGTGTGATGCGCGACCGATGAGCAGCATCGTACGCCCACGGCGCGGCGGCTGCGGAACGGCGCTCGCGGCCGATCACGATCTGCGTCTCAGAAGTACTTGGAGCCCCACTCCGACCGCATCATGACGCTGACGGCGACCACGAACTCCGGCTGGGGATATTCCACCTGCAGTTGGCGGAGATAGGCTTCGCTCTCGTCGTTGCAGATGCGCTGAAAATCCGTCCAGTACCGCACGGGAACCGAGAAATCGCCGATGGCCGCCAGCAGCGCCTCGATGTACGGCGGCCGCAAAAAGAATCCCTCCACGCCCAGCATCGCCATGTCCTCCCGGCGGCAGATGGCGACGAGTTCCAGCGCATCGGCCAGGCGGAAAAACGCCTCCCCGCCCCGCCGGACAACCCGGTCGCCGAAGCGGTCGACGACGCGCTCATAGGCTGATTCTGCGTCTGTCCGGGACATTTCGGTCTGTGTGAGGATGGTGTGGATGGAGACCAGGACGCGGCGCCGGTCACGGCGTAACGTGTCCGCGCGCGGGGTTTCGTCGTCGACGAGGCACGCGGCCTCGTTCCCGGCCTGCCGGAATCGGGCCAGTCTCGGCGAACTCGTACGGCGGAACGGTTGTCGCAATCGGTGGATGGCGCCACCTTTCCTGAGCCCCGCGTCCCCCGCCCCGCACCCTTCCCGCCGTGCCCCGCACCCCCGTCCCCGAGATCTCGCTGGAGCAGGCGATCGGCGCCGAGAACGTGCCGCGCCCGGTGGCTCCGCGCGCGGCACGCCGCTGGCCGGCGCGCGTGGGGATCGCCTGCCTTCTGCTGTGCATCGCGATCGTGGCCGGATTGCTGATGCTGCCCGCGCCGGAAATCCCCATCCCCGATCATATTCCGTCACCGGGCGAACCGACGGTGATGGTGACGGCGGGCGCGCGCTACCGGGCGGGCGGCGTGCGCAGGTTCTTTCTGGGCAACGGATACCGTGAGCTGTGGTCCGTCCCCGTCCGCGCGGAAGTGCTGAACCTGGCGGGATTCGCGGGTGGATTGACACCGTTGCGGCGCGGCGGCGGCAACCAGACGCGCAACCTGCACCTGACCGGCGCGGACGGCCGCGAGTACGTCTTCCGCTCGCTGGAGAAGGACCAGACGGGGACGCTGGGATGGGTGGGACGGCACACGGTTGGCGGCATCCGGCAGGACCAGGTGGGCGCGCTGCACCCCGCCGGCGCGCTGATCGCCTCCGCGCTGCAGGACGCGGCCGGGGTCGCGCATCCGTCGCCGCGCCTGGCCGTGCTCCCCGCGCATCCACGGCTGGGCGAGCACGGGGAGGCATTCGCCGGGCTGCTGGGCTCCATCGAGGAATACCCGAATGACGGCTTCGGCGGCGCGTCGCGGGTGTCGGGAACGGACAAGGTGCTGGAGGACCTGCGGACGAACCCGGGGCACGCGGTGGATGCGCCTGCCTACCTGCGCGCCCGGCTGATGGACGTCTACCTGGGCGACTGGGACCGCCACGAGGGCCAGTGGCGGTGGGCACTGCGCGAAACGGCGGATGGCCCGCGGTGGACGGCGATCGCGCGCGACCGCGACTACGCGCTGGCCGACTACCGCGGCGTGCTTCCGTGGATGGCGCGCTTTGTGGACCCCAAGATCGTGCGCTTTGACGCGGAGTACCGCGACCTCGCCGGGCTGCTGGTGAGCGCGCGCGATCTGGATCGCCAGTTCCTCTGCGCCCTTCCCGCCGCCGAGTGGGACCTCGCCGCCGCCGAACTGCGTGGCCGCCTCACGGATGCCGCCATCGCCAACGCCGTCCGCTCCGCGCCGGCCGAGTACCACGAACTGCGCGGCGCCCGCATCGAATCCCTGCTCCGCGCCCGCCGCGACCGGCTCCCTCAGGCCGCCCGCGACTACCGCCACATCCTGCACGCGACGCACTGCGGATCAGACTCGCGGTGAAGAACGGCCGATCCGCCGGCCATCAAACTCGCGGCGGCGGAGATGCGATCGCCCGCGCGGGATGAACGCCGCCGCTGTACCCGGCCCGGCATCCAGAAAAGTCCCCGGCCATGAACCCATGGCCGGGGACGCGTTTTCCGCCCTGCGGAGCGCTACTCCGGCTGCCGGTACAGAATCGACCAGAGAACGCCGAACCTGTCCCGCACCTGCGCGAAGCGGGCGGCGAAAAAGGATTCGTGCAGGGGCATCCCGATCTCACCGCCCTCGGACAGCGCCGCGTAGGCGCGCTCGGCCTCCTCGACAGAATCCAGCGACAGGTATAGATAGGAGCTCCGGACGGGCTCGAAGTACGCCGCCGGCACGTCGTTGCCGATCAGTTCCACGCCCGCGATGTCCATGCGCGCGTGGATCACGGCGTCCGCCGAGCCCGGCGGCGGGGGCACGTGCGGCGGCAGGTCCCGCACTCGCAGGATCGTGGTGATGCGCCCGCCCAGGTGGGCTTCGTAAAAGCGGAATGCCTCTTCGCAGTTGCCGCCGAAGTTCAGTTGGGAAAACAGTTGCATGTAGCCGGGCTCCTCTGGCTGCGATCGAAAAAGGAAATCGTGAGCACCCGGATAGACGCTGGACGGCGGGAAAACTCATCGGTGTCCGCGGACGGCTTCGCGGGCGAGGCCACGCTGGTGCTGGCCGCGACGGGCGGAGACCAGGAGGCGTTCCGCGGGCTGGTGGAGCCCCTCCGCCGGGAACTCCACCTGTTCTGCTACCGCATGCTGGGTTCGGTGGAGGACGCCGAAGACGTTCTGCAGGAAGCCTGTTTCAAGGCGTGGCGCGCGCTTGCCGCATACGACCAGCGCTCCAGCTTTCGCACGTGGATGTACCGCATCACCACCAACGCGAGCCTGGACGCGCTGCGGTCACGCCGCCGGCGCGTGCTGCCCCGCGACCTGGGCGGGCCGCGGGATCCCGCGCTGGGGCTCGGCGAGCAGAGACACGACATTGCCTGGGTGGAACCGTACCCGCACCCGCTTGCCGCCAGCCACGATCCTCACGCCGTCGCGGAGCTTCGGCAGAGCGTGCGGCTGGCGTTCATCCACGCCCTGCAGACGCTGCCGCCGCGCCAGCGCGCCGCCCTGATCCTGCGTGACGTCCTGGACTGGTCCGCCGCGGAGACGGCCCGTGCCCTCGGCACCTCCGTCGCCGCGGCCAACAGCGCCCTGCAGCGCGCACGCGCGGCCCTGTCCACGGACACCGGGCGAAGGACGCCCGTGCCCCGCCCCGCCGGTCTCGACCGGAATACGGCCGAGGTTGCCGCCCGCTACGTCGCCGCGTGGGAGGCCGGCGACATGGACGCGATCGTGTCCATGCTGGCCGAAGACGCCATCCAGTCCATGCCGCCATGGGCCGCGTGGTACACGGGACGGGAGACGCTGCGGGCGCTCTACTCCGGCTACACGGTCTGGGGCGGACACCCCGGCCCAGGTGTTTTTCGCATCATCCCCGCCTCGCTGAACGGCGACCTCGTCTTTGCCGAGTACTGCCGCGACGGCTCCGAAGGCCCCTACCATCCGCTTGCCCTCACCGTCGCCCGGCTCAGCCCGGACGGCGGCTGGATCGCCGAGAAGCTGAGCTTCGTGGATGGAGGCCTGCTCACGCGCCTGGGCTTTCCCGCCACGCTGGACTGAGACGGCTTCAATCGACCTCACGCCGTCAGCTCTTGCACTGGCTGCGTGCGTTGCACTTGCTTCACTTACTGCTTACAATTGTATGTGATCGGAAATACTTGGCCGAACGGGTGTGCTGATGAGCGAAAGCATTGGAGTTATTGAGCCTACTGAGGCCGACGTGGACCTCGCCCGGCAGAGTCACAACCGCGTGATGCGCGCCGTGGATGATCCGGCGCAGCGCCTGTGGATCACGGCCCAGTCATTCGGCAAAGTCGAGCTGCCCCACAGCGTTCTTGGTGCGATTGCGGCCATCCTGCGCGAGCTGGCTGCGGGACACACGGTTTCACTGCAGACGGTGGATGACGAGGAACTGTCCACCACCGCCGCGGCGGCAATCCTTGGCATGAGCCGCCCAACCCTGATCAATCTGCTGGACGCGGGCGAGATTCCGTTCCGCTGGGTGGGGTCGCATCGCCGGATTACGCGCGCCGCCGTCCTCGCCCATCAGGCACGCACGGCTGATGGACGGTCTGGGCCGCTGCGTTCGCGCGCGGATCGTCTCGCGGACCTTGAGGAGATGGCGGATACGACACACCGGCTGGGCCTGGGATACTGACCCGTGGCCGGGCCGCTTGCCGTACTCGATGCGAATGTTCTGTTTCCGTTTCAGCTACGGAACTTCCTTCTCCACGCATCCACGTTCGAAATCTTTGAGCCGCTCTGGTCCGAGGACATCCTGAACGAGATCGCGCGCCATCTTCCCGAAAAAGCCGGTCTCAATGCGCAGCAGATCTCCCATCTGCTGGATCAGATGCAAAGAGCATTTCCCGGCGCCCTCGGCACCGGCTACACGCATCTGATTGAGGGTCTTGCCCTTCCTGACGCGGATGACCGGCACGTACTCGCGCTGGCGGTGCACTACGAAGCCGAGTTCATCGTCACGCACAACGTCCGCGACTTCCCCAACGACCGCCTCGCCCCGTGGAACGTACAGGCGCTTACGGCGGATGACTTCATCCAGCGCCTTTCGTCCACGCACGAGGACCAGCTCCGGGCCGCGGCGGAACAGCACCGGCTGTCGCTGAAACGGGCCCCGTACACGCCGGAGCAGTATCTGGATTCGCTGCGTTCCGGCTTTCTCCCCCGCTTCGCGGATCGTCTCGCCGCGCAGGGGTTCCTCGCGCAACGCCAGCTCTGACTCCCGCGCTGCGGCATTTCCCGGATCCACCCACCCGCCTTGCTGTCGCCGGTCCGGTCCGCTATTCCGATAGGGATCGCGAACCTGGCTCCCGGCACCGAGTGGATTCCGTGGCTCATCCTCATCCCAAGACCCTGATCGTCGCCCTTTCCCTTCTGCTCGCCACGGGCGCGCAGGCGCAGCGGGGCGCGTACGTGCCACCCGCGGGACAGTGGGAGCGGCGCGCCCCCGCGCAGGCCGGCATGGACGCCGCGCGCGTGGACTCCGCCATCGCCTTTGCCATCGCCAGCGAGGCCCGCGCGCCGCGCGACCTGGAGATGGCGCACTTTCAGACCTTCGGGCGTGAGCCGTTCGGCGAGCCCGTGGGCCCGTTCCAGACGCGCGGCGCTCCGTCCGGCATCATCCTGCGGCACGGCTACATCGTGGCCGAGTGGGGCGAGCCGGACCGCGTGGACATGACGTTCAGCGTCACCAAGAGCTTCCTGTCCACCGTCGTGGGCGTGGCGGTGGACCGCGGGCTGATCCGCTCCGTGAGCGACCCGGTGGAGGCGTCCGCCGCGCCGGTGTTCGTCCTGCCGCCGGAGGGCGGAGGGCGGCACGCGGGCGGGCTGGGGGAGGGGCGGCCGCTGGTGCTGTTCGACACGGACCGCGAGCGCCGCATCACGTGGAACGATCTGCTGCGCCAGACCAGCGACTGGGAAGGCACCCTCTGGGGCAAGCCCGACTGGGCCGACCGCCCGGCGCAGAACCCCGCGGAATGGCTCACCCGCCCGCGCGCGGAGCCGGGCGCCACGTATGAGTACAATGACACGCGCGTGAACCTGCTGGCGCTCGCCGCGCTGAACGTGTGGCGCCGGCCGCTGCCGCAGGTGCTGCGCGACGAGGTGATGAACCCCATCGGCGCGTCCAGCTCGTGGCGCTGGGTGGGATACGAGAACTCGTGGGTGCTGATGGACGGCCAGGCGGTGCAGTCTGTGAGCGGCGGCGGGCACTGGGGAGGCGGCATGTTCATCAGCGCGCGCGACATGGCGCGCTTCGGGCTGCTGACGCTGCGGCGCGGGCGGTGGGGCGACCGGCAGGTGCTCAGCGAGGCGTGGGTGCGGGGCGCGCTGACGCCCACGCCCGCGCAGCCCACGTACGGCTACATGAACTGGTTTCTGAACACGGACCGGAAGCTGTGGCCCAGCGCGCCGGCCACCGCGTTCGCGCACCTGGGCAACGGCACCAACATCATCTACGTGGACCCGGAGCACGACGTGGTGGTCGTGTCGCGGTGGATCGAGAACGCGGCGGTGGACGGACTGGTGCAGCGCGTGCTCTCCGCCATCACCGACGCGCGGCGCTGACCGCGCAGATCACTCGCCCGGGCCACGGCGGCCGGAGCGGATGATCGTCATCCACCCCACCCTCGCCAGGAGGACGGCGCCGCGGCATGGTCGCGCGTGCGGGAGCGAGGTACATTCGTGGCGATGGGCGGGCCTCGCCTGCGGAAGCCCTGATCCGGGCCAGAGCTGACCGACAACGGAGATCATCCGGTGATCACGACGATGGACATCGAAGTGCGCTCCACCGAACTGGACGCGCTGGGGCACGTAAACAACGCCAAGTACATGGAGTACCTGGAGTGGGGCCGCTTCGAGTGGGTCAAGGCGAACGGCATTCCGCTGGACTTCTTCGGCAAGTCGCGGCTCAGCACGGTGCTGGTGAACGTCAACATCAACTTTCGCCACGAGGCCAACCTGGGCGACCGGCTGAGCGTGCGCACGTGGCTGGCGGAAATGGGGCGCAGCAGCTTTCGCATCGGGCAGGAGATCGTGAACCAGCGCGGCGAGCGCATCACCGACGCCACCGTGACCTCGGTGATGTTCGATACCACCACCCGCTCCAGCGTCTACATCCCCGACGAAATCCGCCACCGGCTGGAACCGCTGGTGCGGGGATAGGCCGGCCCCCGGCGATGACCATCATCCTCCCCGAACTGTCGGCGATGGACGCCGCCCTGCGCCTGGGGGCGGCCACGCTGGCGGGCGCGGCGCTGGGGCTGAACCGCGAAATCCGCGGCAGAGCGCCGGGCTGCGGACGCACGCGCTGGTGGCGCTGGGCACGGCGCTCATGACGCTGGTGGGCGTGGCCACGGCGTCCGGCGCGGGCGGCGAGTACGATCCGTCGTCGCTGGCGCGCGTGGTTCAGGGGATCGCGGCGGGGATCGGCTTTCTGGGCGGCCGCGCCATTCTCAAGGGCGGCGACCACGTGCGCGGGCTCACCACGGCGGCCACGCTGTGGGTGGCGGCGGGCGTGGGGATCGCGTGCGCGGCGGGGCTCTGGCACACCACGCTGATCGCCGTCGCCATCACCACCGTCGTACTCGTGGCCGGCCGGCGCGCGGACGCCCTGCTGCACCGCTGGTTTCCCGCCACCGACAAGCCGGCGGACGAGTGACGCCGGTACCCGACATCGACTGGACGCCGGAGCTCATCCTGGGCCTCGGCTTCTTCCTGGGCGGATGCCTGGCGGGGTGGCGAAACCGCCTGACGCTCCGCGCCTCGGTCGTGGACCGGATCGACCTCAGGCCGGGCCAGAGCCCGTACAGGGACGCCTCGTTCTTCTGGCAGCGGGACGTTCTGCAGCCGCGCAACTACCGGGACGGCCGGGGAGCGTACTGGATCAGGCGGTGGGTGCTGCTCATGCTGGTTCAACTCGACTGCTGGCTCATCGCCTTCATGCTGTTCAGCCCCGTCGTATCCTGAGGAAGGCCGCGCTGCGCGAGCACGGCAGTGAGGGAGGGGCGGGCTCACCCGAGCCGCGGGAGAAGGGAATACTTCAGTGCGAGGGCGGAGGCGGTGCGCATCGGCGGGATCTCGCCCGGCGGTTGAAACCGCGCCTCGAAAGACACGAAGTCCGCCTTCGCGGACTGCGGCGGGGGACTTCGCTGGTGTCCCGAACGCGGTTGAAGCCCCGGGAGCGGCGGATCCATTCGCTCAGGACGGTCCGCCACCCGCGCCGGGTCTCATCATCACTCCGTCCCGCTTTTCAATCGGCGATGACGTCATCCACCGGTTCGGGGACTCTCCGGGATTGCAGCGGTGGCCGCCACCTCGCCGCGCGAGCACGGCAGTTGCGCGGGGTGTCCGGCTCACCCGAGCCGCGCTCACCCGCAATCCGCCAATGGCATCTGATCTCAAGCACCCCGGTGGCCGATCGACCGGGACGGGCCGCTTCATCATGGCCGTGGTGATCGTGGGATTTGTGATCTTTCTGGTGTGGTTCGGCTGGACGCACCGCGAAAAGAACGAGAATACCGGCGGCATCATGGGCAGCCGCCCTGTCCCGGCCCACGCGCCCCTCCCGGGCTGACCGGCATCCTGAAACGCTGAAGCCCCGCGCCGGTCATCCGGCGCGGGGCTTCGGTCGTTCATCCCTCCAGGCTGGCCTTGAGGCGGTCCAGCGCTTCCTTCCACAGCCCCTTGATGCGGGCCGCCTCCTCCGCCGTGCCGATCTCGCGATGGTCGATGGTGACGGCGCTCTTCGCCTCGCCCTTGGCCTCGAAGCGCACGTCCAGCGGCATGGCTTCCCACCGCGCCCGCAGCGACTTTCCCGGCGTAGTGCCGCGGATGGTGATGGGATGATCCCCCGCCCAGCCCGCGCGCTCCCCATCGTCCGTCCACGCGGCGAACAGGCGGTCCACGGGCGCGTTGACGGTCTTGCTGGCGTACGCGCGGTGGCCGGAGACGGGTTCGCCGGCCCTGGTGGCGGCGCGCTGCGGCGCAGGCACGGCGGAATCGGCGACGGCGGCGCGCAGCAGGTCGGCCAGGGCGGGATTCCGAAGCGCCTCGCTTGAGCGGATCTTGATGTGGCGCCCCGCCTTGCCGCTCCCCTCCATCAGCCCCGAGGGATCCGGCAGCCCGGCGCCCGCCAGCATGATGTTGATGCGGTCCTTGAGCGGCCCCACCGCCAGCACCATCCCGTGGCCGAAGATGATGTTCTTCCACCCGGGGTGCACCTTTTCCGGCGCATCCGCCGGCATCAGCGAGCGGATCAGATCGCACGCCTCTTCCGCCAGCGCGCGCACCGCGGGCGAGTAGTTGGCGAGCAGCTCGTCGCGGGAAGTTTCGGCCATCGGGCTCAGCGGGAGTGGAAGGTGGATACAAAGAAAACCGGCCCCTCGCCATCCAAGGTACGATGGCGGGAGGCCGGCCTCAATGTCGATGATCATCCCCGACCAGCCACGGACGGAGCGCCGGACCTCAACCGATAGCGGCCCGGCCCGGAATCCCCCGTCCGTCCCTATTCCCCATTCCCCATTCCCTACTTCCCCGCCGCCACCACGTCCACCGTCTGCACGTAGAAGTTCTCATCCACGCGGAACTCCGAAGCCGCCACAGTCGTTGGCACCGTCTGCCAGGCCGTGGTAGGCCGCAGCAGCGTGTACGCGCCCGGCGCCGTCGTCGCGCGCACGGGCATGTCGAAGCCGCGCACCACGTTGGCCCAGCGGTACGAGAGCGTGCCGTTCTGCACGCGGTACTCCAGGACGGGGATCATCGTCGTCGTCAGGTACTGCGCAAAGACGCGGGTCAGATCCATTCCCGCCTCGCGGCTCACGTATTCCTGGATCTGCGCGCCCGTCACCACCTGCCGGCGGAACGTCTGGTTCAGGCCGCGCAGAATGCCCCGCCACCGCTCGTCATCGTTCACCAGATGGCGGATGGTGTGCAGCATGTTGGCGGCCTTGGGATACATGTCGCCGGAGCCCTCGCGGTTCACGCCGTAGGGCCCGATGATGGGCTCGTCGTTCTGCACGATGCGCCGCTGGCCGATTACGTACCGCGCGCCCGCGTCCTTGCCCTGCTGGCACTCCGTGTACAGCGCTTCCGAGTAGGTGGTGAACCCCTCGTGCACCCACATGTCGGCGATGTCGCGCGTGGTGATGTTGTTGCCGAACCACTCGTGTCCGCTTTCGTGCACCAGGATGAAGTCCCACTCCAGCCCCAGCCCGGTTCCCGACAGGTCGCGCCCCAGGTAGCCGTTGCGGAAGTGGTTGCCGTAGGCCACCGCGCTCTGGTGCTCCATTCCCAGGTGCGGCGTTTCCACCAGCTTGAAGCCGTCCTCGTACCACGGGTACGGGCCGAACCAGTGCTCAAAGCACTGCAGCATGGGCCGCGTCTGCGCCCACTGCCGCCGCGCGGCGTCCAGGTGGTACGCCAGCGGCCAGAAGTCCAGCGTTAGCCGCCCGCCCTCGCCCTGGTACTCCTCGCTGTAGTGCGCGTAGCTGCCGGCGTTGATGGCCACGCCGTAGTTGTTGATGGGGCTGGTGACGAACCAGTGGTACGTGGTGGTGCCGTCCGCGTTTTCCGTGGTGCGGCGCAGGCGGCCGTTGGACACGTCGGCCATGCCGCGCGGAACGGTGATGGCCACCGCCTGGCTGTCGGGCTCGTCGGCCTGCGTGTCCTTGTTGGGCCACCAGGCGCTGGCGCCGGTTCCCTGCACCGCCGTCGCGATCCACGGATTGCCGATGCTGTCGCGCGCCCACACCAGCCCGCCGTCCCACGGGGCGTTCAGCGCCACGCGCGGCCTGCCGCGGTAGTGCACGCGGACGGTCTTGCTGGCCCCCGCCGGCTGCGGCGCGCGCAGGGTCACAAAGAGCGCGTCGCCGTCGCGGCGGTAGCGGAGGGTGCGCCCGTCCTGAACGATGCTGTCCACGTTCAACTGCGCGCCCAGGTCCACCTGCATCTCGGTGCGCGGCCGCAGCACGCGGTAGGTGATGCCGGTGGAGCCGGTGATGGTGCTGTCGCCGGGAGACACGGCCACGTTCAGATCGTAGAACGTCACGTCCCACCACGCCCGCGCCGGGCCGATGGAGCCGCGCAGCGTGTCGGCGCGGGTAAGGGGCTCGGGCTGCGCGTGGAGCGCGGCCGGAAACAGCGCCAGCGCGGCCAGCAGGGCGAGTCGTCGCATGCTCGATCTATGGGAGGATGAAGGGAAACGGGATCGTACAGGCCGGGCAGGCGCGTGTTCCAGCGCACCCGCCCGCGCGCCGTGCACGATAGGCCGCGCGCGGCGGTTCGGACAGGTGTCCCGCCCGCGGGGAGACGATCGTCATCATCAACAACCCCGCCGTTCCCAGGACGGGAACACGATCATTGACGCGACAAACTGGACACGTTACCATTCTGGTAGCATCGTGCGAGCGATGTGGGCAACGTCAACCCCGCACTCCAGAAGGCGACATTCGCGTCATCACCGAGAGCAGATTGACCACGTTCTGGAAAGCGCACCCCGACGCCGAAACGCCGCTGAAAGTCTGGCGGCGCATGATGCGGGCTCACCAGTACGAAACGCCGCACGAGATAAGAGCACACTTTCCCGCCGCCGACTTTCTTAAAGGTGGGATCACGGTGTTCGACATCGGCGGAAACAAGTACCGGCTGGTCGTTACGATCCGGTACGACATGGGGAGAGTCTACATCCGCCACGTGCTCACGCATGACGAGTACGACGAGAGAACGGCGGACGGCAGCCTCTGAGAACGGCGCGGGCACCCGCGTGGGTGTCCGCGCCATCCGGAGGAGAGGAGACCAGAAACAGGAAGCACCACAGACATGGAGCGCCCCAAGGTGATGACCGTCATTGACATCCCCGTCCCGCACGTCCTTCGCACCGCGGAGGAATACGATGCGGCTGTCTCCGAAATCGACCGGCTGCTGGATCTGGGTGCCGAGCCGTTCTCCGAGGATGCTGACCGGCTGGAACTGCTGTCGGTTCTGGTGGAGGAGTACGACCGGCGCAACAACCCGATCGACGATTCCGGCCTGACGCCGCAGGACGCCGTGGACTTCATGCTGGGCCAGCGCGGCATGACGCGCGCGGACCTGGCGGAGCTGATGGGCGGGCGAAGCCGCGTGTCGGAGTTCTTTTCCGGCAAGCGCGAGCTCAGCAGGGGGCAGATCGCCGCGCTGCGGGACGTGCTGGGCATTCCGGCCGATCTGCTGATGTAGAATGATGGAGGTAGTCCGGCGAGGAATGCCGGGCGTTGACGCTGCCCATATCGATCCGGCCCCGGGGTGCGCCCCGGGGCCGGTGTGTTTTCCGCCACCTGCCGCACAGTGCGGATCGCGACCCAGAACGCCCGCCGGGATATCGTGGTCCGGCACGGGCGTCAGCCCACCGCAAGCGCCCGGCGCAGGACCTTTTCGGGGAGAATGTCCGGCTGCCGGACACAAACGTTCCTGTCCGGAATCCGCACACTTTCACGTATGTCTCTGTCAATGGGGCACTTGGCTCTCTCCCACACCGGGAGAATGGCCGGATTCCGTACAGAAACGCCCCGGGGGACGAAACTCTCCCACATGACGTAAACCGCTCCACAACAAACACTTACATATCTGATACAATCTGGAACGGACTTCGCCTTAGGGGAGGCTGTCACCAGCCGATGACGAGCTGCTGACTCCAGCGCGATCCCCGCGCAGTCCCCCATCTTCTGTTTCAAGGAAAACTCCGATGACCTCCATCCGCTTCGCCGCCGCCTTCGCCGTTGCCGCCGCCGCCCTGGCCGCCCGCGACGCCTCCGCCCAGACCGCCACCCAGACGGTGAGCTACGAGGTTTCGGCCGTGAACGAGATCAGCGTGTCCGGCTCGCCGTCGCTGGTGATCAGCGCGGCCACCGCGGGCAGCGGGCTGACCTCGGCCAGCGCCAGCGGCACGTACGCCATCACCACCAACGAAACCGACCGCAAGATCACCGCGGAGATCGATTCCGACATGCCGTCGGGCGTTACGCTGAGCGTGAGCCTGGCCGCCCCCAGCGGGGCCACCAGCGCCGGCGCGGTAACCCTGAGCTCCACCGCGGTCGACGTGGTCACGGGCGTGAGCACCGTGAACCAGTCCGGCCTCAACATCACCTACGGGCTGAGCGCCACCGTGTCGGCCGGCGTCGTGAGCGCGGGCAACCGCACCGTCACGTACACCATCACCGCCGGCGCCTGATCAGTCTTTTTCCGTCACGGGCGGGCGCCGCATCCCGGCGTCCGCCCGTTTTCCGTCCCCCCGCAGTCCCCCGCGGAAAAACAGCCATGAAGCCCATCGTCCTCCTGTCCCTGGCCGCCGCCCTGGCCCTTGCGCCGGAAGCCCGCGCGCAAATCAGCGTGGTCAGCAGCACCATCGAAGAGCACCAGGCCACCCCCGGCGCCAGCTACGGCGGCACCATCCGCGTGCGCAACACGGGCGCCGCGCGCCGCACCGCCGCCGTATCCGCCGCGGACTACCGCTTTCTGGCCGACGGCCGAACGTTCTACGAGACCGCGGGCAGCACGCCGCGCAGCAACGCCTCGTGGATCCGCTTCAGCCCCGCGCAGCTCACGCTGGCGCCCGGCGAAGAAGCGACGGTCGCGTACACGGTCAGCGTTCCGGCCGGTGGCGCCATCCGTGGGTCGTACTGGAGCGTGCTGCTGGTGGAGACGATGGACCCGGCCGCGGTGTCGGCCGTGCGGACCGGGCGGATCGGACTCACGCCCAGCATTCGCTACGCCGTTCAACTGGCGACGCACGTGGGCGAGGCGGAGCGGCGCGTGGCGCTGCAGGGGGCGCGCGTTACCGGACAGGGACGCGCACCGGCGCTGGAGCTGGACATCCTCAACACCGGCGAGCAGGCGGACCGTCTGGAGCTGCGCGTGGACCTGTTCAACGCCGACGGCGCGCCCGCGGGGCAGCGGGCCAGCACGCGCGGCCTGGTGTACCCCGGCAGCTCCATCCACCAAGCGTTCGACCTGCGCGGTCTGGCGCCGGGCACCTATCGCGCGATGGTGACGGTGGATACGGGGAGTGACGACGTGTTCGGGGCGGAGTACACCCTCCGCATCTGACCGGCCGATGAATCCCTTTCGCCCCATCGTGCTCACGCTGGGCCTCTGCGCGCTCCTTCCGTGCGCCGCGGAGGCCCAGCGCGCGCGCGTGGAACGGCGCGGCCCGGTGCGTACCGAGGCCACACCCGGCCAGGCCATCACGCTGCCCTTTCGCGTCACCAACGTCTCCGGCGGCTCCGCGCTCCTCGCGGGACAGCCGTCGCTTCCCGCGGGGTGGCGCGCCACCACCGGAGACCCGCGCGAACTGGCCGCGGGCGAGGCGGAGCTGCGGCTGGTGGGCGTACGCATTCCCGCCTCCGCCGCGGCGGGAACCCACGCGGTGCGCTACACGGTGGCGGGATCGGTGGATTCCGTGCTCGTCGTCGTCGCGCAGCGGCGCAGCGTGATCGTCGCGCCGGAGGGCGCCGCGCCCATGGTCGTGGGCGGCGACGAGTACGCGGTGCGCTTTCGCCTGAGCAACCGCGGCAACGTGGCGGAGCGGGTGACGCTCGCCGTACGCGGCGACCGCAACATCACTCCCCGCGCGGAAACGGGCACGGTGGACCTGGCGCCCGGCGCGGAGCAGGTGGTCGTCATCCGCGGCGCTACGCCGCGCGGCGGACCGTCCAGCCTGCGGCACCAGGTGAGCCTGACGGCCGCGTCCGGCGCACCTTCCGCCACCGCGCGCACCATGGTGACCATCGTTCCGCGCGGCGGGCGGGTGCGCGGCGGGCGGCGGCTTCCGGTGGAGCTGCGGCTGCTGACCAGCGATTCGCTGAACGGCGCCGGGGTCGCGATCGCCGCGGCGGGGCCGCTGGACGCGGCGGGGCGCGTGCGGCTGGCGCTGGACGCGCGCACCGCGGACCCGGCCGGCACGCCGTACGCGCGGCGCGACGAGGCGCGGATGCGGCTGGACGCGCCCGGGATGGCGCTGCGGCTGGGGGACGACTTCTACTCCCTTTCCCGCCTGACGGAGCCCGGAACGTACGGCTTCGGCGGCGCGGGAAGTGTGCGGCGCGGGTGGCTGAGCGCGGGCGGCATGGCCGTGCGCGACCGCCGCGGCGAGGGGCGCCCGGGCGCGGCCGGCGGCTACCTGCGCGCGGGGAGCGACCGTGCGCGCGCCGGCGTCAACGCCGTGTCGGCCGACGGGCGCGCGGTGCGCTGGACGGTGGACGCGGCGCTGCGCGTGAACGCCGCGCTGAACGCGGAACTGGAGGCCGCGCCCGCGATGGCGAACGCAGCGGCGCCGCCGCGCGCCGGGCGGCTGTGGGGCGCGGGGCGGATGTATTCGTACGAATTGCTGCACGTGCGCGGCGCCATTCCCGCCCCGGGCGGCGGATCGCGCGACCAGGACGCGGCCTCGCTCGTCCTGCGCCCCGGCGCCGGGCTCTCCCTCTCCGGCTCGGTGCGCCGCGGCCGTGACGGCTTCTGGATCACGGACACGGACAGCCTGACCGCCTTTCGCACCACCCGCCGCGCGTCGCTGGCCTGGGGCCGCCGCCTTTCCCTGGAATACCGCGACGCCGCCGCGGACACCGCCTCGTACGGCGACGTGCGTTCCGTCCGCGGCCGCATCGGGGTTCCCATCCTCCACCGCAACTGGATTCACGCCACGTACGAGCGGGGGGAAGCGGTGCCGCTGGCCGGACTGCGCGCCACGCCGTTCCAGATCGCGGGAATGCAGTCCATCATGGCGCTGCGGGACGGCACGTACGTGAGCGCGACGATTCAGCGGCGCGACGGCGGCATCGGCCTGCTGGCCAACCAGCGCGAATGGTCCGCCTCCCTTTCCGCCAACGCGCCGATCATGGCGGGAACGTGGCTGCGGATTTCCGCGGACGCGCGGCGGGCGGACGGCCGCCCCCGCGACTCGCGCGTCACGCTGTCGCTGGAGCGCGTGCTGGGCGGCGGGCACCGCGTGGCCATGCGCGGCGTGGCGGATTCGCGCACGGATGGACGCTGGACGCGCGGCGGGGTGCTGGAGTACGCGCTGCCGATCGGCATTCCGCTTCCCTCCAGCGGCACGCAGGGCGTGGTGGCGCGGGTGGTGGACCCGGCCACGGAGGCCGGCATTCCCGACGTGGTGGTGCGGCTGGGGGACCGGCTGGCGGTGACGGACCGCAACGGCTTCGTGGGCTTTGGCGACGTGCCGGACGGCGAGCACGCGCTGCGGGTGGAGCCGGGCGCGGGGCCGGAGCGGGTGGCAGACCGTGACCTTCCCATCCTGGTCGCCGTCCAGGGAGGACGGGCGGAGCCGGTGCAAGTCGCGCTGCAGACGGCGGGACGGGTGACCGGCGTGGTGACGCAGGTGGGCCCGGACTCCGTGGCCATGCCCATGGCCAACGTGCTGCTGGAGCTCACCGGCCCCGGCGGCGTGCGCCACGCGCGCACGGGCGGTGACGGCCGCTTCGACACCGGCGCGCTGCGGCCCGGCTGGTGGCGGGTGCGGGTAGCCCCGTCTTCCCTTCCCCGACACCACGCGGCCTCGGCGGAGCAGATCGTCTCCGTGCAGCCGGGCTCGTCGGAGCCGGTGCGCTTTCGCGTGTTCGAGCGGGAGCGGCCGGTGCAGATGATTCAGTCCGGCGACCTTACCCTGCCCTGACGGGCGCGCTCCTTTGATGACGCAGAACACGCGCTCCCACGACCGTTCCGCCGCGCGCCCCCGCGGACGCCCGCGCCGCCGTCCTTCGCGGTGCCCGCGATGCCGTGCGGTGGGCCTGTTCCATGCGGTTCCCGTCCGGGGGGGACGATTCGCCCGGAACCGGAGCGGACCCATGAAGGACACGCCGCGAGTGCTGCTGATGGGCGGAAGCGCGAACACCCGGGCCACCTGGCGCGACGCCGTGGTCCGGGCGCTGCCGGAGGCCCAGGTGGAGTGCCTGGACGAAGAAGGCGCGCGGGCCGGCTCCTTTTTTCGCACCGAGGCGGAGTACCGCGTCCTGGTGGATCAATCGCCCGAACCCATCTTCATCTACACCGCGCAGGGGGTGGAGTACGCCAACCCCGCCGCGGCCGCCGTGGTGGGGATGACCAGGGAAGAGGCCGTGGGCCGCTCCATCCTGAGCTTCATCCATCCTGACGACCGGGCGCGGGTGGTGGCGCGCATGGCCAGCCTGTTCGCCGGGAGCGAGCTGGACCCGGCGGAGTACCGCATCGTGTCCGTGACGGGAGAAGTGCGGCACATGGAGGCGGTGAGCTTTCCCATCCTGTTCCGCGGCCAGCCCGCCGCGCAGGTGGTGGCGCGCGACGTCACGGAGCGGCGCAAGGCGGAGGAAAGCCTGCGCCGCTCCGCGTTCTACGACGCGCTCACCGGGCTGCCCAACCGCCGCATGTTCCTGGAGCGGCTGCGCGAGGCGTGCGGCGAGGCCCGGACGACGCGCTGCCCCAGCATCTGCGTGATGTTCGTGGACCTGGACCGCCTCAAGTCCGTGAACGACACCGCAGGCCACCGCGTTGGCGACGAACTGCTGCGCGAGGTGGCCGCCCGCCTGCTCCGGTGCGCGCCGGATGGGGCTGTCGTTTCCCGCTTCGGCGGCGACGAGTTCCTCATCCTCCTTCCCGCCATCCACACCCCCGCGGAGGCGCGCGGCGAGGCGGAGCGCCTTCTGGCCAGCTGCTTCGGGCGGATGGTCGTCTGCGGCCACGAGTTGTACGTGAGCGCCAGCATCGGCATCGCGCTGGGGCGCGAGGACGATTCGGAAACGCTGGTGCACCGCGCCGACATGGCGCTCAACCGCGCCAAGGCGGAGGGCCGGCACCGCGCCGTGATCTTCGACCCGGAAACGGACCGGCGCGACCGCGAGCGGCTGGCCATCGAGGCGGAACTTCCGCTGCGGCTGCGCGACGGGGCCTTCCGCGTCCATTATCAGCCCATCGTGCAGCTGGATACGGGGCGCATCGCCGGGGTGGAGGCGCTCGCCCGGTGGCCGGATGCGAGAGGCGGATGGATCGCGCCGGACACCTTCGTCCCCATCGCGGAGGAACTGGGGCTGGTGGGGCGGCTGGACGCGTGGGTGATGGGGCTGGCGTGCACCACCGTGCGCGCGTGGCCGGGGGTGAGCGTGAGCGTGAACGTGTCCGCCCTGGAACTGAGCAACCGCACGCTGGTGCGCACGGTGGAGGGCGCGCTGCGCGATTCGGGGCTGCCGCCCGCGCTGCTGGCGCTGGAGCTTACGGAGCGCGCGCTGATCCAGAACCCGGACCGCGCGGCGGGGGTGCTGCGCGATCTGAAGTCGATGGGCGTGTACATCCACCTGGACGACTTCGGCACCGGCTATTCCAGCCTGCGCTACATCGAGCGGCTCCCCATCGACACGCTCAAGATCGACCGCTCGTTCCTGGCGCACGGCGCGCGGCGGGAAATCATCCTGCGCGGGATCGTGTCGCTGGCGCACGACCTGGGGATGCACGTGATCGCTGAAGGCGTGGAAAGCGCGGCGGACCTGGAGCGGCTGCGCGAGCTGGGGAGCGACTACGCGCAGGGCTACTACTTCTGCCGCCCGCGCGGAGCCGAGGAAGTGCAGACGATGCTGGCGGAATCGCCCGTCTGGTAAGCGTTGGCGGGTTGGTCGGATCGGCGGGTGACGGAAAAAGAAAAGCCTCACGCAGAGCCGCGGAGATGCAGAGGAGAACGGATCGGGGGATGACCTCCGTCCGTTCTCCGCGCCTCCGCGGCTCTCTTTCGTGAGGCGGATCGGCGGTTCAGTCGATGGGCTTCAGGTTGGCGACGATGGACGCGCGGCGCGGCTCCAGGAACGGCGGCAGCACCACCTTTTCGCCCAGCGTGGCGGCGTCTTCATCCACCGCGAAGCCGGGGCCGTCGGTCGCGATCTCGAACAGGATGCCGTTGGGCTCGCGAAAGTACAGGCTGTGGAACCAGAAGCGGTCCACCTCGCCGCTGTTGGCGATGCCCAGCTCGTTGAGGCGCGCGGCCCACGCGTCGTAGTCCGCGTCGGGAATGCGGAACGCGACGTGGTGCACCGCCCCCGCGCCCTGCCGCGCCACGGGAAGGTCCGGCTGCACGGCGACGTGAAGCTCCGCGTGCGCACCGCCCGCGCCCATCTCGTACACGTGCACCGTGTGCGCGGCGTTGTCGGGATGTGCGTACTGGCGCACCGGGCGCATGTTGAGCGCGCGCTGCAGCACCCCATCCGTCGGCGCCAGGTTGGGCACGCTCAGGATGATGGGGCCCAGGCCGCGGATCTGGTACGCGGCGGGAACCGTGCTGCGGTCCCACGGATGCGACTCCCCTTCCCCGCCATCGTCGATGAGCGAAAGGCGCTGGCCCTCGGGGTCTTCCAGGTCCAGCGTCAGCCGCCCGTCGCGCTCCACCACGGAGCCCACGGTAACGCCGGCCTCGCGGAGGCGCGCCGCCCACCACTCCAGCGCCTCGGCGCCGTTCACGCGCAGGCAGGTGCGGATGATGGATCGCGTTCCGCGGCGCTCAGGCTGCACGGGCCAGTCAAAGAAGGTGAGATCGCTTCCCGGGCTGCCCACCGCGTCGGCGTAGAAGAGGTGGTACGCGCTTACGTCGTCCTGGTTTACGGACCGTTTTACGAGCCGCATGCCCAGCGTGCGCGTGTAGAACAGGTGGTTCTCGCGGATCCTGGCCGAGACCGCGGTCAGGTGATGGATGCCGGTAAGTTCCATTCGGTCCTCGTCAGATGTTCCGGGAGAGTTCGTGCGCCTTCTGCTGCCAGGGATGATAGCAAACCGCGCAAGGGGGCACGCGGGAGGGAAGGAGCGTCTGGACGGTCTGGCGCATGCCGAGGCTGCCCTCTCCCCCCAGCCCCCTCTCCCGCAAGCGGGAGAGGGGGAGCCGTTCGGCTCGGGGGCGGGTGCGGCGCGTGCCCGTCTTTCCGTTGCGGTTGAAGCCCCGAACCGGACGCGCCAGCGGCCGGTTCGGGGGTTCCCGCGGTCTGAGCGGCGGATTCGTTCGCTCAGGATGGTTCGCTCCGGCGCCCGTCTGTGCCCCGCGCACCAGATTCCCTCTCGCTTTGGAAATCGCCCGACGAACCGCATCCCCCTCCGTGTGACGCCGCGGATGCCCATTCCGGAGTTCCGGCCCTGCGTTTGCCTGTTGACGCATCAACCTCCATCTCTGGAGCGCCTTGCACCCGCACGGGAGTTCGTGATGCGTCCGCCGCGATACAGGTTCCCCGACGAGGTCCGCTCCGCCATCCGCACCATCGCCACGCGCATGGTGCAGGACGGAAACATCGCCCGCTCGCCGCAGGAACTGGAGGAGTGGGTCGCCCGCGAGCCCGAAATCCGCGAGACGCTGGAGGACGGCGGCTACGGCGAGGAGTTCACCGCCGAAGACATGCTTCCGCTGGTGCACGTGTTCGTGGTGCAGGCGGGCGGCCCGGACCTGAACGCGCCCGCCGCGCCGCCGCCCAAGCCCAAGCGGTGGCTGATTCCGGTTGCCATCGCGGTGATCGTTCTCGTGTTCGCCATCATCTTTGCCGCCAAGGCCTTTTCGCGGCCGGAGCGGTCGGTGAGTTCCATGACCGAGCCGCGCGGCGGGGTGGTGATGGCAATGCGCAAAATCGGGGAGCAGAGGGGTGTGAGCGATTGAAGCCGTCGCGACACGGCGGGCGATTGCGCGCAGGATGACTTCACCTGCCCGCGCTGGAGGATCCAGGGGGGTCGCGGAGATCACGGGCGGCCCCCACCCGGGCCGGCACCACCGACCAACCCTCCCCCAAAAAAGACTGGGGGAGGGTTGTGCGCGCGGACAGCTTAGTGTGTGAGGCGGAGTTCGTCGCGTGAGCGAATGCCGTTGAGCGGATGAATCCGCCACTCCAACGGCGCAAAGCCCCGACACCGGCCGCTGGCGCGTCCGGTTCGGGGCTTCAACTGCATCACAGAGCGCGGTTCGGCTCGCGCGCACAGGTCGGAACGGCGGATGGTGCGGTCGGCGGCGGCGTGAACGGACGGTGCCGCGGGGATTAGCTGCACCTTCTCATTGCGCCGGCACGACAGCGGCGGATCGGGCGTGCATCCGTGGACGCGGTCGCGGCGGGTGATGTCCTTCGGCACGGCCGCAACGAGGTTGAAGCGCCCGCGCGCCGAGTGGTAGCGGCTGTTTCGCGATCGTCTTCCGCAACGTTCCTCATCGCGCGGTCGCGCAAGCCGGGCGGCGCTTCCCAAAATCCCGCAGCCGCAGCATTGTTCCCGCTCCGGCCCGCCGCCGGCACCCGCCTCTGCGTCGCCCGCCGCCTCGCGACCCCGCGATGATCAAGTCCATCCTGTTTCTGGCCCTGCTCACCGTAACGTCCGCCGCCGCGCAGCCCGCGCGACGGGCGCCGCAGCCGCGCACGCCACAGGAGATGGTGGCCGCGGCGGAGAAGCTGCCGGGCGTGCACGACGACTCCGCTCGCGCGCTGCTGGAGCGCGCCCTTCCACTCCTGCGTGCGCCCGCTGACCGGCCGGTGCGGGCCCGGGCACTGGCGGAGCACTGCTGGCGGCAGGCGGGCTATGTCCCCGAACCACAGCTGGTTGCGCTGGCTGAGGCCGGCCTCGCCGAGGTGGTGCCCGCCGGCCAGGGGTACGCCGTGGGCATGCTGCGCCTGTGCCGCGGCTACGGCCGTGAGAACGCCGGCCAGGTAGACAGCGCCGCCGCGGACTACGAGTTCGGCATCGCCACCGGGAGACGGTTGAACGAGCCCGAAGTGCTGGCGATGGCGCTGCTTCTGCGCGGCGACCTGAACTACTACCGCGGCGACTTCGCCTCCGCGCTGCAGGACATGCGCGCCGCATACGACCTTTCCGTGCGGCTGGGCGACGCCGAGGGGCAGCGACATCTGCTGGGCTCCATCGCCAACCTGTACGCTGACCGCCGCGTGGGAGACTACGACCGGGCGCTGGAATACTACCGCCAGGTGCTTGCCTCCAACGTGGCGGAAAACAGTCAGGCGGGGATCTCCACCGCGTACTTCAACATCGGGCGCACCTACGAAACCAAGGGCGACGTGGCCGCGGCCCTCCCGTACTACCAGCGCTCGCTGGAGATTGAGCGGCGGCGCGGAGATCCGGGCGAAGTGGCGTACGTGCAGAGCGCCATGGGCGGGGCGCTCACCAAGCTGGGCCGTGCGGACGAGGGGCTCCGCTGGCTGAACCAGGCACTGGGGTACCACACCCGCGCGGGGGACGAGGCGAGCGCCGCCCAGGCGCTTCTGCCGCGGGCCATTGCGCTCCGCGCCCTCCACCGCCCGCGTGAAGCGCTGGCGGATCTGGAGAGGTCGGCCGCGCATTTCCAGTCAACGGGCAACACGCGGTTCCTGGAGAAGGTGCGCGACGAGCAGGCGCAGAACCTGGCTGCCCTGGGCGAATGGCGCGGGGCGTACGATGCGCGCGCGGCGCAGGTCGAGCTGCAGAAGCGGCTGGCGGATCAGTTCAAGGAAGAACAGACCTCGCGCCTCCGCGTGCAGTTTGACAGCGAAAAGAAGGAGGCGGAGAACCGGGCCCTGGTGCGCGAAAACCAGCTGCGCGGGCAGGCCCTGGCCTTTGCGGGCCGCGTGCGCCGGCTGCAGACGGTGGTCATCGCACTGGCGGTCGCGATCATGGCCGCGCTCGCCTTTTTGACGATGCGGCACATCGCGGGCGAGCGGCGGATGCGCGAGATGGCGATGACGGACGAGCTGACGCGCCTGCCCAACCGCCGCCATCTGCTCGCGGTGGCGGGAGAGGCGCTGGAGGATGCCCGAAGCAGACACGAACCGTTCAGCCTGCTGGCGGTGGACGTGGATCACTTCAAGCGGATCAACGACGCCTTCGGCCACGACGTCGGCGATTCGGTGCTGCGCCGCATCGCCCGCGCCTGCCGCGCCGCCCTGCTGGATGGCGACACAATCGGGCGCACGGGTGGCGAGGAGTTCATCGCCGTTCTCCCCCGCGCCGATGCCGCGCGCGCAATGGATACGGCGGAGCGGCTGCGCGGCGCGGTGGAGCGGCTGGACTGGAGCGACCTGGACCCGGCGCTGCACGTTACGGTCAGCATCGGCGTGGCGCAGCGCCTGGCCGACGACAGCTTCGCCGCGCTTTCCCGCCGCGCGGATGACTCGCTGTACCGCGCCAAGGAGTCCGGGCGCAACCGCGTACACGCCGCGGTCTGAGCCGGCGTTGCGGCGGGTTCCGTCGCTCCCGCGAACCTCTCAGCCGGCGCTCCCATCCACCACTTCCCGCCACGCGCGGGCAATGCTCACCAGCGCCGCGTGCGCGCCGGGCGACACGCCGGTCATGTGGATGAAGCCGTGCCCGTGCGCGGGAACGTGCATCCGCCGCACGGGCGTCCCCGCCTGCGCCATCGCGTCGAAGTACGCGTCGCCCTCGTCGCGCAGCAGATCGAAGCCCGCCGTCACCCCCAGCGCGGGCGCCATCCCGGAGAGATCCTCCGCGAACAGCGGCGACACGCGCGGATCCTCTTCTGCCACGCCCGTCCCGTTCAGGTAGAAGCCGTTGAACGCGACGCGGTCCTCGTAATCCAGAAAATATCCGCGCCCGAACAGCGCCTGCGACGGCCGTGCGGTCACCGTGTCCGCCGCGGGATAGATGACGAGTTGTGCCACCGGCGGCGCGTCGCCCCGAATCTGCCGCGCGGTCACGGTCGTGAGGGTGGCGCCCGCGCTGTCGCCGCCGAGCGCCACCCGCGCCGGGTCCGCGCCCAGTTCCGCCGCGTGCGCCTGCGCCCACCGCAGCGCCGCACGCGCATCCTCCAGCGCGGCGGGAAACGGGTGCTCCGGCGCGAGGCGGTAGTCCACCGACAGGATGTGCATCCCTGCTTCGCGGCAGAGGATGCGGGACGGCTCGTCGTGCGTGTCCAGGTCGCCGACGGTGAACCCGCCGCCGTGCAGGTACACCGTCAGCGGCGCGGGGCCGTCGATCTCCGGCGCGTAGTGCCGCATCCGCAGCGTCCCGCCCGGCCCGTCCACCCGCAGATCGCGGACGCGCGCCACCGGAGTGCGCGGCCACTGGAACACGAGCGTTTCCCGCCGGTAGCGCGCCCGCGCGACGTCCAGCGTCGGCTCGGTGAGTCCATACGGATTGCGCCGCCGGCGGAGCATGCGGATCAGCTGGACGTGCGGGTCCAGCGTCCTCCCGTCTACCGTCACGGGCGGCTGGCCGGACAGGCGCACGGCCGCGGACGCGGAGAGCCGGCCGATCATCCGCCCCACCATCGCCTCCATCCGCTCGGCGACAGACAGCCGCGGCGCGGGCGTTTCCGCGTCGGCGCCGCTCATCACGCGGCTCCCGCGTAGCTCTGCGTCATCCGGTACTCCGCGGGATCGAAGCGCGCCAGCCGCCGCCGGAAGCGCCAGGTGAAGTCCGGCCATAGTGTGCTGTTGCGGCCGGTCGCGTCCAGGTACCAGCTCGCGCAGCCGCCCTGCGTCCACACGGTGCCGCGCATGCGCCTGTCTACTTCCGCCACGAACGCGGCCTGCGCCTCCGGCCGCGGCTCCAGCGCGCCCACGCCATTTTGCGCCATGTGCCGCAGCGCGCGGATCACGTGCTCCGCCTGTGCCTCGATCATGTACACCACGGAGGTGTGGCCCAGACCGGTGTTGGGGCCCAGGAGGATGAAGAGATTGGGAAATCCCGCCACGGTCGTCCCCAGGTGCGCGCGCGGGCTGCCGTCCCACGCCTCCGCCAGCGTGCGGCCTTCCCGCCCCCGCGTCACCGGGCCCAGCGGCGGGTCCGTCGGCCGGAAGCCGGTGCCGAAGATGATGGCGTCCACCTCGCGTTCGGCGCCATCGCGCGTGATGATGGAGTGCGCGCGGACCTCGGCGACCGCGTCCGTCACTACCTCCACGTTGGGACGCGTGAGGGACGGCAGGTAGTCGTTGCTCAGCAGCACGCGCTTGCACCCCATGGTGAAGTCCGGCGTCAGCGTGCGGCGCAGCGCGGGATCGGGGACGCTGGCGCGCAGGTGCCGCAGCGCCGTCCGCTGGGCGAGCCGCATCGCCCGCGGGTTGCGGAAGCCGAAGACGAACGCCTCGCGCGCCAGGTAGATGCCCGCGCGCACCGCCCGCTGCGCCGCGGGCACACGGCGAAAGAACGACTGCCTCCGCCGGCCGAGCGGCCGGTCGTGGCGGGGAATGATCCACGGCGGCGTGCGCTGGAACAGGAACAATCGGCCGACGACGGGCTGGATGGCGGGGACGAACTGGATGGCCGACGCGCCCGTGCCGATCACCGCCACCCGCTTGCCCGCCAAGTCGAACGAGTGGTCCCACCGTGAGGAGTGAAAGGCGCGGCCCCGGAAGCCGTCCAGCCCGGGGATGGCGGGAATCATGGGATCGCTGAGCGCGCCGGCCGCCATCACCAGCACCGGGGCCACGAACTCCGCGCCGCCGGCCTGTACGCGCCACACCTGCCCGGCCCCATCCCACTCCGCGCCCGCAACCTCATGGCGAAAGCGGACATGCGGCAGGATCCCGTGTTCCTCCGCGACCCGCTTCAGGTACGCCTGGATCTCTGGCTGGCGGGAAAAGCTGTGGCTCCACTCCGGATTGGGCGCAAACGAAAAGGAGTACAGGTGCGACTGCACGTCGCACGCGGCGCCGGGATAGGTGTTGTCGCGCCAGGTGCCGCCCACGTCGCCCGCGCGCTCCAGCACCACGAAGTCGTCCCTGCCCTCCTGGCGCAGACGGATGGCCATCCCCAGCCCGCTGAACCCGCTTCCGATGATGATGATCCCCGTCCGCATCGCCGTACCCGCCACCGCTGTCACTCCCGGTCAGAGAAGATCGTTGTCGTCCGCAATCCCGTCACAGTGCCCCGCGCGGCGGAAAACGACCGTGCGCGCACGTTCATCGGGAAACAGACGCCGCGCGTTCCCTTGCATCCCGCACGCCGCCGGCACGCGCAGGGCGATGAGCCGCGCGGGTGATCGCACGTGCTGTCACCTTGCGTCCGCTTGCCCGCGGGCGCGCAGAACATTTGATTTCACGCCGTGATCTCCATCGTCTTCCCCCGGCGCGCCTGTCCTCCGTCCCGGTGGAGAAACTTGCGGGAGGGGCGCGCCGTATCCGCAGTGCCGGCAACGAGATCCGCGCCCGTGACCCGCTTGCGCTCCGCCCCGTACAGGTGAATCCGTGATCCCCATCCACAAGACCGGCCTTGCCCTGGCCTGCGCGTGCGTGCTGATGTGTGCCCCCGCGCGGGCGCAGACCTCGCCGGATACCGCCGGCCTGTACGACCTTTCCGCGGTGGAGGTCATGCCGCGCCCGCTGAACGCCGCCGACCTCGAAGCCGTCATGGAGGCCAACTATCCTCCGGCGCGGCGCGCGGCCGGCGTTTCCGCGCAGGTCACGGTGCGCATCGTTGTGGGCGCGGACGGATTGCCGCGGGACACGCGCGTGGTGGCATCCACCGATTCCGCGTTCGACGCGCCGACGCTGCAGGCCGTGAAGCTGCTGCGCTTTTCGCCCGCGCGCGTGGGCGGCCGGGCGGTACAGGTGCACGTGCAGGTTCCCATCTACTGGCAGACGCTGAGCGACACCAAGCCGCCCGCTCCGTCTGCGCTCCCGGCAAGACGCCCGCTAGCGGCAACTGATCATCCTGCTCCACTGATTCCACGCTGCACGATTCGCGAATGACGACGATCCACAGAGCGGGATGGATGATGGCGTGCGCCGCGCTTCTCGCCGCCGCTCCCGCCGCCGCGCAGCAGGCGCCCGCGGCGCAGGTGTACGAACTCCGCTCGGTGGAGATCGCCCCGCGCCCGCTCAACGCGGCGGAGATGGCGGCGTTGCTGAACAGCCTGTATCCGGCGTCCCTGCGCGCCGCGGGCGTGTCGGGAACCGTACGCGTGTCGATGATCGTGGGCACCGACGGAACGCCGCGTGAGGCGCACGTGCTGGAATCCGCCGACTCCGCCTTCAACGCGCCGACGCTGGCCGCGGTGCAGACGCTGCGCTTTTCGCCCGCGGAGCTGAACGACCAGCCGGTGAACGTGCGCGTGGAACTGCCCATCGCATGGCAGGCGTCCTCGCCGGAAACCGCGGCCCCGGCGGATTCGGGAGCGGCGGCGCCGGATTCGCTGCGGGGACTCGAACTCAGCGCGGTCAGCGTGCAGCCGCGGCCCATCAATATCGGCGATCTGGTGAACCAGATGGCGGTGCTGTATCCGCCCGACCTTCGCGCGGCCCGCATCGGCGGAACCGTGCAGGTGCGCATGCTCGTGGGCGCGGACGGACGGACGTATTCTCCCCGCGTGACGCGAACCACCAATGCACGGTTTGACGGGCCGACGCTTCGCGCCGTTTCCGTGCTGCGGTTCAGCCCCGCGCAGCGGAACGGCGAGGCGGTTCCGGTCTGGGTGGAGCTTCCGCTCGTCTGGACACGGTGACCGCGAGCATGCCCGCGATGCGCCGCGACAACCCGTGGCGCATCCGTCTGCCCCAACTTTCCTGGTGTGAAATGAACAAGCCGTTTGTCGCCGCGCTCTTCGCGGCGGTGCTGACCGCCGCTCCCGCCGCCGCGCAGCAGGCGCCCGCGGCCCAAGTGTACGAACTCCGCTCGGTGGAGATCGCCCCGCGCCCGCTCAACGCGGCGGAAATGGCGGCGCTGCTGAACAGCCTCTACCCCGCCACCCTGCGCGCCGCGAGCGTGTCGGGAACCGTACGCGTGTCGATGATCGTGGGCACCGACGGAACGCCGCGTGAGGCGCACGTGCTGGAATCCGCCGACTCCGCCTTCAATGCGCCGACGCTGACCGCCGTGCAGACGCTGCGCTTTTCGCCCGCGGAGCTGAACGACCAGCCGGTGAACGTGCGCGTGGAGCTGCCCATCGTTTGGCAGGCGCCCGCGCCCGCGCCCGAGCCCGCGCCGGTGGCCGCCGCGCCCGCGAACCTGGCCGCGCCGGATACCACGGGGATCTACGAGTTGAAGGACGTAACGGTGCAGCCGCGGCCCATCAACGTGCCGGAACTCCAGCGCGCGATGGAACTCTCGTATCCGGAAGCGCTCCGGTTCGCCGGCACCACCGGTATGGTGCAGGTGCGTTTCGTGGTGGAAAAGGATGGACGGACCAGCGGAGCAACCATCACGCGCAGCACGGAGATCGGCTTCAACAACCCCACCGTGTACTCCGTGAGCGCGCTCCGCTTCAGCCCGGCGCGCGTGAACGGGCGGCCCGTACGCGTGTGGGTGGAACTGCCGATCCAGTGGCAGGTGGCGCGGTGACGGTCATCAACCGCAAGCAGGTGGAGTCGGGCGTGCTGAAGCGGCTGGCACTCTGCGCGGCGATCCTCGCGAGCGCTCCCGCCGCGGCACAGCAGGCGCCCGCGGCACAAGTGTACGAACTCAGCTCGGTGGAGATCGCCCCGCGGCCGCTGAATGCGGCGGAGATCGCGGCGCTGCTGAACAGCCTGTATCCCGCCTCCCTGCGCACCGCGGGCGTGTCGGGAACCGTGCGTGTGTCGATGATCGTGGGCACCGACGGAACGCCGCGTGAGGCGCGCGTGCTGGAATCGGCCGACTCCGCCTTCAACGAGCCGACGCTGACCGCGGTGCAGACGCTGCGCTTTTCGCCCGCGGAACTCAACGACCAGCCGGTGAACGTGCGCGTGGAGCTGCCCATCGTCTGGCAGGTGCCCGCGGCCGAGCCCGCCCCGGTGGCCGCCGTGCCCGCGAACCTGGCCGCGCCGGATACCACGGGGATCTACGAGTTGTCGGACGTCACGGTACAGCCGCGGCCCATCAACCTTCCGGAACTCCAGCGCGCCATGCTGGATTGGTATCCGGAGATCCGCAGCACCGGCCACGACTACGGCACGGTGCAGGTGAGGTTCGTGGTGGAGCCGGATGGGCGGCCCAGCGGATTCACCGTCACGCGCAGCACGGACGTCGCCTTCAACAACCCCACCATCCGCTCCGTCAGCAGGCTGCGCTTCAGCCCGGCGCGCGTGAACGGGCGCCCGGTGCGCGTGTGGGTGGAGTTGCCGATTCAGTGGCAGGTAAGCAACTGATCCCGGTTATCGTGCGGCGGATGTGCCGCTGAACGGCGGTCGGGCGCGCGGGCGGATTGCCATCCACCGGCCGCGCGGTACAGCGCTCGACAGATCGCGATCCGAACGGGGGCGGGGCCGAAGCGGCTCCGCCCCCGTGTTCATGAGAGGCGTGGGATGGAGACGATTACGCCTGTCCGGCCGTGGACATCCGCCGTCCGTCGCAGCCGCCCTTCAAGCCCGGCTGACGACCTTGCGCATTTCTTAATCCGCCAGTACCTGTTGGATTGATTCGTTGATTCAGTCTCCCGAAGAGAGAAAGGAAACCGATGAGGATCTCACGATTCCACACGCTTTCGGCGCTGCTCGTGGCGGGTATGTTCGCCACCGGCTGCGGCGAGGCGCCCACGGCCGCGGCTCCCGCCGTGGCCCGCCGCGACGTCACCCCTGCCCCGCTGAGCGTGACGGTGTACTGCCCCGATCCGCGGGACTACTCCACGAACCGGTTCAACTGCACGGCCACGGCGTCCGGCGGCAGCGGCACCGGCTACAGCTTCGTCTGGCACAGCGGGACGGAGTACTACGACCAGGGCGGCATCAGCAGGGCGTGGGTTCCCTGCCAGAGCCAGGGATACAGCGGCTACCTGACCGCGTACGGGGTGATGACGGACAGCAACGGCACCACCCAGTACGGCTACTACTCGCGCTCCTGCTGACGGCTCGGGATGCATCCGCAGTCCGGAACCGGACATCGGCCGCGCTGCGGGAACATCGTTGCGTGGATCGACCGTGCGAGATGCGAGGCGGAGCGAGGGTGCTCCGCCTCGCATCTTTTCCGGCGCGACTACGGGACTGGCGGCGGCGCGGTTAGATTACCGGTCTTCGCCCGCCCCGCAGACGGGTTCGGCACCTCGATTCGCGGATCACCGGCAGGAGTGCGTCATGAAACGGTTGATGATGATCGGCGCCTGTGCCGCCGCCGGGTGTGCCTCTCCGCTCGCCGCGCAGCAGGACACGGCGGCCGCCCGCACGACCACGACCACGACCGAGACCGACCCCTCGTCCACCAGCCCCTATGCGGTCACCACCGCGGCGCGCCCGCTGAACGTGGAAGCGGTGGTAGAGGCGATGAAGAACACCTATCCGCCGGTGCTGAACGGTGCAGGCATCGGCGGCCGCGTCGTGGTCTCGCTGGTGGTGGGCACCGATGGCGTGCCGGCCGATCTGGAAGTGGTTTCCACCGACCATCCCCTGTTCAACGAGCCGACGCTTGCCGCCATGCGGCTGCTGCGGTTTGCGCCGGCGCAAACGGATGGGCACCCGGTGCGGGTCCGCGTGCGCATCCCGCTGGAGTGGCGGGTGGAGGAGCCGCTGCCGCCCGCCCCCAAGCCGTAGCGGCTCGTCTCCCGGGCACCGCCGGATGCGGATCTGCGGCGGGCGGATGATGGAAATGTGTAAGCGCGGGGCGCGGCTGATGGGCCCCGCCCCGCATCGTTTGCGGCGCATGCGTGCGGGATGGACGGCGGGCTGTTAGATTGGCCGCCTTTCCGAACCCGGCACCCGGGTTGCGGGCACGTTCACCAGCAGAGCACGGGCGGCGCGTCCTCATGTCGATGCGGGAAAAGCTGGAGAAGCTGGAAGAGCTTCGCCGTCAGGCGGAGCTGGGCGGCGGCGAAAAGCGCATCAAGGCACAGCACGAGCGCGGCAAGCTGACCGCGCGCGAGCGCCTGGACGTGCTTCTGGATGAGGGCTCGTTCGTGGAGCTGGACCGCTTCGTGGTCCACCGCGCCACCGGCTTCGGGCTGGAGAACGAGCGCTACCTGGGCGACGGCGTCGTCACGGGGTACGGGACCATCCTGGGCCGCCTGGTCTACGTCTTTTCGCAGGACTTCACCGTCTTTGGCGGCTCGCTCAGCGAGGCGCACGCGGAAAAGATCGTCAAGATCATGGACCTGGCCATCCGCAACGGCGCGCCCGTCATCGGGCTCAACGACAGCGGCGGTGCGCGCATTCAGGAAGGCGTGGTTTCGCTGGGCGGCTACGCCGACATCTTTCTGCGCAACACCATGGCGTCCGGCGTCATCCCGCAGATTTCGGCCATTCTGGGGCCGTGCGCGGGCGGCGCGGTGTACAGCCCGGCCATCACCGACTTCATCTACATGGTGCAGGGGTCGAGCTACATGTTCGTCACCGGCCCCAACGTGGTGAAGACGGTGACGCACGAAGACGTGACGATGGAGGAGCTGGGCGGCGCGGCCACGCACGCGGGCAAGAGCGGTGTGGCGCACTTTGCCGTCAAGAGCGAGGTGGAGTGCCTGCACCGCATTCGCCACCTGTTCGAGTTCATCCCCAGCAACAACGCCGACGACGCGCCCCGCAAGCCCACGGACGACCCGTTTGACCGCGCGGACGAGGAACTGCTGGACCTGGTGCCGGACCATCCCAACAAGCCGTACGACATGCACGACGTCATCCGGCGCGTGGTGGACGACGGCGAGTTCTACGAGGTGCACGCGGACTTTGCCGGCAACATCCTGTGCGGATTCGCGCACGTGGGCGGGCACAGCGTGGGGATCGTGGCCAACCAGCCCGCCGTCCTGGCCGGCGTGCTGGACATCGACGCGTCGGTAAAGGCCGCGCGCTTCGTGCGCTTCTGCGACTGCTTCAACATCCCGCTCCTCACCTTTGAGGACGTGCCCGGCTTCCTGCCGGGCGTTACGCAGGAGCACGGCGGCATCATCCGCCACGGCGCCAAGCTGCTGTTCGCCTTCTGCGAGGCCACCGTGCCCAAGGTGACCATCATCACCCGCAAGGCGTACGGCGGCGCGTACGACGTCATGAGCAGCAAGCACATCCGCGGCGACATCAACTACGCCTGGCCCACGGCCGAGATCGCGGTGATGGGGGCCAAAGGCGCGGTGGAGATCCTGTACCGCCGCGAGATCAGCGGCGCGGAAGACCCGGCCGCCGAGGCGGCGGCCAAGACGGCGGACTACGAGCAGCGCTTCGCCAACCCGTTCGCCGCCGCCGCCCGCGGCTACGTGGACGATGTGATCGACCCGCGCGAAACCCGCGCGCGCGTCATCAGCGCGTTCGACATGCTGCAGAACAAGCGCGATATGAACCCGCCCAAGAAGCACGCGAACATGCCTCTGTAGGGAGTGCGTGAGTGCTGGGTACGTGAGTGCGTAAGTGGTTGAAGCGAAACGGAAAGGCCCGCCGGTTTCTCCGGCGGGCCTTTCCGTTTTACGCCACGTGCGGACTGTCCTTTTTTGACGACATTCCGCCGTGCGCTGCGTCCGGTTACCTTGGTCGCGTCAGGTTTGCGCTACCATCAACCGAGCTCTGATCCATGCTCTTCCCCCCACCGCCGTGGACGAATGGACCCATCCGGCTGTACCATGGGACCGGACTGGCCTCGGCCACCGAGATTCTCGCCACGGGCGTCGTCGTAAGCAGAGGCAGACCAGGTACAGATTTCGGACCCGGGTTCTATACCACAACGCTCGAGCGGCAGGCGCAGACCTGGGCGTACGAGCAGGCGGACCGCGACAACGCACCCGCGGCGGTCGTGGCGCTTGATCTCAGCCGCGAGGACTTGGCCGGACTGGCCACTCTGTCTTTTGTGCGCGGTGATTTCGCCGCCGAGGACTTCTGGAGCTTCGTGGTGCACTGCCGGTTGGCGCTGGACGGAGGTCATGCCCGGTGGGGCGGGAACAAGCTGTACGATGTTGTCGCCGGACCTGTGAGTTCGTTCTGGAAGCAGCGTTTGCTGATCGCGAACGTGGACCAGATCAGCTTTCACTCGTTTGCTGCCCAGAACATCTTGAACGCCGCCCCCAAGGAGATCTCATGGATATCGAACCGCTGAAGAACGCATTCTGGGCGATCGTTGTCGACTGCCTGGTACAGTTCCACGGAATGCCTCGCGGCGAGGCAACGTCCGCCGCCGACGCGCTGCGCGCTCGAGTCGGTGTCCCGCTGCCCGTTGCCGGACCCGCGGCACCTTGGGAAAGTGACCTGTTCTACCACAACGAACCGCTTTACGTCGCCGACGACATCGCGGGCCGGGATGCGGATGCCACAGCCATCGAGGCTGAGTACGAAGCCATTCAGGACAGGCACTATGGGCCGGCGGAGCAGATCGCGTTCGGCCCGGGGTTCCGTGCTTCTTCCTCCTTGGGGGCTTCAGGATAAAGCCGCAGCGCCCATCTCCCGCCGCATCTGCCACGCCATGCTGAATCAGCGCATCCCAAGGATTGACATATACTTAGGGATTGCCTAGATTATAGGCACAACAAAAAACACATACGGATGGACGCGGGACGGGCCGCGAAGCGCCTGAGGGACGGCGCATTCGCGGAACGCGATCCTGCGCGGATTTCTCCGCCTCCATCTCTTCCATATGACGCCGCCGGGACCACACGTACGGGGCGTCCGCGACGCGAACTGATTCGGAAGCGGGCCCGCACGGCCGCGACCGCTTACTAGTGAGGACCGCGACATGACCCGAGACAACCTGCTGACGATCGCCGCCGCCGCCCTCTGTGTCGGCGTGACCGGCGCCCTGGCGAACGACGCGGCCCGTCCGCATGCGGTGGTTTCGCCCGCGGCCCACATGAGCGCCTCGGCGCCGGCGCCGGCTGCGCCCCCCGTCGTCAACCAGACGCCCATGGCCCTGCAGGCCGCGCGCGCCGTGCTGGACGGCGTGGGCGTGGAAAGCGGCGCCCGCCTGACCAAGGTGCAGTCGGCCGTCAACACGCTGGCCGCCAACGTAAAGCGCCAGAGCGACCCCAACGCGCTCAAGCTGGCCGTGCAGGCGTACTACAGCTACAAGACGGCCCACCCGGAGCAGGTGCGCAAGCCGTACCTGTACTTTGTGGACTACGGCCTGGACAGCCGCACGCCGCGCGGCTACGTGTTCGACATGCAGGCGCTGAAGGTGGTGGAGGGGCCGTTCATGGTGGCGCACGGCCGCGGCAGCGCGGCGCCCAGCGAGGGCCGCCCCACGCGCTTCAGCAACCGCAACGGCAGCAACGCCACGTCGCTGGGGCTGTACCTGGCCCAGGAAACGTACAACTTCACCGGCAAGACGGCGGGCCAGCGGTACTCGTCGGTGGGTCTGCGCCTGAAGGGGCTGTCGGGCTCGTACAACAGCAAGGCGCGCGCACGCGGCGTGGTGGCGCACGGTGCGCCCTACGTGACGGCGTCGCGGGCCGGCCGCAGCGAAGGCTGCCCGGCGGTGGAGCCGGCGCGCGCCCAGCGCATTCTGCCCAAGATCGCCAACGGCGGCCTGGTGTTCCTGTTCAGCCCGCTGGACCGCACCTGGATGCGCCAGGACCCGTGGGCCAACGGCGACCTGGGCGCGCTGGACCAGCTGGCCAGCGCCGAGTAAGCTCTCTGGCCGTTTTGATGGATGAAGCCCGCCGAGGATCGTGTCCTCGGCGGGGCTTTTTGCGTCTGCAGGCTCTCTCAACTGCCGTTTCACACGGAGGTCACGGGGGATGCACGGAGGGCACGGAGGAACAAAAAGGACCTCACACAGAGCCGCGGAGACACAGAGAGAACTACAGGGCAAGAAAGTCCCTCATTTCTTTTCTATTGTCTTTCTCTGCGTCTCTGTGTCTCTGCGTGATGCTCTTTTCTGTTGCTGTTCCTCCGTGCCCTCCGTGTATCCTCCGTGACCTCCTTTGAAACGGCAGTTCACCTCGGGCGCACGATGCCTTCCCCGATGCGGTGATGCGGCGGAAGGGAGACGGGAAGATGGCCCGGCGTGCCAGCGGTGCCCAGGAGCGCGCGGGCGGCGGCGCCTTCCGCGGACTGGCCCACGTCCCACGCCAGCATGTACGCGGGCACGGCGGGAAAGGCGTCCAGCAGGTACGGGCTCCCCAGCGATACCACGATCACCTTGCGTCCGGAAGCCGCCAGCGACTGCACCCACGCGCCGAATCCACCCGCCAGTCCCAGTCCCTGGTACTGCACCGGCACCACCGCCACGCTTACGATCACGATGTCCGCCTCCGCGGCGCGCGCCGTCAGACTCGTGAAGGTGGATACGGGGGTGGATGCGCCCACGCGGACGTGCTCGGAGCCCGCCGTCCCCGCCGCCAGCGCGCGCTGAAGGACGCTGCCCGCCGGTCCGGTCGCGCGGCTCGTGTAGGTCACGTGCAGCACGCGCGCGCCGCGCGCCACCGGGATCAGGCCGCCGCGGTCGCGCACCAGCGTAATCGACTTCGCCGCCACGGAATCCGCCACGGCCACGTTGGCGCGCGCGCCGGTGGCTGCTTCCACCGCGGCCGGGTCCACGCGTGCGGAGCGGTGCAGCCCCGCCGCCGCCTTGGCGGTCAGCACGCGCCGCGCAGCCTCGTCAATGCGCGCGCGCGGAATGCGGCCCGCCTCCACCGCGGCCACGATGCCGCTGATCACCCGTGCGTGCTCCGGCGGCTGAAGCAGCGCATCCGCGCCCGCCAGCAGCGACCGGATGCTCGCCTCCGTTACGCTGATCCCCTGCGTGGCGCCCTGCATGTTGAGCGCGTCGGTGAACACGATCCCGCGAAAGTTCATCTCCCCGCGCAGAAGCTGCTGGACCAGACGCGGAGACTGCGACGCGGGGGGCGCGTTGGGGCCCTCCACCCCGAGCGCGGCGATGTGCCCCGCCAGCACACCATCCATTCCCGCGTGGATGGCGGCGCGGAACGGCACCAGTTCCACTCGCTGCAGCCGCGCCATGTCCGCGTCGATGCTGGCCAGCCCCACGTGCGAGTCCGCGTGCGTGTCGCCGTGCCCCGGGTAGTGCTTGCCGACGGTCAGCAGCCCGCCCTGCCGCGCGCCCGCCACCCACGCGGATGACAGGCGCGCTACCGCGTCCGGCGCCTCGCCAAAGGACCGGACGTTGATGATGGGGTTCCGCGGGTTTCCGTTCACGTCCAGAATGGGCCCCAGCGTCATCTGGATGCCGACGGCGCGCGCCTCCAGCCCCGTGATGCGCCCCGCCTCCCGCGCCAGCGCCGTGTCGCCCGCCGCGCCAAAGGCCATCGCCGGCGGCATCCGTGTGCCTCCGGGCGTCAGGCGCACGCCGGGGCCGGTCTCCAGGTCCGAGACGATGAGAAGCGGAAGCGCGGCGCGCGCCTGGGCGGCGTTCAGCTTGGCCGCCGTGGCCGCGGGCGAGCCGGTGGAGATGATGAAGCCGCCCACCTCGTCGCGGCTCACCGAGACGAGCATCCGCTGCATCTCGGGCGCGTCGGCGTCGGGGCCGCGGCCGCTGACCCACGGAAACACGAGCTGCGCCACCTTCTGCCGCAGGGTCAGCCGGGCGAGCGTGCTGTCTACCCACGCGCGCCCGGCCGCGTCCGTCTGCAGCGGCGCCACGGCGGGCGAGGCCGCGGCGGCCGGAACGCGTCGCGGGGACGGCGCACTGTCCGTCTGCACCGTCTGCGCGCCGCTCCCCGGCGATGAGCACGCCACCATCCCCACCACCGCCATCCATCCACTGAACCTGCGCAACGTCAGCAAACCGCCCCTCGCGTTCTGGTCAACGGGTGTGTCCTCGCCGCGATCCTGCAAACCCATGGCCGAAAGCGCGGCTCGCGCGATCCGGACGCGCGCATCGGCTCTGATCCCGCGCCTTTTTACGTCATCCATCCAGCCATCTCCCGACCCGGTCCGTCCGTCACCCGCACCCATCGCAGGAGTGATGGAGGACGACCGCGCGGCGCCGGTGCTCCGTCCCACGGCGCGGCGCAACCCGTTGTCCCCCAGATGCTGCGCTCGACAAACATGATCGGCCGCTGACCACCCACCGGCATCAAATCCCGCGGCACGGGATCTGATTACTCTGTTCACTTGAGGATCAGATGCAGACAATCGTGACGCGGGATGGGCAAGAGATGACGCGGATTCCGGTCAACAGTTCGAGTATCGCTTCGGTGGGCTATCTGCCGGACAAGCGGTTGATGGAGGTGGAGTTCGTCACCGGGCGGCTGTACGCGTACGAGGAGGTGCCGGAGACGGTGTTCCGCGAGCTCGTCGCGGCGGAATCGGTGGGCCGGTACTTCTCCACGCACGTTCGCCCCGCGGGGTTCCGCTACCAGAAACTAGCCTGATCGCGGCTGGCGCGAAGGGAAAGACCGGCGCGCAGACCCGAGTTCGTCGCGTGTCGTATTTTGAGAAACCTCGGCAGTTGAACCCGCTCCTCCCAATACACGGATTCCGCCCGCGCGTACGGCGCCCTCCCACGCGCTGTCCCCAACGCAGTTGAAGCCCCGATCGTGGACGCGTCAGCGGCCGCGAGTCGGGGCTTCCCGCTGTTCGAGCGGCGGATTTATTCGCTCAACGCCCTCCGCGCACGCGCCGCTCCTCGCCTCGCATGACGGACTTTCCGCCCCCGCCCAACCCTCCCCCAGTCTTTTTTGGGGGAGGGTGGGCCGGTGGTGCCGGCCCGGGTGGGGGCCGCCTGCAATCTCGGCCCCGCACGCCGCGACCGATCCTCCACCGCACGGCCCGTGGCGGCTTCCGTCCGCCGCTCGCTTTGCGCCTGCGCCGCGCACACCGGTACCACCTCTGGCCGGGTTCGCACGATCGCCCCCCGCGCACTTCCCTTCCCCCGCCCCGCCGCATACTTTCGGCCCCATGAACACCCCTGACCGGCACCGGATCCGCTTCATCATCCACTACGACGGGCGCGGCTTCGCGGGCTGGCAGGTGCAGCCCGACCAGCGCACCGTGCAGGGCGAACTGGAGCGCGTCCTGGGCAAGCTTACCGCGGGCCCGTGCGCCGTCGTGGGCGCGGGGCGCACCGACCGCGGCGTGCACGCCACCGGCCAGGTGGCCGCCGCCGACGTCCCCGTGCGCTGGACCGCGCAGTCGCTGCGCCGCGCCATGAACGCGCTCCTCCCGGACGACGTGTGGGTAGCCGACGCCGCGCTCGCCGCGCCGTACTTTCATCCGCGGTACGATGCCACGGCGCGCTCCTACGTTTACCGCGTGGGCCTGGCGTCCGAGGCGGATTCGCCCTTTCGCTCGCCCTGGTGCTGGCCGCTGGTGCGCCCGGTGGACCTTCTGGCCATGGAGCGCGCGTCGGCCGCCATCCTAGGCGACCACTCGTTCCGCGCGTTCGCCAAGGCCGGCCAGGAAGAGCGCGGCGATCGCTGCACCGTGGCCGCCGCGCGCTGGGCGCCGTGGGAGGGGATCGGGCTGGAGTTCCACGTCACCGCCAACCGATTTCTGCACCACATGGTGCGGTACCTGGTGGGCACGCTGGTGGACATCGGGCTGGGGCAGCGGCCGTCGGATCACATGGCCGCGCTCCTGGCGGGAGAGGAGGGGCTGGAGACGTCGCCCCCCGCGCCGCCGGAAGGCTTGTTTCTCACCGCCGTCAGCTATCCCGCGGATGCCGGGATGGAGCCGCCGCGCCCCCGCGGCCCCCGCCTGGTGCCGTAGTGATCAGCACGCCCAGATAGCTCACCACTTTCGTCAGGAGATCGCCTCCTTGCCCAAAGATCACGCAGTACGAGAATCCGTCGTCGCCAAAGCTAAAAGGCTGGCCGCTGAGCGCCGCCAAGAAGAAGCTCGCCTAAAACGGCTCCGAGCTCCTGACATCGGAGCAGTGGCGAACGAAGTGATTGCAGCCCTTATCTCCTCGCTCCGTTCTAAGTCCGAGGAAGTCGGAACAGCGGCAGAACTACAATCCTCTGTCGAAGGGCAGAATCCTCTCTGGGTGGTTCACCTGGGCACGATCAGCACGACAGTGCGGTGGGATAATCCGTACCATAATTCTTTAACCGACGCCAAACTCTCCGTAATGGCTTGGGGCTTTCATTATGTTCTTCCGCATGGGGGGCGAATGATGAGGGCAGACCCCGCCAACGAAACGAGGTACGAGCTAGACCTCTTGGATGAGCAGTGGGTGTGGCGAGAAGACGGTGATGGCGAGCCTCTACCCTCAGAGGAGCTTGCTGAAACGATCTTCCACGACTTGGTCGACCGCGCATTCAGTCCTCCACCGCAGAATCAGCATTTTTCGTTTTGAACCCGATCTTCGGTGGAGACTACAACCAAGGAATGCCAACACACGATGTCCATCGACCGATATTCCAATCCGCTCACCGAGCGCTACGCCTCGGCGGAGATGTCGTACATCTTTTCGCCGAAGTTCAAGTTCGGCACATGGCGGCGGCTGTGGCTGGCGCTGGCGGAAACCGAGCAGGAACTGGGTCTCCCCATCCCCGATGCCGCGCTGGCCGCGCTGCGCGATCACCTGGACGACTTCGACCTGAAGCGCGCCGGTGAACTGGAGCGCCAGCTTCGCCACGACGTGATGGCGCACGTCCACCACCTGGGCGAGCAGGCGCCCGAAGCCCGCGCCATCATCCACCTGGGCGCCACCAGCGCGTACGTGGGCGACAACACGGACCTCATCCAGCACCGCGAAGCGCTGCGCCTGGTCGCCAGGCGGATCGTGGCCGTGGTCGCGGGGCTGTCGGCGTTCGCGCGCGAGCACCGCGATCTGGCCACGCTGGGCTTTACGCACTTTCAGCCCGCGCAGCCCACGACGGTCGGCAAACGTGCGACGCTGTGGATCCAGGACCTGCTGCTGGACCTGGAAGAGGTGGAGTTCCGCATCAGCACCCTGCGCTTTCACGGCTCGCGCGGCACCACGGGAACGCAGGCCAGCTTCGTCGATCTCTTTCAGGGCGACGGCGAAAAGGCGGAGCGGCTGACGCGGCGCATCGCGGAAAAGATGGGCTTTGCGCAGGCGTACGGCGTGGGCGGGCAGACGTATCCGCGCAAGGTGGACGCGGCCTGCCTGAGCACGCTGTCCGGCGTGGCGCAGTCCGCCTCCAAGTTCGCCAACGACGTGCGACTGCTGTCGCACCTCAAGGAAGTGGAAGAGCCGTTCGAGGAACAGCAGATCGGCTCCTCCGCCATGCCGTACAAGCGCAATCCCATGCGCTCCGAGCGGATCAACGCCCTCGCGCGGCACGCCATCACGCTTACCATCGACCCGGCCTTCACCGCGGCCAGCCAGTGGTTCGAGCGCACGCTGGACGACTCCGCCAACAAGCGCATCGCCATCCCCGAAGCCTATCTTTCGGTGGATGCGGTGATGCTGCTGATGCACAACGTGTCGTCCGGGATGGTGGTGTATCCCGAGATGATCCGGCGCCGGCTGATGGAGGAGCTTCCGTTCATGGCGACGGAAAACCTGATGATGCGCGCCGCGCGCGGCGGCGGCGACCGGCAGGACCTGCACGAAAAAGTGCGCGTGCACAGCATCCAGGCGGGGCTGCAGGTTAAGCAGCACGGCCGCCCCAACGACCTGATGGACCGCATTGCCGCGGACCCGGCGTTCGGCGTCACGCGCGCGGAGCTGGAAGAGGACCTGCGTCCCGAGCTGTACGTGGGCCGCGCGCCGCAGCAGGTGGACGAGTTTCTGGCGGAGTGGGTGGAGCCGGTGCTGGCCCGCTACCCCGATGCCGTCGGCGAGTCCGCGCCGGAGCTCAAGGTCTGAGCCGTCGCGGCGGATGGAGGATGTTTGGGTAGATGGATGATGGGAAAGGGCCGGACCCCGCGCGGGTTCCGGCCCTTTTTCATCCCGATCCGTGTGGGACGCATCTGGCGGGGTGGCGGGCTCAGGCGCGGCCGCCATCCAGGAGCGAATGAATTCGCCGCTGGAAAGGCACGAAGTCCGCCTTCGCGGACTGTGGTAGCGGGTTGAGTGTGGGACGCGAGGCTTCCAGCGGGCGCCTGCGCCGGCTGCGGTTCAGGCCGCGGAAGAAGACGGCGCCAAGCCGTGCAGCAGGAAGTCCGTGGCGGACTCGGCCAGGCGCTCCACCGGCAGCTGCGTGCCGGGACCCAGGCAGGGGTTCAGAAACAGCTGCATCTGGTAGCTGACGCCGGAAAGAAAGATGCGCGCCACCACCTCGGCGTCGGCGTCCGCGCGAAACTCGCCGGCCGCCTGCCCTTCCTCGATCAGCCTCTGCACGTGCGTCCACCCGCGCACCAGCGTGTTGCGCAGCAGTTCGCGCGCAAGCTCCGGCGCGTCGTTGCTCAGCTCGCCCATCAGCAGGCGGTGCAGGCGCGCGTTCTCCGGGTCCACGTACTCCGCCAGCGCGCCGCTCAGCAGCCGGCGCAGCTTGGCCGAGGCCGGGCCCGCCACCTCGCCCGTCATCTGCCGGAACCGCTCGGAACGCAGCTGCTGCCGGTGCTCCAGCGCCTGGAACAGCAGTTCGTTCTTGCCCTTGAAGTAGCGGTACAGCGTGCCCTTGGTGACGCCCGCCGCCTCGGCGATCTCCTCCAGCCGCACCGCGCGGAATCCGCGGTCCGCAAACACGCGCAGCGCCGCTTCCATGATCTCCTGGGGCCGGTCTTCCGGCCGCCGCTCCCAGCGCGGAACCCGCGCCTCCCGCTCCGAATTCGTCTCCATCACCTGACCGCCGTGTGTCGCGAAAACGCTCCGCCATCCAGAGTTGCACGTAATTGAACTCTTGAGTATACTTAGGGCGTCGATACGGCGCAACGCCGCCGCGGACGTGTGGATGGGAGGGTTCCGTCCGCCCTGCCGCGTGCGGCGGTGAGCCGTTCTTTCCCTTGGGCGGGGCACGTGGGGACCTGAATGAGCACAACCGCAATCCGCCGCAGCGAGGCCGCGCCGCCTCCGCCGGCGGCCAGCGCCGAACCCGGCGCCTATCCGTACCGCTGGCTGATTCTGCTGGGGCTGATCACCGCGGCGGTGATGGAGGTGCTCGACACCACCATCATCGTGGTGGCCATGCCGCAGATGTCCGGCAACCTGGGCGCGACGCCCGAAGAAATCGCCTGGGTCAGCACGTCGTACATTCTCGCCAACGTCGTCGTCCTTCCGATGACGGCGTTCTTTGCCGCCACGTTCGGCCGCAAGCGCTACCTCACGTTCTCCATCATCCTGTTCGTGGTGGCGTCGTTCCTGTGCGGAACCGCCAGCAGCCTGGGCGAACTGGTGCTGTGGCGGCTGGTGCAGGGCGCGGGCGGCGCGGCACTGCTTTCCACCGCGCAGGCCACCATCCGGCAGATCTTCAAGCGCGAGGAGCAGGGGATGGTGCAGGCCATCTTCCTGCTGGGCATCATCGTGGCGCCCACGCTGGGGCCCACGCTGGGCGGGTGGATCACCGACAACTACGCCTGGAGCTGGTGCTTCTTCATCAACGTTCCCATCGGCATCGTTTCCGCGCTGCTGGTGTCGACCTTTCTGAATGACGATCCCTCCGCGGTGCGCCGTTCCGGGCCGGTGGACTGGTCGGGGATCGCGCTGCTGATCGCGGGCGTGGGATCGCTGCAGTACGTGCTGGAAGAGGGCAACAAGAAGGACTGGTTCGCCGATCCCATGATCGGATTTTTGAGCGTGATCGCGGCCGTTTCGCTGATCGGGCTGGTGTTGTGGGAGCTTTCGCCGCGCAACAAGCACCCGGTGGTGGAGTTCCGCGTGCTCAAGAACCGCGAGTTGGCGGCCTCCATCTTTCTGTTCGTGGTGCTGGGCTTCGGCCTGTTCGGTGGCGCCTACCTGTTTCCGCTGTTCACGCAGACGCTGCTCGGCTTTACGCCCACGGAAACGGGCTTGGCCATGCTGCCCGGCGGCCTGGCGACGGCGGTGATGGCCGTGGCGTGCGGAATGATGCTGAACGGCAAGAAGCCGCTGGTGGACCCCCGCATCCTGATCTTTGCCGGGATGGGCCTCTTCATCCTGGCCATGTGGGACCTGGGGCACCTGACCACCGCCGCGGGCGAGGCGGACGCGCGCTTTCCGCTCATCATCCGCGGGCTTGCGATGGGACTGCTGTTCACCCCCATCAACAACGCCGCGTTCGGCAGCCTGAAGCCGCAGGAGGCGCAGCAGGCGGCGGGTCTGGTGAACCTTTCCCGCCAGCTGGGTGGATCGTTCGGGATCGCGCTGATCAGCACGTACCTTACGCGCCACGTGCAGTACCACCGGGCGGACCTGGTGGCGAACATGTACGCGGGCAACCCGGAGTTTCAGTCGCGCTACCAGGGGATGGTGGCCACGCTGGTGCAGCACGGCTCGTCGCTGATGGACGCGCAGAAGGGCGCCTACGCGCTCATGGACCGCATGCTGATGCGGCAGGCGTCCATGCTGGCGTACAACGATTCGTGGCTGCTGATTCTGGTGTCGTTCGCCGCGGTGGCGCCGGCGGTGCTGCTGCTGCGCAAGCCCAAGGGCAACGCCGCGCCGGTGGACATGCACTGATCCGGGTTTCCGGATGACGACAGATGCGCCGCCCTCCGCCGTGGAGGGCGGCGCGTTTTTCGTTGGGAGTGCAGGAGTACGAGAGTCCGAAGGTACGAGAGTACGGGAGTGCGAAGTGATCGCGAACGCTGACGTGGGATCGGCGACGGTGTGCGCGGCCGCCGGCTGACGCCCTCACCCCGCGTGCTGCGCACGACGACCCTCTCCCACGAACGGATGTGGGAGAGGGAGCACACCCCAGATTGGCCCTTTTCGGATAATGTTGCGCGGCCGGAAGGGCGGGAGGCCCCTCCCCCGCCCTTCCCCGTGCAAACTGCCGCACGGAGAGGGGAGAACTGCGGATTCGTGTACTCCGGATGGTGCCGCGCGGTCGGACACGCCCCCTCTCCCCGGCCCTCTCCCCCGCTCCGCGGGAGAAAGGGAGACCTCAGCGCGAGGACCGGCTGCGGCTCGGACGGGCGCGCTTTCGCCCGGCGGTTGAAACCGCGCCTCGAAAACACGAAGTCCGCCTTCGCGGACTGCGGAGGCGACCCTGTGCGCGCATCCCCCTATGCGGTTGAAGCCCCGAACCGGACGCGCCAGCGGCCGGTGTCGGGGGTTCCCGCTGTTCGAGCGGCGGATTTATTCGCTCTCGCGGGGGAGGGTGGGCCGGTGGTGCCGGCCCGGGTGGGGGCCGCCCGCGAACTCCGCCCATCACGCGATCCTCTCATGCAGCGAGCGGCCGAAAATCATCCGCGCGCACGGAACCTGCCGCGCGCCTCCGCGTACGCGTTCCGCGCCGCACGCCCGCGGAACCGCCCGGTCCACCGCTCATCTCCCGCATCCATCATCCCGATGACCGAAACGCTCCACGCCGACGCGCCCGCCCAGCCCGGCGCCACGCCGTACGACCAGCTCATGCGCGAAATGCGCGAGATCGCCACGCTCGGCTCCGTGGGCGCCATGCTGGGGTGGGACCAGGAAGTCATGATGCCCGACAAGGCCGCCCCCCTGCGCGGAGAACAGGCCGCTCTCCTGTCGTCGCTGGTCCACGAGCGCCGCACCCGCCCCGAACTGGGCGAACTGATCGCCGTCTGCCAGGCCGACACGGAGTTGATGGCCGACCCGCTCGCCGCTGCCAACCTGCGCGGCCTGCGGGTGGACTACGACCACGCCACCCGCCTTCCCGTCTCCCTCGTGCGCGAAACGGCGGAAACCACCTCGCTGGCCATGCACACGTGGCGGGAAGCGCGCGAGCGGAGCGATTTCGATGCGTTCGCTCCGTGGCTGGAAAAGCTGATGGAGCTGAACCGCCGCACCGCCGAGCACCTGGGCGTTCCCGAAGGCGGCGAGTTGTACGATGCGCTGCTGGACAGCTATGAGCCCGGCATGCGCGCCGCGGAACTGGACGGCATCTTCGGAGAGCTGCGCGCCGGGCTCGTCCCGCTCATCCGCGAGCTGACGGAAAGCGGCAGGGCGCCGGACACGGAGTGGATGAACATCCCGCTCTCCATCGCGCGGCAGGAGGCGTTCAACCGGGGCGTGGTGGAGCGCATGGGCTTCGACTTCCAGGCGGGCCGGCTGGACGTTTCCACCCACCCGTTCTGCGAAAGCGCCGGCCCGGGCGACACGCGCCTCACCACGCGCTACGAGGAGGGCCAGTTTCTGAGCGCGCTGCACTCCACCATGCACGAGGTGGGGCACGGACTGTACGAGCAGGGCCTTCCCAAGGCGGAGCGCTTCGGGCAGCCCCTGGCGGAAGCCGCCAGCATGGGCATTCACGAAAGCCAGTCGCGGATGTGGGAAAACCTGGTGGGCCGCGGGCTGCCGTTCTGGGAGTGGGCGCTTCCGGAACTCCAGGCGCAGGCCGGCTCCGAAGCGTTCTCCGGCCTCACCCCGGCCACGCTGTACCGCGGGCTGAACCGCGTGGAGCCCAACCTGATCCGCATCGAGAGCGACGAGGCCACGTACAACCTGCACATCATGCTGCGCTTTGACCTGGAGCGCGCCATGCTGCGCGGCGACCTGGCCGTACGCGACCTGCCCGGCGCATGGAACGAGCGCATCCAGTCGGACCTGGGGCTCACGGTGCCCGACGACGCCCGCGGCTGCATGCAGGACATCCACTGGTCCATGGGCGCCGTGGGCTACTTTCCCACCTACACGCTGGGCAACCTGTACGCGGCCCAGCTGTGGGAGGCCATCAACGCCGCGATTCCGGACCTGGACGAGCAGGTGCGCCGCGGCGAGTTCGGCGCGCTGCTGACGTGGCTGCGGCAGAACGTGCACGCCCACGGCCGGCGCTACACCGCGCCCGAGCTGTGCCAGCGCGCCACCGGCCGGCCGCTTTCCCCCGCGCCGCTGCTGGGCTACCTGCGCGGCAAGCTGCGTTCGGTGTACGGCCTGTCCTGAGCACGGCGGATCGGGATCGGTCCTCCATGGATGAAGAAACGCCCCCGCCCGGACTGCCGGGCGGGGGCGTTCTTCGATCCACGGATGACGGTCAGGGCGTGGAAACGCGCAGCCGGTACGAACCCGTCGTGCCGGACGCGAAGCTGGTGGCGCGGATGACGTAGCGCCCGTCCTCCGGCAACTCCACCTCCAGCACCGAGTTGGTGCCTTCCTCGTCCTCGGAGTCGTCGTTGGAGGCGATCTCCTGGAACTCCGTGCCGTTCATCCGCCCGATGGAGATGAAGGTGTCGAAGTCCTCGGACGTCATCTGGATGCGCACCCGCTCGCCCGCGCGGCCGGTGTAGCCGAACGCATCGTACAGGCGCTCGTCGTTCTCGTCCTCCGGGTCTTCCTCCGTCAGCGTGCCGTCCACGCTCTCGCCGCGGCGGAGGGGCTGCACGCGCGCGGGGCGGGCCGGGGCGCGCTCCATCACCGACACGGTGTACTCGCCCAGTTCGCCGCCCATGGCGCCGGCCTGCACCAGAAGGGCGCCGCTGTCGGGGATGACCGCGTTGATCTGCTCGCCCTGGGGCCCTTCCTCATCGTCGGCCACGAACTCGCCGTTCTCCATGTGGCCCACGATCAGGTTGGGCACGTTGTCGCCCATCTCCATGCGCAGCCGCACCCGCTGCCCCGCCTGCCCGCGCACGCGGTACACGTCGTAGCGGCCCGGCGTGGCGTCGTATTCCGCATCCGCCTCGGTGAGCGCGGCGCTCAGCGTCTGCCCCACGCGCAGGGCGCTGATGGCCAGCGGCCGGCGCGCCACGGTGTCCAGCCGCAGCGTGAACGCGCCCACGCCCTCCAGGCTCAGCGACTGCGCCACCAGCATGTAGGTGCCGGTGGCCGGCACCACGAAGCGGAGCCGCGCATTGGTTCCGCCGCCGCCGTCGTCGTCGGAGGCGATGTAGTCGGTCACGCCGCCCACGGTGCGCGCCAGGCTTACGAACGGGTCGAACTCCGTGCCCTGCAGAGTGGCCACGTACCGGCGCCCGGCCTGTGCCTGAAACGAATAGACGCGAAAGCGCCCGCGCTCCGTCATGCTGGGGGTGGACGCGGCGAGCGTGCCGTTCACCGACTGCCCCACGCGGATGCTTCCGGCCGCACCCGCGGAGGGCTGGCGCTGCGCGTGGGCGGCCCCGGCGGGAAGGGAGCACAGGGCAGCCCCGGCGAGCAGCAGGCCGGTGATTCGACGGGTGTTCATCAGGGCGATCCTGGACGGGGATGAGGAGCCGGAGCGAAAAGCGCCGGACGGCGCGGCGGGCGCAAGATACGTTTGGCGGCACGGCGGAACAACGGTGCCGTTGGTGCCGGCGCATGCCGCGGCGCGGCGCGGCGATGGGCGGATCGTGCAGCGTGCAAGGAATCGTGCAGATTTGGCCGGCCGCACGGGGGCCCGGAGGGCGGAAACCGGCGATAAGTCCAAGCGCCGCAACGATTTTCCTTTTGCACGGCACGTGGTACACCCGTTGCCTTATCCGTCCCCAGCAGCACGGAGCAGTGCTGAAGTCGCCCCACGCAGTCACCCTACCTGGAGTACAGAGATGCGCAACCTTCGCAACAACAAGGGCTTCACCCTGATCGAACTGATGATCGTGGTCGTGATCATCGGCATTCTTGCCGCCATCGCGATTCCGAAGTTCAACGCTGTTTCGAAGAATGCGAAGCAGGCCGAGGCCGGCCCGGTGCTCAAGCAGATCTGCACCCTGCAGGGCAGCAAGTTCCAGGAAGACGGCAGCTACGCCACCACGCTGAGCACCACCGCGCTGCCGGGCTGGGAAGAGCCGAACGCCAAGTACTTCACCTTCTCGACCACCGGCAACAACGCGACGGCCACGCCGAACACGCTGGGCACTTCGTCCGGCCTGACCGCCAAGACGCGCGACTGCGCCACCGGCGCCGAGACCTGATCCATCGGTCCTGACCTGATTGCCTGAACGAGGGGGCCGGAAGTTCGCTTCCGGCCCCCTTTCCTTTTCCCTCTCCCCTGTGCCGGACCATGCGCGATCTTATCCGCCCCGCTCGCGGCCGCCGCGGCTTTACCCTGATCGAACTGATGATCGTGGTGGTCATCATCGGGATCCTGGCCGCGCTGGCGATCCCCAAGTTCACCTCGGTGACCAAGCGCGCCAAGGAGAGCGAGGCGGCGCCGCTGCTGCGCCAGATCGCCACGCTGCAGGAGCGCTACCACGCGCGGGAAGGCGTGTACACCACCAGCATGGCCCAGCTGGAGGGCGGTCCGGAAATGACGGGCGGCAAGTACTACGACCTGAGCCTGGTCGCGCATGCCACCGGCTTCTGCGCCATCGCCACGCCCAACGCGGAAGGCACGGCGCACGGCCTCAACACCTTCAGCATGGACGGCGGCGCCATCATCCACACCAGCGCCGGCTGCTGACGCGCTCCGGGTGATCGTGCCGCCTGCATTATGCAGAGAACTCCCGCGGGATTCGTCCCGGCGGGAGTTTTTCGTTGATGCCCCTCCTTGCTCGTGTTGTTCGGTCGATGACCTGCTCTGAATCGCAGCCGCCCGGCACGGTTGAGGGCACGCGTCGGGGATGGCACCTGACGCGGATGCGCAGTTGATGATGGGCCGCGGACGAGGAACAGTCCGGCGTGAGGTACGCGTCCTGACCTGAGGAGCAAGCCCGCGATGTGGATGGCACGGGGCGAGTTGAAGGGTGGACCGGGGCGTCTTGCAGGGTGCAAGGACTCTTGCACATTCTGCCGCAAATGGCAGGGCACGCGCAGGCAGAGACACAACCTAAACTGCTATTTTACAATGAGTTGCGATTTTCCTTCCCGATGGTATACCCGTTGCCTTATCCGTGGCCGGCAGCACGGAGCAGTGCTGAAGTCGCCCCACCCAGTCCAACTCACCTGGAGCAAAGCAATGCGCAACCTTCGCAACAACAAGGGCTTCACCCTGATCGAACTGATGATCGTGGTCGTGATCATCGGCATTCTTGCCGCCATCGCGATTCCGAAGTTCAACGCTGTTTCGAAGAATGCGAAGCAGGCCGAGGCCGGCCCGGTGCTCAAGCAGATCTGCACCCTGCAGGGCAGCAAGTTCCAGGAAGACGGCAGCTACGCCACCACCCTGAGCGCCACCGCGCTGCCGGGCTGGGAAGAGCCGAACGCCAAGTACTTCACGTTCACCACCACCGGCAACAACGCGACGGCCACCCCGAACGCGCTGGGCACCTCGTCCGGCCTGGTCGCCAAGACGCGCGACTGCGCGACCGGCGCCGAGACCTGATCCGCGGGTCTGACCTGATGGTTTGAAAGGGGGCCGGAAGTTCGCTTCCGGCCCCCTTTCTTCCTCTCCCTCTTACCCGTGCCGGACCCCATGCGCGAAATGATTCGCCCCGCTCGCGGCCGCCGCGGCTTTACGCTGATCGAACTGATGATGGTGGTGGTCATCATCGGGATCCTGGCCGCCATCGCCATCCCCAAGTTCACCTCGGTCAGCAAGCGCGCCAAGGAAAGCGAGGCGCGGCCCTTACTGCGGCAGATCGCCACGCTGCAGGAGCGCTACCACGCCCGTGAAGGTTTCTACACCACCGACATGGCCCAGCTGGAAGGCGGCCCGGAAATGACGGGCGGCAAGTACTACGACCTGAGCCTGGTCGCGCACGCCACCGGCTTCTGCGCCATCGCCACGCCCAACGCGGAAGGCACGGCGCACGGCCTGGAGACGTTCAGCATGGACGGCAACGCCACGCTCCACACCAGCGCCGGCTGCTGATTCATCCTGTCCCATGCCGGCCCTGCGCCGGTGTAATGCAGAGAACTCCCGCGGGATTCGTCCCGGCGGGAGTTCTTTTCGTTTCCGGCAGACCACCCTGCCCTTCCCATCCACCGCACCGCTTCCGCATGTGACCCCCCGCGGCAACGGTTCGTCATCACGACATGCCGCGGACGTTCAGCGGCGCTCGCGCCCGTGCCGCTGCCCATTTCTACCCGGGCCAGCGGCTTTCCGCCGTGCAGTGCATCCTGCCTGAGTTCCTGCATTCCGCACCGGTCCAGCCCGGGCAAACAGGGGTGCACAGCAACCCTAAACATCATTGCTGCAAGCACTTGGCATTTTGTGAGGGGTGCGGTACACCCGTTGCCTTATCCGTGGACGGCCGCACGGATGGTGCTGACGCCGCCCCCCTATTTTACCTCGCCTGGAGCAGAGCATGCGCAACCTTCGCAACAACAAGGGCTTCACCCTGATCGAACTCATGATCGTGGTCGTGATCATCGGCATCCTTGCCGCCATCGCGATTCCGAAGTTCAACGCTGTTTCGAAGAACGCCAAGCAGGCCGAGGCCGGCCCGGTGCTCAAGCAGATCTGCACCCTGCAGGGCAGCAAGTTCCAGGAAGACGGCAGCTACGCCACCACCCTGAGCGTTGCCGCGCTGCCGGGCTGGGAAGAGCCGAACGCCAAGTACTTCACTTTCTCGACCACCGGCAACAACGCGACGGCCACCCCGAACGCGCTGGGCACCTCCTCCGGCCTGACCGCCAAGACGCGCAACTGCGCCACCGGCGTCGACGCCTGATCGGACGCGTGACCTGATGGTGGGAGAGGGGGCCGGAGCAATCCGGCCCCCTCTTCCGTTTCCGGCGCTCGTCCCGAGACGTGCCGGGATGAAGAGCGCTCCGCTGCGGCGGGCGCTTTTTCTGTACAGCGGACATTTAAGTTCGGGCAGGCTGGAGCGACTGAGGTCGCCGCAACACAGCGGAAAGTCCCCCGAACAGATGGGGGACTTCACTTGCAACGGCAGCAGGACTGGTACGAGCTTTCTGGGATCCGTATTGGACAGCGGGAGCCGCTGGATTCCCGGCGGGTGCGTGCGCCCCGCGCGAGCTCCGCTTCCGCGCTGGGCTCCAGGCGGTCGGTCGACGATTGGTTGAGGACCAGCATCCACAATCACACGACCCGAGGTCTCGATGCAGCCGAACCCCTCAGATGCGCGCGCGGTTGATCTGTCCCGATTCCCTACTCCCTATTCCCTGTCCCTTCTCCCTTATCCACCCACCGCTCCATCTGCTACCCGATCCCGCTTTACCTCTCCTGTGCATCCTGCGTGACTTCCTGCATTCCGCACCGGTGCGGCGGGAACAGACGGCGGGCCACACAGCGCTAAACACACCTCCTGCAATCACTTGCGTTTTGTGTGGCCGATGGTACACCCGTTGCCTTATCCGTACCCGGCAGCACGGACCAGTGCTGAAGTTTCCCTTCCCCGTCCATCTCGCCTGGAGCAGAGCAAATGCGCAACCTTCGCAACAACAAGGGCTTCACCCTGATCGAACTGATGATCGTGGTCGTGATCATCGGCATCCTTGCCGCCATCGCGATCCCGAAGTTCAACGCGGTGTCCAAGAACGCCAAGCAGGCGGAAGCCGGCCCGGTGCTCAAGCAGATCTGCACCCTGCAGGGCAGCAAGTTCCAGGAAGTCGGCAGCTACGCCACCACGCTGAGCGCCACCGACCTGCCGGGCTGGGAAGAGCCGAACGCCAAGTACTTCACCTTCTCGACCACCGGCAACAACGCGACGGCCACCCCGAACGCGCTGGGCACCTCGTCCGGCCTGACCGCCAAGACGCGCAACTGCGCCACCGGCGTCGACGCCTGATCCAACCCCGCTGGCTGAGTGACGAGGGGGCCGGCTGGTCCGGCCCCCTCGCCTGTTTCTTCATGGACGTTCCCTTCCCTCCGGAGCCGCGGCATGTGCACCTCCTCCTCCCTCCCCACCGCACGGCGCGGCTTTACCCTGATCGAACTGATGATCGTCGTGGTGATCATCGGCGTACTGGCCGCCCTGGCCATTCCCCACTTCAGCGCGGTCAGCAAGCGGTCCAAGGAGGCCGAGGCGGCGCCGCTGCTGAAGCAGCTGTACACGCTGCAGGAACGCCATCGCCAGCAGGATGGTGAGTACGCCACCGACATCAACGACCTTGAAGGCGCCGACTCCAACTTTCCGGACGGCAAGTACTACCACTTTGCGCTGGGCACGGCGAGCGGAACCACCTACATCGCCTGCGCCACGCCGCTGGAGCCCTCGCTGGGACTGCGCCCGCAGCGCATCACCAACCAGGGCGTGCTTACCGACGGCGGCTGCTGACGCGGACCGCCACCGGAAAACTCAGAACGGCCGCGCCCCCGCGCGGCCGTTCTCGTTTTCCTCCATCTGGGGTCTTTCCCGCCCGCCCCGCCCGCTGCATCATATCCGCCTCCGCTGCGTCCCATCCCGAACCCCAGTCCCATGCCGCCGCCCGCCGACCCAGCCGCATTCACCTACGCCGGCGAGGAGCTGGACGCGCTAGCCGGCGCCCGCAACTACCACGCGTGGATCGCGGAGCGGTTCGCGCCCTGGCTGGGCTACCGCATCGTGGAGGCGGGCGCGGGAATCGGCAGCTTTGCCGCGCACCTGCGCGCCGCCGCGCCCCATGCCGAACTCACGCTGGTGGAGCCGGCGGAGAACAACTGGCCGCGCCTGCGCGCCACCTTCGCGGGCGACCCCGCGGTGCGCACCGTTCGCGGCTACCTGGGCGACGCGGGCGAGCCCGGCTGCGCGGACACGGTGGTGGCGGTGAACGTGATGGAGCACGTGCGCGACGACGCCGACTTTCTGCGCACCGCACACCGGCTTCTCTCGCCCGGCGGGCACCTGCTCCTCTTCGTCCCCGCCCTTCCCGCCATCTACGGCACGCTGGACGAGGCGTTCGACCACTTCCGGCGCTACACGCGGCCGGAGCTGGAGGCGAAGCTCGCCGGCGCGGGCTTCGCTCCGCTCCGCATCCGCTACACCAACCTGCCCGGCGTGCTGGCCTGGTGGCTCAGCGGCCGGGTGCTGCGGCGCCGCACCGTCACCGCGGCGGACGCGCGCCTGTACGACCGGTGGATGATTCCGTGGATCTCGCGGCTGGAGCGCGTCTGGTCGCCACCGCTGGGGCAGAGCCTGATCGCCATCGCACAACGGGAGGAGGTGGGATGATGCGGGAAGGGACGATCCTGCTGTCCGTGGTGATGCCGGTGTACAACGAGGCCGCCACGGTGCGCCATGCCGCGGAACGGGTGCGCGCGGTGGGGCTCCCCGTCGAGATCCTCTGCGTAGACGACGGCTCCACCGACGGCAGCCGCGAGACGCTGCGCACGCTGCTGGCGGAAGGCGTCATCCACCGGTTGATCGAGCTGCCGCGCAACGGGGGCAAGGGCACGGCGGTGCGCGCCGGAATCGCCGCGGCCGGGGGGGACGTGATCGTCATTCAGGATGCGGACCTGGAGTACGATCCGTTCGAGCTGCCACGGCTGCTGGAGCCCATCGTGGACGGGCGGGCCGACGCGGTGTTCGGGTCGCGCTTCGCCGGCGGGCCGCACCGGGTGCTCTACTTCTGGCACACGCTGGGCAACCGCGCGCTCACCCTGCTGTCGAACATGTTCACGGACCTGAACCTGACCGATATGGAAACGTGCTACAAGATGGCGCGTGCGGACCTGATCCAAAGCCTGCCGCTGCGCACCCGCCGATTCGGGATCGAGCCGGAGCTTACCGCACGGCTGGCCCAGGCGCGCGCACGCATCTACGAGGTCCCCATCTCCTACGCGGGCCGCACGTACGACGAGGGCAAGAAGATCGGGTGGAAGGACGGCGCCGCGGCCATCTGGCACATCGTGCGGGCCAACGTGTTCGCCCCGCGCGTGCCCCGCTACCAGCCGCCGCCGTCCGCCCTCCCGCGGTGGACGCCCGAGGGAACGCCCCCGCGCCACACGGCCGCGGGCCCGCGCTGATCCGCATCGACCCACACGCCCCCGCCGGCCCGGTGCCGCGGGGGCGGCGTTCATTCCGCGCCGTCCCACTCCACGAAGAAGTCGCGGTTTTCGTGCAGCCGCATGCGCACCAGCCGCGCGCCCTCCATCCGCGGCGCCACGCGGGCCCAGATCCACAGCAGGATGTTCTCCGTCGTGGGGATCAGCCCGCCGGGGGCGAACTCCGGCACCGCGTGGTTCAGGTGCTGGTGGTCCAGCGGCCCCGTCACCTCCTCCGCCAGCACGCGGTCCAGCATCCCCAGATCCACCGAGAATCCCGTCTGCGCGTCGACCGCGCCTTCCACCACCACCTCCAGCAGGTAGTCGTGTCCGTGGCCGTGCGGGTTGCTGCACGGGCCGAAGGTGGCGCGGTTGCGTTCCTCGCTCCACTCCGGCCGGTGATACCGGTGCGCGGCGCTGAAACGGACGCGGCGGGTAAGCTGCATGCGGGGCATGGCACGGCGGATGAAGGAAAGCGGCGGGTTCACCCGCCGAATCTCAGCCCGCGGCCGGGCTGGCGCAATCCACCGATGGCCCGTCCCGCGCGGATGCGTCCGGGTTGCGCGTGCGGATGACTCGCGCGGCGGGCGTCCGCGATGTGAATGCAGGCCGGAAAGGATGCGGCACAGCGCGCCGGAACGCGCCCGCCGAAGGAAAGAACCGGGCATGCGACTTGCCTGTTACGCAATCGGAAAAGTTTTGAATACAACCGCACCTTCCGTCTTCTGTTCCCGCACCTCCCCGCACAATGGTCGCTGCTTCGCTCGCCCGTCCCGAGACGCAGAGTTTTGCATCCGTGAACCCTGATCGCGGACGCCAGGCCTCTGTCCCCCGCATCTCCCCCGTGCAGCCGTCCGACGCGGCGCAGGCAGAGGCGGAGAACCGGCCCGTGGTGCTCGTGGCCGAGGACCACGAGGACAGCCGCGACGCCATGCGCACGCTGCTGGACGCGTTCGGCTACCGCGTGGTGGAGGCGGTGAACGGCAGGCAGGCCGTGGAACTCGCGGTCGCCGAGCATCCCGACCTGATCCTGATGGACATGATGATGCCGCTGGTAGACGGCCTGCAGGCCACGCGCGAGATCCGCGCGGAGCCGTCGCTGGCCGGCGTGCCCGTCATTGCGCTCACGGCCATGGAAGGCGCGCGAGACCGCGTGCTGGCGGCCGGCTGCGACGACCTGGTCACCAAGCCCATCGACGTGCGCGCCTTTCTGGGCCGCGTGCGCGGCTGGATCGAGTCGCGGCGGCAGGCGGGCTGAACCGGCGGGGCCGTACATCAACCCCGCCACTGCGATCCGGTGCCGTTCCCCTGCAGAGAGGAACGGCACTTTTGTTCGGTCGCGCCTTGCGCTGCGACACCGGCGGACCCCAACATGCTACATACGTTCGATGCGGACGCGTTGAATTCAAGCGAACAGGGTGGACATGCACTGCGAATGCCGGACGGACGAACGCAGTCTGGTGGTGCTGGCCCCGGGTCTGGACCAGTACCCGGAACTGCGGGCCATGGCGAACGAACATGAGTGGACCGTGCACCCGGCGCTGGGCGCGGTCCGCGTGGAAGTGGGTTCCGCGACGCGGTGGTCGGGCATTGCCCAGGTCGCCAACTTTCTGCGGACGGTGCTGGACGCGGCCCGCTTCGGCGCGCTGCGGGCCGCGTGGATCCGCGCCGGCGTGTCCATCGAAGAGCAGATGGTGACGCTGCTGCACTCCGGCCCGCTCTCCGCCATGGTGGAGGTGGACAGTTCGCCCCTCCCCGCCATGATGCGCGACAACCGCATCGAATCGTGGTTTCAGCCCATCTTCTGGGCGGGAACGCTGGAGCTGTGGGGGTACGAGGCGCTGATGCGCGGCCGCGCGGAAGACGGCAGCCTGGTGCCGCCGTTCACCCTGCTGGAGTGGGCGAAGCAGGAGCACCTGACGTTCATGCTGGACCGGCACACGCGCGAGCTGCACCTGGGCAACGCGGGGCGCGCGGGGATTCCCTCGCACTGCCACCTGCTGGTCAACTTTCTCCCCACGGCCATCTACAAGCCGGAGTTCTGCCTGCGGACCACGGTGCGCGCCGCGGCGCTGGCGGGGCTGGAGCCGGACCACGTCGTATTCGAGATGGTGGAAACGGAGCAGGTGGACCGCGAGCACCTGCGCAACCTGCTGGCGTACTATCGCGCCACGGGCTTCAAGGTGGCGCTGGACGACGTAGGCAGCGGATACTCGGGGCTGGCGATGATGGCCGACCTGAACCCGGACCTGATCAAGATCGACCGCGAGCTGGTGAGCCGCGCGGTGGATTCTCCGTTCCACCGCGAGGTGTGCGCGTCGCTGGTGAAGCTGGGGCAGGACAACGGGCAGATGGTGCTGGCGGAGGGCGTGGAGCGCGAGGAGGAGTGGCACGTGATGTCGGGGCTGGGCGTGAACCTGCTGCAGGGCTACCTGTTCGGCCGCCCGCAGCCGGAACTGGTGACGCACTCGCTGGTGCAGCCGCCCCGCGACATCGCCCTGGCCACCCCGGCCTGACCGGCGCTCCCGGTGGATGAAACGAAGACGGCCTGACCGGCGGATGCCGGTCAGGCCGTCTTCGATACTGGGGGCGAGTCACCCTTGGAGCCGGTCCAGGAACGCGTCGCGAGTGACGTCCGCATCCCGCAGGATCTTGCTCATCAGCCCCGGACCGATGACATCTCCCGCGTGGACAGGGACCACCGTGGCGCGGCCGTCAGCGTGCCTGAGAAAGTGATGGGAGCCCTTGATGCGAACGACCTCGAATCCGAGTTCGTTCAGCACGCGGATGACCTCGGGCGCGGTCGGGCGAGGGAGGCGGGTCACGCAGCGACGGAAACGCGCTGCACACCCACAAACGCCAGCGGCTCGAAGTCCTCGCCTTCAACCTCAAGACACAACTCGATCGCCTCGGCGACGCGCTCCATGAGCGCATCCAGTGACTTTGCCTGCGTGTGGCAGCCGGGAAGTGCCGGAACAGATGCGACAAACCATCCGTCCGCATCTTTCTCGATTACAACGTTGAATTCTCGGCTCACGGTCACTCCAGGTTGCAGGTTGCTGCGCACCTCAATGCTCGCCCAACCGCGGGCGTTCTGCAACCCTTGCAAGGCAGCGTGGACCTCTCCAGCAACCTTCACAGCCTGCAGGCGATCTCGCGATATGCTCGCCAATATCCGCGATCTGTTCAATCGCCACCGGCGACCAGATGACCCTCACCGGGCAAAGCGGTCCAGAAGCGCCTGCTTGGCCGTCTCATGATCGATCCCTTCTCCGCGGGCGATCTGCTCCTCGGCTCGACGGACGTCTTCCAGCAGCGCGAGCCGCTCTACCATCTGCTCATACTCATCGATGCTGACGAGTACGGCGGCGCCGCGCCCATGCTGCGTGAGGACGATGGGGCGGCGGGTGGTCCGGATCTGCTCGATGAAAGCAGCAGTGTTCGCCCGGAACTCCGAAAGGGGGCGGATATCTTCGCGGTAGCGGATGGGATTCATGTGCGGCTCCTGTGTACGCTGTTCAGTACAGAAGAACGTACACGCATTACCTCGTGCGTCAAGACGGGACAGTCATCCCCAGAAGATCCCCAGCGGATCGCTGTCGACCTCGGCCAAGCACCGCTTGAGGGAGACGGGTGCCAAGTCCTGGTACTGATGAAAGCGGTCGTTGCGGTCGCCCCAGTACAGTTCCCACTTCCCGTCCGACTCGGCGTACTTGAACTTGGCGACGACCCGATCGCCCCACTCCTCCCGCCGCTTCCAGTGACACCGCTGTTCGGTCAGCGAAATCGTCGCGCCCCGGACGGTCCACGACATTCGCACCTCGTCCGCGGCGTGGGCCGGCACCCGATTGCGGCAGTATGCATCCAGCAGAACGCGAGCGGCTTCGGCGACCAGCGGCGGGAGGGCCATCGGATTTCGGGATGAGGGGAAAGTCGGGGACGCGAGTGATCGCGTGATCAATCCGTTCTGAAGCGGCGGATGAGCGATTCGCAGGCGGCGAAAGCAACCTCGCGGTAAAAGGCTTCGGCCTCGGCGATCTGCGCGTCCGCGCGGGCGAGCGCGTCCGGATTCCAGTACCGCCGCGCGCTCCCCGACGGCAGGTGGTCCTCCTGGGAGTCGATGCCGAGAAAGACCAGCAGATCCTCATCCATCTCGTGCAGCCCGGCGCCCCACCGATACTGCATCATGGCGGCCGAACCCGGCAGCACGCCGGTTTCACCGCGCAGGATCTTTCGTGCGAGGGTCACCATCTCGTCACGCAGCCGCCGCGCCTCTGGCTCATTTCTGTCCATCGACCGTCCTCCGGGACCCTGAGGAATGCAACTGAAAACGGCCTCCGCACGCGTGTGCGGAGGCCGTTCATCAACCCGCCGTGACGAGGGAAACTACGCGTCCCAGCGGCGAACCGCGAGCGACACGTTGTGCCCGCCGAAGCCGGCGGAGTTGCTGAGCGCCAGCCGCACCGGCCGCTCCGTCACCCCGTCCGTTCCGTAGTTCAGGTCGCACTCCGGGTCCGGCGTGCTGTAGTTGATGGTGGGCGGGATCTTTCCCGTCCGGCACACCAGCGCGCTGAACACCCCCTCGATGGCGCCCGCGGCGCCCAGCAGGTGCCCCGTCATGCTCTTGGTGCTCCCCACGATGATCTCGCGCGCGTGGTCGCCCAGCACGAGCTTGATGGCGCCCGTCTCGTTGCTGTCGTTGAGCGGCGTGCTGGTGCCGTGCGCGTTCACGTAGTCCACGTCGGCGGGCTTGGCGCCCGCCTCGCGCAGCGCCATCCGCATCGCCCGCGCGAGCCCCTCGTGGTTCTCCGGCTGCCCGGTGATGTGGTACGCGTCGCCCGTCAACCCGTAGCCCACGACTTCGGCCAGGATGGTGGCGCCGCGGGCCAGGGCGTGCTCCAGTTCCTCCAGCACCAGCATCCCCGCCCCTTCGCCCAGCACGAAGCCGTCGCGGGTGGCGTCGAACGGCCGGCTCGCCGTTTCCGGCGAATCGTTGCGCGTGCTGAGCGCCGTCATGTTGGCGAAGCCCGCCATGGCCATGGGCGAAATGGCCGCCTCGGCGCCGCCCGCCAGCATCAGGTCGGCGTCGCCGTTCTTGATGTGCCGGAACGCGTTGCCGATGGCGTGCGCGCCGCTGGCGCAGGCGCTGACGGTGCAGTAGTTGGGGCCCTTGAGCCCGTACCGGATGCTCACCAGCCCCGCCGCGATGTCGCTGATGAACATGGGGACGAAGAAGGGCGACACGCGCCCCGGCCCCTTCTCCACCAGGCGGCTGTGCTGCTCCTCGAAGGTCTGAATGCCGCCGATGCCGCTGGCGACGATCACCCCGAACGCTTCGGGATCGATGGAGCCCAGGCCTTGGTCCAGCCCGGCCTCGCGCATGGCCTGCACCGACGCGGCGATGGCCAGCTGGCTGTAGCGGTCCGTGCGCTTGACCTCCTTGCGGTCAATGTAGGCGCCGGGGTCAAACCCCTTCACCTCGGCCGCGAAGCGCACGGGGTACTCGGATGCGTCGAACTGCGTAATGGGACCGGTACCGCTACGCCCGTCGAGCAGGGCCGCCCAGGATTCCTGGACGTCCAGCCCGACGGGCGTTACGAGGCCGGTCCCGGTAATCACGACTCGGCGATTCATCAGCCGCTCCGGGAAATCGGGACGTGGACCGGACCGCCCGCGGGGGGCGGCCTATGGAAGTTCGAGCGGGGCGAGCCGTGCGGCTCAGCCCTGGTTGCTCGAGATGTAGCTGATGGCGTCGCCCACCGTGCGCAGCTTCTCGGCCTCTTCGTCCGGAATCTCCATCCCGAACTCTTCCTCGAAAGCCATCACCAGCTCCACGGTGTCCAGCGAGTCAGCGCCAAGGTCCTCCACGAACGAGGCCTCCGGGGTCACCTTCTCGGCGTCCACGCCCAGCTCGTTGATGATGATTTCCTTGACCTTCGCCTCGATGTCCGCCATTTCCCGTCTCCTGTTTGGTTTTAGCGTGCGGCCCCCGCCGTGCTCGCCGCCGGGGCTCCCGTTCCTGCGTTGTGTGGCCGTCCTGCCTACATCACCATCCCGCCATCCACCACCAGCACCTGCCCGGTGATGTACGCCGCGCCCGGCCCCGCGAGAAAGCGCACCGCGGGAGCAATGTCTTCCGGCCGCCCCAGCCGTCCCAGCGCGATGGAACCCATCAGTGCGCCGCGGGCGGCTTCGGGCAGCTCGCTCGTCATGTCCGTCTCAATGTACCCCGGGGCGACCGCGTTGACCAGAACTCCCCGCCCGGCGAGTTCCTTGGCCACCGACTTGGTCATCCCGATGAGCCCCGCCTTGCTGGCCGCGTAGTTGGCCTGCCCGGCGTTGCCCGTGATCCCCACCACGCTGGTGATGTTGATGACGCGCCCGGCGCGCCGCTTCATCATTCCGCGCGAGGCGGCGCGCATGAGGTTGAAGGCGCCGCGCAGGTTGGTGTCCAGCACGGCGTCCCAGTCCTCGTCCTTGATGCGCATGAGGACGTTGTCGCGCGTGACGCCGGCGTTGTTCACCAGCACGTCCAGCGACCCCATCTCGCCCTCCACCGTCTTTACCAGCTCGGTGCAGGCGGCGGAGTTCGCCACGTCGCAGGCGTAGCCCCGGTGCCCTTCGCCGGGCAGTTCGGCCGCGGCCTGCTGCGCCCGCGCACCGTCGCGCGCCACCACCGCCACCCTGGCCCCCGCCGATGCCAGCTCCCGCGCGATGGCGAGGCCGATGCCGCGGGAGCCGCCCGTCACCAGCGCGACCTGGCCCGAAAGCTCCACAGGAATCTCCGAAAAGAGTAGTGCCAAGGGCGAACGGAAGTGCCCAGTGCCCAGTGCTCAGTGCCTAATGTCGGATCCACAGCGCCCGATCCTGCTGGGCACCGGGCACTCCGGCACTGGGCACTGCAGTTCCGCAGTTCAGCCGTTCAGGTACTCGGCAATCGCATCCGCCGTGCCCAGCGCCGTTCCGCGGCCGTTGGCGGCGGGGTCGATGCGCTTGAGCATGGTCACCAGCACCTTGCCGGCCCCCACCTCCACGAACCGCTCCGCGCCCATCTGCAGCATCGTGCGGACCGACTGGGTCCAGCGTACCGGGGACGTGAGCTGCTCCACAAGCAGCCGCTGCGCCTCAGCGCCGTCCGTCACCGGTGACGCGGTCACGTTGCTGATGACCGGGAACGCGGGGCCGCCGAACGCCGCGCCTTCCAGCTGCGCGCGCAGGCCCTCTTCCGCCACCGCCATCAGCGGCGAGTGGAACGCGCCCGACACGTTCAATCCCTGCACCTTCTTGGCGCCCGCCGAAACCAGCATGGGCCCCACCCGCTCCACCGCCGCCACGTCGCCGCTCACCACCACCTGGCCGGGAGAGTTGAAGTTGGCGGGCACGACGACCGAATCTTCGGTCGATGCCTCGCGGCAGACGCCTTCCACCACGTCGTCGTCCAGCCCCAGCACGGCGGCCATGGTCCCCGGCCGCGCGTTGCCGCTCTGCAGCATCAGCTCGCCGCGGCGGCGCACCGTGCGCACCGCGTCGGCAAAGGCCAGCGAGCCCGCGGCGTGGTACGCGCTGAACTCGCCCAGCGAGTGCCCGGCCGCGGCCACCACGTCGATGTCCGCGCCCTTGAGCACCGCCCAGACTGCGGCGCTGTGGACGAGGAGGGCGGGCTGCGCGTTCACGGTCAGCGTCAGCTCCTCCGCCGGCCCTTCCCACATCAGGGTGGAGAGGGAGAAGCCCAGCGCGTCGTCCGCTTCCTGGAACAGGGCGCGCGCCTCGGGAAAGCGCTCCGCCAGGTCGCGGCCCATCCCCACCGCCTGCGATCCCTGCCCCGGAAAGAGCAGGGCGATCCGTTCGCCGTTCATCTCAGAGCCGCACCACGTTGGAGGCCCACGTGAATCCCGCGCCGAACGCCACCATCAGCACCAGCGACCCCGGCCCCGCGCGCCCCTGCTCGATCGCCTCGTCCAGCGCGACCGGGATGGAGGCCGACGACATGTTGCCGTAGCGGTCCACGTTCACGAAGACCTTTTCCATCGGCATCTTCGCGTACTTGGCGGTGCTTTCGATGATGCGGATGTTGGCCTGGTGCGGCACCATCAGGTCGATCTCGTCGGCCGTCACGCCCGCGCGCTGCAGCGCCGTCTCCGCGGCTTCGCACATGGCGCGCACGGCGGACTTGAAGACCTCGGGCCCGGCCATCTTCACGAAGTGGCTGCGCTCGTCCAGCACGGAAATGTCCAGCGGAAAGCGCGCGCCGCCGCCCGGACGGTACAGCAGGTCCGCCAGCGTGCCGTCGCTCTTCATGTAGGTGCTCAGGATGCCGCGCTCGTCGTCGGCCTTGCGGACGACGGCCGCGCCGGCGCCGTCGCCGAACAGCACGCAGGTGGTGCGGTCCGTCCAGTCCACGATGGACGACATCTTTTCCGTCGCGCACACCAGCACGGTTTCTGCCTGACCGGAGGCGATGTGCGCCTCGGCCATGGACAGGCCGTACAGAAAGCCGGAGCACGCCGTGGCGTAGTCGTACGCCGCGGCGTTGCGAGCGCCCAGCAGGGCCTGCACGTCGCAGGCGGTGCTGGGAAGCAGCCGGTCGGGGGTGGCGGTGCTGAGCAGGATCATGTCCAGATCCATGGCCGTGATCCCGGCGCGCTCCATGGCGATGCGCGCGGCGCCGGCGGCCATGTCGGCGGCGCCGGTGTCCTTGTCGGCAATGCGCCGCTCGCGGATGCCGGTGCGGGAGCGGATCCACTCGTCGTTGGTGTCGACGAGCGTTTCCATCTCGGCGTTGGTCACCACGCGCGGCGGCGAGAACCGGCCGGTGCTCACCAGCCGCGCGCGGGGGGCGTTGGATGGGATCATGATGCCTGCGGGGAGGGAGCGTCCGCGTTCAGGGCCATGAGCGCCTTCATGTGCGGCACCATCTGGCGCTGCACCGACTGCGCGGCAACGTCGATGGCGTTGCGGATGGCCAGGGGCGGCGAGCCGCCGTGGCCGATGATGACGACGCCGTTGACGCCCAGCAGAGGAGCGCCCCCGATGCCCGCGTAGTCCAGGCTGCGGAAGAGGCGGTCCAGGTCCAGCTGCGCGCCCGTTTCGGCGAGTTCGCGCCGCAGCATGCCCCCGATGAGGCCGGCGACGGACTCGTAGAACTTGAGCATCACGTTGCCCACGAACCCGTCGGCCACCAGCACGTCGCACTTGCCGCTCACGATCTCGCGGCCCTCGACGTTGCCGATGAAGTTCAGGTTGGGAAGGCGGGCCAGCAGGTGGTGCGCCTCCAGCACCACCTCGTTCCCCTTCTCGGGCTCGGTGCCGATGTTCAGCAGCCCCACGCGCGGATTGGGAATGCCCCACATGTCGGAAACGTACACGCTTCCCAGCTGGGCGAACTGAACCAGTTGGTGGGCCTTGCAGTCCACGTTGGCCCCCACGTCCAGCGCCAGGCACTTGCCCGTGGCGGTGGGAATGCGGGCGCCCACCGGGGGGCGGTCCACGCCGGGAATGGCGCGCAGAATGACAAGCGAGGCCGCCATCACCGCGCCCGTGCTGCCGGCGCTGATGAAGGCGTCCACCTGGCCCGCCTGCAGCATGCGCACCCCGACGACGATGGAGGAGTCGCGCTTGCGGCGGATGGCCGTGGCGGGGGACTCGCCCATCTCGATTACTTCGGAGGCGTGCGCGATCTCCAGCCGGTCGCGCGGCGCGTCGGGAAAACGCGCCAGCTCGGCTTCAATGCGCTCCGTGTCGCCGACCAGGACAACGCGAACGTCGTCGGACCGGTCAAGCAAAGCTCCGACCGCGCCCTCGACCTCAACGGCCGGGGCACGATCGGAGCCCATCGCGTCCAGCGCGATCCGCATGATGAATGGTCTGGGTTGACGGTTCGGCTAGAACTCGTCGACCTCGACCCGCTGCTCCTTGCGGTAATATCCGCAATTGGCGCAGATGCGATGCGGAAGGTGCGGGTCGCCGCACTGCGGGCACGCGTTGAACGAAGGCATCGCGGCCTTCACGTGCGTGCGGCGCTTGCGCTGGCGCTGCTTGGACTGGCGTCGCTTCGGTACGGCCATCGGAGCCCCCTGCTCTGCGTATCTAGGTTGATCAGTTGAACTTGACGTTCTTCAATGCGTCCCAGGGGCTCTCGGCCTGCTCGGGTACGCACTCGCACTGCCCCGTGTTGAGGTCCGTGCCGCACTGCGGGCAGAGCCCGCGGCACTCCTCGTCGCACAGGGCGAACTCCGGTGCCCGCAGAAGCAGCTGCTCCCTGACGGCGTCCGTCAGATCCAGCTCGTCTCCGCGGGCGGGGAGAGGGTAGACCTCTCCTTCCGCGCCTTCGTCTTCTTCCGTCAGCGGCTCGAAGAAGAAGTCTACTTCCTCGTCCAGCTTGTTGTCGACGGACGTGAGGCAGCGCCGGCAGGCAAGCCGCACCGTGGTGCGGAGCCGGCCGCGCACGAACACGCCTTCGCCGACGGAGCGGGCCTTCAGCTCCACGTCCAGCGGTGCGGCCAGTTCCACTCCGGCGTCTTCCCACATGGGGTCGTCCGGGGCGATCTGCTGGTGAACCTGCACTTCCGCGCGGTCCAGTGCCGCCAGGCTGACTTTCAACATAAACCGGAAAAGTATGCGGAAACCCGCGTTCTGTCAACCTGACGCTCCGCGCGGGTGCGGGGGCGCCGGGATCGACCCGATGGCCGGCTTCCGGCGCGATGCTGCCGGGGCTTTCGCGCGCCGGTTGAGCAAGGGGTGCGCCGGGAACGGGGCAGCGCCCGCCCGCCGGATGCGAAGGTGTCGTGTACACCGGGTTCGCGGTTCTGCTCCGCGGGTCCGTTTGTGCGGCCTCCGTGCCTCGTTCTGCCGTCGTGCGGGCCTGGGTGTTGGAACTGCCGTTTCACACGGAGGCCACGGAGGATGCACGGAGGTCACGGAGGAGTCCGCGGCGTGCCCCGCCCTCCGTCGCCTGCCCCGATCCGTGGCGGGGTGATGATGAGCGGTCAGCGCCGGGACGGACTTTCAATCACGGCGCCGTCCGCCAGGCGGAAGCGGTACACGTCGTCATTCCAGTCCGTCGTCATGACGTCGTCCTCCCCGATCGCGAAGTCCCCGGTGAAGATGTCACGGCCGCCCCCGCTCCACCGGATCGCGCCGTCCAGACCCAGGCGGGAGATGGAAAGCTCGCCACGGACGATCAGGTCATCCGATCCCACAAACGCATGCAGGGCAAAGACGCACGCGGGGTCCGCCTCCGTCTCCCACCGCGGCTCCAGGCCGGGGATTCCGAACGCGTGCACGTCTTGCCCGAGCGCCAGGATCAGCAGGTCGCCCCGCACCAGCGCGCGCGCTTCGTCCGCGGGCGGCATGGCGGGAAACGTGATCAGCGCGACGGAGCGGACGCGGCGGCCGTCGTGGTACACCTCCACCCCCGCCGCGCGCCCCAACTCCTGGCCAAGCACGATTTCGCGGTCGTAGCGGCGCGGGTTATCGGCCGAGTTGGGCGTGTACGTGAGTTCGTCGCGGATCAGGACCGTCCACGAACCGGCGTCCAGCCGCAGCACGCCGGGCTCGTCGCCCTCGATCACCGGTCGTCGTTGTCCTTGAGCAGCATCGACAGGAACCACGAGGCGATGCTGATGATGAGCGAGCCGATCACCGCCGACTTGAAGTCCAGCACGCGGAAGCCGTAGCCGAACTGGCCGGCGATGAAGCCGGTGAGGTACAGCATGGCCGCGTTGATGACCAGCAGCGCCAGCCCCAGCGTGAGCGCGATGATGCCGCATGCCAGCATCTTGATGATGGGACGCACGATGGCGTTCACCAGCCCCAAAATTACGGCCACCACGAACAGCGTGGTGATGCGCCCGTCGTATTCCAGCCCGGGGAGCGCGTAGACGGCGATCCCCACCGCGGCGGCAGAGGCGATCCAGCGGAGAATCAGGTTCACGGGAGAGGGGGAGTGCGTGAGTGCGTGAGTGCGTGAGTGCTGGGTGCGTTAGTGCGAAATTACGAGAGTGGGATACGGCGGACTCTCACGCCGGGATTCGCGCCGGGATTCGCGCCGCGCACAATCTGGCAGGTCGCGGCTCGGATGGGAACGGGCTTGGCGGCGCGGGGCGGCGAGCGTGCTTTAGCGCTGCGTGAACGACGAGCCGCGAGAGAGCCGACGACCAGGGCGGTTACGCCGCGGTTGCGTGAGGGATGCGGGCCCGCAGGGGCGAGACGCCGGCGCGCGCGCTCTGGACGTGGAATCGCGAGGAGGCCGGGCGCGCCGGTGGCTCGACGCACTTGGGCACAGCTGTATCGTGCCCTAGTGCGCCCGCAGCCCGACCCGGAGCGCAGCGGAGGGGCACGCCCAGACACCCTTGCCTCCTCGTCGAGCTAATCCGTCCGGCACCACGCGTCTCTAGAAACACGCAGCGCAATCCGTTATCTTTCACGGCTGCACCACGCATCACAACCGCAAGGAGCAACGCCCGTGGATGGGAACGTCGAAACGCTGGTGATCGTGGGTTCGGGGCCGGCGGCGTGGACCGCCGCCATCTACGCGGCGCGCGCCAACCTGAATCCGCTGGTGATCGAGGGCGAGCCCTCCCGCGACATGATTCCGGGCGGCCAGCTGATGTACACCGGCGACGTGGAGAACTTTCCCGGCTTTCCCGAGGGGATCAGCGGGCAGGAACTCCCCGGCCGCATGAAGGAGCAGGCCGAGCGCTTCGGCACGCGGCTGCTGGGCGAGAACGTGGCCTCGGTGGACTTCGCGAGCTACCCGTTCGTCCTCACCCCCACGTACAGCGAGCCGGTGCGCGCGCGCGCCGTCATCATCGCCACGGGTGCCCGGGCCAACTGGCTGGGACTGCCCAACGAGCTGCACCTGTCCATGACCGGCGGCGGCGTGAGCGCCTGCGCCGTGTGCGACGGCGCCCTTCCCGCCTTTCGCGGCAAGCGGCTGGCGGTGGTGGGCGGCGGCGACACGGCCATGGAAGAAGCCGGCTACCTGACCAAGTACGCCGGCGAGGTGGTCCTCATCCACCGCCGCGACAGCTTCCGCGCCAGCAAGATCATGGCGGAGCGCACCCTGGCGAATCCCAAGATCCGCGTGGAGTGGAACACGCAGGTCGTGGAAGTCATCGGCGAGGACTTCGTCACCGCGCTGCGGCTGGAGGACACGGTCACCGGCGAGCAGCGCGAGATGGAGGTGGGCGGGCTGTTCGTGGCGATCGGGCACACGCCCAACACCGCGTTCCTGCAGGGGCACATCGACCTGACGGAGCACGGATACGTGCAGTGCCCGGTACCCTGGCGCACGGTCACCAGCGTGCCCGGCGTGTTTGCCGCCGGCGACGTGATGGACGACTACTACCGCCAGGCGATCACCGCCTCCGGCACCGGCTGCATGGCCGCGCTGGAGGCGGAGCGGTGGCTGGCCCACCACGAGCACATCGGCCAGACGCCGGTCATGGAGACGGGCGAGTCGTCCGTCGCCCAGGGCGAGGAACTGGTTCACGGCGATTGATCGACCGCTGTCGATCGATGCATGAAGGCGGGGCCGCGAGCGCGAAGCTCGCGGCCCCGCTTTTGTTTATGAACGTTTCGGGCCGTGTCTGTCCGGAACAGAAAGCGGATTGACGTAGTATCACAAGATGGTACTATGCCGGGATGAACTCCAAACAGCGTCGGACACTAACGGCGATCTTCGAGGAACCAGCCCGAGCGGATGTCGTCTGGACCGACATCGAGTCGCTCTTCGCGACCTGCGGAGGTGTGGTGAGCAACCGAAAAGGCTCACGCGTCAACGTCATCCTCAACGGAGTGGTCGCGAGCTTTCACCGGCCGCATCCCGAGAAGGAGACGGACAAGGGCGCGCTCCGGTCAGTGAAGCGCTTTCTACTTACGGCGGGGATCGAACCATGATGAATTACAGGGGATACGTCGCCAAGGTTGAATTCGACGCCGAAGCACGCCTGCTGCATGGTGAGATCGCCGACATCGCGGATGTGGTGACCTTCCAAGCCTCATCCGTTGCCGGGTTGGAGAAGGAGTTCCATGCTGCGGTCGACGACTACATCGCCTTCTGTACAGAGAACGGCATGGAGCCTCAGAAACCGTATTCAGGGCGCCTGCTTCTTCGGATGGATCCGGATTTGCACCGGGATGCCGCTCGCTCCGCGCGCGCAGCGGACGAGAGCCTGAACACGTTCGTGACCCGCGCGATCAGGAATTCCATACAGGAAAGCCACCCTTCGTGAGGGAAGCTGAGGACCAAAACGAAGAGGGCGGCACCCGGTGATGGGTGCCGCCCTCGCCGCGTTCAGGGACGCAGGTCGCGCGGATACGGGTCCACCGGATCGGGCTTGGGCGGGGGCGGCTGCTTGCTGCCGCCGCCCAGCCATCCGCCCAATCCGCGGATGGTGCGGCCGATGAAGCCGCCCAGGTCGTCCGGATGCAGCGGGCACTGCTCCGTGGGCTCGCTGCCGGCCAGGTAGTACTCCATCGCGATGTCTTCGCCCGGGCAGGTGGGCGTGGCCAGCTTGCCGCTCACCCGGTCGATGCGGGCCGTCACCAGCCCCGTGGGCGCGGTCCACGGCGCGGGGGCGGCGTGGCTCTGGTAGTACTGCGCCATCACCTTGCCCCACACCGGCGCCGCCAGCCCGCCGCCCGACGCGTTGGTCAGAATGCGCTGCGGCCGGTCAAAGCCCAGCCACACGCCCGCCACCATGTCCGGCGTGGCGCCCACGAACCACACGTCCGCCGCCTCGTTGGTCGTCCCCGTCTTGCCCGCCGCGGCGATGGTGTACGGCAGCCCGCCCGTGGTCCGCACGCCGCTGCCGGTGCCGCGGTTCACCACGTCCTGCATCAGCGAGTTGGTCATGAAGGCCACCGCGGGCGACAGCACGTAGCGCCGGGACCGCTTGGCCTCCCACACCACGCGGCCGTTCGCGTCCTCGATGCGCCGGATCAACTGCGGCTTGACCGCCGCGCCGCCGTTGGCGAACGGCGCGTACGAGGCCACCAGTTCAATGGGGATCACCGACGCGGCGCCCAGGAAGGTGGAGGGAAACGGCTTCACCTCCGTCGTAATCCCCATCTCGTGCGCAGCGGCCACCACGCGCGACGCGCCCACCCGCTCGCCCAGGACTACGGCGGCGCGGTTGGATGACGTGCGCAGCGCGCCGCGCATGTCCAGCGTGACCGAATCCGCCGTGTGGTCCGCGGGATAGTAGCCGCCCTGCCCGCCCGCCGCCGCGCCCGGCCCGATCAGCGGCTCGGTGATGGGAATGCCCTGCGCGATGGCGGCGGAGTACACGATGGGCTTGAAGGCGCTCCCCGCCTGCCGCCTCGCCTGCGTCACCCGGTCGAACTGGCTGATGGCGTAGTCGCGCCCGCCGACCAGCGCGCGCACCTCGCCCGTTTCCGGGTTGAGGGCCACGAACAGACCCTGCAGGCAGCGCTCCGGGTTCTTGACGGTGGTCCCGCCGCACGAGGTGCCGCGGAACCGGCCGTGAACGCCGCGCTCCACCGCGCGGATCTGCTCGCGCAGCGCGACCTCGGCGTTGCGCTGCAGGGCCGGGTCCAGCGCCGTGTACACGCGGTAGCCGGACTGGTCGGCGTCGTTGCCGAAGCGGTCGCGCAGTTCCTTGCGGATGGCGGCGATGAAGTACGGCGCCGTCCCCTTGGCTTCCGGCGGCGGGGCCAGCCCCAGCGGCTGCTCCTTTGCCTCCTCCGCCTCCGCGGCGGTGATGACGCCGGCCTCGGCCATCAGCCCCAGCACCACGTTGCGCCGGCTAATGACGGCGGACGGGTTGCGGCGCGGATCGTAGAACGACGGGTTGCGGGGGATAGCGGCCAGCATGGCGGCCTGCGCGTCCGTCAGGCGCGCGGCGGACTTGCCGAAGTAGCCCTGCGACGCCGCCTCCACGCCATACAATCCGCCGCTCAGGTAGATCTGATTCAGGTACATCTCCAGGATCTGGTCCTTGGAGAATTCCTGCTCGATCTGCCGGGCGAGGACGATTTCCCACATCTTGCGCTTGAGCGTCTTCTGGCGCTTCAGGTGCTGCGGAAAGACGTTTCGCGCCAGCTGCATGGTCACCGTGCTGAAGCCCTGCGACCAGCGCAGCGTCTTTACGTTGCGGGCCAGCGCGCCGAACAGGCGGCGGTAGTCCACGCCCTTGTGGCGGTAGAAGCGCTTGTCTTCCACGGCCAGAAAGGCGCCGGAGACGTTGGCGGGAATGCGGTCGATGGGAACGACGATGCGCCGCTCCGATCCCAGGTTGGCGATCAGCTTTCCGCCGCCGTCGTACACGCGGGTGGACTGGGGCGGCGTGTAGTCGCGCAGCGCCACGGGCGAGGGGCAGCCGGCGCCGGAGCAGCGGGGCCACAGCCACGCCAGCACGCCCGCGCCGGCGAGGACGGCCACGGCCAGCAGCACCAGCGCCAGGCGGACGATGGTCCCCAGCGGCGAGCGGCCGGCGCTCTTCTTCGAGCGCGGGCGGGCGGGTTTGCGAGCAGCCATCTTCAATGGGGAAAACGGGATGCGAAACCGCCGGAGGGGCGTTCGCAGAACAAGTCAGTACCGGCCCGCGGCGGGCCGTGTTCCGGATTCGCGGGTCCGCGTCGACGCCGCGGCCCCACTGCCACTCAGGTGCGGAGCAGCCTGCCGCCGTCGACGACGAGCGTTTCACCGGTGACGAAATCGGCTTCCAGAAGATACAACACCGCGCGTACCACGTCTGCGGGCGAGCCGTTGCGCTGCAGCGGCGCCGTGCGGGCGAGGCGGTCCACTTCCTCCTGGCTCATGTCGTCCGGCGGGAGCACGGCGCCGGGCGCGATGGCGTTCACGCGCACCTCCGGCGCCAGGCTGCGCGCCGCGACTTTCGTCATCTGGACGACGCCCGCCTTGCTGATCGAGTGCGCCGCGTAGCTGGCCCACGGCTGCAATCCCGCCAGGTCCGCCATGTTGATGACGGCGCCCTTCCGTTCGCGCAGCGTGTGCGCGAGGTGGCGGATAAGGAAGAACGGCGCGCGCAGGTTTACGCCCATCGTCTGCTCCCAGAGCGCCTCGTCCGTCTCCTCCAGCTTCTCCGCCGGGAAGACGGAGGCGCTGTTGATGAGGACGTCGATGCCGCCGAACGCCGCGGCGGCCTCGTCCGCCAGCCGCTTCACCTCGTCCGTGCGCGACAGGTCCGCGCCGATGATCCGCGCTTCCCCGCCCTTTGCGGTAATCGCGTCACGCAGTTCCTCGGCTGGGCCGGAGGACGAGTTGTAATGGATGACGACGCGGTAGCCGGCACCCGCCAGCGCTTCCGTAATCGCGCGCCCGATGCGCACGGCGCCGCCAGTCACTAATGCAGTTCGGGACATCGGTTCTCGATGACAATAATGTAAGATTCGGTGTTTTCACCGATCGCGATCCGTAGCGGCCCCGGCCCGCGGCGGCTTTGGTGCGCCCCGTCTGTCATCCTGAGCGAAGCGCCGCACCGCCTGTTCGGCGCGTCGAACCATGGCGCGTAGTCGAAGGATCTCGCCACGGCAGATTCGGAGCGCGCGGCAGGCGGGAAGCGGTTCAGACTCGAACCCCGGTGCTCAAGGCCGGCGATGTGGCAAGATCCTTCGACTCGCTGCATGGAACAGTGCATCCGGAAAGCGCGGCTTGGCCGCTCGCTCAGGATGACAACTGGGGGGGCACCGCCGTCCGCCGTCGCCGTCGCCGTCGCCGTCCGCCGTCCGCCGTCCGCCGTCCGCCGTCCGCCGTCCGCCGTCCGCCGTCCGCCGCCTGCCGCCTGGCACGCGCCGTAGGCGTCATCCTGAGGGAGCGTGCGCCGTGCTCTCCGCCGCGCCAGACCGTGCGCGACCGAAGGATCTACTATCCGCCGAGCCAACGTCGCGTGACGCACACCCGTTCTCGAAGGCGCAGTAGATCCTCCGTCGGCGCCAAGAGTCGGCAAGACGAAGAGACCGGCCGGCGCCGTCGTTGGCAGGGCTTTGTACTGTAACTTACGGTACATCAAGAGGCTGCGGAGGGGGCGCGCCATGTTCTCGCCGAGCCAATTACGTGTCACCTTCTCAGGGTGATGCCGGTCGGCGTTCCGAGAGCCGGGCGTATGTTAGACGACTCTCCGCGTTTGATCGACTCGTACGAGTGCCCGCGAAGCGTGTTTCAGTCCGGAAAAAGCTCCACCGGCCGATCAGGACAGGTGGAGCTTTCACCGTTGCGCCAAACCGCACGATCAGCCGGCCAGATCGGGGCCGTCGGCGCGATCGCGGCGGTTCTTCTGGTCCGCGGAGAACACGCGGAAACCGCCGCTCCCGTCATCCTCCCAGAACAACTCGGCACCCGGCGTGAGCCCCAGCCGGCGCGACACCTCCACCGGGATCACTGTCAACCATCCCGCCGATTCGACCTGCACTCTGCTGCTGAGCATAGCGGCCTCCAGTGTAAAGCGCCTGATTACTCCTCGCCCTCGTCCTGCTTGAACTGCTTCAGGTTCGTGGAGTGGCCGGGGCTTACGCGCGCCTTGGGGTTGATGTGGTGCACGGCGTTGTTCACCGCCACCGCCGCCTCGCCGTACCCCGTGGCGATCAGCTCCAGCTTGCCGGGATAGTGCACCACGTCGCCCGCCGCGTACACGCCGGAGATGTTGGTTTCCATCAGCTGGCTGACCTTGATGGTGTTGCGCTCCAGCGCCAGGCCCCACTGCCCGATCGGCCCCAGGTCGGGCTTGAACCCCAGCAGCGCCACCACCGCGTCCACCTGCAGGTCCTCTTCTTCGCTGGTGTCGTTGTTGAAGATCGTCACCCGCGAAATGCACCCGTTGTCCCCGTGGATGCCGCGCGTTTCGTACGGCGTCTTGATGGACACCTCACCCTTTTCCGCCGCCTGCCGCATCTCCAGCACGCTGCTGCGGTGCGCGCGGAACTCGTCGCGGCGGTGGATGACCGTGACTTCCTTCGCGATGCCACGCAGCCCCAGCACCCAGTCTACCGCCGAGTCGCCGCCGCCCACGATCAGCACGCGCTTGCCGCGGAAGTCTTCCGGCTGGCGGACGTGGGTGTGCGCGCCGCCGGTCTCGTTGTGGTGCTCCGACCAGCCCGGGCACTCCAGCACGCGCGGATTCAGCGCGCCCTTGCCGGCGGTGATGATGACGGTCCGGGTCAGAAACTCGCCCTTGCGCGTCACCAGGCGGATGTGGCCGTCCTCGGGAATCAGCTGCTGCACCTCGGCCTCCAGCACGACCTCGGGGCCGAACTGCGTGCCCTGCTCGATCATGTTCTTGGCCAGGTCCTTGGCCAGGATCTTGGGCAGGCCGCCGACGTCGAAGATGTACTTTTCGGGATACAGCGCCATCAGCTGGCCGCCCAGTTGCGGCAGCGCGTCGACGATGCGGCAGCTTACGCCGCGCAGGCCGGCGTAGAAGGCGGCGAACAGCCCGGTGGGGCCCGCGCCGATGATGGTGATGTCCTTGATGGCGTCGTCGCTCACGCGCGGCTCCGGAATGCGTACGTTGATTCGGCCCGCGGCGCGGCGCCGGCCCGAAGGTGCGGGCGCGTTCATATACCCGGAGCCCGGCGCGGACGCAAGCGGGGGAGGGAGTGCGTGAGTGCTGGGTGCGGGGTGCGTTAGTGCGACGACAGCGCGAAAGTACGAAGGTGCGAGAGTACAAAAGTGGAGGAGAAGAAAAGAAGTGACCAGTGCTCAGGGCCAAGTACTCGGCACGGACAGCAGGTCGTCGATCCTCACTTCACGACCGAAGCCCCGGCAAGCTCCCGGCTGCCGTTCCGCGCCAACCTGAGCCCCGCTCCCGCCTCATCTTCCCCCTATTCCCTATTCCCTATTCCCTATTCCCTATTCCCTGTCTCCTCCGGCGCGTGCGGCGTCGGCACGGCGGAACTCGTGACGGGCTGCTGCGGGGCGAGGTCGGCGCCCGGCTCGCCGAACGCCAGGTCGCGGATGAGCACCGTCAGCGGGACAGCCAGGATCGCGCCCGTGGGGCCCAGCACCCACGCCCAGAAGATCACGGAAAGAAAGCTCAGCAGCGCGCTGATCTGCATCTGCCGCCCCACGAACCGCGGCCCGATCACGTTGTCGAGCACGTTGTTGATCAGCTGATATCCCACGAACACGATCAGCGCGTCGCGCCATCCCCCGCCCACCAGCGCCAGCAGCGTCGGAGGGATCAGCGACAGGGTGAAGCCGATGTTGGGCACGAAGCTCAGCACGAACGACAGCACCGCCCAGAGCAGCGCGTAGTCCACGCCCAGGATCATCAGCAGCGCGTAGTTCAGCACGGCGGCGATCAGGCCCAGCACGGCGCGCACGGCCATGTAGCCGCGGATCGTCTTGGAAAAAGCCAGGAACTGCGCGGCGGCCGGGCTGTGATCACGCGCGCCGGTCCGCGCCCGCCGCTCCAACTGCCACATCCCGCCCAGCATGAAGGCAAAGATGAAAAAGGTGAGCACCAGGCTGCTGAGCCCGCCCGCCACCCCGGTGGACGCGTTCAGCAGCGTGCGCGCGACTTCCGGCCCCTTCACCGCCCGCTCCAGGTACGCGCCCGCGTCGATGCCGTACTCGGCCGCCATGCCCGACAGCGAGGCGAGCACGCCTTCCAGCTCCGTGCGGTACCGCGGAAACTCCACCGCGATCTGCCGCAGCGACACGCCCACGAACGCCACCAGCAGCACTCCCGAAACGACGACCGCCAGCACCACCAGCGTCACCGCCAGCCCGCCCGCGAGGCCCCACCTCCGCAGCTTTCGGGTGATGGGCTGAAACAGCAGCGCCAGAAAGCCCGCCATCAGCATGGGATTCAAAATGCCCGACGCGGAACGCATTCCCGAGATGAGAATGACGACCGCCGCCGCCCCGATCAGAATCGGCAGAGGATTGCGGCGGAGTTGGCTGAGTTCCATGGATGCGGGCGCGGGGCGAGGGGCGGCGATGGCGGATCTGGCCCGCAAGATGAGCGCGGGCAGGCGGGCGCGTCCAGAGCGGGCGCGGAGCGGACCGCCAGAGCGGGGCGAGCGGACCAGATCGGTGCGTCCCGGATCAAACGCGCCCGCCGGCCGCCCTGAGCGGATGAATCCGCCGCTCGAACATCGCAAAGCCCCGACTCGCGGCCGCTGTCGCGCCCACGATCGGGGCTTCAACTGCATCGTGGGATGCGGACGACAGTGGGGTGTGCTCCCTCTCCCACATCCGTTCGTGGGAGAGGGTCGTCGTGCGCAGCACGCGGGGTGAGGGCCCCGGCCGGCGGCCCGCGACGATCCATGACCCCGCCGTCCACCGTCAGCCCTCCGCCATCCCTTTCTCAGCACCGCGCCTCCGCGCCCGCGTAACGGCGCGGGCGCGCTGGTTGCCGCGCACAGGGGAGACGTGTAGTTTTCCCGCTTTCCCAGCCTTTACTTTCGATGGAGCGCCGACCCTGACTGCCACGCTGGTCAGCACCGACCTTCCCTTTCCGCTGCTCGTGCGCGGCAAGGTCCGCGACGTGTACGACCTGGGCGACGCGCTGCTGATGGTGGCCACCGACCGGGTGAGCGCGTTCGACGTCGTCATGCCCGATCCGGTCCCCCGGAAGGGCGAGGTGCTCACCCTGATCTCCGCCTGGTGGTTCGCCCGCACCGCCGGCCTGGTGCCCAACCACGTCCTCAGCATCGACCCCGACGCCATCGCCGCGCGCTACCCCGCGCTGGCGCCGCACCGGGAGTCGTGGGCGCGCCGCTCCATGCTGGTCCGCCGGCTGACGCCCTTTCCCGTGGAATGCGTGGTCCGCGGCTACCTGAGCGGCAGCGCGTGGAAGGAGTACCGCGAAACCGGCACCCTGGCCGGCGAACCGCTCCCCGCCGGGCTGCGCGAAAGCGACCGGCTGGACCCGCCCGTCTTCAGCCCCGCCACCAAGGCCGAAACCGGCCACGACGAAAACATTCCGCTCAGCCGGATGGCGGAAATCGTGGGCGCGGAGCAGGCGGACCGGCTGCGCGAAGCCTCGCTGGCGCTGTACGCGCGGGGACGCGACGTGGCGGCGGAGGCGGGAATCATCATCGCGGACACCAAGTTCGAGTTCGGCACGGACACCGACGGCTCCATCCGCGTGATGGACGAGGTGCTTACGCCGGACTCGTCCCGCTTCTGGCCCGCGGACCGCTACGAGCCCGGCCGCGGCCAGCCGTCGCTGGACAAGCAGCCGCTGCGCGACTGGCTGGAGGAGCTGGAGCGCGCCGGCGCGTGGAACAAGTCGCCCCCCGGCCCGGCGCTGCCCCCCGAGGTGGTGGCCGAAACGTCGCGCCGCTACCAGGACGCCTTCCGCCGCATCACCGGCGTGGCGCTGGACGACTTTCCCCTTACCGACCCCGATCGCACGTGAACGCCCCCCAGCCGACATCCCGGCGCCGCCGGCTGCGCCGCGGGGTGGTCATCCTCCCCAGCGCCTTTACCCTGGGCAACCTGTTCCTGGGGATCTGGGCCATCATCCATGCCAGCCGCGGGCAGTTCGCCGAGGCGGGGTGGATGATCGTGGGCGCGGCCATCATGGACCTGCTGGACGGCCGCATCGCCCGCTTCACCGCCACGGGGAGCGCGTTCGGCGAAGAGCTGGACTCGCTGGTGGACGCCATCAGCTTCGGCGTGGCGCCGGCGCTCATCGCCTACTTCGCCTTTCTGGACACGGGCGGCGAGTGGAGCTGGATCCTCTCGTTTCTGTACATCGTGGCGGCCGTGTTCCGGCTGGCGCGCTTCAACATCGAACAGGCGGGAACGGCCAAGTCCGCGTTTCACGGACTTCCCTCCCCCACGGCCGGCGCGTGCCTGGCGACGTACTACGCCTTTACGCAGACCGCGTTCTGGGAGCGCTTTCTGCCGCACGTTCCCGTTCCGCGCACGGCCGGCTTTCTGATGCTGTTCGTGGGCGTGCTGATGGTGAGCAACGTCCTGTACCCGGTGGTGCCGCGCTTCAGCATCCGCACCTGGGGCGGCCGCTTCTCCATCTTCATGATGGTGGCGGCGCTGGTGTCGGCATTCACCCATCCGGAGTACTTCTTCTTCCCCTTCTCCATCGTCTACATCACCTGGGGGCTCATCCGTTCGGTCTTTGCCGGGTTCCAGGACCGGCTGCCGGAGGGCGACCCGCTGGAAGACGAGGACCCGGAGGAGCAGGAAGCGCGGGAACTGGACTACGAAGACATCCGCCTTCGCCGCGGCATGCGCGACGGGGCACCTTCTGACGGCGAGGGAAGAGCGTGACGGATTACCGGATCGAGGTTCGGGTGACGCCCCGGCGCGGCATTCTGGACCCGCAGGGCAAGGCCGTGGGCGGCGCGCTGGCGTCGCTGGGGTTCAGCGGGGTGGACGAGGTGCACGTGGGCCGGCTGATCGTGTTCGGCCTGCAGGCCGGCAACGAGGCGGAAGCACGCGAGCGGGTGGACGCCATGTGCCGCCAGCTGCTGGCCAACCCGGTGACGGAGGACTTTGCCGTCACCGTGGCGGCGGGGAGCGCGTCGTGAAGATCGGCGTCGTCACCTTTCCCGGCAGCAACTGCGACTACGACTGCTATCGCGCGTCGCGGGAGGTGCTGGACGCGGAGACGGTGTACCTGTGGCACAAGGAGCACGACCTGCAGGGGGTGGACGCCATCTTTCTGCCAGGCGGCTTCAGCTACGGCGACTACCTGCGCTGCGGCGCCATCGCCGCAAAGAGCCCCATCATGCGCGAGGTGATCGCGTTCGCCGAAGCGGGCGGTCCGGTGGCGGGCATCTGCAACGGCTTTCAGATCCTGTGCGAAAGCGGGCTGCTGCCCGGCGCGCTGATCCGCAACCGCTCGCTCAAGTTCCGCTCGCGCCCGGTGTACCTGCGCGTGGAGCGCGCCGAGCCCCCGTTCGCCACGGACTACACCGTGGGCCAGGTGCTGCGCGTGCCCATCGCCCACGGCGAAGGCTGCTACACCGCGGACGACCGCACGCTGGATGAGCTGGAGGCGGAGAGGCGCGTGGCGTTCCGCTACTGCGACGCGGACGGCAACGTGGTCGCGGACGCGAACCCCAACGGCAGCGCGCGCAACATCGCGGGCATCGTGAATGCGGCCGGAAACGTGCTGGGGATGATGCCCCACCCGGAGCGCGCGGTGGATCCGCTGCTGGGCGCCACGGACGGGATCGGGCTGTTTACGTCGATCGCGGGGCATCTGGCGGGGAGATGAACGGAAGGGCCGGGTGCGGGATGAACTGAAGTGCCCAGAGGAACTGAAGGGGCAGGCATCGGTTCATTTCGGTGAGCACCGCGCGTCCGCCAGCCAGGAGCGAATGAATTCGCCGCTGGACAGGCACGAAGTCCGCCTTCGCGGACTGTGGGGGCGGGTGCGGCGCGTGCGGCGGAGTTGGCTTGTCGCAGGCCAGATCCTTCGTCGGCGCCATGGTTCGGCCACGCGGACAACGCGGTTGGCGCCTCCTCAGGATGACATGGGTGGGGGAGAAGGCCGGTTGCGAGCCCCACGGTACGCCTCATCCTGGGCACTTGTACCTGGGCACTTCTGTTCCCTGAGCACTTTCCTTTCACGGAGGTGTCGGATGACGACCAAGCGATTCTCGCTCAGCCTCGCCCTGCTGGCGGCCGTGGTGGCCGCGGCGCCGGCACAGGCGCAGGCCGTGATTTCGCGCGGGATGACGGCGGACCAGGTGCGCGCCGCGTTCGGCGCGCCGGCCACCACGCGCGAGTCCGGCGTGTGGACGTACTGGTACTACCTCAACGGGTGCGCCGTGCGCTGCGGCTCCGACGACGTCGTCTTCTTTCGCGACGACCGCGTGGTGGCCGCCGTACTCCGCACCCGCCGCCGCACCATCGCCGGGCCCCGCGCGGATGACGCGCTGGAGCAGGCCGGCGGCGCGGACCAGAACGGCGCGGTCAGCGTTCCCGCAACCGGCGGCCGCGCGGTCGTTGGCGGCGTGCGGGTGGATGGACCGCCCCCCGCGCGCACCGAGGTGATCAACGTGCCCGGCAACGCGCCGCGGCCGGAAACGGTCATCACCCCCGGCGACGCGCCGACTGCGGCGGAAAGCGGCGTGCGCGCCCGCGAAGCCCGTCCCGGCGAGGCGCCCACGATCGTCATCGGCGGCACGGCGGGGCAGAACGCCACGGGCGGCGTATCGGACGGCACCACCGTCTTTCCCCGCGCGCGCGCCACCAACACCGCGCCAGCGGGCGGCGTGACGACAGCGCCCGCCGGCGAGCCGACTTCCATCGACCGGGCCAACCAGCGCCTGCAGGAAGACCGGGCCAACGAGGAAAGCTCCATCGACCGCGCCGCCCGCCGCCGCGCGGCGGACCAGGCCAACGAGGAAACCTCCATCGAACGCGCCTCCCGCCGCAACGCGGAAGAGCGCGGCGTGGACCCGGCCGTCGCCGAGCGCCTGCAGATCATTCAGGCCACGTCGCAGCCCGCGGTCGCCTCGCCCACGGTGGTGCCCACGCCCGCGGTGACTCCGACGACCACCACGCCGGCCGCGGCCAGTCCCGCGGCGACCGGCACTTCTGGGACGACCGGCAATCCATCGACCGGCGGACGCACGACGACCGCGCCGGCCACGCCCGCGCAGCCGATCAACCGTACGCCCTGACGCGCAGCCTTACCCAACTCTCGCTGGAGACCGACGTGCCCGTAACGCCCCGCCCCGGAGACCCGGCCATCACCCCCGAACTGGTGGCCGAGCACGGGATCAGCGAATACGAATACAAGCTGATCCTCGACATCCTGGGCCGCGAGCCCAGCTACACCGAACTGGGCGTGTTCAGCGCGATGTGGTCGGAGCACTGCGGTTACAAGAACAGCCGCCCCCTCCTTCGCAAGCTGCCCACGACCGCGCCCTGGGTGCTTCAGGGCCCCGGTGAAAACGCCGGCGTCATCGACGTGGGCGACGGTCTCGCGGTCGCCTTCAAGATCGAATCGCACAATCATCCCAGCGCCGTGGAGCCGTACCAGGGCGCCGCGACGGGGGTGGGCGGCATTCTGCGCGACGTCTTCACCATGGGCGCGCGGCCGATCGCCGTGCTCAATTCGCTGCGCTTCGGCGAGATCGACGGCGCGGAGGGCGACCGGGTGCGCTACCTGGTGGGCGGTGTCGTGAAGGGGATCGGCGATTACGGCAACTGCGTCGGCATCCCCACGGTCGGCGGCGAGGTGTACTTCGACGCGGCGTACGAGGGCAATCCGCTGGTGAACGCCATGGCCATCGGGTTGATGAAGACGGATGAACTGATCCGCGGCGTGGCATCCGGCGTGGGCAATCCCATCATGGCCGTGGGATCCAAGACGGGGCGCGACGGCATTCACGGCGCCACCTTCGCCAGCGCGGAGCTGAGCGAGGAGAGCGAGGCCAAGCGCCCGATGGTGCAGGTGGGCGATCCGTTCACGGAAAAGCTTCTCCTGGAAGCGTCGCTGGAGCTCATCCGCTCCGGCCACATCGTCGGCATTCAGGACATGGGCGCGGCGGGGCTCGTCTCCTCCAGCACCGAGATGGCGGCGCGCGGCGGCACGGGCGTGGACATCGAGATCACCACCGTCCCCGTCCGCGAGCGCGGCATGACGCCGTACGAGATCCTGCTGAGCGAAACGCAGGAGCGCATGCTCGTCGTCGCTCACGAAGGGCGTGAAGAGGACGTTCGGGCGATCCTGGGCCGCTGGGATCTGGATGCGGAAGTGATCGGCCACGTGACGGACACGGGACGCTACGTGATCCGCGAAAACGGTGTCGTGGTCGTCGACATCCCCGGCGAGCCGCTGGTGGACGCCTGCCCCACGTACACGCGCGAGGGCGTGGAATCCGCCGAGATCGCCGCGCTGCGTGCGGAGGACGTGCGCGCCATCGCGCCGCGCGCGGAAGAGGCGGACCCCACGTGGACGCTGCGCGCGCTGCTGGATTCGCCGACCATCGCCAGCAAGCGCTGGGTCTACGAGCAGTACGACAGCACCGTGCGGACGAACACCGTGGTGGGGCCGGGCAGCGACGCGGCGGTCCTGCGCCTGCGCGGCACCAACCGCGGCATCGCGGCCACGGTGGACTGCAACAGCCGCTACGTGTATCTGAATCCGCACCGCGGCGGCCAGATCGCCGTGGCCGAGGCGGCGCGCAATCTGGCGTGCAGCGGCGCCCTGCCCCGCGCGGTGACGGACAACCTGAACTTCGGCAATCCGCTCAAGCCCGAAGTCTACTATCAGCTCAGCGAGTCGCTGCGCGGCATCGGGGAGGCGTGCACCGCCTTTCAGACGCCCATCACCGGCGGCAACGTGAGCCTGTACAACGAGAACCCGCTGGGCGCCATCTACCCCACGCCCACGATCGGGATGGTGGGGGTGATCGACAACATCGACCACGTGATGACGGCGCCGTTCCGCGGCGAGGGCGACGCGATCGTCCTTCTCGGCGCCAACACGGATGAGCTGGGCGGGAGCGAGTACCTGAAGGTGGTGCACGGCCGCGTGGCCGGCGACGCGCCCGCGGTGAGCCTGGACGGCGAGAATGCGCTGCGCACCGCCGTCCTCGCGCTGATCGCGGGCGACATGATCCGCTCGGCGCACGACACCGCGGAAGGCGGCCTGGCCGTGGCCCTGGCGGAATGCGCCATCGCCAACCCCGCCGCGCCGCTGGGCATGGACGTGGAACTGGATGACGAACTGCCCGGCAACGCGCTGCTCTTTGGCGAGGCGCAGGGGCGCGTCGTGGTGAGCTGCGCGGCGGACGGGGTGGACGCGGTGCTGGCGCTGGCGGCCGAGCACGGCGTGCCGGCCAAGCGCATCGGCACCGTGGGCGCGCCGTTCGGCACCTTTGCCATCCGCACCGCGGCGGGAACGGTGGAGGCCGCGGCCGGCGAGCTGGCCGAGATCTACGAGCGCGCCATTCCGCGGCGGATGGACGGGACTCCGGCGGACGTGGAAACGTCGCTGGAGAGCATGGTGCAGAACGGGATGGAGTAGGGGGCTTCTCAACCGTGCAGATAGGCGCACGGAGAGGGGAGAACGGCAACTCATCTCGTTCCGGAGGGTGTGGCGCGGCGGAGAGGGCCCCCTCCCCCCAGCCCCCTCCACCCGCTCCGCGGGAGAGGGGGAGCCGTTCGGGGCGGTGGCGGGTTCGGTGCGCGGCTGCTGCGATCGCCCGGCGGTTGAAACCGCGCCTCGAACGACACGAAGTCCGCCTGCGCGGACTGGGCGGGCAGCGTTTTCGCGGGTCCATGCGGTTGAAGCCCCGAACCGGACGCGCGAGCGGCCGGTGCCGGAGGTTCCCGCTGTTTGAGCGGCGGATTCATTCGCTCAGGAGGCTTCGCTCACGCGACGAATTCCGCCTCACACGCCGAAACATCCGCCACGCCCAACCCTCCCCCAGTCTTTTTTGGGGGAGGATGGGCCGGTGGGGCCGGACCGGGTGGGGGCCGCCGTGAAAGCCGGCCAGCCGCGCCGAATACCGTCTGGCGCGTTAACACGCCGCACCACGAACGCCGCCCGGGGTACGGGCACTCTCCGGAACACGGCCGCGCACCTCGCGCCGTGCCGTCCGCAAAAAGCACCGAGAAGAAGCCGATGTGTGGAATCGTCGCGGTATCCGGGAACTCCGAGGCCGCTCAGCTCTGCTTTCTGGGCCTGTACTCCCTTCAGCACCGCGGGCAGGAAGCCGCGGGCATCGCATCGTTCGACCGCGCCACCGGCCAGAGCCACCGCGTGCGCAAGCCCGGCCTGGTGTCCGACGCCATCCAGGCCAAGGACATCGCCGAACTCCCCGGCGACGTGGCGGTGGCGCACATCCGCTACTCCACGGCGGGCGGCGCGGGGCTCAAGAACGCGCAGCCCATCCGCGAAAGCTACCGCGGCGGCCCCATCGCCCTGGTGCACAACGGCAACCTCACCAACGCCAACCTCCTCCGCGACCAGCTCTTCAACCAGGGCGCGCTGTTCCAGAGCACCATCGACAGCGAAGCGATCGTCCACCTGATCGCCCGTTCCCGCGGCGCCACCCCCGACGAGCAGATCACCGAGGCGCTGTCGCAGCTGGAGGGCGCGTACTGCGTGCTCATCACCGTGGGCGACACGCTGTATGCGGCGCGCGATCCGTACGGCTACCGCCCGCTGGTGATCGGCGCGCTCCCCGGCGGCGGGCTCATGCTGGCCAGCGAGACGTGCGCGCTGGACATCGCGGGCGCGCGCTACGTGCGCGACGTGGAGCCGGGCGAGTTCATCCGCATCCGCGGCGGCGAGATTGAAACGGTGAGCCGGCTACCGCAGATGGTGGCCGAGTCGCAGCCCTGCATCTTTGAACTCGTCTACTTCGCCCGGCCGGACACGCAGCTGTGGGGCTACACGGTGGACCGCGCGCGGCGTGCCTTTGGGCGGCGGCTGGCGCAGGAGCAGGGGGCGCCAGGCGACATCGTCATCTCCGTTCCCGACAGCGCCAACTCGGCCGCGGTGGGATACAGCGAGCAGAGCGGCATCCCGTTCGAGCTGGGGTTGATTCGCAATCACTACGTGGGGCGCACCTTCATCACCCCCACGCAGGCCGGGCGCGACTTCAAGGTGCGGATGAAGTTCAGCCCCGTGCGCGAGGTGCTGAGCGGCAAGCGCGTGGTGGTGGTGGACGACTCGCTGGTGCGCGGAACCACCAGCCGCGCGCTGGTGAACATGCTGCGCGAGGCGGGCGCCACGCAGGTGCACCTGCGCCTGGCCTCGCCGCCGGTGCGCTGGCCCTGCTTCTACGGCATCGACATGCCCACCCGCGAGGAGCTGATCGCCTCCGACAAGACGGTGGAGGAGATCCGCGCCTTTCTGGGCGTGGACTCGCTGGGCTACCTGTCGCCGGACGGGATGCTGGAGTGCGTGGCGGACGAGGGCGAAACGTACTGCACCGCCTGCTTCACGGGCGACTACCGCGCCCCACTGGTGGACGCGCAGCAAGGCTTCGCGATGAGCAGCCACTGCTGAGCGGGCCGTCGCGACGAAGTCCTGAACAGCCGCCCCCATCGGGCGGCTGTTCTGTTTCCGGCCGTTGTTTTTCGATGGAAAAAGCATATACTTCGATCCATGAATCGAACTGACCTGGAAATCGCGCTCGAGCGGCTGGGCGGCCGGTGCCCGGACGATTGCGAAATCGTACTCGCCGGCGGATCGGCGCTGGTCCTGGGCGGCTACATCGACCGTGGCACCAGCGACGGCGACGTGATTCACGCGGACCCGCGCCTCGCCGATCTCAAGCGCCACATCGCCGCCGTCGCCGAGGAACTGGATCTTGCGCCTGGATGGCTGAACGACGGCGTGAAAGCGTGGGCCGGCGTGCTGCCGCCCGACTTCCGGGACCGGCTGGAGGACGTGGGTACCTTTGGAAGGCTGCGCGTGCGGCGGCTGGGCCGGCTGGACCTGCTGGTCATGAAGTTCTTGTCCCTCCGAGCCGTGGACCTGGACGACCTGGATGAACTCGGGCCGACCGCGGAGGAAGTCGCCTTCGTGCGGGGCCAGATGGGGCGGATCGCCGCGCTCTTTCCGGACCGCGCGCTGCGAATGTCGCTGTACCTGGATCAGGGTGAGACCGCGGGTCTCCCCGATCCGCAATCACCGGATCGATGAGCAGTTCGATGTACGAATCGCGCGACAGGCTCTCCTCCCAGTGGGCACGGATCGGCGGCGGATTCTCGGTCGCTCCCGCGGCGGAGCCGGTGGATGTGGAGCGTCTGGTGGCGGAATCCGCGCAGGCGGCCGCGCAGGACCATCGTCTCTTCTTCGTGAGCGCGACGTGGATCGGCGTGCACCATCACCTGGTGAACGCACGGCGGCTGGGGCGCGAGCTGGAAACGCTGTCCGGACTGGCTTCGGCGGCCGCCGGCGCGATGCTGTCCGTGGCGAATCTCGTGGGCCAGACGCCGCGGCTGGAAGCGGCCATGCGCAATTGCACTCCGCTGGCCGAGCCGCGTCCGCTGTTTGACCGCATCGAGCGAAACGCGGTGCTCCGGGACGCGGCGCGGGACGAATCGCACCCGGCGTTCGTGCGATGGGGATTGTGGAACACGGACGTGACGCTCAAGACGGACGCGGTGCGGCCGGTGCGGTGGATTCTGGCGCACTGCCCCGAGCTTCGCGTGCGCGCGCTGCTGGGCGCGGGGCTGGATGCGGAGATCGTCCGCGCCGTGCTGGATGAGCCGCGGACAATTGCCGCCATCGCCCGGGCGACCGGCGCCACGTACGCGTCCGCGCACGAGGCGGCGGCGCGGCTCGAGGCGCGGGGCATTCTGGACGCGCCCGCCACCGGGCGCGGCGTGGCGCTCTCGCCGCTGATCCGTTCCTGGCTGGAGGTGTTCCCCGGCGCGCTCATGCCGGCCTGATCCGGGGGAACGGGCCCGTCATCCAAACCCTTACACCGGATGAGAACCCCGCCGACTTGCTCCACTCCGCCGCGCGGGCTACTCTCCCCACGCGCGCGACGCGTGGCGGCGTGCACGGTTTTCACAGATGATCAACTCGGCCCTGCGCCGATGGAGGCTGCATGAAGTATCGTACCTATCCGGGAACCGACATCCGCGCGTCGGAAGTGGGGTTCGGCGTCTGGACGCTGGCCGCGGGCTGGTGGGGAGACTTTACGGATGACGAGGCCGTGGCGCTGCTGCACCGCGCGTTCGACCTGGGCATCACCCTGTACGACACGGCCGACACGTACGGCAACGGCCGCGCGGACTCGCTGCTGGCCCGTGCGTTCGCCGACCGCCGCGGCGAGGTGACGCTGAGCGCCAAGGTGGGCTACGACTTCTACAACAACCCCGACGTCCGCCGCGGGCAGCAGGAAATTCCGCACAACCCCGATCCGGCGTTCATCCGGTTCGCGGTGGAGGAGCAGCTGAAGCGGCTGGGCACGGACGTGATCGACGTGCTCGCCTTCCACAACGTCAAGGAAGACCACGTTCCCGACGACGGGATCTGGGAAACGTTCCAGCGGCTGCAGGACGAGGGCAAGATCCGCTCGTGGGGCGGCGCCTTGGGGCCGTCCAACGGCTACCTGTTCGAGGGGCTGGACCTGATCCGCGAGCGGCGCGTGCGCAGCCTGCAGCTCATCAACAACATCCTTGAGCCGTTTCCCGGGCAGATCCTGACGCAGGCAGCCGAGGCCACGGGCGTCACCGGCATCCAGGTGCGCGTGACGCACTCGTCGGGGATGCTGGAGGGCCGCTACACGCCGGAAACCGAGTTCGCCAAGAACGACCACCGGCGGCACCGTCCGCGCTCGTGGCTCATCAACGGGCTGCAGAAGCTGGAATCGCTGCGCTGGCTGCACGAGGGCCGCGGGATGACCATCGGGCAGGCGGCGCTCAAGTGGCTGCTGGCCTCGCCGGCGGTGGTGACGACGCTGCCCAACATCTACAACGTGGAGCAGCTGGAGGAGTTCGCGGCCGCCTCGGACCTGCCGGAGCTGACGGCCGAGGACCTGTCTCGCATCGCCGAGCTGCAGCGCACCAACTTTGGCGTGCACGAGGATCACATGCGCTACAAGGGCACCATGGAACGCGACGGCGAGCCGCTGGGCCCCGTGTACCGCTACGCCGACGACGGCTTCCCCGGCGCCCCCGCCGGCACGCGCGAGACCGTCGCCGCAGACTGATCCGCGCACCATCCGCAAGGACGAAAGCCCCGGCGAGCGTTATGCTCGCCGGGGCTTCTTGCTTGGGCACCCTGACGAATGACTACGTCAGGAGACTCATGCGCAACTTGCTCACGACGCGTGACTTAACCTTGGCTGGACTATCTACATCAGGTCGGATCAACCCGCGACTGAAGAACATCACTTCAGCCCCGCTATATCGGTCGGCTGCGCTATAGGAAAGGCCGTATGTCAGAAGAGAGTGACGCCCGTAAAGACGAATGATCTCCGGAGCAGCATCGTACGACACGAGCCACGGTCGTTCTACATGATCCATAGCGGCAGAAATTTCTGCGTGATCGTCCGGGTCATAAAAGTTCTGGTAAAGGCCACGACCCTTCACAAAGTACGGGGGGTCGAGGTACAAGAACGTCGATCGGGGGAGAGTCGGTACCACGTCACGCAAGTAACACGCAGCGTCACGTCGGGTAAGTGTTATGCGCTCACTCTGCCGGGCGATCTTTGAGATGCGGCGGATCAGATCATCCTTGTTGAAACGCGCATCAAGCTTCCAGTTTCCAGTTTGGTTTTTTCCCCCGATTATGCCGCCCTCAATGATCCCAGAGCGGTTGGTCCGATTCAAGAAGAATGTGGAAACCGCGAGATCTAGTTGCTCGGGGTCAGTTGCTTGCTGAACGGCTTTTTGTCGGTGCCATTCATCAACCGTGACTGCGACGTCGCGGATCCTTGCACAAAGAGAGTCCGTATCGTGCAACACAGCATTCCAGAATGCGAACACACTGGGATTCAAGTCATTGATATGCACCCGCGAGGCGTACTGTTCGAAGAGTAACGAGAGTGCTACGCTGGCTCCACCAGCATACGGCTCTGCGTAGTCGTAGCCAACCATCTCATTCGAGAGGAAGAGAAGTTTGACGTAGTTGGCCACCTTTCCTTTGCCTCCTGGATAACGTAGAGGCGAAGGGAAATGGTCGAGGTTGGCGGGCCGCGCTCGCTTGCGAGGCGGCCCCTTAGTGTGGTCGGTACTAGTCATGAGGTTCTGTTCTCAGGGCCAGATCGCTTCCATAAAGGGCTGTAGCTCATCCCATGCGGAGCGAAGGTCAACAGGTTGGGGATGCACATACGGACTATGTACATACTGATTGAACGTAACCGTAGAAGCCGCAAGCTCCCGCGAACCGTCAGCGGCCTTCTTCATCGCGGATACCAGACCTTTGTCGATCTTGCCTAGCCCATGGAGGTGAGCGGCAACCGCTTTGATCTTGTAGGCGAGATTGATATCTCCGGGTTTGGCAGAGAGTACGACTGCCTGAGCTTTGATGTACTCGTCCACGCTAAGTTCCACAAACACACGCAACAAAACCGAACAGGCGTTCGCAAAGTCGGCCACCTTCAGGCGAAGCAACTCGTGATAGATCAAGTTGATTCGAGTCGGGCTAATATTGAGCCGACAATCGCTCGGAATAAGGGCATCCCGAGGAATCAGCGGTCGCGGTGGCTTCGTCTTCGCCCCAGGCTTAGGCTTTGTGCCCGGCTTTACCCCAGTGTCGGCCCCGAGAGGTGCGGGTGCCGCTAATCGCATTGATGGATCGGGCCGGGCAAGAGATTCGAAGTTCGATGCATACTCAGCCCGTTTCTTAGCATTGTAGATGTGGCCGACGTTTGTGGCATCCGTCCGTAGTTCCTCGACAACTCGCGTCAGCGACTTCGCAACTTCCTCCTTCGGGAAGTGCATGACCACTTTCCCACCCTGAACCTCGATACCCAATACATCCCGGATCGGCTTGCTGGTCAGCATTCTCTGTAGATTGCTGATGATCCCCTTGGTCGAAGTCTGTGCAGACTGGCTCAAGAGACCTTCGCTATCTACAAAATCGATGATTTGACCAGCAGGCGACCGTTCCTGGCTGCCGTGTCTTGCGCGAAAGCGGTCCTTCTCGTCAGCACCCCACTCGACTAAACCTTTCCCCCCGCTCTGTCCATCATGACGAAGGAAAATCCACTCCACTGCCTCATCCTCTGTGTCGAAGACGGCGCAACGGATAGAAGTGATGGGATGGACGGCATACTTTTGAGCAAGGATCTGAAGTTCGCGCTGACCTTTCGCATCGAAGGCGGGGGTGACAAGCGCAGGAGTCTCGAGAGCCTTCAGAGTGACGATCCGACGGTTACCTTCGAGAACGATGTATTCGTTCGCGCCTTCAGCCGTCCGGACCACAGCCAACGGCGAAAGCGGATCCAGACGCCCTGCAGAGATGCTTTTAGCAAGTTCCAACAACTTTGCGCCCTGCTGGCGAGCTAGGGCGAGAATCGCAGCTTGCTGGCTCGGCTGCGAATCACGCAGCCGCGCATTCCGAACGTCCACCAACAGAGAAGATGGCGACAGTTCGTCGAAGGTAATCATCGTGGAATACTGATTAAGAGGGGGATGTTGCCCTGGCTGATTTCGTGAGCTACGGGCGAAGCGAAGTCCAAGCGTAGACCGTATCGAACTGGCGTGGACACGCCAGAGTAGCGCGCTTTCCTTCGTGGCGCAAGCAATGTGCGAGTTTCTAAATCTCTTGGGAGTAGTATGGGCGTCGAGGGCCGGTAGCTTCGCCCGACTATGTAGAAACCTCAAACACAGGTCAGGCTCGAACCTCACAGATTCTGACGATCATCCCTTTCCCCTTCCCCTTCTCCGCGCCCGGGTTTACTGTCCTGAGTCGGATGGTTGATCCGGCATCCTCGTTCGCAGCGCCGATCATGAAGTCGTGCCCGTTCTGCGCGGAAGAGATTCAGGACGCCGCCGTGCTGTGCCGCTTCTGCGGACAGTCGCTGGCCTCCGCCTCGCCCGCTCTCGCTGACACCCCGCCCGCTTCCCTCGCGCTCGCCGCCGAGCCGGTGACCGCGCAGGCGTCTGCATCGACGCCGTTGCATGCGCCGGCCTCCGCCGGTGCGCCGGCCGTGGCGGGTCGCGCGTTCGCGGCGCGTCCCGCGAAGCCGGCGCGCGAGCGGCGGTCCGTGGTGAACACGGCGGCGCTGGTCGCGGCCATCCTGCTGGGCGGCGTGGGCGGCGGGTTCGGGATGGGGCAGCTTCCCGCGGTGCAGCAGTCCGCGGCGTCGCTGATGGCCGGCTTCGTGGCGAGCCCCGTGCGCGCCGCCGCTCCCGCGCGTGCACCCAGGGCCGCGCCGCGTCGTCCGCCGCCGCCCATCCACCTGAACCTGGTGCGGTCGCAGACGCTGGACCTGGACGCCGGCCAGTACGTCGCGTTCCAGTTCTACCTTCCCGCGGAGCGCGTCTGCACGGTCACGGGGCACCTGGCCGGGCTGGAGGGCGGCAACCGCGACGTGGACCTGTTCATCGTGGATGACGACGGGCTGGCGAACTTTGAGAACAGCCGCGAATTTCTGCCGCTGATCGGGGTCAAGAAGACCGCCGCGTACGCGCTGCGCGAACGGATGAAGGTGGGCCGCTACCATGTCGTGGTGTCCAACCGCTTCTCCCTCTTCACCGGCAAGCGCGTGCAGCTGGACGCGTTCCGCGCCGAGTGCGTCGTGCCCCCGAACGCCTCGTCCTGAACGCGCCACGTTCCGGACGTCCCCGCGATCCGACGCCGCGCATCCGCACGACTGGCCGGAACCGATCCACACGGGCCCGCATGCCACGCCTCCGCTGAGGGCGCGCCATCCATCCAGCATCCCCGAGCCCGCCATGCAACGCACCCGCACCCTGGCCCACGCACTCCTGATGGCCGCCGGACTGTTCGGCGCCGCGGCCGCGCAGGCGCAGACCCTCACCGGCCGCGTTGTCGATCCCGAAACGGGCGAAACGGTGCCCGGCGCCATGGTTCTGCTGCGCGGGGAAGACGGCATGGAGCAGCGGGCGCTGGCCGACTCGGCGGGCGCGTACACCATCCGGGCGCGGCGGGCCGGCACCTACACCGTTTCCGCCGAGCGCGTGGGCTACCAGTCCACGCCGTCCGCGCCCATCGTTCTGGCCGACGGGCAGACGGTGACCCATCCGCTGACCGCGGGCGTCCGTCGCGTGGTGCTGGACGCCATTACCGCCACCGGCCGCGCACGCCGCTGCGAGGGCGACGTGCGGCGCGGACCCGAGGCGCAGCTGCTGTGGGAGGAAGCGCGCAAGGTGGTCGCCTCCGCCGCGCTGACGCAGCAGCAGGAGGAGCTCACCTTTGTCACCCGCCTGCACCGCCGCTTCAGGCGCCTCGACAATTCCAGGCCCACGCAGTCCGAGAACTGGACCATCATCGCCGCGGGGAAGCCGTTTACGTCACTGACGGCGGAGCAGCTGCTGGCGCGCGGCTACGTCACCTTCGACCGGGATTCCGCGACGTTCCAGGGCATCGACGCGCGGGCCATTCTGAGCGACGCGTTCGTGCAGCATCACTGCTTCAGCGTGGCGGAGGCCGAGGCGGACAAGCCGGAGATGGTGGGGCTGGAGTTCATGCCGCTGCGCAGGACGCGCGAGCCGGACGTTCACGGCGTGCTGTGGCTGGACCGCGCCTCCGCCGAGCTGCGGCTGGTGGAGTACCGGTTCACCAACCTTCCGTACCGCGGCCCGGTGGAGCGGCTGGGCGGGCGGCTGCGGTTTGAGCGGCTGCCGAACGGCGGATGGATCGTGCGCGACTGGATCGTGAACGCGCCCTTTCTGGACCCCACGATTCCGCTGACCGGCGAGCTGCGGCGCCCCCGAGTGCGCGGCCTGGTGGAGCACGGCGGCTGGGTGGTGGAGATCCGGGGGACGGGCGGCGTTCCCGGCGCCACGGCGGAAGGCGACACGGATCCGGCTCCCGCCAACACCGGCCAGCGCTGATCCGCTCGCCGCGAACCCGAGGCGGAGAACGAATCCACGTTCTCCGCCTTTCGCGTTCAATACCGGGGACGGATGATAACCGTCGGGCGGGGTGGATGATGAGACCAGCCGCGATTGTCGTCATCAACATCGGTTGATGATGAGCACCGTCCGCCGACTGCGGATGACGGGCCTGATCGCGATCGTCTACGGCGGGTCATCCAGTCCGGCATGCACGCCCGGCCGGTGTCGTCTATCATCCGCCTTCCCTGCCCTTTCCCGATTGCTCTGATCGATGCAACGCACCGCCGTCCCGATCCGCATCCTGTTCTTCGCCGCCATCGTGTGCGGGGGCGCCGCGCGGGCGCAGACGGTCACCGGCCGCGTGGTGGACCCCGCGACGGGAGAGCCCGTGCCCGGTGCCATGGTGCTGCTGCGCGGCGAAGATGGATCGGAGCGCCGCTCGCTGGCGGACGAATCGGGCGAGTACGTCATCCGGGCGCAGGCGGCGGGGACGTACACCGTGGCGGCGGAGCGCGTGGGCTTTCAATCCACCCCGTCACCGCCCATCCGCCTGGCGGACGGCGAGACGGTGCGCCACGAACTGCGCGCCGGATCGCGCCGGGTGATGCTGGCCGCCATCACCGCCACCGGCCGCGCACGCGCCTGCCAGGGCGACGTGCGGCGCGGGCCCGAGGCGCAGGTGCTGTGGGAAGAGGCGCGCAAGGTGGTGGCCTCGGCGGCGCTGACGGGCGAGCGGGAAGGGCTGACGTTCGTTTCCCGCCTGCACCGCAGCCAGCTGCGGCTGAACAACCGAACCCCGGTGCGCACGCAGGAGTGGATGGCGACAGCGCGGGGCCGGCCGTTCCACTCGCGGTCCGGCGAGGAGCTGGCGGACGAGGGATACGTCGTCTTTCTGCGCGATTCCACCATCTTTCAGGGGATCGACGCGCAGGCGATTCTGAGCGACGCCTTCGTGCAGCATCACTGCTTCAGCGTGGCGGACGGCGGGGCGGAGCGGCCGGGGATGGTGGGGCTGGAGTTCATGCCGCTGCGCGGGCGCGTGCGGCCGGACGTGCACGGGGTGCTGTGGCTGGACCGCGCCTCGGCGGAACTGCGCCACGTGGAGTACCGCTTCACCAACCTTCCGTACACCGGGCCGGTGAACCGGCTGGGCGGCGTGCTGCGGTTCGAACGGCTCCCCGGCGGGTCGTGGATCGTGCGCGAGTGGACGGTGACGGCGCCGCTGCTGGAAGATGATCCGTACGCGCCCATCGTGGCCACGGCCAGATACCTGCGCGTATCCGCGCTGGTGGAGCGCGGCGGCGTCGTCACCGAAATCCGCCAGGGCGAAGCGCCCGCCGGCACCGCCGCCGCGGAACCCGCTCCCGCCGAGCCCGCTCCCGCCACGCCTCCTCCCGCGCGCTGATGGCTGGCGGCGTCATCCGGCGCGGTGCATCGCCACATGCCGCACAATCAATTACGAGCCGTCCTTGACAGACATACCGACTGGTCTGTAGCGTTGGTGCATGACGCAGACGACTCCCCGGCGCAGCAGCGACGCCACGCGCCAGCAGATTCTGGCGGCGGCCTTTGCGGAGTTCTACCGCAACGGATTCCAGGGCGGCAGCCTGAACCACATCGTGGAGGCCGCGGGCGTCACCAAGGGCGCGCTGTTCCACCACTTCGCGGGCAAGCAGGAGCTTGGCTACGCTGTGGTGGACGAGATCATCCAACCGCTGCTGATGAACCGCTGGATCGCGGCCGTGCACGATTCCGACGATCCCATCCGGGACCTCAAGACCGCGTTCCGCCGCTACATCCGCGAGGACATCGGCAGCGGTTCGTGGCTCAACGGGTGCCCGCTGAACAACCTGGCGCAGGAGATGTCGCCGCTGGACGAGGGGTTCCGTTCCCGGATCGACCGGCTGTACGCCACGTGGCGTACAGCGTTCGCAACCGCGCTGGCGGATGGCGCCCGGCGCGGCACCGTGCGCGCCTGGGCCGACCCCGCGGACGCGGCGGCGCTCATCGTGGTGGCGCAGATGGGGATCTGGGGCACCGGCAAGTACTCGCGCGACGAGGTGCTGATGGTGCGCGCCGGCGAGGCGCTCTGCGATTACCTCGACACACTGGCCGCCTGATCCCGGGCACGCCACTTTTCCCGCCGTACCCTCCCCGACCCGCCACCACGGAGACGCATGACTACGCAGGCCATTCCCCACGACACGGTGCTCTCCTCTTCCGCCGCCGGCCGGTCGCGCGGCGCGCTGTGGGCGGGGCGCGTGCTGTTCATCATCCCCGTGCTGTTTCTGCTGATGGACGGCACGATGAAGCTGTTTCAGCCCGCGCCGGTGGTGGAAGCGATGGAGCAGCTTGGATTTGCCGCGGGGCTGGCGCCGGTGCTGGGGGTGATTCTGCTGGCCTGCCTGGCGCTGTACCTGGTGCCCAGGACGGCGGTGCTGGGCGCGGTTCTGCTCACCGCGTACCTGGGCGGCGCCATCGCCACGCACGTGCGGGTTGGCAATCCGCTGTTTTCGCACGTGCTCTTTCCCGTGTACCTGGCCGTCATGATCTGGGGCGCGCTCTGCCTGCGCGACGCCCGGGTACGCGCCCTTCTGCTCGCGGAGCCCGCCCGATGAAGGACATCACCCCGTACCTGACCTTTGACGGCAACTGCCGTGAGGCCATGGAGTTCTACCAGCGCTGCCTGGGCGGCGAACTGAACGTGATGACCTTTGGCGATGGCGACTTCGGTGCGCCGCCGGAGGCCGCGCACCGGCTGATTCACGCGTCGCTCTCCAACGGCGCCACGTCGCTGATGGCGTCCGATACCATGCCCGGGATGGACTACACGGCGGGCAACAGCGTGACGCTGAACCTGGTGCTGGAAAGCGTGGACGAGGTGGACCGGATGTACGAGACGCTGGGCGATGGCGGAAAGGGTACGATGGCGCCGCACGATTCGTTCTGGGGCTCACGCTTCGCCATGCTGACGGACCGGTTCGGGATTCACTGGATGCTGAACTTCGACCAATCCGGCGGGCAGTAACTGCCCGGTTCCTGTAGATGAGCCGAGGGGAGGCGCTGTAGGCTGGGGCGACTGAAGTCGCGGCAACAACGGCGCGAAGTCCGCCTGCGCGGACTGTGGGGAGAGCATCTCGTGCAAGGCGGATTTTCGCGCGGCCGCCCATCCAGGAGCGAATGAATTCGCCGCTGGAAAAGCACGAAGTCCGCCTGCGCGGACTGGGGCGGAAGGTCCGGCGTGAATCCCCTCTGGGCGTTGGATGCGCCGCGCTGAACGCCATGCGGCGGCGAGTCATCGGGCGCGATGGATCGGCAGAAAAGAAGAGCGTGCCCTGGCGGATGCCGGGGCACGCTCTTTCGGTTGTCCGCCTCCGTCAGCGCGTAGGGGCCGAGACGGTGTCCGGCCGCGCCACGCCGCACCAGGGCCAGTTCACGCGTCCGGCGCCCGCGGCCGACGGGCGGCGCGCGCCGCCTCTGCCTTGCCGCGCATCGCCGGCGTGGCGCTCGTCGTGCTCGGCGGCCTGCAGCTCGCAGGCAATCAGCTGCTGCGCGGGATCCAGAATGGCTTCCACGCCGCCAGTCATGCGGCGGTTGTTGGCCACCAGCGCCAGCAGCGTGGGCCGCGCCCGCTCGATCTCCCGCTCGCGCTCTCCCTGCCGGGCGCGCGGATCCTGGCGGTCGCCCCACACGCCGCGCAGGCGCCGGGCGAGGGTGTCGTTCTCAATCCGCCACTCGCGCGCAACCGAATCCAGCGCAATCACCTGCGGCGAGGTCAGCGCCAGCCGCTCGCGCTGGCTGAGCAGCGCGGGAATGGACGGCACGCCCGTTCCCACGACGTCGCGCCGCGGGCCGGACGCGGGGGCAGACTCCGGCGGCGGCACCGAACCGCACGCGGCCAAGCTCATCCCCACGATCAACAACGGGGTGTATTTCACGGGTCTCCTTGGTTCCTGTAGGGGGCTCTGCACCCATACACCGCAACCGGGCGAAATGTTGGCGCCCTGCCCGGCCGATGAACATCGACCCGTCGGCCGGCCGCCGGCACGGTTTCGCGCATCCTTCCCTTGATGCGCGATGGCGATTCCGGTGCCGTGGCGACGGGTGATGATCATCTCCTCACCGGACACGATCGCAGGAGCCGTGCTGGTGGACGGCGCCCGACGGGATGGCCTCGCGCGCGGTCCGGTGCCGCGGGCCCGTTGCGCCATTCCCGGACCGGCGCCATCTTGGCCGTCTCAGGATCACGATCCCCATCCACAGAAACTCACCGGAGAAGCGCCATGCGCGGAATCCTGCTGACCACCCTTCTGCTGGCCGCCGCCACCCCGGCCGCCGCCCAGGGCCACGACCACACGCAGTCCGCCACCGGCGGCCACGCGCACGCCATGCCCGCCGGATGGACGGCGCGCCTGGACCGGGCCAACGCCAACGCCGCGGACATCATGTTCATGCAGATGGGCACCGGCTTTCACGCGGTGACGGGGCCGTCGGCCATCCTGTACAATCCCGCCACCACGGCGACGGGTGCGTTCACGGCGGGCGCCACCTTCCGGCAGAACAAGGCGTCGGCGCATCCGGAGGGCTACGGGCTGATCATCGGCGGGCGCAACCTGACGGCGGAGAACCAGGACTACCTGTACTTCATCGTGCGGCAGGACGGCAAGTACATGATCAAGCACCGCGCGGGCGCCGAAACGCACACGCTGGTGGACTGGACCGCCAACCCCGCCGTGCGCGCCGTGGACGCGCAGGGGCAGGCGAGCAACGCGCTGTCGGTGATGTCGACGCCCACGCACGTGCGCTTTGCCATCAACGGCACGCAGGTGGCCGAGTTCCCGCGCGCGTCCGGGCCCAACACCGACGGCGTGGTGGGGCTGCGGATGAACCACAACCTGGACGTGGCGGTGACGGACTTTGCGGTGACGCCCACGCGCTGACCGCCACGCACCATCGGATGGATGACGGCCGCCCCGCGATTCGCGGGGCGGCCGTTTTGTCGTGCACGTGTGGGGGCGGGCAGGATCCGTTCATTTCGGCGAGTGTGGCGCGGCGGCGGGCAGCCCTCACCCCCCGGCCCCCTCTCCCGCAAGCGGGAGAGGGGGAGACCTCAGCGCGTGGGCGGCGTCCGGCGTGGACGGCGGTCCATCGACGGGCCGCAGCGTTGTTAGTCTTTCCGGATCGACGGTTCGATGCTGATCGGCAGCGTGCGACAAGCATCTCATCAGGTCCGAACGCTCAGCGCGGGGCGACTTTTCGTTGTCGCGCTTCCCCGCTCCGCCGGGTGCCGCTGCTCCTGACGCGCGATCCGGCCGCATCGATCGAGGGGACTACGGCCGGATATCCGGAGAAAAGTGGCGGGATGCGGCGTTCGCACGCGCCGTGTACGACCGGCTCTGACAAAGGTCGCGCCCGCGTCCGACAGACAGGACCCTGCGCCATCTCTATCTTTTTGGCCATTCGTGAGAGGTGCGCACCCATCGGCGCATCCGCGGCGTACGCCCTTGAAGGAGATGGATAACGTGCAACGAGCCGTTCGCGCACCCAAGACCGTGAACCCTGAACCCCGCGCGGAGCTCACTGCGTCGGAGCCGCGCAGCGGGCCGGGCCCCAAGCCCGGCACCTGGCGCGACGACCTGGGCGCCGGCCTTGTCGTCTTTCTGGTCGCCCTTCCGCTGTGCCTGGGCATCGCGCTGGCCTCCGGCGCGCCGCTGGCCGCCGGGCTGGTGACCGGGGCCGTGGGCGGCCTGCTGGTGTCGCGCCTGAGCGGATCGCAGCTCATGGTCAGCGGCCCCGCCGCCGGCCTTACCGCCATCGTGCTGGCCGCGCTCACTGAACTCGGATCGTACCAGGTGTTTCTGGTGGCCGTGGTGCTCGCCGGCCTCATTCAGCTGGGGCTGGGCTTCGTCAAGGCGGGCGTCATCGGCTACTTCTTTCCGTCGTCCGTCATTCGCGGAATGCTGGTGGGCATCGGCCTGATCCTGGTGATCAAGCAGCTGCCGTACGCGCTGGGGCTGGCTGGCAAGAAGGGGCAGACGCCCGAAGCCGGAACGGGCGGCATGGGCGGCCCGCTGGACGAGATCGCGCATCACCTGTCCACCATCGCGCCCGCCGCGGCCGTGCTGACGGTGGTGTCGCTGGCCCTGCTGGCGTTCTGGCCGTCCATCATGCCCGCGCGCTTCCGCAAGATGCTTCCCGCGCCGCTGGCCGTGGTGGTGTTCGGCGCGGTGGGCGCGTGGCTGATGGGGACGATGTCGGCCGGCTGGGCGCTGCCGGCCGAGGCGATGGTAACCCTGCCGGTGCCGCAGACGTTCTCGGACCTGGCCACGTACTTCACCTTTCCCCAGTGGAGCGCGCTGGGCAACCCGGCGGTCTACAAGGTGGCCATCACCGTGGCCATTGTCGCCAGCCTGGAGTCGCTGCTGAGCCTGGAAGCCACGGACCGGCTGGACCCGCTGAAGCGCACGTCGTCGCCACACCGCGAACTGGTGGCGCAGGGCACGGGCAACATGGTGAGCGGCCTGCTGGGCGGCCTGCCCATGACGGGCGTGATCGTGCGGAGCGCGGCCAACGTGGACGCGGGCGGCCGCACGTGGCGCAGCAGCTTCATCCACGGCGTGCTGCTGGTGGTGGCCGTGGCGAGCGTGCCCATGCTGCTGAACCACATTCCACTGGCGGTGCTGGCGGCGGTGCTGATCTACACCGGCTTCAAGCTGGCGCACCCCAAGCAGGCCGTGGACGCGTGGAAGCGCGGGCCCAAGTACGCCATTCCCTTCTTTGCTACGGTCATCGCCATTCTGGCGACCGACCTGCTGATCGGGATCGCGGTGGGGCTGGCCATCGGCATCTTCTTTCTGCTGCGCGACAGCGCGCGCAACGCGTACTCGTTCGAGCGCTCGGAGTCTGAGGACCACCACCGCATTCGCCTGACACTGGCGGAAGAGGTGACGTTCCTGAACAAGGCGCAGATCAGCACCGCGCTGCAGACCCTGCCGGAAGGCGCCACCGTGACCGTGGACGCCAGCCGCTGCAAGCACCTGGACGACGACGTGGTGGAGCTGCTGCACGACTACCGCGAAACGGCGCAGAACCGCGGCGTGCACCTGGTGCTCAAGGGCGTGCCCGGCGCGCCGATGGCGATCATGCACTGAAAAACGAAGTGCGGAAGTGCGGGGTGCGTGAGTGCGGGAGTGCGTTCGCGTCCTGGCCCGCCCCGGTGCGGCGGCCCGCCACTTACGCACTTACGCACTTACGCACTTTCTCCTTCCCGAGGATGACCATGTCGATCGAGAACCTGATTGAACGCAACGGCCGCTGGGTAGAGGACTGCACCGCGGAAGACCCGGACTACTTCCGGCGCATCGCGGCGGAGCACAAGCCCAACTACCTGTACATCGGCTGCAGCGACGCGCGCGTGCCGGTGAACACGCTCACGCAGACCGGCCCGGGCGAGCTGTTCGTGCACCGCAACGTGGCCAACCAGGTGATGGCCACCGACGCCAACCTGCTCGCCGTGGTGCAGTACGCGGTGGAAGCGCTGGGAGTGAAGGACATCATCGTCTGCGGCCACGAGGAGTGCGGCGGCGTGCGCGCGGCCCTGGGCTCCGGCGCGCCCCTGCAGGTGGAGCACTGGCTGTCTGGCGTGCGCAACACCGCCCGCCTGTACGCCAAGGAGCTGGACGAACTGGACGAGGAGGCGCGCATGCGGCGTCTGGTGGAATTGAACGTGATCGAACAGGTTTACAACCTGAGCCGCATTCCGCTGGTGCAGGACGCCTGGGAGCGCGGCTCGGAGCTGCGCATTCACGGCCTGGTCTACGGCCTGCACGAAGGCCGGCTGCGCAACCTTGGCGTGACCATGAGCGGCCGCACCGCGGACCTGCACCCGGGCACGCTGGCCGACGCCACGACGGGGCCGGTGCTGCTGCGCGCGGGATGAGCACCACGGCGGCGGGCGCACGGCCCGCCGCCCGCACCACGGCAGACGGAAACCGGGTGGATTCAGGAACGGACCGAGTACCATCCACAGACACGCGCGTGACCGGGGCGGCGCCTGCCGCCGGCCCGGCCCCGCACGGGGACCCGGCGTCCCCTTCCGCCCCGGCAAAGGGCGGAAGGGGACTTCTGCGCATTCCCCTGCTGCAGAAGCTGGTGGTTACCGACGTGCTCATCAACGTGGTCGCGTACATGGTGATGCGCGGCGCCAGCCCGCAGTACGTGGACGAGATCATGATTGCGTCGCTGCTGGTGACGCTGCTGCTCAACACCGGGCTCGTGTACTGGTCGCTCCTTCCCCTGCGCACGCTGGAGATGACGGCCGGGCGCGTGGCCGCGGGCGACCTGGCCGCGCGCGTTTCGTTTTCCCGCTTGGCGGATCGCAACGTCAGCCGCATCGGCACCACCATCAACTCGCTGCTTGACCAGCTGCTGGCGGATCAGGCGCGGGTGCGCTACCTGACCGCGCAGGTCATCGGCGCGGCGGACGCGGAGCGCGCGCGTCTTGCCCGCGAGCTGCACGACTCCACCGCGCAGTCGCTGAGCGCGGTGGAAATGCTGCTGACGGCCACGTGGAACGATACGGGGCCCGATGCGCCCAAGGGGGTGCTGCGCGAGCGCATCGGGGTGATGCGCGAGGTGGTGACGGATGCGCTGCGCGAAGTGCGCACGATGTCGCATCGCGTGCATCCCAGCGCGCTGGAGCACCTGCCGCTGGAAACGGCGCTGGAGGTGCTGGCCCGGCGCACGCTGGAGCAGACGGGCGTGCACAGCGAGATGGAGGCGAGGGTGCACGCGCCGCTTTCGCCGCGGGTGGCGTCGGTTCTCTACCGCGTGGCGCAGGAGGCCATTGGCAACGCGCTGCGGCATGGGCGCCCGGAGACGGTTTCCGTGCGGCTGGAGGTGGATTACACCCGCGCCCGCCTCACCATTCACGACGACGGCGGCGGATTCGACGTGGCGCGCGCGGAATCGGCGCGCACGGGGATGGGATTGTTCGTGATGCGGGAACGGCTGGTGCTGGTGAACGGGGAACTGGGGATCGAGAGCGGGATCGGACGCGGCACCACCGTACGCGCCGTGGCTCCGAACGTGATGGAGAAGGCATGAGCGGCACACCGGGCGCGCCACGGACGGGACCCATTCGCGTACTGCTCGCGGACGACCACAGCGTGCTGCGGCTGGGGCTGCGCGCCCTGCTGAGCGCGGCGCCGGACATCGAGGTCGTGGGCGAGGCCAGCGACGGCGCCGAGGCGCTGGAGCAGGTGGAAAGGCTGCATCCCGACGTGGTCATCATGGACGTGACGATGACGGGAATGGATGGGGTGACGGCCACGCGCGAACTCACGCGCCGCAACTCGTCCGCCGCGGTTCTCGCCCTCACGATGCACGACGAGGAGGCATACCTGGTGCCGCTGCTCAAGGCGGGCGCGCTCGGCTACGTCGTAAAAAGCGCGGCGAGCGCCACCCTTCTCGCCGCGGTGCGCACGGTGGCGGAGGGGCGGCGGTTCGTGCGGCCGGAGGCGGCTCCCGTGCTGGCGGAGGAGCTGGTGCGCAGCTCGTCGGCGGATGAAACCAGGCAGCGCTACGACTCGCTGAGCGAGCGGGAGCGGACGGTGTTTCTGCTGATTGCGCAGGGGTATTCCACCTCGCAGGCCGGGGAGCGCCTGTTCATCAGCGCCAAGACGGCGGATACGTACCGGCGGCGCATCAACGCCAAGCTGGGCACGACGGAGCGGGCGGATTACGTGCGGCTCGCGCTGGAGCTCGGCCTGCTGAACTCGCGCGCTGAGGGCGACGCCGGGTGATCCGCCGATGGCGCGAAGAGTTGCGCGTGAACCCGGCTCCCGGCGCGCCCAGTCTGTCCTGAGCGGATGAATCCGCCGCTCGAAACGCGGGAAGCCCCGACACGCCGCCCACAGGCGCCGTTCGGGGCTTCAACTGCATGCGGGGCATGGGGTCATGCGTTACGGACGATGCCGTCGCTGCGGAGAGGCCCCCTCTCCCCGGCCCTCTCCCCCGCTCCGCGGGAGAAAGGGAGACCTCAGCGCGAGCACATGCGGCGGTGAGAACCCCGGCATTGACGCATGATGATGGTTCCTACGCAGTTGAAGCCCCGATCATGGACGCGACAGCGGCCATGCGTCGGGGCTTACCGCTGTTTGAGCGGCGGATTCATTCGCTCTCGTGGGGGAGGGTGGGCCGGTGGTGCCGGCCCGGGTGGGGGCCGCCCTGGAGCCCGCCCGCCGCGCCTCCATCCAATCACGCGCGGTTGAATCCTCACGGGAGGACCGTGACGCGCTCCGCCGGGATTCACCCCGAAGCCGCCTGCCTCCGGGTCCGCTTGCGGATGCGGATCGCGAAGCGGACCAGCAGAAACAGCATTACCGCGAGCAGCACCAGCGCTACCACCGGCGCCAGGAATGCGAGCGCGATCGATCCAATAGCCGCCACGTCCTCTACCACGCTCAGGATCGGATTGCCGATTCCGCCCGTCGCGGCGGTGCTCCCCACGCGCGCGGTCGCCTTGGCCGAGTGCACGCCCAGCGCGAGCGGCGCCCCCAGCACGATGCCGATCCCGATGGCGTACTGCGGGCTGAGCTGATACAGAAACGGCGTCGCGGCAAGGACGGCGAGCCCCGGCTTGGTGAACAGCTGGATGGAGTCCAGCGCGTGGTCCACCAGCGGCACCTTGTCGCCCAGGATCTCGATGAGCGTGGCGATGCCGAACGCCAGCACCGTTTCCGGGCGCGCCAGCCACTCCAGATTCTGCGGCAGCGGAACGTGCAGGGTCCACGCGGCCAGGCTGGCGCTGAACACGGGCAGAAACGCGCGCAGCCCTGCGCAGGCGGCAAGCACGATACCGAACGCGGCGGCGGAAAGTGCGTCCATGTCGGGGGCGGAAGTGGGCGGACGTGGCGGGAAGCGAATGGACCTGAACTTCGTTCCCGCCACACGATTACACAATCCCTGCACCCTCGCCGAAACCGTTGCTTTCGGCGTTCATTCGGTTTATCATTCGGGCATGATGAAACCGAATCCGCGCCCGCAGACCGGGGGCGAGGCGCCGCTGGTTCAGCTCCGGGGACGCGGCACCGCGCAGAACCCCAGAAACCGCTTCGTCTCCGCCGAGTTCGTGGCGGACCCGGAGGCGTACGACCCGGACGAGCCCGGTCCGCGGACGCAGTTTCTGCGCGACCACACGCGCAACATCATCTCGCGCAACGACAGCCCCGACATCCCGTTCGACGCCAGCGTCAACCCGTACCGCGGCTGCGAGCATGGCTGCGTGTACTGCTTCGCGCGTCCCACGCACGAGTACCTGGGCTACTCGTCCGGGCTGGACTTCGAGACCAAGATCCTGGTCAAGCACGACGCGGCGGAACTGCTGCGCAAGGAACTGCTGGCCGCCAGGTGGGTGCCCCGCCCCATCGCGCTCAGCGGCGTGACCGATCCGTACCAGCCGGTAGAGCGCCGGCTCAAGATCACGCGCGGCGTGCTGGAAGTGCTGGCGGAGTTCCGCAACCCGGTCGCCGTCGTCACCAAGAACCACCTCGTCACTCGCGACGCGGATCTGCTGGCGGAACTCGCCTCGCACAACGCCGCCGTGGTGAACCTGAGCGTGACTACGCTGGATGCGGAACTTCAGCGCACGATGGAGCCGCGCGCGGCCACACCGGCGCGGAGGCTGGACGCCATCCGCACGCTGTCCGAAGTGGGCATCCCCGTCCGCGTGCTGATCGCGCCCGTGATCCCCGGGCTGACGGATCACGAGATGCCGGCCATCGCGGCGGCGGCGGCGGAAGCGGGGGCCGTGGCGGCGAGCTACGTGCCGCTGCGGCTGCCGTTCGCGCTCAAGGAACTGTTCGAGGGATGGCTGCAGACGCACGTCCCCGACCGCGCGGACAAGGTGCTGAACCGCATTCGCGACATGCGCGGCGGCAAGCTGTACGATGCACAGTTTGGAACGCGGATGACGGGCGAGGGAATCTTCGCCGTGCAGATGCAGGCGCTGTTCAACACGGCCTGCCGCAAGGCGGGCCTGACGCGCGATTTCCCGACGCTCTCGACCGAGGCCTTCCGCCGTCCCCACGACGCACGCGGCCAGATAAGCCTGTTCGACTGAGGACGGGGGCCGGCGTCTGACTTCCTCGGGCGACGCCGCCTCTGTCGTGAGAACAAGACCGTGGAACGGAGTCCCGCCGGTGCCGATCATCACAAGCGCGTTTCCATCGCCATCGTCTCCATTGAGGATCGTTCCACCGCGGCTCAATGGCCGTCCTGGCTGTCGATCCAGCGGCGGCGCTTCCCGCGGAACGAAAGGTCGATTCGCCTGACTGATTCATAGACGGGGCGTGGCCGCACACTCTCGTGAGGAAACTTCATCGGTGGAGACTCGGGCAGAGTTCGCGGCCTAGAGCCCTCTCTGTGTGACCGACGAGAATCCCGCCCGGATTTCAGCTGAAATCCGGGCGGGATTACGTTATCCGAACTCACCTGATCCCCGCGATCAGACGCGTGATCCGTCTGTAGCACACGCCCGGGTTCTGTGCGCGGGTGTCGACTACGCCGGTATGTGGCATGCTGCGGACTCCCCCCCGCCTCCCCGCCGGCTTCCCCGGCGCGGGTGGTCGTACTCCAACGCGGAGGGGAAGGATGGCAACGACGGCGGACGTTTCGCGCGCGCGGGCCTTTCGGCCGGAGGATGCGGCGGTGCTCGGCACCGGCACCCGCACTCCCGGCTGGGATCTCGCCACCGAGAGGAGGATCGACGACGGCGAAGCGATGGCGAAGGGAGTGGGGTGGTTCAGTATCGCGCTGGGGCTGGCCGAGGTGGTCGCCCCGGAAAAGATCGCGGGAGAGCTGGGGATGGAGGACAAGAAGAACCTCGTCCGGCTCTATGGCTTCCGCGAACTCGCCAAGGGTGTGGGAATCCTCTCCAATCGAAAGCCGGCCGGGTGGGTGTGGGGGCGGGTCGCGGGCGACGTGCTGGACCTGGCGACGCTCGCCAGCGGGCTGCGCAGCGACAACCCCAAGCGCGACAACGTCCTGAAGGCGATCAGCGCGATCGTGGGGGTGACGGTGGTGGACGTGGCCGTCGCGCGCCAGCTCAGCGAGGCCAGGAACGAGCGGGTGCGGCACGACTGACGGAGCGACGGCGCCCGCCGGTGCGGCGGGCCTTTCTCACATCCCGACCGGAGCGGTGACAATGAAGGCATTGAGCTGGCACGGGCGCGCCGACATGCGGTGCGAACAGGTCCCGGATCCCATCCTCGTCGATCCCACCGACGCCATCGTGCGGATCACCTCGACCGCGATCTGCGGATCGGACCTGCACCTGTACGACGGATTCAACCCGTTCATGGAGCCGGGCGACATCCTGGGCCACGAGCCGATGGGAATCGTGGAGGAGGTGGGGAGCGAGGTGCGGCGGCTGCGGAAGGGGGACCGGGTGGTGATTCCCTTCACCATCTCGTGCGGGGCCTGCTTCTTCTGCCAGAAGACGCTCTACTCCCTGTGCGAGACCACCAACCGCAACGCCGATCTCGCGCGCAAGGTGATGGGCCACACCACCGCGGGCCTCTTCGGCTACTCGCATTTGACGGGCGGCTATGCCGGAGGGCAGGCCCAGTTTCTCCGCGTTCCCTACGCGGACGTGGGGCCGCTCCGCATCGATTCTGACCTTCCCGACGAGCAGGTGCTCTTTCTGTCGGACATCTTCCCCACCGGGTGGATGGCGGCGGTGAACGCGGACATCGAGCCTGGGGACACGGTGGCGGTGTGGGGGTGCGGCCCGGTGGGGCAGTTCACCATCCAGAGCGCCTGGATGCTCGGCGCGGGGCGGGTGATCGCGATCGACCGCGTGCCGGAGCGGCTGGAGATGGCGCGCAGGCACGGACGGGCCGAGACGATCAACTTCGAGGAGGTGGGCGTCTACGACCGGCTCATGGAAATGACGAGCGGACGGGGACCCGACCGCTGCATTGACGCGGTGGGCGCGGAGGCGCACGGCACCGCGACGCTGGACTCGATGTACGACAAGGCCAAGACGATGCTGATGCAGGAGACCGATCGGCCGCACGTGATCCGGGAGACCATCATGTGCTGCCGGCCCGGCGGGACCATCTCCATGCCTGGCGTCTACATGGGCGCCGTCGACAAGATCCCGATGGGAGCCTTCATGAACAAGGCACTCACGCTCAAGACCGGGCAGACGCACGTCCCGCGCTTTCACGACGAGCTGCTGCGCCGGGTGGAATCCGGTGAGATCGACCCGTCCTTCGTCATCACCCACACGGTTCCCATCGACCGGGGGCCGGAGATGTACAAGACCTTCCGCGAGAAGGAGGATGGCTGCATCAAGGTGGTGCTGAAGCCCTGGGAATAGGACCGGGCGGCGGATGCACCGGCCCGCCAGCCGCCGCCGGCTGCCCCACGCTCGCACCGGGCATCGCCGTCGAGCGGATTGCGCGGCCCCATGATCGACGACGGGCGCGCCGCGGCGGCGCGCCCGTGACAGGATGGCGTAGCGGCGGCCCGGGCCGCCGCACGCCCGCGCACCGCTCGGGCGTATGCCGGGTCCCCCTCGTTTTCGGAGGTTGGCCATGCAGGACTGGCTTGAGCCGCTCGCCGGCGGCATCGTGCTCGCGATCACCCTGCTGGACGTGTTCCTCACCGTTCTGTACGCCCGGGCGGGCACCGGGCTTCTCGCGCCGCGGCTTGCCCGGGGCGTGTGGCGCGTGTTCCGCGGGCTGTCCGGGGGAGGAAGGCACGCCCGCATCCTCACCTACTGCGGTCCCGCGCAGCTCGTGGTGCTGGTGCTGATGTGGGGCGTGCTGCTGGCGCTGGGCGCCGGTTTGGTGATTCATCCCGCCCTCGGCTCCGGCGTCAAATCCAGCTCCGGCGCGACGGAGACCGATTTCATCACCGCGCTGTTTGTGGGAGGCAGCAGCATGTCCATCGTGGGGGCCAGCGACTATGGACCCACCACCCCGGGCTACAAGCTGCTGTTTCTGTTCAACTCGCTGGTGGGCATGTCGGTGACCTCGCTCACGCTCACCTATCTGATGCAGGTCTACACGGCCCTGCGCAGCCGAAACACGCTTGGGCTGATGGTGCACGCGCAGAGCGGCGAAACCGGCGACGCCGCGGAACTGATCGCGCGCTGGGGGCCGGAGGGACGCTTCGACGGCGGATACAACAACCTGTCGACGCTGGCCGGCCAGATGGCGGCGATCAAGGAAACGCACCACTTCTATCCCGTGCTGTTCTACTTCCGATTTGAGGAATCCTTTTACGCGGCGTCGCGCATGCTGCTGGTCACGCTCGACGCGGCCGCGCTGATCCGCACCGCGCTGGATCCGCGCGAGCTGGGCTGGCTGCAGAAATCCGCGGGCCTGGACGAACTTGAGCGGAGCAGCGCCCTGCTGCTGCGCACCCTCAGCCAGAACTTTCCGGTGCACCACGGGCCGTCGGCGGATCGCGAGCAGTCGCGTGAACGCGGGCGGCTGCGCTACGAGCGGGCCCTGCTGCGGCTGCGCGAGGCGGACATCCCCACGCGCCAAGACGCGGAGGCCGGGGCGCGCGAATACGTGGAACTGCGGGCGAAGTGGGAGCCGGACATCGCGGCGGTCGCGCCTGCGCTCGGCTACCGCATGGAGGAAGTGGACACGGCGGGTTACGGCGGGGCCTCTCGCGCCCCGGGCGGCTGAGAATGGGTTAGGGGTGCGGAGCCGGCCCGCGCCTGTCGACGCTGAGGCACGGGACGGCCCCGCATGGCCAGCAGCCGATTGTAGCCGCGCCTAAGCCAATCGCCGGTGCTGCTGTCTCGCTTCTTAATCTCTTCGGGTTAGTGCAGCTCGGAGCTTCGCCTCAACCTCTTCGCGCACACCAAGTTTCAGCGCCCCCTCAGCATCAAAAGCGTGCACGAGTCGGAGATACTCACGTAGCTCTGTCCCATTCGCCCCGTCTGGCGCCGCAAAGTACTGGACGAAAAAACCCAAGTTTGAGTAATAGCGTCGCCCAGGCGTGTCTGGCGCCACCGCATTCCCAACCAGCCGGTACGCGTCGATTAGCGTATCGACGGATTGCAGCTTCGGCAGGAAATCCTGCCAAGCTCGGCGGTCCGCCTCGATGCTCTCTTGACGCCGCTGAGCGGCGGTCTTGCGTGGTCTCGCCATCCTGCACTCAGAGTTTGGGAAGCGGCCTAACGGCACAAGGCTCGGGGGTGCGGGGCCGGCGCGCAAGGCTGTCGGCGGCGAACGTATGGACGGGCCCGTATCTCCTGCAGCCGATTGTCAGGCCGCACCCAGACCTGCGGGACGGCCGCCATCACATGGTCTGTTCGGTACCACAGGCGCGGCATGACAGCTTACTCAAAGTGCAGTACGCGCCTCAGCTTCTCCTGTGACTCGTCTGCCTTCTTCGCGAGCAAAGCGGCGGGTCAGGGATCGGTGCTTTGCGAAAGCAGGGCGGCCAGCAGTGTATCGACGTCGTCATCGGACATCGTGTCCACCGAATACGCGTCGATCGAATCCGCGCCGCCAATCTGAATGCTGTCCGTAGCGGCGGGCAACGCGCCGCAGCACGCCGCGCGGGCCTCGTCCACGGCCCGGGCCAGTTCGGCGAGCTGCGGGTGATAGAAGAGTTCGGTGGCGGCCACCCGCGTCCGGAAACGCTCGCTCACGCGCGACGCCGCCCGCAGCGCCAGCAGCGAGTGCCCGCCCAGTTCAAAGAAGTCGTCCCAGCGGCCCACCCGATCAACCCCCAGCAGCGCGCTCCAGATTCCGGCGATCGCCTCCTCCGTTTCGCCCGACGGCGCCTCGTAGCCGCGCCGCGCGTAGGCGCCGTTCGCCGGGGCGGGAAGAGCGCCGCGGTCCAGCTTGCCGTTGGGGGTGAGCGGCAGCGCGTCCAGGCACACATAGGCGGCCGGCACCATGTACTCCGGCAGCCGCTCGCCCAGGTGCGCCCGAAGCGTCGCGGCGTCCAGGGCACCGCCGGCCACGCAGTAGGCCACCAGCTGCGCGTGGCCGGGGACGTCCTCCCGCACCACCACCACCGCCTCGTGCACCGCGGGGTGCTCCGTGAGCCGCGCCTCGATCTCGCCGGGCTCGATCCGGAAGCCGCGCACCTTCACCTGGTGGTCGGCGCGGCCGGCAAAGGCCAGGCGCCCGCCGGAGAGCCACCGCCCCAGGTCGCCCGTGCGGTACATCCGCGCGCCGGGCCGGGGCGCGAACGGGTCGGGAACGAAACGCTCCGCGGTCAGAGACGGGCGGTGCAGGTATCCGCGCGCCACCCCGTCGCCGGCGATGAAAAGCTCCCCCGGCGCGCCGGTCGGCACGGGCTCTCCGTAGGGGTCCAGGACGTAGACGCGCGTGTTGAGCACCGGCCGCCCGATCGCCGCCTGCCCGCCGCCCGCGCCGAAGGAGCCGTCGCCGACGGCCTCGGCGGTGGACCAGACGGTGGTTTCCGTGGGCCCGTACACGTTCCAGAGCGCGCCGACGCGGTCCCGGACCGCCGCCGCGAGCTCCGCCGGAAGCGACTCGCCGCCGCAGAGCGCGCGCAGCCCCGGCGCGCCTTCCCATCCCGCCTCCACCAGCATGCGCCACGTGGCGGGGGTGGCCTGCATCACCGTGGCCGAGTGCGCGCGGATGGCGTCCGCGAGCGCCGCGGGATCGGCCGCCCGCTCCCGCGGCAGCACCACCGTCCGTGCGCCATGCAGGAGGGGGAGAAAGATCTCCAGGACGGAGATGTCGAAGGCGTACGTGGTGACCGCCAGCACGCGGTCCGCGGGCTCCATCCCCACGATTCCGCGCATGGATCGCAGGAGGTTCACCACGGCGCCGTGCGGGACGGCCACGCCCTTGGGCCGCCCGGTGGAGCCGGAGGTGTACATCACGTACGCCGGATGGTCCGCCTCCACCGAGATCCCCGCCAGCGCGGATGGATCGCCCACCGCCACCGCGCCGTCGTCCGTGAGGTCCAGCACCGGGACCCGCAACGCGCGGAGAAGCGCGCCTGTTTCCGCGCCGCGGACCCCGTGCACGAGCACCGCGGCGGGGGTGGCGTCGCGCAGAACGTAGCCCAGCCGGTCCGCGGGGTGCGAGGGGTCCAGCGGCACGTATGCGCCGCCGGCCTTGAGCACGCCGAGCATGGCCACCACCATCTCCGCGCCCCGCTCCACGCAGAGCGCCACCCGTGACTCCGGGCCCACGCCCGCCGCGCGCAGCCGCCGCGCCACCCGGCCCGCGCGCGCGTCCAGCTCCGCGTAGGTGAGGTGCTCCCCCTCGAAGTCCACGGCCACCGCCTCCGGCGTCCGCGCCGCCTGCGCCTCAAAGAGCTGGTGGATGCACACGTCGCGCGGATGAACCGCATCCGTGCGGTTCCACTCGTCCAGGAGCATCCGCCGCTCGCCATCGGACAGGAGCGGAAGGCGGTCGACGGGGCGGTCACCGGCGGCCGCCATCTCCCGCAGCAGACGGGCGAGGGAGCCCATCCAGCGCTCCACCGTAGCGCCGTCGAAGAGCGCGGCGGCGTACGTCACGTCGCCGCCGATGCGGCCGCCCGCATCCCCCAGCGCGAGCCACAGGTCGAACCGCGCCGCGGGCGCAATCGCCACGTCCAGTGCTCCGGCATCCAGCCCCGGCAGCGCCGACCCGCCCCGCCGCGCCTCTTCCCATGAGAACATCACCTGAAACAGCGGGTGATGCGCCAGGCTGCGCGCGGGCTGCAGCAGTTCCACCACGCGCTCGAACGGGAGCTCGGCGTGCTGCTGCGCCTCCAGCGTGCGCGCCCGCACCCGTGCCAGCAACGCGGCGGTGGAAGGCGAGCCGGCAAGGTCCACGCGCAGCGCCAGGGTATCGGCGAAGAAGCCGATCATCCCCTCCACCTCCTCGCGCCCGCGATTGGCCGAAAGCGTGCCCACCACCACGTCCTCCTGCCCCGCCAGACGGCCCAGCACCACCGTCCAGGCGGCCAGCACCGTCATGAAAGGCGTGGCCCCGTGGCGGCGGGAAAGGGTCCGTACGGCGGCGGACGTCTCCTCATCGAACGACACCGCCAGCGTCTCTCCCGCGGGGTCCTGCCGCGCCGGGCGGGGACGGTCGGTAGGCAGCGCCAGGAGCGCGGGCGCGCCGGCGAGCGCGGCGCGCCAGTACTCCGCCTGCCCGTCCAGCGCGCCGCCCTCCAGCCGGCGCCGGTGCCACGCGGCGTAGTCGGCGTACTGCAGGGGGAGCGGCGGGAGCGGATCACCCCCACCGCGGGAAAATGCCTCGTACAGCACCCCCAGCTCGCGGACCAGCACGTCGGTGGACCATCCGTCGGAGACCATGTGGTGCATGGTCAGCAGGAGCGCGTGATCGTCCTCCGCGATGCGCACGAGCCGGGCACGGGCCAGGGGGCCACGCTCCAGGTCGAAGGGCGCGCGCGCCTCCTCGGCCACGATCCGCCGCAGCGCCGCGTCCGCCTCCCGCTCCTCTTCCCCCGTGCCGCGGGCGAAGGCGGACAGACGCGCGGCAAGGTCGTCCACCGCGAGGGGGAACGATGCCGCCTCCGCCGGCGCGATCCGCTGCCGCGGCTCGCCGTCCACGACGGCAACGGTGGTCCGCAGCGCCTCGTGGCGCACGGCGATGCGGTGCAGCGCACGGCGCAGCGCCCCGGTGTTCAGCGGGCCGCGCAGCCGGAGCCGCTCGGAGACGTGCCACGCCCCGCCCAGGCCGCCCAGCTGCTCCAGGAACCAGAGCCGCTGCTGCGGGGGAGCCAGCGGCAGGCGTCCGCCGCGGTCCGCGGGTTCGATGGGGTCCGCGTGCGCCGCCCGCGCCAGCCCGCGCGCAAAATCCGCCAGCACCGGGCGCTCGAAGAGGTCGCGGAGGGTGGCCCCGGCGTCCAGCAGGCGGCGGACGCGGGACACCAGCCGCACGGCCAGGAGCGAGTGGCCGCCCCGCTCAAAGAAGTGGTCGCGGCGCCCCACGCCCTCCACCCCCAGCACCTCCGCCCAGATGTCCGCCAGGACAGTCTCCACCGCGCCGGCGGGCGGCTCGTACGGCCGGGCGGAGAACGCGTCCTCCCCCGGGGCGGGGAGCGACCGGCGGTCCAGCTTGCCGGTGGCGGTCAGGGGAAGCGCCGCCAGCCGCACGAACGCCGACGGAACCATGGGCTCTGGCAGATGAGCGGCCAGGTGCGCCCGCAGTTCCTCCGGCTCCACCCCGTCGCCCACCACGTACGCCACTAGCCGCCGCTCTCCGGGCGCGTCCTCGCGCGCGACGACCGCGGCCTCGCGCACGGCCGGGTGGGCGCAGAGCCATCCCTCCACCTCCCCCGGCTCGATGCGGAAGCCGCGCACCTTCACCTGCTGGTCGATGCGGCCCAGGTACTCGATGCTCCCGTCCGCGCGGTGGCGTGCCAAGTCGCCGGTGCGGTACAGGCGCGCGCCCGGCCCGCCGAACGGGTCCGGGACGAAGGCGGCGGCCGTCTTCCGGGGATCGCCCAGGTAGCCGAGCCCCACGCACCGCCCGCCCAAGTGGATTTCCCCCGCCGCGCCGCGGGGCACCGGCCGGCCGCGCCGGTCCAGCACCAGCGCCCGCGTGTTGGAGATGGGCGTGCCGATGGGGATGCGCGCGCCGCCGTCCGCGTGCACCTCGTGAAAGATGGAGCCGATGCTGCACTCCGTCGGCCCGTACAGGTTCACCACGCGCACTCCGGGGAGCGCGCCCAGGAAGCGGTACGTGGTCTCCGGCGTGATCTGCTCGCCGCCGACGACGACCGTGCGCAACGAGGCCAGCCGCGCCCGCGCGCCCGCGTCCGCCACCAGGTCGGGGACCAGGACGTTGAAGACGGAGGGGACGAAGTCCGTCATCGTCACCCCTTCTGCCTCGATCACCTCCAGCAGGTACCCGGCGTCCGCCTCGCCGCCGTCGCGCGGGATGACCGTGCGCCCGCCGTGCACCATCGGCCAGAAGAGCTGCCAGACGGCGCTGTCGAAGACGTGCCGCGTGGTCTGCAGCACGCACGCGGCGCTTTCCGCGCCCAGCCGCGCGCTCATCCAGCCGAAGCGGTTGGCGATGCCGCCGTGGTGCACCACGGCCGCCTTGGGAACGCCGGTGGATCCCGAGGTGAAGATGGCGTAGACCGGATCCGCCTCCCCTACCCCGCCGTCCAGCGTCTCCCCTCCCGAGTGCTCCTCGTCCCCCGGCTCCACGCCGGCGACCAGCACCGGCCACCCGAGCGCCGCCGCCCGCGGAGCCGACGCCGCGTCCGCCAGCACCGCCGCGGGACGGAGGGCGCGGACCGCCGCGCGCAGCCGCTCGTCCGGCCAGGCGGCGTCCAGCGGAACGAACGCCGCTCCCACCTTCATGGCGGCGAGCATGGCGACCGGCGCGGCCGGGCCTCGCTCCGCCAGCACGGGGACAAAGGCGCCCCGTCCCACGCCCCGGCCGCGGAGCACGCGCGCCAGCCGGGCGGCGCTCCCGTCCACCTGCGCGCAAGTGAGGCGCGTACCCTCGTGCACCACGGCCACGGCGCCGGGAGTGCGCCGCGCCCGGGCTTCCACAAGCCGGTGGATGCAGTCGTCCGCGGGGTACGCCGCGGCGGTCGCGTTCCACGCCTCCACCACCCGCCTGCGCTCCGCCTCGGTCAGCAGCGGGAGATCGTCCACGCGCAGCGTGCCATCCGCCGCCATGGCCGCCAGCGCGGCACGCAGGTAGCCCGCGTAGCGCTCCGCAGTCGCGCGGTCAAAGAGCGCCGTGGCGTACGCCAGTTCCCCCGCGATCCGCCCATCCTCCTCCGCCAGCGAGAGAGACAGGTCGAACTTGGCCGTTTCCACCGGCGGGTCGGGGATCTCCTGGACCTCCACCCCCGGAAGCCGCAGCGCCGCCGGGGCGGAGCCGCGCCAATCCAGCATCACCTGAAAGAGCGGTGTGTACGCGGGGGAGCGGGCCGGCCGCACCCGCTCCACCACCTGCTCGAACGGGATGCCGGAGTGCTGCTGCGCCTCCAGCGTCAGCGCCCGCACCCGCGCCAGGAGGCCGGCCACCGGCGGCGCGCCGGCCAGGTCGACGGGGAGCGCGAGGGTGTTGACGAAGAAACCGATCATCCCCTCCACCTCCTCGCCGCCGCGGTTGGCCGACGGCGTGCCCACCACCACGCACTCCTGCCCCGACAGGCGGGCGAGGACGGCCGCCCATCCCGCCAGCACCGTCATGAAGAGGGTGGCCCCGTGCCGCCGGGCGAGCGCCCCCAGCGCCGCGGAAAGCTCGCGGTCCAGCTCCACGGGGACGGAGCCGCCGGCGTGGTCCTGCCGCGCGGGGCGCGGGCGGTCCGCCGGGAACTCCAGCACCTCCGGCGCCCCCGCCAGCGCCTCCGTCCACCAGCGGGCCTGCGCCTCCAGCGCCTCGCCGGCCACGCGGCGCCGCTGCCACGCCGCCCAGTCGGCGTACTGCACCGGGAGCGGCGCGAGCGGATCGGGCTCGCCGCGCGCGAAGGCGGCGTAGAGCGCGCCCAGTTCCGCCAGAAGGACGCCCGTGCTCCATGCGTCGGAGACGGCGTGGTGCATCCGCACGACCAAGGCGTGGTCGTCATCCGCCAGCCGCACCAGCCGCGCACGGGCGAGAGGCCCCGCCGCCAGGTCGAACGGCGCCGCGCCCTCGGCGGCGATGATCCGCTCCAGCTCCGCCCCGGCGTCCGCGCGCCCGCGCAGGTCGTGCTCCACCACGCGGAACCCGCTCTGCTCCGCGGGGGCAATGCGCTGCACCGGCTCGCCATCCACCAGCGGAAAGGTGGTGCGCAACGCCTCGTGCCGCGCCACCACGCGGTCCAGCGCCCGAAGCAGCGCCGTGCGCTCGAGCGTGCCGCGGAGCCGCAGCGTGCGCCCCACGTGGTACGCGCTCCCCACCCCGCCCATCTGCTCCAGAAACCAGAGCCGCTGCTGCGGAAAGGAGAGGGCGGTCCGCTCCGCGGGCGGCGCGGGAAGGATCTCCGGCGTCCCCGCGCGCGCGGCGCTGGCCAGCGAGCGCGCGAAGTCCGCCAGCACCGGGTGCCGGAACAGGTCGCGGACCTGCACCTCCACCCCCAGCGCGCGGCGCAGGCGGGAAGCGGCCTGCACGGCCAGGAGCGAATGCCCGCCCAGCGCAAAGAAGTCGTCGCGGCGGCCCACCCGCTCCACCCCCAGCAGCGCGCCCCAGATGGCGGCGAGCGCCTCCTCCGCCTCGCCCGCCGGCGCTTCGTATCCGCGCCGCTCGTAGGCATCGTCCGCCGGCGCGGGGAGCGCCCGGCGGTCCAGCTTGGCGCTGGAGGTGAGCGGAAGCGCATTCAGCCGCACGTACGCGGCGGGGACCATGTATTCCGGCAGCCGTCCGGCCAGGTGCGCCCGCAGCGCCTCCGTGCGCACCGCCCCGTCCGCCACCACGTATGCCACCAGCCGCGCCTCGCCGCTCTCCGTCCGCGGCACCACCGCCGCGGCGCGGACGCCGGGAACGCGCCGCAGCACCGCGGCCACCTCATCGGGCTCCACGCGGTAGCCGCGAATCTTGACCTGCTCGTCGCGGCGGCCCACGAACTCGATGCGCCCGTCCGGCAGGCGCCGCCCCACGTCGCCGGTGCGGTACATCCGCCCGCCGTTCCCCGCGGGATCGGGAACGAATGCCCGAGCCGTCAGCGCGGGGCGCCCCCAGTAGCCCAGCGCCACGTGCGGGCCGCGGATGACGATTTCGCCGCGCGCGTAGACCTCGGGCGGCTCGCCCCCGTCATCCAGCAGCAGCACCTCCACACCCTCCACGGCGCGGCCGGCGGGGATGCCGTGGCCGTGCGGGCGGGAGCCGTGGTCCATCATCTCCTGCAGCGCCAGCGTGGACTCCGTGGGGCCCAGCCCGTTGACGAAGACGGCGCCCGGGCGGAATGTGCGCCGGAATCGCTCGAAGTCGGGGCGGAATACCGCCTCGCCCCCCAAGACCACCCGGCTGACGGAGGCGAAGTCGTCGCCCTCCCCGTCCTCCGCCACCACGGCGCGAAAGAGGCTGGGGGTGGAGTGGTAGAGGGTGATTCCCTCCGCGCGCAGCCACAGCGCCAGCCGCTCCACCCCTTCCGCGCGCACGTCAAAGAGGTGCAGGCTCGCCCCGTTCAGCAGCGCGCCGTACAGGTCCATCACCGCCGCGTCGGTGGCGTACGAGGCCGCCAGCATCAACCGGTCGCCCGGGGCGATGCGGAGGGCATTGGTGTAGGCGCGGATGTGGCCCAGGACGTTGCGATGGCTCTGCGCCACCCCCTTGGGCTCGCCCGTGGACCCCGACGTGTAGAGCAGATAGGCCACCGCCCCCGGCGCGGTGCCGATGCGGCCGAGCGCGTCCTCCTCCACCTGCCCCGGCGCGGACGGCGGATGCGCGGCGCTCACGCGAAGGACGGCGCGCGGCTCCGCGGCCGGCATTCCGTCCGCGCCGCACGCGATTCCCTGCCCCTCATCCCCGGATCCCCGCGTCTCCGCCAGCCGGCGCGCGGCCGCGACGTGCGGGTCGCCTGCGAGGACCATCGCGGCGCGGGCATCGTCCAGCACCCGGTGCATCCGCGCCTCGGGCCAGGCGGGGTCCAGCGGGACGTACGTCTTTCCCGCCATCAGCGAGCCCAGGATGGCGGCCACCATCGGCGCGCCGGGGTCGAACAGGAGCCCCACGCGGCCCTCGCCCGGGCCGAGCGCGGCGACAATTTCGTGCGCCACGCTCCGCGCGAGGGCGTCCAGTTGCGCGTAGCTCCACGCGCCCTCGCGGGTGCGCAGCGCGGTCCGCCCCGGGTGCGCGGCCGCCTGCGCGCGGAACCGCCGGTGGATCGGCTGATCGACTTCCTCCGCGCTGAAGGGGGTGTACGGATGCGCGGGCCGCACGCGGCGCGCCCCGGCCGCGGCCTCCGCCTGGCGCCGCTCCGCCGGGGAAAGGAGCGGAAGACGGTCGATCCGCCGCGAATCGTCCGCCGCCATCGCTTCCAGCAGGCGGACCAGGAACCCCGCCCAGCGTTCCACCGTCTCCCGGTCATGGAGCGCCGTGGCATACTCGATCCCGCCCACGATTCGCCCGTCCTCCTCCTCCAGAAAGAGCGAGAGGTCGAACTTGGCCGTCGTCCGCGCCGCGCGCTCCAGCGGCGACACGCGCAGGCCGGGGAGATCGAAGCGGCCCCGCGGGACGTTTTCCCACGTGAAGAAAACCTGAAAGACGGGAGTGTGCGACAGGCTGCGCGCGGGCTGCAGCAGCTCCACCACCTGCTCGAATGGGACGTGCTGGTGCTGCTGCGCGGCCAGTGCCCGCGACTTCACCCGCGACAGGAGTTCGGCCACGGTGGGGGCGCCGGAGAGGTCGGCCCGCAGCGCCAGCGTGTTCAGGAAGAGGCCGATCAGCCCCTCCAGCTCCGGGCGCGGCCGGTTGGCGGCCGGGGTGCCGACGACCACCTCGTCCTGGCCGGAAAGGCGGCCCAGCACCGCCGCCCACCCGGCCAGCAGCGTCATGAAGAGCGTGGTCCCGTGCCGCCGCCCCAGCGCGCGGAGTGCGGCCGACAGCTCCGCGCCGAGCGCGACGGGGACCACCGCGCCGGCGTGGTCCTGCTGCGGCGGGCGCGGCCGGTCCGCGGGAAGCTCTAGGAGCGGCGGGGCGCCGGCCAGCGCCTGGCGCCAGAACGCCGCGTCCCGGTCCTGCGCGTCGCCGCGGGCCCAGCGCCGCTGCCCCGCCGCGTAGTCCGCGTACTGCACGCCCAGCGGGGGGAGCGGATCATCCCGGCCGGACGCGAAGGCGGCGTAGAGGGCGCTCAGTTCCTCCGCCAGCACCCCCATGCTCCACCCGTCCGAGACGATGTGGTGCAGGGTGACCAGCAGCACGTGCTCGTCCTCCCCCACGCGGACGAGCCGGCCGCGCACCAGCGGCCCGCGGCGCAGATCGAAGGGCGCGTGCGCCTCCGCCTCGGCCAGCCGCGCCAGTGCCGCGTCCGCGCCGGGCCCCTCGCCCCGCGCACCCGTGAGGTCGTCGTCCGCGAGCGGAAAGGCGGCGCCCTCCGCCGGGGCGATCCGCTGCACAGGCTCGCCATCCACCTCGGCAAAGGTGGTGCGGAGCGCCTCGTGCCGCGCCACGATGCGGTCCAGCGCGCGGGCCAGCGCCGCCCGGTTCAGCGTGCCGCGCAGCCGCAGCCCCATCGGCACGTGGTACGCGACCCCGGCGCCGCCCAGCTGGTCCAGGAACCAGAGGCGCGCCTGCGCGAACGAAGCGGCGAGAGTCCCGCCCCGGTCGGCCGGCTGGAGGGGGACGAGCTCCGCGCGATCCACCCCTTCCAGGAAGCGCGCGAAGTCCGCCAGCACGGGGTGGTCGAAGAGGTCGCCCTGCGCCACCCCCGCGCCCAACGTCCGGCGCACGCGCGAAACCACCTGCATGACGGCCAGCGAGTGGCCGCCGATCTCAAAGAAGTGGTCGCGCCGGCCAATCCGCGGCACGCCCAGCACCTCGGCCCACACCTCCGCCAGCGCCGCCTCCGTTTCCCCCGCGGGCGGCTCGTACCTGCCCGGCCGCGCCTCCGCGTCGGGAGACGGGAGCGCCGCGCGGTCGATCTTGCCGTTGGGAGTGAGCGGCATCGCCTCCAGCACCACGTACGCGGCCGGGGCCATGTACGCAGGCAGGCGCCCGGCCAGGTGCTGGCGGAGCGCCGGAACCAGCACCCGCGCGCGCCGCCCGCGCATCGGGTCCGTGGCGTACGCGTCGCGGCCGGCGTGCGCCGGATGCAGCGGCGCCACGAAGGGACGATTCGCGGCCGGGCCCCGGGTGAAGCGCGCGTCCACGCGGCCGGGGTCGTCGCACAGCCGCACCTGCACCGTCCACCCCAGCGCCTCGCCCGCACGCCAGAGCGCGTCCGGGTCCACGCCCGCGGCCTCCGGCAGCCGCCGCACGTCCGCCACCGTCCGCGCTCCGCCCGGATCGCGGCGAATCTCCAGCGCCTTGAGCGCGCCGGCCACGAGGGCGTTGGGAATGCCCAGCACCACCAGCGAGGCACCCTCCTCCGCCTCCAGCCGCGCCCGCAGCGCCTCCGGCGTCAGCCGCGCCGAATCCCAGTCGATCCCGGGGCGGTCCTCCCGCTCCGCCTCCCGCGCACCCGCGTGAAGCACGACGTCATAACGGAAGGCGGTGAGTTCGTTGGCGAAGCGGCCGCGCTTCACCAGCGTCTCCACGGCGCCGATCTCCGGGATCTCCCGCGCCACCGAAACGAAGAAGGCGGGGTCGATCACCAGCTCCTCTTCCTGGGCCTGCGTCTGCTCCGCGCGCTCGCGCCACTCCGCCACCGTCCGCTCCGGCGGCGACGCGTGCGTTTCCACCGCGGTGCGAAAGGCGCCCAGCAGCCGCAGGTCGCGCACGTCGCCCACGAAGATCCGGCCCCCGGGGCGCACCAGGCGCGCGGCCCCCTCCAGCACCCGCGCCAGGTAATCCGCCCCCGGGAAGTACTGGACGACGGAGTTGATGACCACGGTGTCGAACGACCCCGGCTCCAGGCCGGCGAAGTCGTCGGCGGCGCGGTGCAGGAGCTCCACATGGCCCAGTTCCGGGCGGCGCGAGCGGAGCGTCCGCAGGCGCTCCACCCCGTGCGCGGAAATGTCGGTGCCCACGTAGCGCTCGCAGCCGGGCGCCAGGCGCCCGAGGAGGAGCCCCGTCCCGCATCCGATCTCCAGCACCCGCCCCGGCCGCGGCGCGGCGATGCGCGCCACCGTCGCCTCCACCCACTCGCGCATCTCCTCCGCGGGAAGGGGCTCCCCGGTGAAGCTGCTGATCCACCCGCTGACGTCAAAGGCGGGATCCGCGCCGGTGCCCGCGCCGCCGTAGATGTGGTCCCACGCGGCGGACCAGTCCGCCTGGTGCCCGGCCTCCCAGTCCCGGTCCTCCGCCTCCGCCGACGCCTCCAGCCCGTCCCGGTCGGGGACCACGTACGCCACCAGCCGCCGGTCGCCGGGCGCGTCCTCGCGCGCCAGGACCACGACCTCGCGCACCCCGGCGTGCTCGCGCAGACGCGCCTCCACCTCACCCAGTTCGATGCGATAGCCGCGGACTTTCACCTGCTGGTCCATGCGGCCCAGGAACTCGAGTGCGTGCGTCGGTGCGGGAGTCGTTTCGGACAGATCCCCGCCGCCGTTCCGCTCGCGCACCCGCGCGCGGTCGCCGGTGCGGTACAGCCGCCCGCCCGGCTCGCGGCCGAACGGGTCCGGGACGAAGCGATCCGCGGTGAGCGCGGGGCGGTTCAGATAGCCCCGCGCCAGACCGCTGCCGCCCAGGTACAGCTCGCCCGCCTCGCCCGGCGCAAGCGGCCGCATCCCGTCGTCCAGCACGTACGCGCGCGTGTTCGCGATCGGCCGCCCGATCGTCTCCGGACCGCCCGCCGCGCGCAGCGTCCACGTGCTGTAGGTGGTGTCCTCCGACGGGCCGTACAGGTCATGGACGCGTTGGATGCCGTGCGCGTAGAGCGCGTCCGCCAGCTCCGCGCGCAGCGGCTCGCCGGCCAGGTTCACCGTCGTGGCCAAGGGAGGAATCCCGCCGCTTCTCAGCAGCGCGGCGAGGGCGGAGGGGACGGTGTTGATCAGTCGCACCTGGTCCGCGGACGCCGAGGCGGCGAGGGCGAGCGCGTTCTCCACGACAATCACGCGGCCGCCCAGCGCGAGCGGAACGAAGATCTCGAATACGGAGAGGTCGAAGCAGATGGAGGTCGCCGCCAGGACGCCGGAGAGCTCGTCGGGCGTAAAGACGCCGGCCGCCCACGACAGGAAGGCGACGGCGCTCTGGTGCTCGATGGCCACTCCCTTGGGGACGCCGGTGGAGCCGGAGGTGTAGATCAGGTACGCCAGGTTCCGCGGCCCCGCTCCGCTCCGGGGCGCCTCCGCGCTTTCCGCCGCGATCTCGCCCGCGGCCGCGTCCAGGCTGAGGACCTGCACCCCGGCGGCGACCGGGAGCAGGCTGCTCAGCTTCTCCTGCGTCACCAGCACCGCGACGCCCGCATCGTGCAGGGTAAACGCCAGCCGCTCCGCGGGATACGCCGGGTCCAGCGGAACGTACGCCCCGCCCGCCTTCAGCACGCCCAGCATCGCGGCGATCATCTCGGTCCCGCGGTCCAGGCAGATCCCCACGCGCACCTCCGGACCCACCCCCAGGCGTTGGAGCCGGTGCGCGATCCGGTTGGCCCGGGCCTCCAGGCCGGCGTAGGTGAGCGCCTTGCCCTCGTGCAGCACCGCCACTGCGTCCGGCGTCCGCGCCGCCTGCGCCGCGACGAGTTCGTGGATGCACAGGCCGCGCGGATACGGCGCGTCCGTGCGGTTCCACTCCTCCACCACCGCCGCGAAGTCTGCCCTCGCCGGGATCCGCGATCCGTCCGCCAAGCCCTCGGCGCCGGGGTCCGCCGCTGGCTGAACGCCGGCCGGCGTGAGCGCCGCGGCATCCAGCCGCACGTGGAACGTGGAGGGGTGTGTCATTCGGGGCAGCGGAGAGGGAGAGGGTGCGGGATGGCCCGCAAGGATGGGAGTCGGTGATCCACGCGCCGCCGGGGAGAGGCGGCAGAGGCGCGCAGCGGGTCGGCGTGCCGCGCGGAGCTGCACCAACGGTGAGTTGTACCTTTCCAGATAATATTTGCGCGGTGACTCCCCTCTCTGTCAAGCGAGCTGCCTTCTACGGGCGGCTTCGCCCGGTGCGCGCCAGCGCTGAAAACGCTGGGCGGCTGATGTAAATCAGGTCACGCGAGCCGCAAGGAACCTCACCCGGCCCCGTTCTCCGCTCGTTTCGCGGGGAGTTCCGTTAGGGTCTTGGCGATGGAGCCATCCGTGATGTGATCAACTACCCTGACCGATTCCCATCCTACCGCGAAGCCTCGCCCGCCAACACGCGAAGTGTCGCACGAATGCTCGGATTCGCCGTGAAGCAAACGGGTCAGACCACACGCCAAGTCCCGAAAAGGGTTGACCCTCGTTCCCAAACGTGAGTAGAGGCCGGGCCGGGGTCATCCGTATCACCCTATCTGATCAGTCCAGCGATCTGCTCGTCGCTCCAGAGCGGATGGAGTACCGTCTGGTATCGCTCTCTGGGCCGTGATAGGTTTTTGGCTCCCGACCTGTTCGGCATGCCTGGCTTTTTCGTGTTCGCTTTCGTCGCCAATCGCGGTCTCCCCGCCGCCGCCCAACCACCTGTCGCGGCCGAATCACCTTGAGAAATCAGCCTTCCAGCAACTCGCGCCACCCGGACCGCTGGGTCGACTTCTACCAGTCGTACTTCCCCACCGTTCGCGACGCGCAGAACTTCGTCCAGAAGTGCAACGGGAGTGATGCGGGTGCCGCCCGCGAGATCATGCAGCACAGCCGCCGCCTCATTCTCCTGGCGGACTCGGTTGCCGGAACGCGGCGGGGGAGAGATACGCTGCCGCTGTTCTTTCTGATCGTGTGTGCAGAGCATGCGTCCAAGCGCCTGGAAGGGTCCGGAAAGGGCCACTCCGCGCACCACGTCCTCAAGTTCTTTGACACATGCCTCACCGAGGCAGAGAAGGAGCGGCTGGCCCAGGCGTTTACCGCCACCGACGGATCGTTGATTGACGCTCCGGGCGCCGTCAAAACGCTCTACGCGGTCCGCAACCGGTTCGCCCATGAAGGTATTTACTGGGATTTCGCCTTCATGCGCCACCCCGGATCTGCCGGAAAGGCGGCGGTGCAGGCAGCGATCACTCTTGCGGAGTTCCGCGGGATGGTGGCCCGGGGGTGCATCCGTGCGGCCAGGCGGTGCTTTGAGCCGGCGCTGGACCCGGCCGAGGCCGAGACCCTGGTGGGCCCGGCGGAGCACGAGGGTCAGCAGCGCTCCTGGGCCGAGCAACGTGTGCTGCACGCCAGATACCGCCATCAACCGTTTAACCCGCGTGTTCCGGAAATCGAATTTCCGGTCAGGGACTTGGAGGTGCTGCGGCGCCGGGGAAGCTGGATGCGGGCGCTGGCGGAGGGCGAAATCCAGCCGCTGACGCAGAAGCAACGGAGCTTTGTGGATGCGGCGAATGGACAGCGGCCGCCATCGACCTACCACGAGGAACTATGGACGGCGTACACGATCAAGGAGGCGTTCTTTCGTGTCGCACGTCACTGGCCTGATGAGTTCAGGCTGGAGGAATCGGTAGGCGACACGGTTCTGTATGATGGCACGTGGGACGACTACGCGGATCACGACGGCGAGCGGGGCCTGATCGCCGCGGAACTGGACGAGTACGCGGAAGACTGGGCCGCTTCCGACGACACCGGCGGGTTCGGCGACGACGAAGAAAACGAAGAGTGGGATGAGGGTCCGTGGGACCGGTAGGATGGCGCGCGGAGCCGTGTACGGAGCCCGCCCGGCTGCTCCGGCACGCCCGTCAGGGGTGAGACCGCGCGGGGACGGGCGGGTGTGGCGCTCGTTCACCCGCCAGACAAAAGGAGGCGCCGCACGGTCCCGTGCGGCGCCTCTTTCAAGTTGACAGCGACAAGTTCACGTGCGGAGCCGGCTCCGCCTGATCGGCCCGGTTCTCACGCGCCGAAGCCGGCGCCGTCCAGCCGCCGGTCGATGTCGTACGCGGCGCTGATGAGGGACAGGTGCGTGAACGCCTGGGGAAAGTTGCCCAGGTGCTCGCCGCTCTGGCCGATTTCCTCGGAAAACAGGCCGAGGTGGTTGGCGTAGCTGAGGATCTTTTCAAACGCGAAGCGCGCCTGCTGCAGGTCGCCGCCGCGCGAAAGGCACTCGGCGTACCAGAAGCTGCAGATGGTGAAGGTGCCCTCCGGATCGGTGAAGCCATCCGTTTGCGCGTCCTTGACCACGTAGCGGTTCACCAGCGAATCCACCACCAGTTCCCGCCGCACGGCCGCCATCGTCGCCACCCAGCGCGGATCTTCGGGGCTGATGAAGCGCAGCAGCGGCATCAGCAGGCACGAGGCATCCAGCGCGTCGCTTTCCGTGGTCTGCACGAAGCTGCGCTTGCCCTCGTGCCAGAATTCGGAAAAGACGCTACGGTAGATGTCGTCGCGCGCGGCGGTCCAGCGCGCCTCGGGCGCGGGGAGCGAGCGGTGGCGGGCCAGCCGCAGCGCGCGGTCCACCGCCACCCAGCACAGCACGCGCGAGCTCAGGTGCGGGCGCATCCCGGCGCGGATCTCCCAGATGCCGCAGTCCGGACGCCGCCAGTTGTCGCACACCCAGTCCACCAGCCGCGTCAGCCGCATCCACAGGTCGTAGCTCATGGGCTGCCCGTACTTGTCGTACAGGTAGACGGAATCCATCAGCGCGCCGAACACGTCCAGTTGAAGCTGCGTGGCCGCCCCGTTGCCGACACGCACCGGACGCGCGCCCCCGTGTCCGGCAAGGTTGTCCAGCTCCCGTTCATCCACCTGCGTGCCGCCGTCGATGGTGTACAGCGGCTGAAGCGGCGCGTCCGGCCCGGCCTCGGCGCAGCGGTCCGCGATCCAGTTGATGAAGTTGCCGGTTTCCTCCGTCATCCCCAGGCGGATCAGGGAATACGTGGTGAACGCGGCGTCGCGCACCCAGGTGTAGCGGTAGTCCCAGTTGCGCGCGCCGCCCGGCGACTCGGGCAGCCCGAAGGTGGGCGCGGCCACCAGCGACCCGTGCGGCTGGCTGAAGAGCATCTTGAGGACGAGCGCCGACCGGTGCACCTCGTCGCGCCAGCGGCCGCGGTAGGTGCTCTTGCCGATCCACTCGCGCCAGAAGTTCACCGTCCTTTTGAACGATTCGGATGCGTAGTCGTGCGTCGCGGGCACGCTGTCCTGCCCGTCGATGTCGGCTTCCAGAACAAAGGTGGCGGTCTGCTCGGCCCCCAGTTCGAATTCCGCCACCGCGTCCCCATCCACGATGCGCATGGGCACCGATCCGCGCAGGCGCAGACACCCGAATCCCGCCGCCCTGGGATCATCGGGGATGAAGAGGATCGCGTCGTCCTGGGCTTCGGTGCGGTGCCCAACCTGTCCGTATCCGAACCGCGGCGCGCAGCACAGCTGAAAGCGCACGTCGCCGCGCACCGACTTCACCCGGCGGACGACGCGGCGCACTTCCTCGCTCTCCCCAATGGGCATGAAGTCCGAAATCTCGGCTACGCCCGTGGCGGAAAGGGTGCGGGTGAGCAGGACGTTGGTGTCGGGAAGGTACAGCTGCTTGCGGCGCGCCTCGCCCAACTGCGGATCCACGCGAAAGCTGCCGCCGGCGCCGGCGTCCAGGATCGCCGCGAACACCGAGGGCGAATCGAAGCGCGGGGCGCAGAAGAAGTCGATGCTGCCGTCGAGCCCCACGAGCGCGACCGTGTGCAGATCGCCGATGACGCCGTGGTCGGCGATGGGCAGTTCGCCCTGCGCGCGCGGCGGCTTGATGTGTTCAGTCATGGGCCCACGGCAGGCGCAAGAGACGCACCGGGATTGCACAGACCCTGTATTCCCGGGCTCCACGGCGGCCCCCACCCGGGCCGGCACCACCGGCCCACCCTCCCCCAAAAGAGACTGGGGGAGGGTTGAGGCGCGGCGGACGGTTCGGTGCGTGCAGCGGAGATGGGGCGCGGCGGCGAGTATCTGGAGCGAATAAATCCGCCGCTCCAGAAGCGGTAAGCCCCGACACGACGCCCACAGGCGCCGTTCGGGGCTTCAACCGCATTCGGCGCGAGCGGAGGTGGCGACCCAGTCCGCGAAGGCGGACTTCGTGTGTTTCGAGGCGCGGTTTCAACCGCCGGACGAAGGCCCGCAGACGCTCCCAGACTCGTCCCCGCACCGATCTGGGGTGTGCTCCCTCTCCCACATCTGTTCGTGGGAGAGGGTCGTCGTGCGCAGCACGCGGGGTGAGGGCCCCATCCTATCCCGTCATCCCTGCTCCGCCACCATCTCCGAAAAACGGTGGCCGGTCTGCCACGAGTAGGGCGGCTCGCGGCGCAGAAAGGACGTCTCGAACTCGTCCGCGGGGAGCGGGGGCGAGATCAGGTAGCCCTGCGCGTAGTCGCAGCCCAGCGCGCGCAGTGCCGCCAACTGTTCGTGTGTCTCCACCCCTTCCGCCACCACGCGCACACCCAGGCTGCGCGCCAGCGCCAGAATCGTCCGCACGATCTCCGCGCCCTTCACCGCGCCCGTCGTCCCGCCGTCCATCCCGCCCACGAAGGAGCGGTCGATCTTGAGCGCGTCCAGCGGAAGGCGGTGCAGCAGGCTCAGCGACGAGTAGCCGGTACCGAAATCATCCAGGTAGATCTGCACGTCGCGCTTCTTGAGCGCGCGCAGAACGCCCGCCGCCCGCGCCGCGTCCTCCACCAGCGTGCTCTCCGTCAGCTCCAGCTTGAGCGCCGCGGCGGGGACGCCGTGTTCACCCAGGGTGGCGGCAACCGTCTCCACCAGTTCGCCGTCGCGCAGCTGCCACGGCGACACGTTGACGTTCATTTCCAGCCGCGCCGCCTGCGGAACGTCCTTGCGCCACTCCGCCAGCTGCCGCGTGGCCTCGTCCAGCACCCACGTGCCCAGCGCGCCGATCAGCCCGGTATCTTCGGCCAGGGTGATGAACTTGTCGGGCGGCACCTTGCCATGGATAGGGTGGCTCCAGCGCGCCAGGGCCTCCGCCGCCACCACGTTTCCCGTCTCCAGCGACACGATCGGCTGGAAGTACAGCGTCAATTCCTCGCGGGCGACTGCGCCGCGCAGATCCGTTTCCAGCCCCAGACGCGCCATCGCCGCGCGGTGCATGGAGCCGTCGAACACCGCGCACCGCGTGCCTCCGCCCGCCTTGGCGTAGTACATGGCGATGTCGGCGTTGCGCAGCATTTCATCCGCCGAATCCGCGGACTTCTCGGCGATGGCGATGCCTATGCTGGCGGTGGTGTAGGTGCGGTAGTTCCCCAGTTCCAGCGGCGCGGAGAGCGCCTCCCGCACGGCTGCCGCCAGCGCCAGCGCTTCTTCGCGCCCGGACACGCGCGGCAGAAAGAAGATGAACTCGTCGCCGCCGAACCGCGCCACGGTGTCGCCGGGGCGGGCGCACGCGGCCAGGCGCACGGCCACCTGCCGCAGCAGTTCGTCGCCCACGTTGTGGCCGAGGGAATCGTTGACGTTCTTGAAGCGGTCCAGGTCCAGAAACAGCACGCCGCAGCGCGCGTCGGGATCGTCGCCCAGCGTGGCGAGCACCTCGTGCATGCGCTCGGCGAGCAGCACGCGGTTGGGCAGGCCGGTGAGCGGATCGTGCAGCGCCAGGTGCCGCAGCCGGCCTTCCAGCAGGTCGCGCTCGGGCTCCACCACCATCCGCTCGCGCAGATCGTCCAGCATGGCCACGCAGAAGCGCGCCTTGCCGTCTTCGCCGCGGACGACGGAAAGGGTGAGGCGCGCGGGGAACGCGACGGCGCCGCCATCCACGCAGCGCAGCTCCATCTGGTGGCTGGGCAGCTCGCCGCTCAGCACGCGGCTGAAAAGGAGCGTGTTCTGCGCGCTGTCGTCCGGGTGGTCCAGCGCGCTGAGCGGAACGCCGTACAACTCGTCCCCGGACCGGCCCACGACCGCCTGGAATGCGGTGTTGGCATCGATGAAGCGCCCCCGCATGTCCACCACGGCCAGCGCCATGGCGCTGCCCTCGAACACGGCGCGGAACCACTCTTCCCGCGCGGGCATGCGCGGCGAGAGGTTCTCAGAATGCGCGTCGAGACGCGGCGGGGGCAACGACATCAGCAGCCGCGCGGGTGAAGGCGTAAAACGGGTGATGGGATGGGGCCACGTTCGGCCGCATCCCCTCTGGCAAACATGTGTCCACCGTGCAAACCGCGCGCCTCTGCTTCAACGCAGTGTTGCAGACCGTGCGGAAGGTCTTGCCCGTGGCAGGGTTGACCATCGCGCCTGCCTGCCGTTCATCGACCACGCTCACGACGCTTGGCATGCCGATCGCTCGCCGTGTCTCGTTGAGCGCGGTTCGACGGGCAGAGATCCGGCACCTCAGGACGGAAATTCCACTTCGCAATGCAAAGAGCTTTACTTCGCATCTCACGCGAGCTATGATGGTCGGGCGGCAACTCATGCTCACCCCCCTCATCAGGAAACACGTGGCAAAACTCACTTGGGGCACGGCGGCTCTGGGCGCGGTGCTGTGCGCGGGCACGCAGGCGCAGGCACAGGTGTTCACGCCCAGCTATCAATCGCCCACGCTGGTGGACGAGGCGGGCGTGCACGTGAGCGGCGGTCCGGGCGCGGAGAACGATCTGGTGGTCGAGGGGATGTACCGCCGTGGACGGATGGGATTTCGCGCGGGGTACATCGCGAGTTCCAGCAGTCACCTGTCGCTCGGCACGGAGGTGCGCGTGCCCCTGACGACGCGCTTTCCGGCCGCGGTGGTGGGGAGCGTGCAGGGGCTGATCGGCTACGACAAGGCTGTCGGCTTTGAACTCGGCATCACCACCGGCAAGCGGTTCGTGACGTACGGTGTCGCATATACGCCGTTTCTGCACCCGCGCCTGGCGGCAATTGATGGATTGGAAGAGCATCGCTTCCGCTACAGCATCATCACCGAAGCGGGGGCGAACATCGAACTGCCCGGGCATTCGGCACTGGTGGTCAGCATTGGCGGACTCGGAGACGCGCCGGAAGTGGGGATGGGCTTCGTCCTGCGCCCCTGACTCCTTGGGATGGTCGAGGACGGGAACCGGCAGTCGTGGAGCGTTCACGGCTGCCGTTTCGCATTCAGGCGGGATGGATTTCATCGATCCACGGTACGCCATCGCGAGCCACGACAGTGCCATCATCCGCACGAAAGATCAACGGAGGCGGCTTCGGGATGGGTTGATGAGATGATCCGCAGGCTCGCCATCCGCGGATGATCGTTGACGGCTCCGTCCATCCACATCACCTTGCGCCACGGATGGCCTTTCGAGCGGCGGCCGATGATCCGGATCACCCGCCGCGCGTGTCCGCCGACTCAGATCCGGCGATCCCCGGGCCTGCTCGCAATCACAAGAGGACACGCATGAGCGACGGACGATGGCGGATGTGGATCCAGCGGATGGCGGGCGAACCCGCGCCCTCGAGCGAGCCGCAAGCGCCGCCGGTCGAGCCCGCGCCTGCTCCCGCCGCGCCGCAGTCACCGGACGAGGCGCTGCAGGATCTGCTGGACCGGGTGGATTCGTGGAGGCCGCAGGCGCGCTTCGTCTGCGCGCGGCACGGGACGGAAGCCGCCACCGTGAAGCTGATCCGGCGCTACACGGAGGACTCGGAGCTGGTCGTGGAGAGCGCCCTGGGCCGCGGTTGGTTCCGCCTCAAGACGCCCGCCGACGAAGCCACGTTCGGCGACCCCGTCGCGGAGGAACTGCAGGACGTGCTGGCCCGCGCGGACGCCGCATGGCTGCACGTCATGAACCCGAAATGGGCACCGTTCTTCTGCGCCAAATGCCAGCGCGTCTACTGCGACAAGTGCTGGACGCTGGAGGACGTGCCGCACCCGGACTACCCCGACTCCCCCGCCCTGCGCGCCACCTGCCCCGAAGGTCACGCATTCCTGAACTCATAGCGATATGTGTCTGGCTACACATGCCCCATATGGCACGTATGGAGTCGCCGTCCAACTCGGCCCCTTGTGCTTCAGAACTAAACGAACAACATTCGTCAGATCTCAACTGACTCAAGGACTAGACCATGCCCACGAACGCGCAGGGTGCAGGACCCACGAAGGACGATCAGGAGCCTTTTCCGGACAAGGAAGCAACTAAGACCACGCGCGTTCGCAAGAAGAAGGGAGTTGCTTATCCTGCCCTGCTCATCACTCAAAACTCTCGTCGCTTCTACTTCTCGACGATTCCCGTTGATGACCTATTCCCGAGTTGTTTCGTGTCGCGCCGCGATGATGACCCGCTGACCGGATTTCAACGCGGTCTGAACGAAAGCAGAGCGAATGATATCGCGCAGTACTTGGCTGCGGGCAGTGGTTCGATTCCTAGCAATATTGTTCTTTCTGCGCAGACATCTACTGGTTTTTCATATTCTCGCAGTTCTAAGTCCATCTCGTTCTCTCGTGCTCCATTCGGTTTCCTCGTCATTGATGGGCAGCATCGCTTGTGGGGCTACCATAAGTGCAGCGTTCAGCACCGCGTGCCAGTTGCGATCTACGAAGGTCTGACCCGGGCTGAAGAAGCCCGGTTATTCATCGATATCAACACGACCCAACGTGGAGTTCCGGCTACACTGCTCCTAGACATCAAGCAAGTCGCCGAAATGGAGAATGCCCGTGAGCAACTCCTTCGGGATCTGTTCGACAAGCTTCAGAGTGACCCGAAATCGGCAATGGCCGGACGGTTGAGTGCAAGCGAGTCTGTACGTGGGAAGATATCCCGTGTGACGTTTAATCGGGCTCTCGGCGGTGCGCTCGAAAGCGGTGTCTTGATGGACGCTGATCCAGCCGTTCGGTATAGGCTACTCTCGAACTATTTGAACGCGTTTGATGCTGAACTTCCCGACAAGCGTAACCTTGCGAAATCCTCCTACTTCGAAGCGATTTTCGAAATTTTTGATGAGGTTGTACGTAACACAATCTCAGTGCACCGGTCAGCTAAGCAGTCGGAGTTGCAGCAGATTATTCGGCCGCTAGCTCAACTGGACTTCACCGCCGGTCTAGGAGGAAAGGCCACTTTGACGAAGAAGGCTTTGGTCGGAGCTCTGCAGACAACTCTCCGAAAAGCATTGCCGATCTCTGGTGATATGCTGTGAGTTTTCCAAAGGGTGTAGTCTGGCAAGACCTCCGTGCACTCGCACTGGACGCGGTCCCACCAGGGGCACGGGTCGGTTATGGTCGGGATGTTGGCCTGCGCACTTGGCGTGAGCACGGTTCATATACCCTGTCCACCATGACATCTGTTCAGATGACAGCAGTTACATCCGCCGATGAATTCGGGGCAGCGCTCCTGAGCGACGCTGAGCACTTCTTGAACCACGCCGTTGAACAACAAGCATCCGTTTGGCGAGTGTTGCACTCCGGGCACTGGTTCAGCCCTGCATGGCTAACCGTGTCGTTCTACTATTGGGCCTATTTCCTTGCGCTCACGGTTACTCGGCTAGTCGGCAGGTCCGTTGCATGGGTGGACGGTGAATCCCTCAAAGCACTCAAGAAGCTCGCGCCTCCTGTTAAATCGCCGCCCGGACCGGGAACCTACAGAACAGCCGCTGGCCCTATGCTTTCCGCAACGATGCGGGAAGTTGAGATCCGCAAGGATAACAAAAAGGCACATGCGGCAGTCTGGGCTTTGCTGTTTGACAGATTCCAATCACTCGCTGTAACTCACAACTGTGACCGCGGAACGACTCTAGAGGACAGAGTTTTCTACGCACTGTCGAGTTCGGGCAAACGGCTCGGGCAGGACTGGCCTAGTGCACTACGGAATCTTGTCAACTATCGTGCTGGATTCGCCTATGACACTGTTATCCACGTGGGTAGCTTGGGGTCTTTTGCATTTGTCAAAGTGTCTGAATCGAATTCCATTCACGATGTAGTCGAGCGGTTCGAGACAGCTATGGAGCAGGCAGTCATCAACCCCTCAATAGCTAACAATGTAAGACCTTATCTCAACTTGCTGGTTGAACTCACATTTTTACTGAACTCAGCGGTATTTGACCTGTACGGGGAGTTGGGAGCCCGCTACTCGCTCGACGGTCGGTGGAATGACCAACGACGTCGGTTTCTCCGCGAACGAGGACTTGATCTCTCCAACGGACTTTGGCCGTCCTAGTTAGCCATCCCCAGCTAGCGCCCTCAGGCACATCTCCTAACTTGGCGGGCTGAACCACGAGCTTGACAGGGAACGTGATGAACAGCAATTCCAACTGATCGCGTTGTCCGACGCCCCCGGTGCAGTCGTGTGCGCAGGACACGTGGCCGTGATGTAGAAGCTCACACCTGATGGAGGTTACTGTGTCACCGGCGGTGTTGCGATCTGGACCATATCGGTTTTACTTCTTCAGCCATGAGCCGAACGAGCCCCCTCACGTGCACGTGGATCGGGATGACTGGTCCGCCAAGTTCTGGCTGCAGCCCGTAGCGCTCGCGCACAACCTGGGATTCAGTGCCCGGGAACTACGGCGGATTGAGGAAATCGTGACGGAGAACCGGGAGCATCTGCGGGAGGCGTGGCGTGGCTATTTCGGAACCTAAGGCGGGTGAGCGCGTGAAGGACGTGCGGATCGACGACGATCTTCTGAGCGTCGACCTCGCGGACGGGCGCACGATTTCCGTGCCGCTGGCGTGGTACCCTGCCCTGCTGCATGCCAGTCGGGAGCAGCGCGCCGAATGGCGGATTTCCGGCGGCGGCTTCGGCATTCACTGGCCGGCTCTGGACGAGGATCTTTCTACCGAGGGACTGCTGCGCGGAGCCCCGGCTCCGCGCGCGTTCACGCCGTCAGCAGCCGCATAAGGGTTTTCACCGGCGCGCGTCAGGATCGTGCAGAAAAGTGAGCGGGCCGCGTGCAACGATCGCCGGGCCCGCTCACGTTTTTCCGCTATCCTCTGGGGAGCCTGCATGCAGGCGCAAATCCAAAGGCTCACGTCATCAAAGATCACGCAACTCACGCCGCGCGTCGACGAGGTCTGCTTCGTTCCCGGGTGGCGCCCTCCGGCCACATCTCCTAACTTGGCGGGCTGAAAACCACGAGCCTGACCAGGAGACGTGATGAACAGCATTCCCAACGTACCGACGCCGGTCAACGAGCCGGTCCTGTCATACGCGCCGGGCACCCCGGAGCGCGCGCTGCTCAAGGAAACGTACGCGCGCATGGCCGGCGAGGAGATCGAGATCCCGCTCATCATCGGCGGCAAGGAAGTGCGCACCGGCAACACCGACGTTTCGGTGATGCCGCACAACCACAAGCACGTCCTGGCCCGCTTTCACAAGGCCGGCCCCGCCGAGGTCAAGCAGGCCATTGAAGCCTCGCTCAAGGCGCACAGGGAGTGGAGCCGCTGGCCGTGGGAAGACCGCCTAGCCGTCTTTCAGCGCGCGGCGGACCTGCTGGCCACGCGCTACCGCCCGGTGCTGAACGCGGCCACCATGCTGGGCCAGGGCAAGACCGCCCATCAGGCCGAAATCGACAGCGCCTGCGAGTTCATCGACTTCCTGCGCTTCAACACGCACTTCACGCAGAAGCTGTACGCCGAGCAGCCGTTCAGCGGGCCGGGCATGTGGAACCGCCTGGACCACCGCCCGCTGGAAGGCTTCATCTACGCCGTAACGCCGTTCAACTTCACGGCCATCGCCGGCAACCTGCCCACCGCGCCGGCCATGCTGGGCAACGTGGCGGTGTGGAAGCCCGCCGCGACCGCCGTGTACAGCGGCTGGTTCATCATGCAGATCCTGCAGGAAGCGGGACTGCCGCCGGGCGTCATCAACTTCCTGCCGGGCGACCCCGGCCCCATGACCGAGGCGGTGCTGCACGACCCCAACCTGGCCGGCATCCACTTCACCGGCAGCACGGGCGTGTTCCAGACCATCTGGAAGACGGTGGGCGACCGCATCGACAGCTACAAGACGTACCCGCGCCTCGTCGGCGAAACGGGCGGCAAGGACTTCATCGTGGCGCACGCCAGCGCCGACCCGCTCGCGCTCTCGACGGGCATCGTGCGTGGCGGCTACGAGTACCAGGGGCAGAAGTGCAGCGCCGCGTCACGCATCTACGTCCCCGAGTCGCTCTGGCCGACCGTCCGCGAGCAGACGCTGGAGATGATCAGCCGCATCCGCGTGGGCGACGTGGCCGACTTCCGCAACTACATGGGCGCGGTGATCGACCGCAAGGCGTTCGACAAGATCACCGGCTACATCAAGCACGCGCACGAGGCGAGCGATGTGGAAGTGCTCGCCGGCGGCACGTATGACGACAGCACCGGCTACTTCATCCAGCCCACGCTCGTGGAGGTCAAGGATTCCGCGTACCGGCTGATGTGCGAGGAAGTCTTCGGCCCCGTGGTGTCGCTGCACGTCTATCCCGACAGCAAGTGGGAAGAAACGCTGCGCATCGTGGACCAGACGAGCCCGTACGCGCTCACCGGCGCCATCTTCGCCAACGACCGTTCGGCGGTGCTGCAGGCCAGCGACATGCTGCGCAACGCGGCCGGCAACTTCTACATCAACGACAAGCCGACGGGCGCGGTGGTGGGCCAGCAGCCGTTCGGCGGCGCGCGGGCCAGCGGAACGAACGACAAGGCCGGCTCGATCCTGAACATGATCCGCTGGATCAGCCCGCGCACCATCAAGGAAACGTTCGCCCCGCCGCACGCATTCGAGTATCCGTTCATGGCGGAGAAGTAGCGCCGGGCGGGATGGATGGATTGATGACGAAGCGCCCCCGGGACTCGATCCCGGGGGCGCTTCTTCGTCGGTGCCGATCCAGACGCTTCCGTGCCCCGGCGGTCGCACGATGCCCGCCGGCGAAGACGCCCCGATCGCGCCGCGGTGTCCGAATGCACGGAAGCGCCCTCCGGCCGACGGGCTGGAGGCGCTTCCGGTTCCGTTCGTGGACTACCAGCCCCTCCTCATCCGCGGGAGGAAGGTCCGTCGTCCCCGGCCACAGGTGGGGACAGGTGGGGCACGCCTGTCCCTGCTTCCGCGGCGGCAGACCCTCCAGCTCGTAAATCCGGAAGCGCACAACCGCCCCCATCGCAGTAGGTTGAGGGGTGCAGCGCCGATCGTGACGGCTTCGGTATGTCCATTGCGGCCCATTGGACGGGCGCCGGCCGCATCCTCCCGCCCCTCCTGCCTGGCAAAGCCGCGCCAAGCGCCTCCTCCGCTGCCCTCGCGGAACCTGTACCCTACATCCAATGTCACATATCACCGGAACCGTGCAGCCCGTGCAGCCTCCGCTGGTGCTGGGCCCCGACTCGGGCGTGCTGACCACGGACTTCGTCCACACTCCGCCGGCGGATCCCAATACCACCAAGCTGCTCCTTCTGCACTTTCACTCCGCCAGCTTCCCCGGCAACAATCGCCTGGAGGTGGACCTGGGCTACGGCACCGACGTCTTTACGGCCGAGGACGGAGACTCGTTCTGGACGCGGCCGGTGAACCCCGGCAAGTTCCCGGGCGGCGTGCCCATCCGCTACATCGTGGACGGGGCCGACGAGGGGAGCGTGACCTTTGACCGCTACGGGCGCGGCGAGCGGCACGAGGGCGAAAAGAATTTTCCCAGCCTCTCCAACAGCGACCCGTTCCTCCTAGACCCGGACCAGGACAACAAGTTCGTCGAGCCGGACTACGGCCAGACCTGGATCTGCAACCCGCCTACCGAGAACTGGGAGAACATCCGCTGCCTGGAGGATACGGACGACGTGCGGCGCAGGGTGGCGCGGAGCGTGGGGATGATCGTGACCGTGCACCCGGCTGCGGACATCATGGACTTCGAGCACGTGAGCACCTGCACCGTCACCCTGGTGGGCGAGGAGATGGTGCTCACCGCCGGCCACTGCCTGCACCCGGATGAGGCGGCCTCGGCGTCCGTCACCTTCGACTTCGAGGTGGAGTGCGGCGGGGAGGTCCCGGAGCTGTACGATCCGAAGTTCCACAAGGTCAAGAAGGTCCTGCACCACCTTGAAAAGACCGAGAACGCGATCTCGTACGACTACGCGCTCCTGCAGATCGCCATTCCCCCCGGCGGGCTGGGGCTTCCCATCATCCCGATGAAGAAGGGGCTCCCCGCGGCAGGCGAGCAGGTGTTCTGCGTGCACCACCCCACCGGCGCCGTAAAGAAGCTCTCCCGCCCGCACGCCGGCGGCTTCGCGACGATCGCAGACAGCGACGTGGGCATCATCCGCGTGAACCTGGACATCTCGGGCGGCAGCTCGGGATCGGCGCTGTTCGACACCGGCGGGAATGCGCTGGGGGTGCTGATGGGCGGCGGCCCGTGCTCACTGGCGTACTTTCCCACGGCCACCAGGCTGGAACGCGTGGCGTCGAAACCCCCGCCGGTGGCCGGCCGCGACGTGATGATCGTCTTCGACCGATCGGGGAGCATGTCGATGCCGGCGGGGACGGGGCGCAGCAAGATGGAAGAGGCGCAGGACGCGGCGTCGCTGTTCGTGCAGCTGGTGCGCGTGGGCGGCGGAGACCGCATGGGGCTGGTCTCCTTCAGCACCACGGCCAGCAATCCCGTTGACTTTGCGCTGGCGGAGGTGACGCAGCCCAACAAGGACGCGCTCATCGGCCCCGACTTCGACGGCGGCGTGGTGGGCGCGCTGGAGTCCACGGGGGACACGACGATCGGCGGCGGGCTGGACAGGGCGCGCCAGCAGTTCCCCATGCCCGGCCCCAACCAGCGGACCATCCTGCTGCTCACGGACGGCATGCAGAATACGCTGCCGATGATCGAGACGGTGGAGCCCACGCTGGCCGGGATCGACGTGAACGCCATCGGCTTTGGCACGGAAGGAAGCCTGGACGGCGCTCTGCTCTCGCACCTGGTGCAGAAGCACAACGGCGTGTACACCCGCGCGGGGGATCCGCTGGACCTGAAGAAGTACTTCTCCCTGGCGTTCGGAAACATCTTTGAGGCGGGCGCGCTGCTGGACCCGCCGTTCGAGCTTCCGCGCAGCGAGCGGACGGGGCAGCTGGTGCCGTTCTCCGTCTGCGGCGAGGAGAGCGTGACGGTGGTGGTGGGATGGGACCGGCCGGACAGCGTGCTGGCGGTGCGCGTCCGGACCCCGGCGGGCGCGTGGATCACGGGCGCGACGCCGGGGGTGGACGACAGCACGGGGGCCACATGGACCTTCCTGCGCATTCCGCTGCCGATGGACGGTGAGCGCGACGGCGAGTGGGCGGTGGAGGTTTCGCGCGCCGGGACCGGCGGCGGCGCGTTCGTGCCCGCGGCGCAGCACCTGCGCTACTTCGTGCAGGTGATCCCCGCCGGGGGTCCGCGGCTGACCGCGAGGCCGGTGCCGGCGAAGCTCTACACGGGCGACGCCTTCAACCCGCTGGTGGCGCTGTGGTACCCCGGCGGCGGCCACCCGCACCACGCACGCGTGCACGTTACCGTCCGCGCGCCGCGCACGGGGGCCGGGACGCTGCTGTCCGAGTCCGAGCTGGGCGCGCCGGGGACGCAGGACGGCGACCCGGTGGGCGCGCGGCAGGCCGGGCTGCTGGCGCTGGAAGCGGCGTCGCCCGGGCCGCTGGTGGAGTACGCGGAGCACACCTATGAGCTCTTCGACACGCCGGCGCACGACGACGGCACGCCGGAGCCGGACGGCGTTTACGGCACACCGCTGCCGGAGCTGTTCACGGTGGAGGGCGACTACACCTTCCATTTCCGCGCAGCGTACGGCAGGGAGTGCACGGGTACGCGCGAGCTGCTGCGCTCGCTGCACGTGGACGTGGGGGTGGACCCGTCACGCACGCAGGTGCGGGTGCAGGAGACGGGCACGGCGGCGGGCGGCGGGCGCAAGGTGACGCTGACCTTGGTGCCGCGGGACCGCTACGGCAACCCGCTGGGGCCCGGCCGCGCCGGGGACCTCGCGGTGAGCGGCGGCGCCGGGACCACGCTCGCCGGCGGCCTGCGCGACAACGGCGACGGGGCGTACGCGGTGGATGGCACGTGGGACCTCGCCGCGGCCAGGCGTCCCTCCATCGTGCTGGGCCAGCCCGGACGTCCGCCGGTGGTGGTGCAGGAGCCCGCCCATCATCCCGAGCGGCGTGGATGACTGCCGCCGCTGGATGATGCTCGTCTGGCTGCTGCTCATCCTGCTCTCATCCTCATTCCGGTGCTGCTCTTCCGCTGACCGGACGAGACGCAGCAGCCGTTCGGCGGTGCGCGGGCCAGCGGCACCAACGACAAGGCGGGTTGGATCCTGAACATGATCCGCTGGATCAGCCCGCGCACCATCAAGGAAACGTTTGCTCCGCCGCACGCGTTCGAGTACCCGTTCATGGCCGAGAAGTAAGCTCGGCGGATCGGATTCAGACGATGGACAGAAGCGCCTCCGGATCATCCGGGGGCGCTTCCTGGTCGTTTCTCCGGTGAAGATCATCACCGCCCATCAACGTCCGGGCGGGAGCGAAAGGGGTCATGTGGATGATGGACGGCAGCAGGTCACGCGGACAGCCATTCACGTTTCGCGCAACAATATGCTTGACATGCGCAGGGGGATGATTATCGTGGAGGGCCGTTCTCATCCCCCATCAACGCACGAGGAGGCCGCCATGCGCCTGGACCTGAACTCCCTGGCAGTGCAGTCGTTCGCCACGAGCCCCATCTCCGAGATCGCCCTGCCTGCCGACACGGGCAAGGGCGGCCCGGACTCGTACTGCTACATCTGCTATGAGACAGGCAACACCGTCCCGTCGTGCGTCTTCGCCTGCGAACCCGTTCTCACCGATCCGGAAACGCACTTCGAGCCCTGCACGCACCAGCTTACCTGCCGCAACTGCGTCTGATTGACCGGCCTCCATGGTGACGACGCGGCGCCTCCCGGAATCGTGCTTCTGGGAGGCGCCGCTTGCGTTAGACGGGGGAGCGGGCCGACGTGCGCGACACGCCGCAGCGCCTGCGCATCACTGGCGCGTGTCGCGGATCAGTACGGGGGGGGCCGAGTTGGGCGTCTCAGCACGAATCCAACACAGACACATTTCACGTCGATTAACAATTGACAGGCACACCGCAATCGGTTTGATTGATGACGACCCGTACGTCCCCCCACGCAACTGACACGAGGACACCACCATGCGTCTGGACCCCGATTCGCTGGATGTGCAGTCGTTCGCCACTGGTTCCACATCCGAGCCCGCTCCGGCGGAATCCGACGGCATCATGACGATCACGGTGGTGACGGTGCCGAAGCCGGTGGACCCGGAAACGCACTTCTACCCGTGCACGCGCCAGCTCACCTGCTCCACCTGCGTGTAAGCGTTTCCGCCGGCACAAGCTGGACGACAAGGCGCCTCCCGGATCCACCGTGATCCGGGAGGCGCCTGCTTTTATTCGTGCCTCGCGTCCGTTCCGCATCCACGCCATCCACGCCACCACGTCATCCGCACGATTGAACTCCTGCCGGCCGGAAGCTCAGCCCCATCGCGCCGCCGCACGACGCCGCCGCCGCAGGCCGGCAATCCCGCCCCGCTCTCCGCGCTCCTGTAACGATTTCGCCCCACGATGGCCTTTGCGTGAGGCGAATCGCTGTCTACCGCCTTGCCGAACGTCCTTGCGCGGACTGCAAACCGGACGGTGTAGCGCGCCCGCTGAACACATCTTATCCGCCATTTATCGCTTGAACGCCTGATCCATTCCCGCTATCCTCGGTTGACCGAAAGGATGCCGAAACAGCATCCGGGCAGAAGCGGCGGAACCGGCGCACCGAACGGTGCCGGACGCCGGAAACCCTGGCGGGAGCGAACGATGGCAAAGGCACACACGCTCGTCGACAACTTCAACGACAACGCGGTCGACAACGTCAAATGGCTGGTCAACGGAAGCGACGGCCTGTTTGAAACCAACCGGCGCGTGGAGATCCGCCCGCTGACGGACCAGCCGGGTCTGTACGCGTACACCTCGCGCGCGGCCTACGACCTGACGGACTCCGAGTTCCGGGTGCAACTGATCCGCCCGCTCACCGGGCCGGCCACGACGGGGCTCGACGCCATGATCAGCGGAAACGACCTGCTGGCCATCTGGGTGGGCCAGGGGGAGCTGACGTGCGGACAGGTCGTAAACGGAGCCTACAGGCGGCTGGAGCACATCCCGTACGATGCCGCCGAACATCGGTGGCTGCGGCTGCGGGAACGGGCGGGCATCACGTTCTGGGAGGCATCGCCCGATGGGGAGGATTGGACCACGGTGCACCAGGCGCCCAACCCCATCCCCCTCACGGCGGTCATGGGGCGGTTCGGCGCGCAGGTGTTTGTGCGGACGCCCGCCGCCGGCTTCGCCGTGTTCGACAACTTCAACGTGGAGGAAACGGGTGACGCGCGGCGCGTGGACGAGCGCCGGCTTTCCGCCCGCGCGGTGCGGAAGAAGGCCGCCAGCCTCGCCGCCCGGCGCGACCACGAGGCGCACGCCAACAACAACGACGAGATCAACTACCCGGAAACGCCGCTGGCGGGCAACTACTCCAAGAGCCTGCGGCACGACGACATCGGCGATCCCGACGCCGCATCGTACGCCAGCCTGCTGCGCGCGCTGGAAAGCCGCGACCCGGCGGACTTCGACGAGATCGTGCTGGCGGACGGCGCCACCAAGAAGCTCACCAACCCGCAAGCCGGGCTCGCCTTTGATGTGGAAGGTCCGGACGCGCAGGAGGTCACCATTCCGCCGGCGCCGCGATTCGACAGCATCGTGACCGCGCACGAGATGGGCGAGCTGTACTGGATGGCCGCCGCGCGCGACGTGCCGTTCGCCGAGTACGGCACCCGGCCGCGGATCGCCGCGGCCGTCGCTTCGCTGAACAGCGAGTTTCCGCAGTTCGGCGGCACCGTTCCCGTCACCGCGCAGAACGTGTTTCGCGGCATCTATCCGGGCGAGCAGGTGGGCCCGTACGTCTCCCAGTTCCTGCTCAAGGGCAACGTGGACCCGCGCAAGCCGGCGGGCTACGGGCGCGACGCCACAGACGGCTTCATCTCCTACGGCGCGCGGGTGATTGACCAGCGGCTGGTTCCCGCGCGGGCCGGGCGCGACTACCTGGGCACGTTTCAGGTCTGGCTGGACGTGCAGAACGGGGAGGACCGCCGCGGCCAGGACGAGTTCGAGAGCGCGCGCGTCTTCATCCACACGCTTCGCGACGGCGCCACCTTCGTGCACTTTGACCAGGTGGTGGACGCGTTCTACAACGCCGCGTGGATCCTGATGTCGGAGCCGACCGGCAACCAGTCCACCTTCCTCCAGGGCACCACGGGGCGCCCGCAGATCGACGCCGAGTTCCCGTACGACCAGGGCAACCCGTACATGCCGCCCGCGGGGCTGCCCCGCTCGCGGACGGAGGCCGGCTTTGCCACCTTCGGCCCCACGCACCTGCTGCAGGTGGTGCCCGAGGTGCTGGGCCGCGCGCTGCGGGCCGTGTGGTGGCAGAAGTGGGGCGTGCACCGCCGCCTTCGCCCCGAGGAGTTCGGCGGGCGCGTGGACAACTGGATCGCGGGCCGGCGCGACTATCCCATCCACCACAGCGTCCGCGACTCGCTGGTGACGGGCGGGCTGTCCGCGTACTTCGGTCCGGGCAAGGCGTTCCCGAACTCGTACCTGCTGCCGCAGGCGTATCCGGAAGGCGCGCCCACGCACCCGGCGTACGGCGCGGGTCACGCCACCGGCTCCGGCGCGATGATCACCATCCTCAAGGCGTTCTTTGACGACACCGCCGTCATCGAGAACCCCGTGCAGGCCAGCGAGAGCGGGCTGACGCTCATCCCCTGGACGCCGGCGCAGGGCGAACCGCCGATGACGGTGGGCGGCGAGCTGAACAAGCTGGCGGGCAACATCGCCACCTTCCGCAACGCGGCGGGCGTGCACTGGCGCAGCGACTACACCGGCTCGCTGCCGTTCGGGGAGGCGATCGCCATCCGCCTGCTTCAGGAGATGAGCCTGGGCTTCAACGAGGACGACGCGTTCTTTGAGCTGACGCGCCTGGACGGCGTCCGCATCCGCATTCACGACGGCAAGGTGGCGCCGGTGCTGTGACGCGGCGCGCACCGGCTTCGCGCGGCGCGGAGCCGGGCGGAACAGGACCCGGTGGATGAACGAAAGCGGAGCCGGGAGATGATCCCCGGCTCCGCTCCATGCTTCTGCCCCGCGCGTTCCGTCACCGCAGGTCCGCATCCCCCGCCCCGCTCCGCCGCATCCCCGCACGGCGGATGGATGAGAATCGTCGCACGGCGGATGGATGAGAAACGTCGCACGGCGGATGGATGAGGATCGTCGCGCGGCGAGTCCGCGGCGGATGAGCCGCCGGTCATCCACCGTCCACGCCCCCGCACCTGTCGAGCGGCGAGCGGTCGAGCCAAAGGGGGACAGCGGGCGATGCGGCGAGTCCGCGGCGCCATGCGCATCATCCCGTGGCGAACAGGGCGCGCGGACCGGCACCGCCCCCGCACGATCCTCCGGGACGCGGCGGCGGCCGCGCGCCGGCGGAAACGTCTGCATCCCATCCAGTTATCCACGCGGCGCACCGTCCATCAGTAACGCCCGGTGAGCACCCCGCGGCCCTGTAACGATGCGTGTACGCGGGGGAGCCATTGCCGGTGATCCGGCTGTCTACGCCCCTGGAGAACACCCCCGCGCCGCCACACACCCGCACACCGTCGCGCGCCCGGCGTGCACCTGTAACGCGCCATTTCCCGCTTGAACACCCCCTCCCGCCCCACTATGGTTCCGCACCGAAAACAACCCGAAAACGCCAGCGGTGGAAAGGAGTTCAGGGGGATCGGCGGGACCCCGCGCCAGGCGGCGGCGGGGATGAGGCAACCCAGGCGGAGCAGAGGAAATGGCAAAGGCAGCGACCCTTACGGACAACTTCAACGACAACGCCAACGATCCGGCCAAGTGGCTGACGAACGGCTTTGCGGTCGGCAGCGCCACCGGGCTGCGCGAGGTGAACCGGCGGCTGGAGATCAAGCCCCGCCCCAGCGACACCGGCCTGTACTCCTACACGTCGACCGTCACGTACGACCTGACGGACTCGGAAGCGCGGGTGCAGCTGATCGAGGTGCTTGACGCCCCCGGCGCCGCCACCGGCCTGCGCGCGCAGCTCACGGACGGGCTCACCTTCGTGTCGATTCTGGTGACCGGGGGCCAGCTGGAAGCCGGGCAGACGGTGAGCGGCACCTCCACCCGGCTGGAGCACGTGCCGTACGATCCGGCGGAGCACCGCTGGGTGCGGTTGCGCGAGCGGGCGGGCATCACCTACTGGGAGTTCTCGCGCGACGGCGTGGATTTCGAGGTGCTGCACCAGCGGGCCAACCCCATCACCCTGACCGCCGTGCAGCTGGTGATCGGCTCGGCGGTGACGATCCCGGTGGCGTCGGCGGGCTTCGCGGCGCTGGACAACTTCAACGTGCAGGAAACCGGCGTCTCCCGCCGGGTGCAGGAGCGCCGTCTGGCGGCGCGCGACACCCGCGTGAAGGCGGCGCAGGTGGCGGCGGAGCGCAAGCACGCCGACCAGTTCAACAACAACGACGAGGTCAACTACCCGGCCACGCCGCTGGCCGGCAACTACTCCAAGAGCCTGCGCCACGACGATCTGGGCGACCCCGATCCGGCGTCGTACGCAACCCTGCTGCGCGCGCTGGAGAGCCGCGATCCGTCCGATTTCGAGGAGATCATCCTCGGGCCGGCGGGCATGCCCAAGAAGCTGACCAACCCGCAGGCCGGCTTCGCCTTCGACATCGAAGGGCCGGACGCGCAGGAGTTCACCATCCCGCCCGCGCCCCGCTTCGACAGCGTGGTGACGGCGCACGAGATGGGTGAGCTGTACTGGATGGCCACTGCCCGCGACGTGCCCTTCATCCAGTACTCCAGCAATGCGATCATCGCCGACAGCGTCGCCTCGCTGAACACCGAGTTCCCGCAGTTCGGCGGCACGGTTCCGGTCACGGCGGGCACGTCCACCACGGTGGGCAACGTGTTCCGCGGCATCTACCCGGGCGAGCAGGTGGGCCCGTACGTCTCGCAGTTCCTGCTCAAGGGGAACGTGGACCAGCGCAAGCCCGCCGGGCAGGGGCGCAACGCGGTGGATGGCTTCATCAGCTACGGCGCGCGCACCATCGATCAGCGTCTGTTCAACGCCACGCCGGGCAAGAACTACCTGTTCGAGGACTTCGAGACCTGGCTGAACGCCCAGGACGGGCAGGACTTCCGCGGCGACGACACCTTCGAGACCACCAAGCGCTTCATCCACACGCTGCGCGCCGGTGCCACCCTGGTGCACTTTGACCAGGTGGTGGATGCGTACTGGAACGCCGCGTGGATCCTGATGTCGGAGCCCACCGGCAACCAGTCCACCTTCGTGGATGGCACCACCGGGCGGCCGCAGATCGACTCGGAGTTCCCGTACAACCGCGGCAACCCCTACATGCCGCCCACGGGGATCACCCCGTCGCGCACGCAGGTCGGCTTCGCCACCTTCGGTCCCACGCACCTGCTGCAGGCCGTGCCCGAGGTGCTGGGCCGCGCGCTGCGGGCCGTGTGGTGGCAGAAGTGGGGCGTGCACCGCCGCCTTCGCCCCGAGGAGTACGGCGGGCGCGTGGACAACATGATCAACGACCGGCGCAGCTACCCCATCGACCCCAGCATCATCACGTCGCTGGAGACGGGCGGTCTGGGCGAGTACTACCCCAACGGCACCTACCTGCTTCCGCAGGCGTACCCCGAGGGCGCGCCCACGCACCCGGCGTACGGCGCGGGCCACGCGACCGGCTCGGGGGCGATGATCACCATCCTCAAGGCGTTCTTTGACGACCTCAAGGAGATCGAGAACCCCGTGCAGGCCAGCGTGGACGGCCTCACGCTGGTCCCCTACACCCGGCCCCAGACCGAGCCGGTCATGACGGTGGGCGGCGAGCTCAACAAGCTGGCCGGCAACATCGCTATCTTCCGCAACGCGGCCGGCGTGCACTGGCGCAGCGACTACACCGAATCGCTGCTCCTGGGCGAAAAGGTGGCCATCGCCCTGCTGCAGGAGATGACGCTGGGCTTCAACGAGGACGACGCCTTCTTCGAACTCACCCGGCTGGACGGCATCCGCATCCGCATCTTTGACGGCGAGGTGGTGCCGGCGCTGTAACCACCCTCCACGTCGCGGGCGCCGGGTCCGGACCCGCGCGGCCGTGAACGGATCAGGTGGATGAACGAGAGCGGAGCCGGGGGGCGCCCCCGGCTCCGCTCTCGTTTTCCCATCGACGGCTGGAGCAACTGACGCTGCCGCAACGCCGCAACAACGGCGGACAGCCTCGCCGCGCATCGCGCCCCGAGTCCATCCACGAGTTGCGCAGCCGCCGCGACCGGCCGCCCCGCGGACCGTTGCCGCGGACCGTCATCACGGACCGTTATCCGCTATCCGACGCCCGTCGTCCGCGATTCGCCAGCACGACTGCCATCCGTGCCGATCATCACGTGCGATCCGCACGCGAGTCGTGAGGGCGAGCCTCCAACGACCTCGCCGCGGCCGCCCTCCATCCTCGCCGATCCTCATCTCCTATCACCGTGTACGGCCCACCAGCGTCGGGACGGCGCATTGGGGCCGGGCACACTCCGGAGCTCTGTACCAATCCGCTCCGCGCGGAAAAAACACCGGCCCGCATCGCTGTTCCCTTGCCGCTCCACACCCCTTCCCGCCGTTGAAATCAGGTCCTGCGAGTGCCCGCCCCGTGCACTTGTAACGCGCCATTCCCCGCTTGAACGCGCCACTCCGCGCCGTTAGTCTGGAGTCCGAACACAAACCGAAAACGCAAGCGGCGGAAAGGATTCCAGAGGGTTCAGCAAGGCCCGGCGCGTCCGGATGGGCGGCGGGAATGGGGGACAACTCGGGGAGCAGAGAAATGGCAAAGGCACATACGCTGGTCGACAACTTCAACGACAACGTGACCGACCCCGCCAAGTGGGTCGTGTTCGACAACCCCACGCCCGCGGCGGGGCGCATCCGCGAGGTGAACGGGCACCTGGAGATCCGCCCGTCGCCCAACGTGGCGGGCGCCAACTACAGCTACTACGAGTCCGCCACCACGTACGACCTCACCGCGTCCCAGATCTTCGTGGAAGTCGTCGAGGCGCCTTCGGTCACGAGCGGGGGCGTCATCCTGTCCGCCCGGGTGGACGACCCCAACGAGATCTACTTCCGCATCGGCGCCAACGGGCGGGTGCGGGCGGTGAGCGAGGTGGGGGGAACCGGCACGCTGCAGGGCGAGGTTCTGTACGACGAACGGCTGCACCGGTGGTTCCGCCTGCGCGAGGCGGGCGGGTTCGTGTACTGGGAAACGTCGCCCGACGGAGTCGAGTGGAACACGCTGGCCCGGGCGGCCAACCCCATCCCCCTGACGGCGGTGCGCCTTTCCATCGGGGCCGGAACCACCGCCGCGGTGGCGCATCCCGGGGTGGCGGTGCTGGACAACTTCAACGTGCAGAACACCAGTATATCGCGCCGCGTGGAAGAGCGCCGGCTGTCTGCGCGCGACACCCGCGTGAAGGCGGCGCAGGTGGCGGCGGAACGCAAGCACGCCGACCAGTTCAACAACAACGACGAGGTCAACTACCCGGCCACGCCGCTGGCCGGCAACTACTCCAAGAGCCTGCGCCACGACGACCTGGGCGACCCCGATCCGGCGTCGTACGCAACCCTGCTGCGCGCGCTGGAGAGCCGCGATCCGTCCGACTTCGAGGAGATCATCCTCGGGCCGGCGGGCATGCCCAAGAAGCTGACCAACCCGCAGGCCGGCTTCGCCTTCGACATCGAAGGACCGGACGCGCAGGAGTTCACCATCCCTCCCGCGCCCCGCTTCGACAGCGCGGTGACGGCACACGAGATGGGTGAGCTGTACTGGATGGCCATCGCCCGCGACGTGCCCTTCATCCAGTATTCCACCAACACCAGGATCGCCGACGCGGTCTCGTCGCTGAACGCCGAGTTCCCGCAGTTCGGCGGCACGGTTCCGGTCACGGCGGGCACGTCCACCACGGTGGGCAACGTCTTCCGCGGCATCTACCCGGGCGAGCAGGTGGGGCCCTACGTCTCCCAGTTCCTGCTCAAGGGGAACGTGGACCCGCGCAAGCCCGCCGGGCAGGGGCGCGACGCGGTGGACGGCTTCATCAGCTACGGCGCGCGCACCATCGACCAGCGTCTGTTCAATGCCACGCCGGGCATGGACTACCTGTTCGAAGAGTTCGAGGGCTGGCTGAATGCCCAGGACGGCCAGGACTACCGCGGCACTGACACGTTCGAGACCACCAAGCGCTTCATCCACACGCTGCGCGCCGGCGCGACGCTGGTGCACTTTGACCAGGTGGTGGACGCGTACTGGAACGCCGCGTGGATCCTGATGTCGGAGCCCACGGGCAATGAGTCCACCTTCGTGGATGGCACCACCGGGCGCCCGCAGATTGACGCGGAGTTCCCGTACAACCGCGGCAATCCGTACATGCCGCCCATGGGGATCACGCCGTCGCGCACGCAGGTCGGCTTCGCCACTTTCGGTCCCACGCACCTGCTGCAGGCCGTGCCCGAGGTGCTGGGCCGCGCGCTGCGGGCCGTGTGGTGGCAGAAGTGGGGCGTGCACCGCCGCCTTCGCCCCGAGGAGTTCGGCGGGCGCGTGGACAACATGATCAACGACCGCCGCAGCTACCCCATCGACCCCAGCATCATCACCTCGCTGGAGACGGGCGGTCTGGCCGAGTACTACCCCAACGCCACCTACCTGCTTCCGCAGGCGTACCCCGAGGGCGCGCCCACGCACCCGGCGTACGGCGCGGGCCACGCCACCGGCTCGGGGGCGATGATCACCATCCTCAAGGCGTTCTTCGACGACCTCAAGGAGATCGAGAACCCCGTGCAGGCCAGCGTGGACGGCCTCACCCTGGTCCCCTACACCCGGCCGGAGACCGAGCCGGTCATGACCGTCGGCGGCGAGCTGAACAAGCTGGCCGGCAACATCGCCATCTTCCGCAACGCGGCGGGCGTGCACTGGCGCAGCGACTACACCGAATCGCTGCGCCTGGGCGAAAAGGTGGCCATCGCCCTGCTGCAGGAGATGACGCTGGGCTTCAACGAGGATGACGGCTTTTTCGAACTCACCAGGCTGGACGGCGTTCGAATCCGCATCTTTGACGGCAAGGTGGAGCCCGCGCTCCAGGTGCTGGCCCTGCCGTAAACCGCGGGGCCCCGGTCCGGGCCCGGTGCGCCGGGAGCGGATCGGGTGGAGGAACGAAAGCGGAGCCGGGGGGCGACCCCGGCTCCGCTTTCGTTTTCGGTCGATGATGACCGCGCAGCACGGGAGGGCACGGAGGTCGCACAACGCGCATGAAAGGGCCGCGCGCGCCCGCTCCGGAACCATCCGCGGCGCGTTCGTGTCTGAAGGCGTCTGTGCCGTCCCGGGAGCCCGCGGCGGCGCACACCTGCATGGGGAATGACCACCGTTCCCCGCCCCGCGACCCCGCACTGGATCGCCGATCGTGACTTTGCTGATGATGAACCGCGGCGCGCGGCTTGTGCTGCTCGCCTCGACGCTTGCGGGCGCGGGATGGACGACGTCCGCCGCCGCGCAGACGGTGTTTCGCGGCACCGTGCGGTACGAGAAGGTGCTCCCGGGCAAGAAGGGGCTGAACCTGGCCGCGCCCGTGCAGCGGCCGGCCGCCGGCATCCGCGTGCAGATCCTGACCTCGCCCGGGCGAGGCGTGCTGGGGAGCGCGTTCACCGACTCCGCGGGCGCGTACACCATCCGCGTGGACCCGCCGGTGGAAGGCGCCGTGGTCGTGCGCGCGCTGGCGCAGACGGAAAACACGCGCGTTCTGCGCGCCCGCGACCGCGTGGAGTGGTCCGCCGCGTCGGCCCCGTTCACGCCGGGCGACGCGCGCACCGTCACCCGCGACGTGCTGGCGACGGACAGCGGGCGCGTGGCGGGCCCCTTCAACATCGCCATGGTCATCGGCCGGGCCAACGCCCTGCTGCGCGCGGCGGATCCCTCCATCACCCTGCCGCGCCTGCAGGTGCGCTGGGACACGGTGCACACCGAGGGCACCTACTTCAACGACCGCGACGGCGTGGCGTACGTAAGCGGCCTGCGCGGCAGCGACAGCGACGAGTACGACGACCACGTCATTGCGCACGAGTACGGGCACTTTCTGATGGCCAGCTTCAGCCGCGACGACAGCCCCGCGGGCGAGCACACCTCGGGCGACCAGCTGGATCCGCGGCTGGCGTGGTCCGAGGGGTGGGCCAACTTCTTTGCCGCCGTGGTGGCCGGCAATCCGGCCTACGTGGACACGGGCGCGGCGGACGGGCGGCAGACCGTGCTGCTGGAGATGGACATGGAGCAGGACGTGGAGCCCGGAGACCATCCCGGCATCTGGAGCGAGCACGCGGTGAGCTCCGCGCTGTGGGACTGGTACGACGACCGGCAGGACGGCGCCGACTCCCTGGCGCTGGGATTCGCGCCGCTGTGGACGGCGCTCACGGCGCTGCGCGGCGAGCCGGACCCGTACCTGCTGCGCTTCGCCAACGCGCTTGCCGCCGGCACCGGGCAGCGCGCCGCCATCGCCGCCTCGCTGAGCGCGCGCGGCATCACCTACTCGCCGGGGGAAAGCCCGTCCGCGCCGGAGCCGTTTCCGCTCGCGCTGGAGTCCGGCGCGTCCGTGCGCGGGGAGGTGAACAGCCGGCGCACGCGGCGCAGCAACCTCTTTGAATCCTCCGCGCACTACGGCTTTACGCTGGATGAGCCGCGCGACGTGACCCTGGTCCTCAAGATCACGGACGCCCGCGATCCGGCGCACGCGGACCTGGACCTGCTCGTGTTCGACGCCAAGGGCGAGCCGGTGGCGACGTCGGTGGCGGTGAACGGGGTGGGCGGCGCGGAGCGGATCTCCGAGCGGCTTCCCGCCGGCCGCTACCGCGTGGAGGTGCGCAGCTGGAGCAACGCCGAGGAATCACGGCTCAACGCCCGCCGCGCCAACCAGGGCTCGTACTCGCTCACCGCCCGGTACTGACGCGCATCGCCCGCCATCGATCGTGAAAAAGAAACGCCGCCCGGCCGAGTGCCCGGGCGGCGTTTTCTCGGATCGGCTATCGGGTAATCACACGTTTCAGGACGGAATCCTTGACATGGATCGGCATTCCGTTATGGTGGTACGCTCGCTTCATCCCATTCCCCGATCCAAGTAGGCCGCCATGCGTCTCGACATCAGCGCTCTGGATGTACAGTCGTTTGCAGTAGCACCCGCGAGCGATCTCAAGGAGCAGCCGGCGGATACCGGCCGCGGCGGGCCGGACTCGTACTGCTGGATCTGCTACAACACCGGCAACACGGTTCCGTCGTGCATGGGCTACCAGTGCGGCGTCCCGGCCACCGACACCTTCGTGGACCCGGCCTGCGGGTACGCCTGAACCGGCGGCCCCTCGGCGCGGCGCCTCCGCCACGCCGGCATCCCTGAACAACGGAGACGCATCATGACCAAGATCCGCCTGAATCTGGACAACCTGACCGTCGAGTCGTTCGCCACCGCCCCGGATGCGGAGGGAGAGCGCGGCACGGTGCGTGGCCAGGGCTTCTATACGGAAGACATCAGGACGTACTGCAATGGAGAATCCTACAGCATGCCGCAGCGATGCCTGTGCAGAACCAACGAACCGGAAACCTGCGTGGGAAGCTGCAACCCGGAGATGTGTTCGTTCATGGACAGCACCTGCTGCGCCGACACGTACCTCTGCGAGTAGGCGGCCGGGGGGGGGGGAGGACTCTCCTCCCGCGGGGGACGGCGGGGTGGATAAAAACGACCGCTGCACGGCGAATTGCGCCATGCAGCGGTCTTTTTCAGTGCCCCCGGCGCGACTCGAACGCGCGGCCTGCGGTTTAGGAAACCGTCGCTCTATCCACCTGAGCTACGGGGGCGACAGAGGTGAAAAGGTATGCACTTCCCTGCATCTGGTCAACGGACCGGGTTGAACGGAGGCGCTGCTTCCACCCATCAAATTCGCCGGTCGTGCTGGAGCGGCCTGCGGCTTCAGTGCAGTGGAGGTTGTGGCGGCGTTTGCCGTACGTACCGGAACTCCACGCCCGCGGACATGAGGACCTCTTCCACCGACATGATGGGCAGCGTGGCCCGGAGTGGCACGAGAACGAACGTTTCCTGGTGCTGCCATCCACCCCGGACCACGGTGGCGTAGACCATCGCCCCGGTCAGGTCCCCTCTGACCGAGTCGACGCGCACCATGGGATGGCCGGCCGCTACCTCCCCCATGCAAGGCCCCAGCATCAGTCTGCGAAGGCTCGCGCTTGCTGGCGACACGAACGCGGTATCCGTGATCTGGCCATCCACCCTGCAGCGGTCGAACTTGGAGATCGTGTCCCCGAGTACCGAGGCCCGGTAGTTCATCGCCCCATGGATGGCACTGGTACGCCAGCTTTCCCATGGTTGGGCTTGAATGCTTTGCGCGATGAGCGTCGCAGCGAGTACGACCAGCCACATGGGGGTGGATCTCATCTTGGAACGCACGAGTTGGGGCCTGGATTCAGCTGGTTGAACGGGGGGTCCGAATAAAGCTGAGCATCGAGCGTGTACCCCGCCGGGTGTTCTGCACCCGTATAGTGGGACCCCTCGTGAAGGGCGGTGTTTACCAATTCGCGGAGCGCGGTAATGTCCCCCATGGCTGCGGCGTCGAGAGCAGACGGATCGAAGTGGAGCTTTCGGTTATAGTATGACCCGTAGTGCGGTGGTTCACCGTCACTCGTCGAGCCGCTGTCAAACCTGCCCCGGAACACTGCGCCGGCGGACATGGCGGAACGGAAGGAAGCCGTCATCTCGGCACACGCGCGGGCGGCGGTTGAGTCGCTGAACTGCGTCCGCACCATGCCAAGGGCCGAGACCAGCGCCGCGGAATCAGCCCCGGTCAGCGGCTGCAGGCACTCTGGATGCCCTTTCGCAATACAATCGGCCATCGGGTCGCACCCTGTGGCGGGGTCGCACGTGGGATTGGCTGGATTACCCGGTTGCCAGTGCCAACCTCCACTCCCGCCGCACTCACCGAAGTAGTAGCACGCAGAGTAGTCCTCCTCCGGAGTTGTCGCCCCCTCGCAATCGCCATCGTAGTACGAACCTCCGTACTGGCACGTGGTCACTTCGACGGTTGGACAGCACTCATTCGACATTGACCTGATTGCGTCGTCGGGCTTCTGCTGATGCTCCCGAAAGACATTGAACAGCCGGTCCACCCGTTTGCCGGCACGCTCGGTCGCAGGAATCATGCATCGAGCCGAGATCACCAGTTCCTCTCCCGCGAATGCGCGATACCGGTACTCCCGAAGCATTCCCAGCGGGTGCAGTTCGGGAGCGGGAAGGTGGATATGAGCCCGCCGCGTTCGGTACCCGCCAGCCGGATTCCTGATTTCAAAAGTACACCCGTACTCCGTTTCGCCAGGTGACCTGCCGCCGAGCGCCCTCTCGCCTGCTGAGTGCGACGCGTCAACCGCTGGTGCCGCTTCGGGTCCCGTGAGTCCGTCTGTGCACGCTACCAGGAGCCCGAGTCCCAGCGTAACGAGGATCAGCCGTTCCAAGCGCATGATTCTTCCTCTGTTTCCAAGTCCGAGGCGGACCATCAACTTTCTCGTGCTTTTGATTCAGCGCCTGGCATGCGCCATCGCACGAGCGGAATCCAGCGGCAAGGCAAGAGTGAGCACGCTGCTCGACCGCGCGGGATTCCCTCTCATCCTGAGCCCAGAATACGAGCCACACGGGTTGGCGTAAAGAGGTCGGCCCATCGGGTGGTTTCCATCCCAACCGTGCACATCGCGTTGAACACGTACCGGCGGGTCTGACGTGCGGGTCTACCTGGGTACGAACTTGCGCCCGATGTGGTTCCTCACGCGCCGTTCAGATGAACTGGAGGTTGGCATTCAGCCTGCTGCGTGGGTGGGGGACGCAACCATGCTCGTTCTCACTCTCTCCCGCGACCTCCGCGTGAGACCAGAGGGGGCTGAACAGCACGACACCTGGAGACGCGAGCCGACGTGAGCACACAGGAACCGACGCAGAACCCGCTGCCCCGCGTGGGCGAGACGGCGCAGATGAGCCGCACGGTGACGGAAACGGACGTGGTGCTGTTCGCCGGGGTGACGGGCGACATGAACCCCGCGCACATGGACGCGGTGGCGGCCGCGGCGGGCCCGTTCGGCGGGCGCGTCGCGCACGGTATGCTGACGGCGGGGCTGGTCTCGGCCGTGCTCGCCATGCGGCTTCCCGGGCCGGGCACCATCTACCTGACGCAGTCGCTCAGGTTCGTGCGGCCGGTGCGCATCGGCGACACGGTGACGGCGCGCGTGGAAGTGGTGGAGGTGATGGAACGCAGGCGGCGCGTGCGGCTGGCCACCACCGCCACCAACCAGGACGGCGAAACGGTGCTGGATGGCGAGGCCGTGGTGATGGTCCCCGCCGCGGGGTAAAGTCACGCGTCGCCATCATCGTCTCCTGCCCGCCGATGACGCGAATCGGATGGCCGCGATCCACCGAGAGACGATCCACAGGCGCTGGTCGACGGATGTTGATCGACGGATGTTGATCGACGGATGTTGATCGACGGATGTTGATCTACGATGCTGATCCACATTATCGGCCAGCGGTGGTCGACAGACGCTGACCGACCGACGCCGATCTACCGGGTCCGATCCGCCGCGCTGATGCCTGGCCCTGATGCACCGCGGTTGATCCACCGACGCTGGTCTACCTGATCGGCTGGGCGCTGATCGGATGATGGCGGACGGTCCCCGGCCGATCCGGAACGGCCGACGGATGACGCCGACGCGATCATCGCCACAATCAGATCCCGCCACTCCTATACGCGAAGCCCCGAACAGTGCTGCCTGCACGCCGTTCGGGGCTTTCGATGTACGTCGTCCCGCCTGGATCCGCGCCGGAACGGGTCAGACCCGCGCCTCGCCCACGGCCCGCCCCAGCACCTCCGCCACGCGCTCCGCCAGTTCCGACGGCGAAAACGGCTTGGGGATGAGGTCCGCGTCGCGGCCCAGCCCCAGTTCCTCGATTGCCTCGCCCGGGTACCCGGACATGAACAGCACCCGCAGCCCCGGGTAGCGGTCCCCCAGCTGCCGCGCCACCAGCGACCCGCTCCCGCCCGGCATCACCACGTCCGTCAGCAGCAGGTCCAGCACCGGCTCGCGGGCGGCCACCTCCAGCGCCGCCGCGGCGGAGCGCGCCTCCAGCACCCGCATTCCGGCCCGCTCCAGCGCCCGGCGGGCCAGCGTGCGCACCGCGTCCTCGTCCTCCACGATCAGCACCGTGCCGCGCGAGCCCGTCATTTCCCGCGGCGCGGACGAGATCACGGCGCTTTCCTGCGGGGCGGGCTCGTCCACGCTGGGCAGCAGCACAACGAACCGGCTTCCCTCGCCGGGATCGCTCTCCGCCCAGACGTAGCCCTCGCTCTGTTTGATGATGCCGTACACGGTGGAAAGCCCCAGCCCCGTTCCCTTGCCCGCCGGCTTGGTGGTGAAGAACGGTTCAAACAGGTGCTCCATCACCTGCGGGTCGATCCCCGATCCCGTGTCGCTCACCGACAGCCGCACGTACCGTCCCGGCGCCACGTACGGCGGCACGTGGTGCTTGGACATGTCCACGATCTGCTCGCCCGTGGCCACGGTGATCTGCCCGCCCTGCGGCGTGGCGTCGCGCGCGTTCACCACCAGGTTCACGATCACCTGCTCCATCTGCCCCGGGTCCGCGCGCACGCTGGGCACGCGCGGCGCCAGCGCCACTACCAGATCCACGTCCGCCTCGATGAGGCGGGTGAGCATGCGCTGCATGTCGCGCACGGCGGCGTTGGGGTCCAGCACCCGCGGCTGCAGCACCTGCCGGCGCGAAAAGGCCAGCAGCTGCCGCGTCAGTTCCGCCGCGCGCACCGCGGCCCGGTCGATCTCGGCCACGTCCTCGCGCAGGATGTCGCCTTCCGGCAGGTCCGCCAGCAGCAGCGCCGCGTTGCCGCGGATGGCCGTGAGCAGGTTGTTGAAGTCGTGCGCCACCCCGCCGGCCAGCCGCCCCACCGCCTCCATCTTCTGCGCCGCGCGAAGCTGCTCCTCCAGCCGCCGCTGCCCGGTGATGTCGCGCGCCACCGTGGAGATGCCGGTAATCCGTCCTTCCGCGTCGGGAAATGGCGATACCGTAAGCGACACGCGCAGCACCCGGCCGTCCTTGCAGATGCGGTCCGTCTCATAGTGGTTCACCAGCTCGCCCTGCGCGGCGCGGGCGAGGATGGCCACCTCTTCCTCGTGCCGTTCCGGGGGCACCACGCGCAGAATGCTGGCGCCCACCATCTCCGCCTCGGACCATCCCAGCATCCGTTCAGCCGCGGGGTTCCAGCTCAGCACCGTGCCGTCCAGCGACTTGGAAACGATGGCGTCGCTCGTGGTACGAACGATTTCCGCCATCCGCAGCGCTTCCTCCTCCTGCCGCCGCCGGTCGGTGACGTCGCGCGAGGTGACGACGATGCCCAGCACCGCGGGATGTTCCAGCAGGCTGGTGATGACGGCCTCGTGCACCTGCCACTTGCCTTCGCGGTTGCGGATGCGGTACTCCGCCGCGCAGGGCAGCCCGGGGTCGCCCGCGCACACGCGCAGCAGCTCGCGCATGGGCTCCACGTCGTCCGGGTGCAGCAGGCTGAGCGCGTCCACCCCCGTGACCCGCAGCGGGTCCCACCCCATCTGCGGCGCCACCGAGGGGCTGGTGTCGCGGATGGTGAAGTCTTCTTCCAGGACGGTGAAGATGTCGGTGGAGTGCTGGATGAGCGCGCGCAGGTACTGCTCGCTGTTGCGCAGCGCCGACTCGGCCTCGCGGCGCTCGGTGATGTCCTCCGCGATCCCCACCAGCCGCAGCACCCCGTCCGCGCCGCGGGCGGGAAACGAGCGGTCGCGGATCCACCGCATCTGCCCGTCCCCGCGGACGATGCGGTACTCGCGCGTGGTTTCGCCCACCAGCCGTTCTTCGATGGGCCGGCCCACCTTGCGCCGGTCTTCGGGGTGGATCAGGGTGATGATGCGCGCGGGGTCGGCGATCATCTCGGCCGCGGGCAGTCCCAGGATGCGCTGCACGGCGGGGCTCACGTACAGCATTTCGCCCGTGGCCGAGGCGATCCAGAAGATGTCGCGGACGTTGCTGGCGATGTCGCGGAAGCGGGCCTCCCCTTCGCGCACGGCCCGCAGTGCGTCGTGTGCCTCCGTCACGTCTTCCACCATTACGATCAGATATTGCAGCGTGCTCGCCGCGTCACGCACGGCGGAGGCGGTGAGCCGGGCCCACACCACGGACCCGTCCGGCCGCAGGTAGCGTTTTTCCAGCGTGTAGTGGTCCGCCTCGCCCCGTTTGACGGCGTTCAGCCGCTGCACGTTCTCGGCGCGGTCGGCGGGGTGCGTGAACTCGGCGAAGCTGGTGCCGCGCAGCCCGTCGCGGTCGCGCCCCAGCATGGCGGCCATGGCGGGGTTGCACTCCATCACCCGCATGTCGGGCGAGGTGACGCAGATGCCGATGGCGCTGTTCTGGAACATGGCGCGGAAGCGGGCCTCGCTTTCCCGCAGGGCATCCTCCGCGCGGCGGCGCTCGGTGACGTCGCGCTCGGCGGCGATCATCCCCACCAGCGCGCCCTCGTCGTCGCGCAGCGCCACCACCGTGGCATCGGCCAGCCCCGCCGTGCCATCCGGCCGGGTGTACGGCATTTCGCCCTGCCACCGGTCCGACGTGCTCAGCGCCTCCAGCAACGGCCCGGTCACGCGGTCCATCACCTCGGCGCCGTGCACCTCGGCCACCATGCGCCCCAGCATTTCGCTGCGCGAGCGGCCGAACAGGCTTTCGGCGGCGGGGTTCCAGTCGGCGATGCGCCCCTCGCGGTCGGCCAGATAGACGGCGTCGCTGATGGCCTGAAAGGTGAGGTCGCGGCTGCGGATGGACTGCTCCAGCGCGCGCTGCTCCGTCACGTCCTGCAGGCGTGCCACCACGCGCCCGGGCGGCACGAAGCCCAGGGTGATGACGACGCGGGCGCGCGGGCCGGTGCCGCCGAAGCGGTATTCCGTTTCCCGCCGCATGGGTTCGCCGGTGGCGGCGCACTGGCGGATGGCGGCCGGGATCTGCGGGGCGTCGGCGAAGATGGCTTCGGCCGTTTCGCCCAGCATGGAGGCGCCGCCGTCGGGAAGGCGGGCCGCCTGGTTGACGGCCTCCAGCACCATCCCGCCCGGCTCCACGCGAAAGACGTAGGCGGGAAGCGGATCCAGCTCAAACAGCGACAGCAGCCGCATGCGGGATTCGTCCGCGTCGCGCTCGGCGGCGCGGCGGCGGGTCACGTCGCGGACAATGGCCTGGATCGTCCCGTCGGGGCGCACGCGGGCGCTGATCTCCACCTCCGCCGTGCCGCCGTCCACCCTGCGGATGGTGCGTTCGCCCAGCAGCGTTTCGCCCCGCGGAAGCTCGTCCAGCGAAAACGGGCGCGCGGCCAGTTCGTCCGCGTCCAGCAGGTCGGCCAGGGCAAGGCCGCGCAGGTCGCCGCCAAAGATGTCCGCGGCCCGGGCGTTGAACTCGCTCACCCGGCCGCCGGCCATGACCACGATGCCCTCGGGTGCCTGGTCCATCAGTTCGCGGCGGGCCTCCTGCAGCGCCGCGTCGTCGGGCGCGTGCTGGACGGCGGCGCGCATGCGGCCGGGGCCGGCGGGCTCGCCCGTTTCGCGCAGGCGCACCAGGCGGCCGTCCGCGTGGCGGGCGGTGTACTGAATGGCGTACCCGGCGCCTTCCACGGCGGCACGCAGGCGCGCCCGGGCCAGGGCGGGCGCGGCGTGCGGATCCAGCCCCGCCTCCGCGGTCCACGCCCCGGCGTCGCGCCCCAGCACGGCTTCCACGCCGGGGCCCGCGCGCGTGACGCGCAGCACGCCGTCCGCCACCTCACCCTCCCAGACGAACGCCCGCGCCGCGCCGGCCAGCAGGCGCTCGCGCGCCTCCGCGCCGTCCGGTCCCGCCCCGTGCTCATTCTGCATGTGTCTCCCGACGTGCGTGCACCGGCCCGTCCACCTCCGATTCGCACTCCGGAGAGATCGGCCAATCTAGCTGCTACATGACTGCACGTACAATCTGCATGCCTCCGCTTGCGGCACGGCTCGCGGAACCCCGCGGCGCGCTCCGGAGCCCGCCGTGACACCGTAGCACCTCCTCGTCCCACCTCCCCGGTCCACCGCGCGACGGCGTGATCCGTACGCCCGCCGGCCTCGTCCGGCCCGCGGAGGGCGCCGTCCGGAAGCGGACTTCGCGGTGTGGAACCAGCCCCGGCACCAGTGTTCACCAGCGTTTTCCGGCCGGGAACCGCGGGAGCGGCGGCACGCGGGTGGCATCGCCTCTCTGGCGCAAACGCAAACAAATCAGCATGCTTGTGTGATGCTGACCGGGAACAAGCGAACAACAAGGCTCGTGGAGCACGCGACGAACGATCCCCGGGCGGGGACGCTGGGCACCATCCTTGTGGTGGATGACGACGACGGGGTGCGGCGGGTGACCCGCCGTACCCTGGAGCGGCGCGGCTATCTGGTGGTGGAAGCCGCCAGCGGGCCGGAGGCGCTGGACGTGGCGTCGGAGTTCGACGGGCCCATCGATCTGGTCATCATGGACATCATGATGCCGGGGATGACGGGGAACCAGGCGTCGTACCATCTGGCGGAAATCCGTCCGGGAACGCCGCTTCTATGCGTGTCGGGGCGTCCGGACGCGTCGGAGGTGCGGTTCGGGGTGGCGGCGCGCGCGGCGTTCCTTCCCAAGCCCTTTACGCCGGACCAGCTGGCCAGCGCGGTGGAGAAGGTTCTGCAGGGCGACACGGCGCCGTAGCCGCCGCGTTCTGCGGCGGACCGAGCATTTCGCGGCACCCGCACGGTTCCGCTGTGGTGACAGGGGGGCGCGCTCCGGAACGGGGCGCGCCCTTTGTCGTGGGCGGCGGTTTTCGGCGGAGGCGGGGGGCGCATGCGGGAGGGGCGGTTCTGTCCCGCGGCGGGCGGCGAGGCCCCTTCCCCGGCCCCTCCCCGTGCAGACTGCCGGCCGAAGCAGAAACGCGGAGAGGGGAGAACGGCAACTCACCGCGTCGCTGATGGAGGAGGCGCGTGCGGAGAGGGCCCCCTCCCCCCAACCCCCTCCACCCGCTCCGCGGGAGAGGGGGAGCCGTTCGGCGCGGAGGCGGGTTCGGCTCGCGGCCGCGGGCTGTGGCCCTCACCCCGCGTGCTGCGCACGACGACCCTCTCCCACGAACGGATGTGGGAGAGGGAGCACACACCAGAATCTTGCACACTCCAAACGTAGTTGAAGCCGCGAACCGGACGCGACAGCGTCCGGTTCGGGGCTTGGCGCTGTTTGAGCGGCGGATTCATGCGCTCAACGGAGTTCGCTCCCACGCCTGCACTGCGCCTCCCGCACCGAATCATCCGCCTTGCCCCACCCTCCCCCATTCATTTCGGAGGAGCGCGGGCCGATGGGGCTGGCCGCAGAGAGCGACGCGGCAGTATCAGCGCCGCGGGCATCCGGAACCCCTGTTCCCGGCGGATGGCGGGATTTGCGGAACGGCGCCCGCCCTGATTTCACCCGCGGAACGCTTTCAGAATGACCAGTCTGTGCCGGCTGCGCCCTCCTGGCGCGCCGACCCTCGTGAATGACCTTGCCGGCCCCGTGCTGCTGGACGACCGGCTGCGCGCGGTGCTTTCGCCGGACGCGCGGCTCCTTTCGCTGTACGATCGCGCCGTGTTCTGCGAGGGCCCCGTGTGGTGGCCCGCGCGCAACGTGCTGGTGTGGAGCGACATCGAAGGGCGCCGCGTAATGGCGTGGCACCCCGACGGCTGCGTGAACGTGCTGATCGACGCCACGCCCTTCATCAACGGAAACGCGGTGGACCACGACGGCACGCTGCTGCACTGCGAGCACGGCCGCCGCGCCATCAGCTGGTGGCCGGGTACGGGGCCGCCGGTGATCATGGCCGCGCATTACGAGGGACGCCGCCTGAACTCGCCCAACGACCTGGTGGTGGCGCGCGACGGGGCGATCTGGTTCACCGATCCCACGTTCGGCATCCGCAATCCCGCGCAGGGCTGCCCGGCCGAGCCGGAGCTGCCGCACCGGAGCGTGTACCGCTACGACCGGCGTACCGAGACGCTGACCCGCATGGCCGACCTGGAGCAGCCGAACGGGCTGGCCTTTTCGCCGGACGGCGGCACGCTGTACGTGTCCGACACCGCGGACGGAAGCGGCGGCCACACGCACGAGATCTACGCGTTCGACGTGGGCGCGGACGGCACGCTGAGCCGCAAGCGCATCTTTCGGGTGGTGGAGCCGGGCGTCCCCGACGGCTTCTGCGTGGATGCGCGGGGATGGATCTGGTCCAGCTCCGGCGATTCGGTGCAGGTGTTTTCGGCGGCGGGCGAGCCGCTCGGCAGGATTCCCACGCCGCACACCTGCTCCAACTGCGCGTTCGGCGGGGTGGATGGACGGCGCCTGTTCATCACCGGCGAGGAAAGCCTCTGGGCCATCGACCTGATCGGATGAACCGCGCGGAACGCGTGCGCGGAATCGGATGATCAGATGTCGGCGCCCGGTTGATGCTCTGGTCGGGTGGATGATCTGAGGCGGTTCGGCGCGGCACCGGCCGCCCGCCGGCTGGGAGCCCTCACCCCGCGTGCTGCGCACGACGACCCTCTCCCACGAACGGATGTGGGAGAGGGAGCACACCCCAGGAGCGTGCGTTCCGGATGGTTCGGCGCGTCCGACGCCATGAGGCCCCTCCCCCGGCCCCTCCCCGTGCAAACTGCCGCACGGAGAGGGGAGAATTCACGCCGTACTTCCGGCCGCGATGCAGTTGAAGCCCCGAACGGCGCCTGTGGGCGCCGTGTCGGGGCTTTCCGCTTTTGGAGCGGCGGATTTATTCGCTCTCGGGAGGCGGAGGGTGGGCGAGTAGTACGAGCCCGGGTGGGGGCCGCCCCCGCGCCTCGCCATCTCCCGGTGTCGCGTTTCCGGACGCGGCCGTGCTGTACGAAAATCCGACAGAATCGCGATTTTCCCAGCATCCATGCGGGATTCCGGCGCTTCCCCGGATCGGCGTGTACGGAATCCGCACAACTTCCGGTCATCCCCCGAAACTGCTCCGACCCCGCAAACCGCTTCACAGCAACCACTTACAGGAGAACGCGAATCGGGTACGCCGTTCGCCTTAGGAGGCGCCGTGACCCGCGGCGATGTGCCGCCGCACGGAAGCCAACGCAACGCAGGAGACACCCCGATGAGCAAGCACCAGAAGACCGCCGCCGTCCGCACCGCGCTGCAGGCCCTTACCGCGACCATGACCTGCGTCGCCGCCGCGTACGCCGGCCTGCTGCTCTGATCCGCCGCGGCAGGACGGCCCCGCGCACCGCACGCGCGCCGCTGTCCCGCACGCAGCCCCTTCATTGGACCCGACCGCCCTTCCGGCACCTTCACCAGACCCGATCATGATGTTCACCGGACGCATCCTCGTCGTCAGCGACCGCCCCGAAGTCGTGGACGAGCTGGCCCCCATCATCCGCAACGCCAAGCACCTGGCGAGCGTGGTGCCGGACGGCGGGCAGGCCATGCAGGTGCTGGAGGAAGGCCTGGTTCCGGACGTGATGATCACCGACCTGGGCTGCGAGCGGTCGTTTGAGGAAATCGGCTACATGCGCCGCTTTCGCGACCTGAACCGCGCCGGCTGCCACATCGTGGTCACCGAGCCGGGCGCGCCGTTCAGCGGCCGCGGCATGCTGGGCGACGACCGCTTTTCGGTGATGCAGAGGCCTTTTGACGCGGAGACGGTGCGGGTGCAGATCGACGAAGCGGTCAGCCGCGTGGAGCGCGAGATCAGCGCGCTGCGGTCTGAGACGTGGCGCTCCATGGACCGGCTGCGGCGCGAAGTGAGTGACGCGCGCGCCGAGATGATCCAGGCGCTGGCGCTCACCATCGCCGCGCGCGACCGGTACATGTACGGCCACTGCCAACGCGTGGCGGACATGTGCGACAAGATGGCCATCGTCCTCAAGCTGTCCGACGAGAAGCGGCGCCTGCTGGAATCGGCCGCGCAGCTGCACGAAATCGGCAAGATCTCGGTGCCCATCGAGCTGCTGCAGAAGACCGAGCCGCTGAACCCCGAGGAGCTGCAGACCATTCGCGCGCACGCCAGCGTCGGCGCCGAGATCGTGCGCGGGGTGCCGTCGCTGCAGCCGCTGGCGCCGCTGATTGAGCACCAGGGCACCAACCACGAGGAGCTGTGCGCGCAGGTGCCGCCCACCGCGCCGGAACACCTGCTGATCGCGGTGCTGCGCGTGGTGGACGCGTGGGACGCCATGACGTCGGAGCGCTCGTACCGCGGCGCCATGCCGCGCGAATACTGGGAGCCGTTCCTGCGCAACGGGGCGGGCACGCGCTTTCACCCGGCGGTCGTCAGCGCGCTCTTCCGCGTGCTGGGCGAAGACGAGCAGATCGACAGCTGACCGGTTCGAATCCCGCATGCAGCCAGGGCGTTCCGCCTTGAACGGAAAGAGCCCCGCGCCATCCCGGCGCGGGGCTCTTCTGCGTCTGGTTCCGTGCGACGGGCGGGCTCCACGGCGGCCCCCACCCGGGCCGGCACCACCGGCCCACCCTCCCCCAAAAAAGACTGGGGGAGGGTTGGGCACGTGCGGAGAGATCGGTGCGGGAAGCGAAGATCCGCGCGTGGGGGGCTTGGTGTCGCTGACCTCGCCAGGTCTCGAACCCGGCCCGCCACAACCGCTTGGCGAACGTCCCACCCTCACGCAATCCGACGGGCACAGCCGAATCAATCGGCGGCGAGGCCGCGGACGATGCGGGCGGTGGTGACGGCTTGGCCGGTGTGGCGCTGCGTGTGCTCCGCGGCGTGAAACAGCAGGCCGAGCACGTTGCTGGGAAGCTGCCTGCGCCCGATGCCGCGTGGCTCCAGCAGGCTGTCCACCGGCGTGGCGCGGATCTGGGCCAGCGCGCGCTCCACCTGCGCATCGAAGCGCGCCAGCAGCGTGGCCGCGTCCAGCGGCGGGTTGCCCGGCTCCTGCTCCGCCGCCAGATAGGCGAACTGCTCCGGCGAAAGCGCCTCGCCGCGGGCGTACGCCAGCAGGCGGTCCAGGCTCCCCGCCGCGTGCGCGATGTGGAATCCCACCGACGCCGCGCCGCCCGGCCTGGCCCACAGCATCTCCGCCGACAGCCCCTCCGCAGCACGCCGCACGTCCTCCGCCGCGCCGATCAGGGCGTGCGCCGCCGGCATCAACAGCGGCTCTACACCCGGCACCGGCCCCCGCATCCACGCTTCCGGCTGCTGCTCCATCGATCATTCCCCTGATGTCATCCCGAAAACCCCGCCCGCGACGAATCATCGCGCACACCACATCCGCCCCAAACGCACATCCCCGCCCCGCCCCGCACACATCACGGGAAATCCGCGATTCTTCGCCGTACCATCTCCGCCCCGCCACGGCACTTCGCTGACCCGCGCGGGACCCGCGGCCACAGTCCACGCAGGTGGACTTCGTGCTGCTCCAGCGGCGAATTCATTCGCTCCTGGAGGCGGACCGCGCCGCGAAATCATCGATTGAGACCGGAATTCCAGCGGCGCGCCCCGCTCTTCCATCATATCACGCCCGCCATCCTCCCGCGATCCCGATCCATCCGCGCCACACAGGTCCCGCGGACACGCGAATCCAGCGCTTCCCCTCACCAATCAGCCAATCTCCCGCGCGCCAGATCCAGAATTCCCGCCAGCAACAGGCGTATCAGAATTTCATCATCAACCATGCTTGACACCCTCAACATACGATCCTACTTTCTCCAGAGTTGTTGAGAATGATTCTCAAACTCAGAAACAATGGAGTACTCTCGTGACGCGATCCGGCCTGCGCTGCTGGTCTCTTTTCTCCGCCGCCACCCTGGTCCTGATGGGCGCGTGCAGTGACAACGGCCCCACCGAGCCCGCCGTGGATCCCGGCGCCAGCATGACGGTGGATGCCTCGCACGCCACCAACTGGGCGCTCGTGGACCTGGGCACCCCCGCTGCCGTGGTCACCGCCGCCGACCCGGCCACCTCCACCGCGTGGGACCTGGCGTTCAAGGCCACCGGGCTCATGCTCAACGGCGGCACCGCGGGCCCCGGCGGCATGACCGGCTACTGCATCTGCCAGAACGCGGGCGCCACCAACGACCAGATCCGCGCCATGACGCCGGCCGGCGAGGCCGCCGACTTCGACGCCGTGACCGCCGCGCAGATCCCGGCCGCCGCCTCCGCGTGGAGCGCCACCGTGTTCGACACCAGCAAGTGGTACAAGTACAACCTCACCGGCGCCGACCATCAGGTGTGGCCCACCCACGACGTCTATCTCATCCGCCGCGGCAACGAGGTCTACAAGCTCCAGGTGACCGGCTACTACGGCCCCGCGGGCGAAACGCGCCGCATCTCCTTCCGCTACGCCAAGCTGGCCGGATGATCACTCCCCCATCGCGCATCGTGCGGGCGCTGGCCGCCGCCTGGGTGGCTGCCGCGCTCACGGCGGGCGGGCTGGCCGCGCAGACCGCGCACCGGCTGGACGGACGGGTGACCGAAGCGGGCTCCGACGCCCCGCTGCCGGGCGCCGCCGTGCAGGCCGACGGCCCCGTCCGCCTGACGGCCACCACGGACGCGGAAGGCCGCTGGTCCATTGCCGGGGTGCCCGCCGGCCGCTACGTCGTCCGCGTGCGCCGCATGGGGTTCGTGGAGCGCACGGCCGCGATGGACGTCCCCGCCGCCGCGCCGCTCACGCTGGCGCTGAGCGCGGGCGCGCTTCCGCTCAACACCGTGGTGGTCACCGCCAGCCGCCGCCTTCAGCGGCTGGCAGACGTCCCGGTCACCACGGAAGTCATCACCCGCGCGGACATCGAGCAGGCGGGCGTGTCGGACCTGTCCGCCGTGCTCACGAGCCGCCTGGGCATCCAGCTGGAAGGCGGCCACCCCGCGGGCGAAGGCGTGATGCTGCAGGGGCTGAGCTCCGAGCGCGTGCTGATCCTGATGGACGGCCAGCCGATGGTCGGACGGATCAGCGGGCAGATCGACCTGTCGCGCATTCCCGCGTCCATGGTCGAACGCGTGGAAGTGGTGAAGGGGCCGCAGTCCGCGCTGTACGGATCGGAGGCGATGGGGGGCGTGGTGAACGTCATCACCCGCCGCGCGGCGCCCGGCCGGTGGGACGCGGGCGTGGAGGTGACGGCGGGCACGCAGGGCCGCGCGGACGTCAACGGCTCCGCGCGCGGCACGCTGGGGCGGGTGAAGTACGTGGCCGACCTGGGCCGCCGGTCCACCGAGCTGACGCCCGGCCGCTCGGAAACGCAGGACGCGCTGGCGGAGCGGCTGGATGGAATGCTGCGCCTGGAGTGGGCGGCGGACAGCACGCTGCGGATGGAAACGTCCGCCATCGTCCTGGATGAACGGCAGCGGTGGCGCGGCGGACCGCTGTACCAGTTCGCGGACAACCGCCAGTGGAGCGCGCGCGCCGGCGCGGAGTGGACGCGCGGCGGCAATCGCGTGGCGCCCGCCCTGTACATCAGCGAGTTCCAGCACCTGGCCCGCGCGGCGACCGGCGCGTCCCCCGTGGAAGGCTCGGGAGACACCGAATCGCAGCGGATGATGGAGGGCGAGCTCCTCTTCGGCCGCACGTGGGGCGCCAGCGCGCTGGATGCCGGCGTGGAAGCGCGCCGCGAGGAAATCGACAGCGACCGCGTGGTGGGAAGGAACCGCGCGATGCACTCGGTGGAGCCGTTCGCCCAGACGACGTTCGCGTTCGGCGCGTGGCAACTCGTCCCCGGCGCGCGGATGACGTGGAGCGAGCAGTGGGGCACGCACTTTACGCCGCGGCTGGCCGCCATGGTGCGCCCCATCCCCTCGCTGGCGCTGCGCGGATCGGTAGGACGGGGATTCCGCGCCCCGGCGTTCAAGGAGCTCTACATGAACTTCCTGAACCTGGGCGCGGGCACCGGATACACGGTGCAGGGCAACCCGGACCTGCGCCCGGAAACCTCGTCCAACGCCACGTTCGGCGCGGAGTGGGCGACGGGGCCGGCGTACCTGCGCGGGCAGGTGTTCTACAACCGCTTCAGCAACTTCATCGAGACCGCACTGGCGGGGGATTCCAGCGGGATCACCGTCTACACGTACGATAACGTGGCGGACGGATTCACCCGCGGCGCGGAGTTGGAGGCCGGCGCCACGCGCGGACGGCTGCGCACGGAGATCGGCTACGGCTACCTGGCCACGCGCGACGAGGCCACCGGCGCGGAACTGCTGGGCCGGCCCGCGCACTCCGGCCGCCTGTCGCTGGACTACACCACGCGCTTCGGCCCGCGCGCGGGAGTGACGGCGGTCTACACGGGACGCACGCCGGTGCAGCGCGACTCGGCCGGCGTCGTGAGCATGCGCGAAGGCTTTCCGCGGCTGGACGCGCGGATCGCGCAGAAGCTGCCGCGCGGGCTGGAGTTTTCGCTCGGCGTGCGCAACCTGACCGGCGCGGGCCCGGCGGACTGGCCCGGCTACACGGGCCGCCATGTCTACGCCGGCATCGGCTGGCGGACGTCGGAAAGCCTTGTTCGATAACGAACTGCATCGGCCCGGAGTGCTTCCGGGCTTCATTCACCATGGAGATTTGACGTGATGTCACGACGGATTGGCGGGACCCTGGTCGCCGCGCTGCTTTGCCTCGCCCCCGCGCTCGCCGCGCAGGACGGGCCGGTGGGCACGCTGCTGATCGCGCACGGCGGAGGCCCCGCGTGGGACGCGCAAGTGCAGACCATCGCCGGGCTGGTGAACACGGGCGGACCGGTGGAGGTCAGCTTTCTGATGGGCCCCGGCGCCGCCACGCATCGCTTTCAGGACGCGGCGCGCAAGCTGGAGCAAGGGGGGGCGAAGAGCATCGTCGTCGTGCCGATGCTCGTTTCCAGCCACAGCGGCCATTATCAGCAGATCCGCTGGCTGGCCGCGCAGACGGACACGCTGGATGACGAGATGCAGCACCATCTGCACATGTCCGGCATCGAGCGGGCGACGGTGCGCGTGCCCATTCGCATGAGCCGGGCGATCGACGATTCGCCGGAGGTGGCGCGGGTGCTGGCGGAGCGTGCGCTGGCCATCGCCACGGCGCCGCGGCGGCAGGCGCTGTTCATCGTGGGGCACGGGCCCAACAGCGCCGAGGACCACGCCGATTGGATGCGCAACCTGCGCCCCATCGCCGACAGCGTGCGCGCCGCGACGGGCTTTCGCGACGTAAAGATCGGCCTCGTGCGCGACGACGCTCCCGCCGAGGTGCGCGCGGAGGCGGTGCGCGCCATCCGCGAGACAATCGAACTTCAGCACATGGCGACGGGGCAGCCGGTGGTCGTCGTGCCGGTGCTGATCAGCACGGGCTCGGTGAGCCGCGAAAAGCTGCCGCGCGACCTGGCCGGCCTGCCGATGATCTACCGTGGGGACGCGCTGCTGCCGCACCCGGGGCTGGCGCGGTGGGTGGAAGCCCGCGTGCGCCAGACGGTCGCGGCCCCCGCCGCGCAGACCGCCGCTGTGCCGCAGACGGCCCAGCCCGTCACGCCCGCCCCCGCCGCGGGCGCTCATCATCACTGATCGAGATCGGTTGAGGGTTGGATAAAGCGAATCTCCCTCCCCGGGCAGGTGCCGGGGAGGGAGATTTAGTTGTGGATTGCAGACGGTGTTCTGTGCGCCGCCGCGGGAGGCCCCTCCCCCGGCCCCTCCCCGTCAAACTGCCGCACGGAGAGGGGAGAAAGATCAACTCAACTCGTTCCCGACAATGCTGTACATGCGGAGAGGCCCCCTCTCCCCGGCCCTCTCCCCCGCTCCGCGGGAGAAAGGGAGACCTCAGTGCGAGGGCGGGCGGCGGTACGGTTCGCCTGCATCCGTCCGGCGGTTGAAACCGCGCCTCGAAACACACGATGTCCGCCTCCGCGGACCGGGTGCGCGAAGGCCGGCCGCACGCAATGCAGTTGAAGCCCCGAACCGGACGCGCCAGCGGCCGGTGTCGGGGGTTCCCGCTGTTCGAGCGGCGGATTTATTCGCTCTATCCGGGGGAGGGTGGGCGAGTAGTACGAGCCCGGGTGGGGGCCGCCCTGACGCCCGCACCTATCACGACACTCGCCGCGCCACCATCCCCATCAGCGTCTCGCGCTCATTCAGCGCCGGATCGTCCGTCACCCGCTCCAGCAGGTCGCGCAGGATCTCGCCGTACAGGCGGCCCGGTGGCAGACCCAGCTGCCGCAGTTCCGTCCCGCCGATGGCCAGGTCGCCGATCTCCAGCGGCGTTCCACGCGCCACCTCCCGCCGCGCGCGGCGCCACAGGGCGACCAGTTCGCGCCGCGCGTCCGCATCCGCGCCGTACGCGCGCAGATCCGCGATGCGCAGGCGGAACACGTCGTTCAGGTAGCGTGGGCCGATGCGCCGCAGCCAGCGCCGCAGCACGGGATCGGGCGCGTCTGCCGGGGGCGCGGCCTCGTGCTGCGCGACCAGGTGGACGGCGGTGTCGATCTCCGCGTTGCTGAACTTCAGCCGGCGCATCACCGCATCCGCCGTGGCGGCGCCCGCGGCGGCGTGGTCGGGAAAGGTGACGCGGCCGTCCCGTTCCGTGCGCGTGCGCGCCTTGCCCGCGTCGTGCAGCAGCGCGGCCATCCGCAGCCCCGCGCGCGCGGGAGAGATAGCGTCCACCACGCGCAGCGTGTGCGTCCACACATCCTCCTCACCCGCCCCGTTCGGCACGCCGGCGCACGCCTGCAGCTCCGGAAGCAGCACCGCGAGCACGCCCGAGTCGCGGTACATCCGCAGCGCGATGGACGGCGGGTCCACCTGCCGCAGCACCTTCAGCAGCTCCTCGCGCACCCGTTCCGCGGACAGGTGCGTCAGCTCCGGCGCCGCCGCCCGCGCCGCATCCCACGTCCCCTCATCGATCCGCATGGCGAAGCGCCCGGCGAACCGCAGCGCCCGCAGCACGCGCAGCCGGTCTTCGCGAAAGCGCTCCGCGGGGTCGCCCACCGTGCGCAGCACGCGCGCGCGCAGATCGGGAACGCCGCCGTGCGGGTCGCGTACTTCGTGCGTCACCGGGTGCCAGGCGACCGCGTTGATGGTGAAGTCGCGCCGCTGCAGATCCTCATCCACATGATCGGCAAAGATGACGCGCGCGTGCCGCCCGTCCGTCTCCACGTCGCGGCGGAACGTCGTCACCTCGTACATCACCCCGTCACGCCCCAGAACACCGACCGTCCCATGCTCAATTCCGACGGGAACGGTACGCTTGAACAGGCGCCGCATCTCCGCCGGGCGCGCGGCGGTCGCCAGATCCCAGTCCTTGGGGTGCCCGCCGGTGAGGGCGTCGCGCACGGCGCCGCCCACCGTCCACGTGTCGAATCCCGCGTCAATCAGCCGCCGCGCGATCCACACCACGTCGCGCGGCGGGTGGAGGTCCGGAAACGTCTCTGTATCACTCGTAGCCGTCACGATGGAACCCGGCCCGGGGAAGCTTTGGAAACGGACATGCAACTCCGCGTGGGGGAACGACTTGGCGAGATCGTCACAGTGCGTTATACTTTGCGGTCCACTGCGCCGCCCTCTCTCCGGAACTGCCCATGACCACTGCCGAACTGCTCGACCGCTCCGCTGTCACGCCCGCGTTTCGCGACGCGATGCTTCAGTTTCTTCGCGACGGCCGGTCCAGCGAGCGAATCCGGTTCGGCTACGGCTGCCCCGCCGTCAAGGTAGAGCGGACGCTGCACAAGGCGCTGGTAGAATACCCGCAGGTTCCCGTGGAATCAATTGAAGTGGCTGCCGCCTCCGGCTGCGAGTACTTTCGCGGGCAGATGACGGTTCGCACCGCCTCGGACGAAACGCATGTCGCCTTTCACTGGGACTGCAAGTGGCGGGCGGAGCAGGAAGGGTGGCGCGACTGGTTCGGCTTTCCCGACCAGGCCCGTGCCGCCCGCGAGTTCGGCTGGGACTGCTTCCGCGTGTGGGATGAGGAACCGCGCGGCGCGCTGGTGATGCAGGCCTCCCGCAAGGCCACACCGATCTCCATCGACGCCTCCTTCGCCTGATCCGCATCCGGTTGATGACGTGCAGCGGGCCGCCCCCCTCAGGGCGGCCCGTTCTGCGTTCACGCCGGTTCCTCCACGCCGGAGCGACGTCCCCGCGCGGAGCAGAGGCGGAATCGTACCCCTTATCGGCGCACACACGATCCGGCAGCTCATCCGACCACGTCGGGGCTGGACGGCACCACGCTCGTATATCGCCTTCCCGTACCGCAATCTGCAAGACCGGGATTTCGGGAGATGAAAAGATTTCCGGCTCCCGATCCTTTTTTCCTGCCCAGTCCAACTGATTCCGCGACTGAGATACGGTTCCACGTTGCAGTTGCCTGCGTACCCTTCCAGACACAAACCCGCATGGATGCTCACAATCCGCCACCGATGGGCAAAGGCGGATGGGAGCAGCGTTGTAGCACTCCGGAAAACAGGTGATCCGGGGAACGGGAAGGCACCAAGCGTGCGGATATGTTAGCCGACACGTTGTGCACGGCGGACCATCGCAGCCCCGCTCGGCCATCCTTCCGGAGATCTCATGATTCAGGTGACAAACGCCTTCGGCACGCGCTCCGTGCGCGTGGCCGGAGCGGGCGCATACGTGCCCCCTCACGCCGTCGACAACGCGAGCATCACGCAGGCCATTCCCGGCTGGTCCGCCGACTGGATCTCGGAAAAGACGCAGATCCGCGAGCGCCGCTTTCTGTGGGAGCTGGACCCGCAGACCGGCGTGACCACCGCCCCGGCCGACGCCGGACAGCCGGCCTGCAACACCGACATGTGCGAGGCGGCGCTGCGCCGCGCCCTGGACATGGCCGGCATGGACGCCGCCGAGCTGGACGCCGTGTTCGTGGTGACCTGCACCCCGGACCGCGTCAACTTCAGCTACGACGCCATGGAAGTGCACCGCCGCGTGGGATGCCGCCCGGACGCGTACGCACTGCTCATCGACGACGGCTGCGGCGGGACTCCCTACGTGATGGACATGGTCTACAAGATGATCCGCAGCGGCGCCATCAACACCGCGGCGGTCATCGGCAGCGCATTCACCTCCGCGCTGGTGGACCGCGACGTGTGGACCGGCGACGTGGAGCCCTCCCCCGGCCGCAAGCGGCTTCCCGCGGCGTTCGGCGCCTACGTGTTCGGCGACGGGGCGGGCGCGGTCATCCTGCGCGGTGACGGCGAGCCCGGCCAGGGCATCGTCTCGTCCATGGCGGGGAACGATTACCTGCAGCTGGTCATCCGCCGCGCGGGCGGGGTGGAAAACCGCGTCAGCGGCGCGGTGAACCCGGCGGACGCGGCCTTCGTCATCGACGGACAGCTCGTGGCGCGCTCGTATCCCACGTACATGAACGCGTGCATCGCCGGCGTGCTGGCCGAGCGGCCGGAGCTTCGCGACAAGGTGCAGCGCTACTACTTCCACCAGCCCAACAAGCGGCTGCTGTACCACTACGTAAAGCAGGCCGGCCTCCCCGCCGAGCGCGTGGCGTGCAATGTGGACCGCTACGGCAACACCTCCGCGGCCGGCATGCTCATTCTGCTGGCCGAAGACCTGGAGCAGGGCGTCGTGCGCCTGGGCAGCGGCGACCTGGTTCTGATCGCGGCCGTCGGCGCTAACGTGCACTACGGCGCGCAGCTCATCCGTCTCTAGTCCCCCGCACTCACCCAGAGGATTTCCGTCGATGAACATCCGTCCGTTTGCAGCCCTCGCGTTCCTCCTCCTGTCCGCCGCCGCGTGCAGCGACGGCCCCTCCGGCGTGGACCGCACCCCGCGCGACGTGGCCGCCTCCGCCAGCGACGCCGACGAGGTGATGGGCACCCGCCGCCGCGGCGAAAACGAGCCCCTCGTGCTGCGCTTCCGCTCGGTGGAGGACCCCGCCTTTCCCGCGGACCGCTCCGTGTGCGCGGCGGCGCCTTTCACGACCAACGTGTACCTGGGCGCGTCGCTGTGGTCCGAGGTCACCACGATCTCGTCCGGCCGCGTAGTACACGACGCCGTGCGCCGCATCGGCAAGGCGACCGCGTGCGTCCGCATCACCGACCCCACCTTTCCCCCGGGGCTGCCGCAGGACATGTACGCCCGCTTCGACACGCCGGAAGGGATCTATACCGCCATCGGCGCGTGCACACTCATCAGCAACGACGTGCCCGCCAGCGGCCTGGTGCTGGGCGGCTGCCACCTGCGCATCGTGTCCGGACCCGCGCGCTCCCGCGGCGGCGCCATCACCAGCCTGAGCGTCTTCAACCCCGCGCAGCTTCCCGGCTACATGACGGGCAGCGAGTGGACCGTCCAGACCTACTGACCCGGCGCGCTGTCCCTCGCCGGATCGATGGAAACCACGCGGCCGGCCGGCGACGTTCCGGCCGGCCGCGGCGGATGCCGGACAGGTGCACAGATTGAACGGCGCAGTCGTGTAGCACACGCTTGACGCCACCATATCAACAAACGATCTTGTCGCCTCACGTCCATCTCCATCTCAGTAGCGCCCCGGTTCTGCCGCGGCACCCGCCGTCCCGGTGAGCCACATCACCCGGGGCCGTCCATGCGTTTCCGCCGCTTCCCGCTGACGCAGAATCCGTCGTGAGCACCCTTCTTTCGGACCCGCCCCGCCGTTCCGCGCCGCACCATTCCGCGCCGCAGTCCGTCACTCCGCCCGCCCCGCAGACGCCACCGGCCGAACCGCCGCCCATGCACGCGGAGGCCCCCGCCGCGCGCGCCGAGCGCTTCGCGGAGGAGCACATCCACATCCTGCGCGCCAAGACGCGCGACGAGGTGTGGGTACGGTGGATTCTGATCGTGGGCGCGGTGCCGCTGGTGGCGTACCTGCGCTGGGCGGGCGTGCTCACCATCAGCTACGACGCCATCGCGGGGCTGGGCGGCGGCATCGCGATCGTCAACGGCGTCTTTCACCTGGCGCTGGTGCGCAACCGCTGGGCGCCGTGGCAGTTCTGGGCCAGCCTGGTGGTGGACCACCTGGTCCTCTTTGGATTCACCTCGGCGCACGGGCCGTTCGGAATGCTGATGATTCCGTACTACGTGGCGCTCTTTTCCTCCACCGCGCTGGGCGTTCCGCGGGCGAGCTGGGCATCCACCCTCATGACGGCCGTGCTGTATCCCGCGGCGCGGCTGGTGGGGCTGTGGGCCAACCCGGCCATGGAACTGCCCTGGCAGATGCTGGCGCTGGAAACGGCCGTGGTGGTGAGCGTGCTGGCCGCCACCCTGCTGGCGCCCAGCCACTACACGCGGCGGCTGCGGCAGGTACGCGAGGCGCTGGCCCTGGTGGAGGAAGGCGACTTCCGCGTGCACATCGCCGCCGGCGACCGCGACCAGATGGACTTTCTGGCGCAGTCCGTAAACCGCGTGGGCGCCTCCGTGGGCGGGGTGATCCGCGAAGTGCAGTCACAGGCCCGCTCCCTGGCCGCGGTGGCGGAGGAGCTGTCCGCCACGTCGGAAGAGGTGCAGGCGTCCGCGGTGCAGGTGGGGAGCATCGCCAGCGACGCCGCGGGCGAGGTGGAGCGCGAAATGACGCTGATGAACCGCGGCGGCGAGGCGCTGCAGCGGCTGGCGGCGCAGAACATGGTGGTGCGCGCGGAGGCCTCCACCGCCGCGGACGACGCGCGCCGTGTGGCGTCGGAAACACACACCCACGTGGGCCGCATCGCACACTCAGGCACGCTGCTGGTGGAGGTGGGCGAGGGATACCAGCGCGCTTCCAACGCCATGGACGCCCTGCACGGCGCGGGCGAGCGCATCGGCGGCTTCGTGGGCTCCATTCGCGCCATCGCCGAGCAGACCAACCTGCTGGCCCTGAACGCCGCCATTGAGGCCGCGCGCGCCGGCGAGCAGGGTCGCGGCTTTGCCGTCGTCGCCGACGAGGTGCGCAAGCTGGCGGCGGAATCCGGCACCTCCGCGGAGCGGGTGAACGGCACCGTGGTGGAAACGCGCGACGCCATCAGCCGCATGCGCGAACAGCTGGAACTGGCGGACCGCCGCCTGGCCGGCGTGGGCCAGGCCTCGCGCGAGGGCGAGGTGGCGCTGGGCTCCATGGTGGATGGGCTGCGCCGCGCGGTGGAGTCCATCGAGCGCATTCACGGCGAGGTGGAGGCGCAGGCGGGGGTGATGGATGAACTGCTGGCCGCCATGCGAGACGTGCAGGCCATCGCGGGCAACACGCGGGCGCGCACGGAGCAGACCGCCTCCGCCGCGCGGCAGCAGGGCGCGGCGATGGAAGAACTGTCCGACGCGAGCCAGAACCTGGCCGGCATGGCCTTTCACATGAACAGCCTGGCGGATCGCTTCCGCGTGGATTGACACGGGTTTGGGGGATGAAAAACGGGCCGCTCCGGAGTTCCGGGGCGGCCCGTTTCAAACCCGTCCGCACGGTGGCGGCTCGCGGTATTTGAGATTTGGCGTCCGTGATGTACTGTTTGTGCGCCGGGCAAACCGGCCGCTGCGAACGCCATCCGGGAGCCGAGATGAACCGCACCGACGAAGCCGTCACGACCGACGAAACGCCCATGAACCAGCCGCCGGGCTGGTACGTTCTCCCCAAACCGGGAGGCGGCTGGCGCGTGCACGACGGCGGCACGCCCGCGCCGGCCGCCGTGTTCGATCGCAAGACCGACGCGATCGCATTCGCCCGGCGCCAGGCCGCCTGCCCCTGCGCAAGCAACGGCGGGAGCGCCCGCAAGCCGGTGGTGATCTTCAACCGCCCGCGAAAGCTCTCGCCGGACGAGATGAACGCACGGTACGAGGGCTACGATTTCAGGCTGCCCCGCCCCACTCCTCCCGGCGGCCGCAGCTTCCGCGGGCCGCGCAGGAAGTACTGGATGTCCGACGACTTCGATGAACTTCCAGCCGAGATTGCGGAGTTCTTCGAATGAACCGAGTGTTGCTCGATACACACACATTTCTCTGGCTGACGCTCGAAGACGGGCGCCTGTCCAGTGCCGCACGCGCCATGATCGACGCGGAAGACACGCGTGCGCTGGTGAGCATCGTCAGCTTGTGGGAGATCGGGATCAAGTCAGGCATCGGCAAGCTGGATCTTCCAGACGACTTCGACTCGTTTGTTGCCGCGGAGCTTCGAAAGCGGGCGATTGCTATTCTGGATCTTGAACTCGCACACGTGTACCGCGTACACGCGCTGCCGCTGCACCATCGCGATCCGTTCGACCGGATGCTGGTGGCGCAGAGCCTGGCGGAAGGCATTCCCGTCGTGGGGCGCGACCGGGAGCTGGACGCGTACGGGGTGGACCGGCGGTGGTGACGCTTGCCGCCAAGCGCCGGGCCCCGCACTTTGACGATCGCCCGCCCTGTTGCCCGCAAGCCGTGGAACCCGCATGACACGACGCCTCCTGTTCGCGGCCGCCTGCCTGCTCGCGGGCCTGCCCGCCGCCGCGCCGGCGCAGGACGCCCCGTTCGCGAGCGCCAGCTGCCCGGTTCCCGCGGGCGTGCTGGGCTATCCCGTGTGGGTTCGCGCGGAGGGCGCGGAGGTGGATTCCGCGTACCTGCACGCCTTGGCCGGCGCGCTTGCCCGCCGGTGGGAGCCGCCCAGCCCGCGCCGCGGCACCTTTCCCGGACTGGAGCGGCTGCGCAACCGCCTGCAGCCGCCCGAGCCGCGCATGCCGGATGACTGGACGCCCCAGGCGCGCCACACGGCGCGCGTGCAGGCCACCCTGGTCGCGGGCGGCCGCCCGGGCGATCCGCGGATCGTGCAGGGTTCCGGCGACCGCGGCTTTGACCGCACGCTTTCCACCGCGTTTCACGACGGGGCGCCCGGCGCGCCGGACCTGCCGCGCCTTCCCGCGGGGCTGGATTCGCTCCGCGTCACGGTGGGATTCGGCATCCCGCCTGAGGCGGGCGCGCAGACGGCGCGCTTTGCCGCGCAGCAGGAGGGCGTTCGCGTCATCACGCTGGACGTGCGCACCAACCCCGTCTCCCGCCGCGACGGCCCGGTCGGCATGGCGCCGGGCGGGAGCGAGGTGGCCGTCATCAAGTATGACGTAGATGAAAACGGCAGGGTGGATCCCGGATCCATCGAACTGCTGCAGGGCGGGCGCGGTGGACTGGCCGGGGCCATCCGCAACGGGCTGGCGACCGCCCGCTTTCAACCCGCCGTTTCCAACTGCCGCCCCATTCCGCTGACGGTCGTGCAGCGCTTCGGACGCAGATGATCCGGTTCGGCACGGTGCCGGCCGCCCTGGACGATCCTCATCCACAGGACCCGATGACGTTTCCCTCCCGCCTTCCGCCGCATGACCTCGCGCGGCTGGTGATCGACGCCGCCGAGCAGGCCGGCGCAGAAGGCTACTGGACCGGCGCGCACCCCATCCACGACGATGCGGTGCGGCACATGGTCCGCTTCCTGGGCCTGCTGCTGGCCGGCGACGACGACTTGGCCGCCAGCGAAATCGAGGTGTACGGCCGCGTGTTCGAGGCGGTCTCCGGCCACCGCCCCGGGGTGGACGAACTGCGTGCGGCGGCGATGGAAAGCGTGGAGCTGGCCAGCGATCCGGACGGCCTGCACGCCTTTCTGATGGAAACGCCGGCGTACCTCGCTTCCGTGCTGGAGATGGACCGCGAGCGCGGCACCCGCAACGGCGACCAGGTGGTGACGGCGCTCAGCGGCCTGGGTCTCGCCATCCTGACCGCGGACGGGCACGCCACGCCGGAAGAGGATTCCATCATCACCACGCACCTGAACCACCTGCGCGGCGAACTCGACCGCCTCGGCGTCACCGCGACCGAGGTCTGACCCGCTGGCGTCGATCAAAACGAAAGGCCGCTTCCCCGGAAGCGGCCTTTCGTCTGTCCAGGATCCACGCTTGTCTCGCGTCTCAGCGGAGGGCGCGGACGATCAGTTCAGTGATCCCACCGAGGGTCGCACCCGCGCCGGCGCTGAGGACGACGAACGATTCCGCGCCGATGCACTCCGTGTGGCGGCAATCGACGTAGATGGCCGCCGCGCCCAGCGCTCCGCCTGCCAGCAGCCCGGCCGCCGGGAACGCCCACCACGGCCGCTTTCCCGCCGTGATCCCATCCAGATCCGAGGGCGCGCGAGCACCCGAATTCGTCAGCGGTGCGACAAGGCGCGGATCGACTGAAGGCGCAGCGAGAACCGTCCGCGAAGCGAACACCGCCTGCGAGGCGAGCGACCCGGGAGCGCAGGCGAGCAGAATGCTGGTGACGGCAAGGAAGCGCAGGCGACGCATATAGATGTATTGATTGGGGAAGGCGCGAGAACCTCGCGTGACGAATCCCGACGTGAATGACCGGCATCAACGCGCGAAGGATCAGAATACGACAAAAGGCCGCCTCCGGAATCCCGGAGGCGGCCTTTCTCGTCATCGACCCGCAATGCTACTTCACGAACAGCATGTCCCGGTAGGTGGGCAGCGGCCAGTAGTCGTCCGGGACGATCTTTTCCAGCCCGTCGGCGGCGCCGCGCACGCGCAGCATGGCCGGGACCACATTGTCGCGCACGTGGTACGCCTTGCTGTGCACGTCCTCGCCGCCCAGCTCGGCGTTCTGCGCCACCAGCGCGTCCAGCGCGTCGGTCAGTTCATCCACCAGCCCGTTGACCTTGTCCAGCGTGCCGCGCAACCCGCGCGCCTTGAGGCCGATGTCCTCCGCGCGCTCGGCGGCGGCCAGCAGGTCGTTCAGGTAGCGCACCGCGGCCGGCAGAATCATGGTGCTGGCGATGTCGGCCGTGGTTTCGCCCTCGATGTTCACCGTCTTGAAGTACTGGTCCAGCGCCACCTCGTGCCGGCTCTCCAGCTCGCGGTGCGAAAGCACGCCGTACTTCTCGAAAAGCGCCTTGTTCTTGTCCTGCGGCAGCAGTTCCAGCGCGTCCAGCGTGGTGGGCAGGTTCAGCAGCCCGCGGCGCGCCGCCTCGTCGTGCCACTCCTGGTTGTAGCCGTCGCCGTTGAAGACGATGCGCTTGACGCGGCGGATCTCCTCGGAAATCAGGCTCCGGAGCGCGGTCTCGAACTCCGTGCCCCTGGCCAGCTCGGCCTCCAGCGCCGTGTTCATCTCGTCCAGCGACTCGGCCATGATCGTGTTCAGCACCGTGGCGGGAAACGACACGGACTGCGACGAACCCAGCGCGCGGAATTCGAACTTGTTGCCGGTAAAGGCGAACGGCGACGTACGGTTGCGGTCACCCGCGTGCTGCGGAAGACGCGGCAGCACCGGCGAGCCCAGCCCCAGAAGGCCGCCCTGCTTGCTGTCGGTGGCCTCGCCCGCGCTCTCCAGCTGGTTGAACACGTCCGCCAGCTGGTCGCCCAGAAAGACGGAGATGATGGCCGGCGGAGCCTCGTTGGCGCCAAGGCGGTGGTCGTTGCCCGCGTGCGCCACGGCCGCGCGCAGCAGGTCCTGGTGACGGTCAACCGCGCGCAGCACCGCCGTGCAGAAGAACAGGAACTGCATGTTGGCGTGCGGCGTATCGCCCGGCTCCAGCAGGTTGGCGCTTTCCGTTCCCAGCGACCAGTTCAGGTGCTTGCCGCTGCCGTTTACGCCCGCAAACGGCTTTTCGTGCAGCAGGCACGCCATGCCGAAATTCCGCGCCACCTTGCGCAGCGTGATCATCATCAGCTGCTGGTGGTCCGCCGCCAGGTTGGCGTTCTCGTAGATGGGCGCCATCTCGAACTGCCCCGGCGCCACCTCGTTGTGCCGCGTCTTCACGGGCACGCCCAGCCGGTACAGCTCGCGCTCCACCTCGATCATGAAGGCCAGCACGCGGTCCGGAATGGATCCGAAGTAGTGGTCCTCAAGCTCCTGCCCGCGCGGCGGCTTGGCGCCGAACAGCGAGCGCCCCGTGGTCACCAGGTCCGGACGGCGGTAGAAGAACTCCTGGTCGATGAGGAAGAACTCCTGCTCCGGCCCGCAGGTGGCCGTGACGCCGGTGGCATCGGCGCCGAACAGCTTGAGGGCGCGGGTGGCCTGCTCCGCCAGCACCGTCATGGAGCGCAGCAGCGGGATCTTGGTGTCCAGCGCGTCCCCCGTCCACGACAGGAACGCCGTGGGAATGGACAGGTAGCAGCCGGCCGGCGTTTCGGCGATGAACGCGGGCGAGGTGGGGTCCCACGCGGTGTAGCCGCGGGCCTCGAAGGTGGCGCGCAGCCCGCCCGAGGGGAACGACGACGCGTCGGGCTCACCCTGGATCAGCTCCTTGCCGCTGAACTCCGCGACCGCTCCGCCCCCCGCGTTGGGGGTGATGAAGCTGTCGTGCTTTTCCGCCGTGCTCCCGGTGAGCGGCTGAAACCAGTGGGTGAAGTGCGAGGCGCCCTTTTCCAGCGCCCACTCCTTCATGGCCAGCGCAACGGCGTCGGCAATGGAGGGGTCCAGCGTTTCGCCGCCCTCGATGGTGCGGCAGAGGGCCTTGTACACCTGCTTGGGCAGGCGGGCGCGCATCTCCGACATCCCGAAGGTGTTGGAGCCGAAGATCCCCTCGATGTCCATGGGAATGGGGCCGGTGGGCGCGCTGCCTGAGCGGCTGTCGGCGCCCCACCCGGTGGCCGCGGCCAGGGTGTCGAACCGGGCGGTGGTCCTGGGCATTGGTCGGTCCTGGTGCGAAAAGGTTGATGTAGGGTCGTTGATCAGCGCTCGGGGCCCTGCCCCGCCGTCACGCCGCCGTCCGAGGCCGGACGCGGCCCCAGCGCCAGGGCGCTGGTTTCCTTTACCGTCGAAAGCACGATGCTGGTGGTGGTCCACTGCACGCCGGGCCACGCCTGAATGTCCGCCAGCAGCCCCTCGAGCGTTGAGGTGCTGTCCGTGCGGATCTTGAGCAGGTGCGAGCCCTGCCCCGTAATGCTGTGACACTCCATCACTTCCGGGTTGGCCAGCACGCGCTCGCGAAACTCCGCGTAGTGCGGCGACCCCGCCATCCCCACGGCGATGAAGGCCGTGACGTCGCGCCCGATGCGGCGCGGGTCCAGCACCACCGTGAACCGCCGGATGATGCCGCGCTCCTCCAGCTTGCGCAGCCGCTCTCCCACCGCGGGCGACGACAGGCCCACGTCCTGGGCCAGGTCGTGCTGCGACGTGCGGCCGTGCTCCTGAAGAAGTTCCAGCAGCCGGAGGTCGATATCGTCCAGACGTACGGGGGAGGTCACCTTATTTTCTTAAGCCCAAAGCGCGATGTGGTTCACTTTCGCAAAGAATACATGGTGAGAGCTCCTCGTGCAAGACTCGTGAACAACTTTCTGCGAAACAGCGGATGACAGGCCGCGGCGACCCTCCGGATCGCCCACGTCGCCGGACTCGGATGCCCCGGAACTGCCGGCTTCACACGGGCCAGAGCAGCCCCGATTGCCCATCGATGGCGTAAAATGGACAGAGCTTGCGCGCTTCGGCGCGTGTGTTTATCGTCCAGAGTCGATCAGGCGCCCCGTCCACCCGCAAACGCATCGGTTCCATGGCAGGAGCTTCAGGATCTGGAACGTTCGTAATGGGACCAGCCGAGAGTATCCGATGGCTCCTCTCCCACGTCGTGGTGGCGCTGTTCCCGATCTGGGCCGTTCAGCTTGTGCGGATCGGTTCCGGGCGGACAGGCCCGGTCCGGGGAGGACAGGGGCAGGGCGAACTGTTCGTCTTCTCCACCACGATCTCGGCCTCCGCGCTGGGGACGGGCCTGTTCGAGCGCGACATGCGGCTGCCTCTGGTGTCGTTCCCCTGCGCGGGTCTGATCTTCATGCTCCTGATCTCGGGCGGACTCGTGTTCCAGAGCCTGGACGCGAAACTCGACGACAGGCCGCCCGTGCGCACCAGCCTCAACGCGGGGCTGGCGATCTTCTGTGCGAGTGTTTCCTCACTGCTCGCGTACCTTGTCCACGGTTCCCGGAGCATCGGATGAGCAGCCAGACCGAAGCAGCCCCCGTTCAGGAAGCGCTGGAGATCATCGACAGCGCTGAAAAGCGAGCCAGTCTTTCCACCGCCGAGGCTCGTGCACTCCGCCGAACGATCACGGCGGCCACGCTCACGGGTGCCCCGTGGCGCGAGAAAGCAGCCATCGGGCAGCCGTTGTCGAGTCCAGGCTTTGAGCGCACGTTCGCCATCTACTCCGAAGGAATCGTCTATGGCATGGGAACGGGGCTCGTGGCAGGACTCCTGGCCGTCCTGGTGACCGGATCGCAGATGATTCTCGGCGCTGGGATGTTTGGCGGGATGGCGATCGGCGTCGGGATCGTGGCGGGGCGCGAAGCTAGGGGACGCAGCCACACTGGATAGCGTCTGCCGGGGCTGGATTGCCCCGTGGGCAACCGAACGACGACCCGCCCCCGCCGGCGGTCGGCGGGAGCGCGTCGTGCTGCGGATCAGGACGGAAGCGTGACGATCGAGTTCAGCGTCTCCGCGCCGTCGCCGCCAGGGAGGGCGTTGCTTTCGGGAGGGTGCGGAACCGGCGCGATCAGTCTCCCGCGATGGAAAGAGGGAGTTGAAGGGTTTCCGTCCCGCGCCGGACGGTGAGCGTGACGCGGGTGCCGGGAACCCGCAGCATGTCGCGGATGGAGTCCAGGTTGGCGGGGGTCCACCCATCGACGGACACGATCTCGTCCCCCGGGCGGAAGCCGGCGGCCTCGCCCGCGGAGCCCGGCTGCACGGCCGCGACGACGAAGTGGTCGAAGTCCGCCCCGCGCGCGATCACCGCGAGCCCGCTCCGTCCCTGCCGGAACGGTTCCGCCAGCGCGGACGTGGGAACGAGGAGCATGCGGTTGCGAGGGTAGTCCAGCGTCATGCGGAAGCGGCGGAACACCTCCGCGCCCATGATGCCGGCGCGGTCGTCCTGCGCCAGCGCGCCGGCGGTGTCCAGAGACATCGACGCGCCGGGCCCGGTGAGGGTGAAGCCGCCGATGCGCAGGGAGTCCAACCGCCCCGACCGGCTCTGCGACGTTCCGCCGACGCCCATCACCGCGCCGCCGCCGGTGGTGGCCCCCGCGCGGTCCAGCAGCCGGTGCCGGCGCACGAAAGGCGCGTTCAGCGACAGTTCCGAACTGGCGCCGGTGTCCAGCAGAAACGTTCCCGCGACCGGCTCGCCGCCCACGAAGAGATCCGCGACCACGATCGCGTGCTCATCCGCGATCCGCAGCGGAACGGCGCGCGCGGCGGGGTGCGGCCGGTACTCGTCAGGCCGGTACAGGCGCACGGTGTCAGCGGCGTAATCCACCTCCACCACGTACTGCGCGAACACGGAGTGGCCCAGAATGCCGTCGATGCGGTGCCCCAGCGCCGGCTCCAGCGAGGAGAGCGCGATGGATACGGCCGAGTCCACCCGCAGTTCCACGTCACCCAGCCGGATCGTGGCGCGGGGGATCCACCGCATGCTGGACTCACCGGCGGAGCCGGTGGCGGTGCCCTCGTCACCCAGCGCCAGGCCCAGCGAGTCCACCACGGCCGCGTTGATGACCGTGCGCTGGGCCCCGGTGTCCAGGATGAACCAGAGCGGGCGAGAGTCGCCGATGCGCCCCTCCACCACGATCAGGTTGGCGGGGGAGTCGAACGGCATCTGCACCACGGGCCGCTGCGCCGCGGCGGGGGCCGCCGCAAACAGCGCCAGGAGCGCCAGACGGAGGGAGCTTCGCATGAAGGTTGTTCTGCAGAGGTTCGGGCCGCCGTCAGTCGGCGTAGCGGCCGGCTTCCACCACGCTGCGGATCGCCGCCACGTCGCCGCCGTGCACGCCCACCGCCAGCATCAGCTCGATGCGGGCCTGCTGGCCGGTCATGTGGTCGCCGAAGATGGCGCCCATCTCCCGCAGTTCGTGCCCGCCGCCCGGGTATGCGTAGGTGTCCAGCACGCGGCCGCGCAGCGAGCGCGAGGTGATGACGACCGGGCGCCCCGCATCCACCCAGCGACGGATTCCTGGGACTACCGCGACGGGAACGTTGCCGCGGCCCAGCGCTTCCAGCACGATGCCGCGCGCGCCCGTGTCCAGGCTGCTTTCCACCAGCCGCGCGTCCGCCCCGGCCACGATCTTCACCAGGTCCACCGGGGTGGCGGGGGTGTCCGGCGCCAGCGTGGCCTTGCGGCGCGACTCGCGGTAGAAGAGCGCGATCCCCTTGTCCGTTACCCCCAGCGGACCCCAGTTGGGCGAGCGGAAGGTGCCCGCGGCCTCGGTGTGCGTCTTGACCACCTCGGCGCCCTGGACGATTTCCTCGTCCATCACCACCATCGTGCCCCGCCCCGCCGCCTCGCGCGACGTGGCGACCTGAAGGGCGGCCATGAGGTTGGCGGGGCCGTCCCACGACAGTTCCGACGAGTTGCGCATGGCGCCGGTGATGACGACGGGCGCGTCGGAGGGAATGGAGCGGTCCAGCAGGTACGCGGTTTCTTCGATCGTGTCCGTGCCGTGGGTGACGACCACGCCGTCGAACCCGTCTGCCAGCCCCCGCATGACCGCCGCGCGCAGCTCCCACATGCGCTCGATGGTCATGTGCGGGCCGGGGTAGCGGCCGAACTCGCGCACTTCCAGCTCGGCGATCTTTTCCGCGCCGGGGACGGCGGCCAGAATCTGGCCGCCGGTAAGCCGGGGAACGGCGCCGCCGCGCTCCGCGTCCACCTGCATGCTGATGGTGCCGCCGGTGGCCAGCAGCAGAATGCGGGGACGATTGCCGGGGTCAGCCACAGAGCACGCTCCCGCCGTTGACGTTCACGACTTCTCCGGTGATGTGCCGCGCGAGCGCCGAGCACAGGAACACGATGGGGCCCGCCACGTCCTCCGCGCTGGCGATGCGGCCCAGCGGAATGTTCTGCTCGATGCGGGTGCGCCCCTCGGCCATGGGACGCTCCACCATCTCCGTGTCGATCCACCCCGGCGCGACGCAGTTGACGGTGATGTCGCGCTCCGCCAGTTCCACCGCGACGGACTTGGTAAAGGAGATGAGCGCGCCCTTGCTGGCCGCGTAGTCCGCGTGCCACGCCTCGCCGCGCTGCCCCGCCGTCGACGAGACGATGACGATGCGCCCGCCCGCGCCCACGAACCGCGACGCCAGGCGCACGGTCTGAAAGACGGAGGTCAGATTGGCGGCCATGGTGCGGTCCCACTGCGCGTCCGGCATGGCGGCGACGCCGACTTCTTCCGGAATCCAGATCCCCGCGTTCGCCACGAACAGGTCCACGCCGCCCAGTTCCACCAGGCAGCGCTCGAAGAGCATTTCCGCGCCCCAGGGCGTAGACACGTCCGCCGCCTGGGCAAAGGAGCGCACGCCCAGCCCGCGGGCGTGCTCCACCACCTGCGCGGCGTCGGCCTCACGGCTCTGGTAGCCGATTCCCACGTCCGCGCCCGCGCGCGCCAGCAGCAGCGCCGTGGCACGGCCTACGCCTCGCGACCCGCCGGTGACCAGCGCGCGGCGGCCGCGCAGTCCCAGCATCACGCCGTCGTCCATTTGCCCCCCAGCTCCGCGGCGTGGTGCCGCTCGGTGTCCACGATTTCGGTCAGCAGCGCGCGCGTATCGTCATCCATGTGGGCCTCCAGCAGCCGCTCGTACCGGCGCACTTCCCCCTCTTCGCGGGCCTGGGCAGCGGGAGTCCAGACATCCATGGAGACGGATTCGGAGGTCAGGTCGGCGATGTCGGCCAGGTCGGCGCCCAGCTCCAGCAGCCGCGCGGTGAGGCGGGATACGTGGTGCTGTTCATCGGCGTGCAGGTCGTTGAAACGCTCGCTGAGCGCGGCGTCGCCGCGGTCTTCTGCCTGGGCCGCGAGCGAGCGATAGAACAGCGCCTGCTCCTTTTCGGCCGCGCGCGCGTCTTCCAGGGCTGGGATCAGGTCCAAGACGGTTTCGGTGGATGGGCGGAGTCGGATTGGGGCGCGGCGGACCGCGTGAAGGCGGATCATCCCCGGCCGGAATGCATCATTCTCGCGCGTCCGCCGGGTTCATGCAATCGGGGGCGGACCATGCGGCACGGCACGTCCCCCGCCTTGCGGTGCACTCCTTGCCTTTGGAGGGGCCACGGAGACGCCGGACCCGCTCGCGGGACCGATGAGCGCGGTTGAAGTCCAACCGGTCTGCCCAGCCTCTCCCGAACTGCGCAACAGGGAGCTTTCCATGATCCGCAAGACCGCTTTCGCCGTCCTTTCGCTCGCCTTCGCGGCCGTCGCGTCGTCCGCCACGCCGCAGCGGCTGGAGGCGCAGGACACCTTTACCTGCGAGTCGCGCAACAACGACCGCACGTACTGCAACGTCAACACGCGCGGCAACGTGCACCTGGTGCGGCAGCTGAGCCAGGCCGACTGCGTGGCCGGCCGCAGCTGGGGTACGGATTCGCGCGGGGTGTGGGTTTCGCGCGGATGCCGCGCCAACTTCGTGGTCAACAACAATCCCAACACGCGCGCCGAAAACCGCGTCAACGGCGGCATGCGGCGCAACGAGAACCGCGCCTACCGCGCCACCAGCAACCAGGCCGTGCGCATCTGTCGCGACGCCGCGCGCGACCGGTACCGCAACCTGCAGAACCGCGACGTCAACACCAGCTACCAGGGCACGGACCGCTCCGGTAACTACGTGGTGCGCTGGAACACGCCGCGCGCCGCCGGTACCTGCAGCGTAGACCAGAACGGCCGGCTGCTGGGCCTGCGCGTCACGCGCCGGTAAGCCCGTCCTCGCCAGAAAACACCTGCCCTCCGTCGCTCCGCGGCGGAGGGCAGGCTGCATCCCCTCCCGACTTCACCCTCGATCTGACCGGAGCGCAATCCCATGTGGAGCACGCGAATCGCCGCCCTGCTGGCCCTGGCCGTCGCGGGGCCACGGCTGTGGGCGCAGGAGTGCCCGCCGGACGGCACGCCGCCCATGCGCCCGTCCCTGGGGCGCGGGGCGGTGGAACTCGCCGGCGTGTACCGCGCGCCGTTCGAGTTCGTGTGCGGCGGGCCCCTCACGCTGCGCGTCCGGCAGTCCGGGACGGAGCTGGTTGCCACGGTGCAGGCGGAAGATGGATGTGCGCAGAACGGGCAGGTGCGCTGGCGCGGATCGGTCGCGGCGGGCGGGACGGAGTTCGCGGTGACGGTTCCGCGGCCGGGCGGGGTGATGACGGGAACGGCGACGCTGCTGGATCCGTGCACCATCGCGGTCACCGTCGCGGGACGTGCCGGGTCGGCGCGGTACACCCGGACGGATGGATCCTGCGCGGCCGACGCGGGCCGGCGCCCGCTGGTGGTGTTCGTGGGCGGGGCGCTGGATGATTGGAACCGCAACCTGCTCAAGGTCTTCTGCGCGTACGACGCGCGGTGGGAGCGCACGCGCAAGCTGTACGTGATGCACACGGAAGACGCCACGGAGGTGCGGCGGCGCGTGCTGCGCGAGGCGGCGGGCGCGCCCGTGGCCCTCATCGGGCACAGCTACGGCGGCAACTACGCGTACGAACTGGCGAACGCGATGCGCGGGGATGGAGGCGTGGCGCTGCTGGTGACGCTGGACCCGGTCTCCGGGCCGGCCGGGCCGCGGATTCCGCTTGAGCAAGGCACGGCGGGGCGGTGGATCAACGTGTGGGCGGGCTCGGGAATCGGGTTGTCGAGCTGCGGGCTGGCGGGCGCGCTGGGCGGCGCGTGGGGTTCGCAGCCGCGCGCCGACGCCGACCGCCGCTTTCCGCCCGACCCGTCGGACGACAATCCCTCCATGGATCACTGCAAGACCGAGCAGATGATGCGGCTCAAACCCATCCAGGACGCGCTCGCGGAGCTGGCCTCGGGACAGGATCGACCACCACCGCTGAGTCCTTCTACTCCATCCAGCGTTGTATCACCCAATCGGTGAACAGTTTGGGGAGGCCCGTCCACGCGGTGGCGGATTACAATGCATGGGTTCCAGCCGTCCATTGTTATCATACGATCAATGTTAGCGAGTGACCAACGGCAACGCGGGGAACCGATGGGCAAGGGATTACACGGGGAAGCGATGCGGTTCGCGGTGTGCATCCGGAACGATGATTATCCGGTGTCGCTGGACATTGGAAATGTGTACGCGATTATCCCGGATCAGGAGGGGGAAGCGCACGGAATGGTGCGGATCGTGGATGAAACAGCGGATGATTATCTCTATCCAACGGCCTACTTTCGCCTCGTGGATAGCAGGAGTGACGTAGTGGAGGCAGACGCGCCCCGTCCTTGCCGTTGAAGCCCCGAACGGCGCGCGAATAGCGCCGTGTCGGGGGTTCCCGCTGTTTTGAGCGGGGGATTCATTCGCTCAACACGATCCGCCGCTGCTGGAAACCTAGTGGTGACGAAAAGGGCCGCCCGGCGACGATGCCGGGCGGCCCTTTTCGCTCCGCGGAACGGCTGGGATCAGGAGCAGCCTTCCACGTACTCCACCTGCGGGCGCTGCCCTGCGCGCATGCGCGTCACCTTGCCGCCGTCGGTCTCAAAGACGAGCGCGCGCGTGGTGTCGGCATTCGCGGGGCGCACCGTAAGGTACTTGCCCGTCTGCACGTACTTGTGCGGCCCCTCGGTCACCCGTCCGGCGTACAACTGCTGGATGCGCGATTCCGGATCGCCCACGCGCGCGCCCTCGGCCGTGGCGAGCGCGGCGGAGTCGATGTCCACCCGCACCAGCCGGCCGCCTTCCATCATCACCTTGAGCCCGGCGGGGAGCGCGGCAGACTTCGGATAGTCGCACGCCGTGGGATCGGGCGGGCCCGCCAGCCCGGTGGTCAGATCGCCGCCCAGCGCCGCGCGGGCCTCGTCCTTGGTCATGCCGATGCGCAGCGGGCCGGCGCCGTCCATCCGCAGAGACCATCCCGTATCCGCCACCGCGGGCGTGGCAGGCGCTGCCGGAACCGCCACGGCGGCACCGCCCTGCTCCGCCCCCGTGGACGGCGCCTCGGGCGCCTCGCGATCCGCGTCCCCGGAACCACACGCCGCCAGCGCGGCAACCATCAGCAGTGATGACAAGCTCCGCATCCACCCCTCCGTTATCCCCCACGTGAAAAAAAGGCCCGCGCCGAATCATCGGCGCGAGCCCCTTGTACCCGGAAGCGTCCGCTGGGTTACCGGACGCCGGTTGCGCCCAGCGCGCCCGCGGCCCCGAACCGCTCCGCCAGCGCGGCCAGACCCTCCGCATCCGCCTCAGCCTGGGCGTGAAAGGCGTGGGTCAGCAGCGCGTCCGCAGCCATCAGCGGGAGCGCCTCCTCCCGCCGCAGGCCATCCAGCGTGCCGAGCAGCGCGACCGCGGCCCCGGCCATCGCCTCCGGAACCGGGAGCGAAGCATCCGCCGGGAGCGCCTCGATCATGGCCGCGAGCAGCGCGGGGGGACTATCTCCCAGCCGTTCGCGCACCCACGCCTCCGCCGGCGTCACGCCGCGGAGCCGGCCAGCAGCGGGCGGACGATGTCGATCACCCGCTCCATCGCCTCGTCCATCCGCTCGCGGTCCCCCGCCCCGGCCTGCGCCATGTGCGGCTTGCCCCCGCCGCGCCCGCCGGTGACGGCTGCCACCTCGCGGACCAGCGCGTCGGCGCGCACGCCGCGCTGGATGAGGTCGTCCGTGACCACGGCGACGAACATGGGCTTGTCGCCCCGGTCCGCCAGCACGGCCACGCCGCTCCCCAGCCGCTCGCGCAGCTTGTCGCCCAGCGCCTTCATCTCGTCCACCCCGCCCTCGAACAGGGCCGAGGCGCGGATCAGGCGGATGCCGTCCACGGTTTCCGCCGCGTTCAGCATCTCGCCCAGGACGTCGGCGCCGCCGGAGGCGCGGGCCTTTTCCAGCTGCTTCTGCAGGTCGCGCCCCTGCTCCAGCACCTGCTGAATGCGCGGGATCAGGTTCTCTTCGCGCGTCTTGAGCAGCCCGGCCGCGTCGCGCAGGACGCGTTCATCCCGCCGCACGCGCTCGAACGCCTCGCGACCCGTAACGGCTTCCACGCGCCGCACGCCCGCCGCCACGCCGCTTTCCGACACGATGCGGAACAGGCCGATCTGCCCCGTCGTGCGCACGTGCGTGCCGCCGCACAGTTCCATGGACACGCCCGGGATCTCCACCACGCGCACCACGTCGCCGTACTTTTCGCTGAACAGCGCCATGGCGCCGCGGGCTGTAGCCTCGGGATACGACATCTGGTTGATGCAGACGTCGTCGTTGGCCCACACCGCCTCGTTCACCAGCCGCTCCACCTCGGCCACCTGGTCCGCGGTCATCGGCCCGCTGTGCGTGAAGTCGAAGCGCAGGCGGTCCGGCGTGACCAGCGAGCCCTGCTGGTGAACGTGCTCGCCCAGCACGCGGCGCAGGGCGGCGTGCAGCAGGTGCGTGGCGGTGTGGTTGCGCTCCGTGTCGCGGCGCGGCGGCACGTCGATTCCCGCCTGAACGCGGCCGGGCGCGAAGTCGCCTTCCACCGGGCCGATGACCGCCACCCGTCCCGCCACCTTGCGCACCTCTTCCACCGCGAGCGTCCACCCGGCACCGCGCACGTGGCCTCGGTCGCTGGTCTGCCCGCCGCTTTCGGCGTAGAACGGGTTTTCGCGCAGCTGCAGCGCGATCCGCCCGTCATCCATCCGGCGGAAGGCGAGCACGTCCGTCTCGGAGGAGGTGGCGCGGTAGGCGGCAAAGTCCTGCTCCGCGCCGGCCGCGCCCTCCACCTCTTCCCATCCCATCGAAAACGAGTCGTCCATCCCCACGCCGCTGGCCGCGCGGTCCTCGCGGCTGCGGCGGCGCTGCGCATCCAGCTCCGTCTCAAAGCCGGCCAGGTCCACCTCGTAGCCGCGCTCCCGCGCCATCAGCTCCGTCAGGTCGACGGGGAAGCCGAAGGTGTCGTACAGCTTGAAGACGTCCGCGCCAGACAGCTTCGCAGGACGGTTCATCGGGACGGTCCGACTCCCTTCATGCTTGATGATGTGAAGACCGAACGGAGTTTCGACAACTTCGCTGATCTCACCGGGCTTCAGACGAGCAGCCGCATGCTCGAATTCCGGCACCATGCGTCCACCACCGAAATACCCGAGCTTGCCACCATACTCCTTGGCGTGGGCGTCGGTGCTGTACTCCCGGACCAGAGCCTCGAAGTCCTCACCTGCAATGGCGCGCTGCCGGATGTGCTCCGCCTTCGTCCAAAGCTGCTCTTCCTCGTGAGGTGTAGCCTCAGCCGGGATGCTCAGCAGAATGTGACTTACGTTCACCTGCCTTCCAGGGGCCAGCTGGTCGAACAGGCGGATGCCGGCGTCGATGGTGGCCAGGAAGCGCTCTTCCTCCGCGCGCGTGTTGCTGACGATGTACTCGCGGCGCGCCTGGAGCTCCGGATACACGGCGCCCATCCGCTCGATGACGGCCTCCACGACCTCCACCAGCGTGGGCGTGCGGCGGCCCAGCAGCCAGGCGTGGCGCACGGCCCGGCGCAGGATGCGGCGCAGCACGTAGCCGCGCCCCTCGTTGGACGGAAACACGCCGTCCGCCAGCAGGAACGCGGTGGCGCGTGCGTGGTCCGCCAGCACGCGGTAGCTCACGCCCTGCTCGGTGTCGTACTCGTACGGCACGCCCACGACGCCCACCGCGCGGGCGATGATGTCGGCGAACAGGTCCGTCTTGTAGTTGGCGTCCACGCCCTGAAGGACGGAGGCCAGGCGCTCCAGCCCCATCCCCGTGTCCACGCACGGCGCGGGAAGCGGGTGCAGTTCGCCGTCCGCGTCGCGGTCGAACTGCATGAAGACCAGGTTCCAGATTTCCAGGAACTCGCCGGCCTCGCCGATCTCCTCGAACTCCTCGCGCGTCACCTCCGTCCCGCGGCGGCCTTCGGGGCGCAGGTCGAAGTGGATTTCCGAGCAGGGGCCGCAGGGGCCGGTGTCGGCCATCTGCCAGAAGTTGTCCTTGTCGCCCAGGCCGAAGATGCGCTCCGGCTTCACCCCCGCGACCTCGATCCACAGCTGCCGGGCCTCGTCGTCCGTGTGATGGACGGTGACCCACAGGCGGTTCCTGTCGATGCCGTAGACGTCCGTCAGCAGCTCCCACGCGAAGCGGATGGCGTCACGCTTGAAGTAGTCGCCGAAGCTGAAGTTGCCCAGCATCTCAAAGAACGTGTGGTGCCGGGCCGTGTAGCCCACGTTCTCCAGGTCGTTGTGCTTGCCGCCCGCGCGCACGCACTTCTGGCTGGTGGAGGCGCGGGTGTACGGCGCGGACTCCATCCCCAGAAACACCTTCTTGAACGGCACCATCCCGGCGTTGGTGAACAGCAGGGTGGGGTCGTCCACCGGCACCAGGGACGCGGAGGGGCGCACCGTGTGCCCCTGGCGGGCGAAATAATCCAGAAACTGGGAGCGGATCTCGTCGGCGCGCATGGAACCGTCTGCGAAAAAGGCGTGCGGAACAGGAACCCACAACATAACGCGGAACGGCGTGTCCTCTCAAGCGGCGGCGCGCGTTTCTCCCCTGATCCATTCACGGGAGTGATGGAGCGCATCGTTTTTTGTCCCGATGACAAGCGCGCGCCCGCCGCCGTAGGTTGCCGGGAGCCGTGATCGTCGGGCGGCCCCACACCGCGAGGAGCGATGGAATCTGAGACCCCCGCCGGCGACGGCTTCGAGCGCGAACTGACCACCGACCTGGACGACCGCACCCCCGACCCGCCGCGCGGGATGGCGATGCACAACCGCATTCTGCTGGGCCTGGTGCTGGGCGCGGCGTGCGGGCTGGCCGCCAACGCCGCGCTGGGGGCGGACGATCCGCGGCTCGCGTGGACGGTGCAGAACCTGGCTTCGCCCGTCGGCGCCCTCTTTCTACGCCTGCTGTTGATGGTGGTGATCCCCCTCGTCTTTGCCGCGCTCGTCGTGGGCGTGGCGGGAATCGGCGACGTGCGCAAGCTGGGGCGCGTGGGGCTCAAGTCGTTCGGCTACACGCTCGTGGTGTCCGCCATCTCCGTAGTCGTGGGCCTCACGCTGGCCAACACCATCCGCCCGGGCGACCGCATGTCGGCAGCGACGGCCACGGCGCTGGAGGCCCGCTATGGCACGCAGGCGGAGGACCGCGTCAAGGCGGCCATCGGCGGGGAAGCGGAGAAGCGGCCGGTGCTCACGCAGGTGATCGAGACGGTGATCCCCAGCAATCCGTTCGCGGCGGCATCGTCCGAGACGCCCAACCTGCTGCACCTGATGTTCTTCGCCCTCGCGCTGGGGGTGGCGGCCACGCTCGTCGGCCCGAAGGTGGCGGCGCCGTTCGTCAACGCGATGGAGTCGCTGTTCGCCATCTCGGCCAAGCTGATCGAGATCATCATGAAGCTGGCGCCATTCGCGGTGTTTGCGCTCCTGTTCGCCAGCACGGCGGGGTTCGGGCTCGATCTGCTGGGGACGCTGGCGTGGTTCGTCCTCACGGTGCTGCTGGGGCTGGGGATTCAGATGTTCGGCGTGTACTCGCTTTCCGTCGCGCTGCTGTCGCGCATTTCGCCCATCGAGTTCTTTCGGCGCATTCAGTCGGTGATGCTCACGGCGTTCAGCACCTCGTCATCCAACGCCACGCTCCCCACGGCGCTGCGGGTGACGGAGCAGAACCTGGGCGTGCCCAAGGAGATCAACTCGTTCGTGCTCACCGTGGGCGCGACCGCGAATCAGAACGGGACGGCGCTGTACGAGGGCGTCACAGTCCTCTTTCTGGCGCAGATCGCGGGTGTGGACCTGTCCATCGCGCAGCAGATCACTGTCGCCTACCTGGCCATCCTTGGCGGGATCGGGACGGCCGGCGTGCCGTCGGGCTCCATCCCGTTCATCATCGTGGTGCTGGCGACCATCGGCGTGAACCCGGCGCTCATCGGCATCATCCTGGGCGTGGACCGCATTCTGGACATGTGCCGGACCACGCTGAACGTGGCGGGAGACATTACGGCGGCGACGTACGTGGCGCGTTCGGAGGGATACAAGCTGCTGGGGCGGCCGGGAGAGCGGATCGCGGCGTAGCCTTCCGTGCGGGAACTGCCGTTTCACACGGAGGCCACGGAGGATGCACGGAGGGCACGGAGGAAAAGAAGGGCCTCACGCAGAGCAGCAGAGGAGCAGAGTCGGGGATCGGCGCGGCGGCGGGCCTGGGCTCGCGGCCGCGCACGTTCATCCCGGCGGTGATGGGTGGCGCGGGGCTTACATGTACAGGGCCCGGCTCACGCGCAGGCCGTGTTCCGCGTCCGGGTTCGTGACGCCGTCCCCGACCCGCTCCATGATGACGGCCACCGCTAGGTCGCGGCGCTTGGGCAGCCGCGCCGCCTCCGCCGCGGCACGTGCGGCGGGCATCTCGTCGCGGGTGAGGTCGGTGCAGTAGCAGGGCGCGCCCGGCTGCTGCCGCCACGAGTCCGCGAGCGTTCCCGCGTCGAATGCGTCGAATCCGGTGTCCTCGACGAGGGCCATGCCCACCGCGCGATCCGTTTCGCGATCCGCCGCGACGGGAAGTGCGATGCGGTCCGGAGTTCCCGCGGGCGCCGCCTTCTTGGCGAACGAGTCGGAGCCGATCGAGTTCCACGCCTTGACCACGGGCCGGCCCAGCGTCTCGCCCACCCACACGCTCTCCACCTGACCCGCTTCGATGGCGTCGATCCGGCCGTCGCGCATCGGGTAGTAGTTGGAGGTGTCGATCACCACAGTTTCCGCCGGCAGCCCGGCGAGCAGCGGCGCGACCTCCGGAATGCGGTTCAGGGGGATGGACAGGATGACGACGTCCACGTCCGCCACGGCCTCCCCCGCGAGAACCGCCCGTGCGCCCGAAGCCAGCACTTCGGCCTCGATCGTTTCCGGGCCGCGCGAGTTGGCGACCTTTACGTCGTGCCCGGCCGCGCTCAACCGCCGTACGAGCGTCTTGCCGATATGGCCGGAGCCAAGGATGCCGATCTTCATCGATTCCATCCAACAGTTGGTGTACATCAACCGGGTGACCGGACGCGCCCGCGTTCCGGTACCGGGCCCCGCGACTTTCGCGGAATTGAAACGGAGACCATCTCCGCTTGCGCAGGGAACTATACGGAGATAGTCTCCGGATTGTCAACCGGGGAGACGGAGAGGAATGGGCGAAGCAGCAGACAGCACCCGCCGGCCGCGCACGGACGCGCAGCGCAATCGCACGCACATTCTGGATGTCGCGGAGCGGTACTTTTCCGAGCACGGCATTTCCGGTTCGATGGACGCGATCGCCAAGCGGGCCGGCGTTGGGGCGGGCACGCTCTACCGCCACTTTCCCAACCGCGACGCGCTCCTCGCCGCCCTCCTCCAGGCGCGCGACGAGGAGTTGGACGCGCGCCGCAACGCCATTCAACGCGACGAGTCCACCGCCACCGAGGCCCTGGCCCGCTGGCTGGACGCGCTGGGCGAGTGGGTGACCGCCTTTGACGGCCTTCCCGAGCCGCTGCGCGCGGCGCTGTCGGAGGAGGGCTCGCCGCTCGCGCTCACCTGTCAGGGCTTCATCACCACCACCGAACACTTTCTGGGCGCCGCCCAGCGTGAGGGCGGCGCCCAGCCGTGGGTGCGGGGACGCGACCTGTTTCTGAGCGCCCTCGCCGCCGGATGGGTGAGCGGCGCCGCGATGGCGGACGGCTCCTCGGCGCAGGCGCTGCGCGCGATGATGCGATCGGGGTGGGCGGTCCCCGGGTGTGAGGAAACGCCGTAAGTTCGGCTGCGTGATGACGGAGATGCGTCGCGGTGGCGGGCTTCGGCCCGCGGCCGCGACTTTTCCTCGGGACGATGTCGGATGATGGATTCGGGATGGCGGAGATCCGCCCCGGCGGTTGAAACCGCGCCTTGAAAGACACGATGTCCGCCTGCGCGGACCGCTCCGCTGCGCGGCGGGCTTCGGCTCGCGGCCGCGTCTTTTCCGTCCGCCGGGATGAGTGGATTACGGGCGTCTCGCGCGGCGCGGATGGTTAATCTATGTTCCCCGTCCTGCCCCGCACTTGTGATGAAAGGGTGCGGCAACACCCCGCGCCCGCCTTCCGCTCCGCCGTTCTCTCTGCGCCTCTGCGCCTCTGCGGCTCTGCGTGAGGCTCTTTTCGTTTTCCGCCCGCACCGAACCATGCTCAAGAAGATCGGATACGTCCTCCTCGGCATCGTCCTGCTGCTGCTGCTGGCCGCGGCGGGCGGACGCTGGTGGATCGGGCGCTCGCAGGCGGACCCCGGCCGCGACGCCGCGCTCGCCGGGCTGTCCGCGCCGGTGGAGGTGTGGCGCGACTCGCTGTTCGTGCCGCACGTCTGGGCGAAGTCGGACGCGGACCTGTTCCGCGCCATGGGCTACGTGCACGCGCAGGACCGGCTGTTTCAGATGGAGATGTTCCGCCGCGTGGCGGACGGCCGTCTGGCGGAAATCCTGGGCGAGCCGCTGCTGAAGACCGACCGCTTTCTCCGCACCGTGGGGATGGGCCGCGCCGCCGCGGAAAACGAACGCCGTCTGAAGCCGGAGGAGCGACGGCTGCTGCAGGCGTACGCGGACGGCGTGAACGCGTGGATCCGTGATCATCCCGGCCCGCTGCCGCCGGAGTTCGTCACCCTGCGCTTTACGCCCGAGCCGTGGACCGTGCGCAACAGCCTGTCGCTGGGCAAGATCATGGCGTGGGACCTGGCGGACTGGGAGGGCGGGCTCACGGTACAGCGCGCGCTGGACAACGTGGGCGAGGCGCTGGGCCGCGACCTGCTCCCCGTCTACCCGGACTCCGGCCTCACCATTCTGGGCGATGACGCGCAGTGGCGCGGCAAGGCATCCGGCCCCGCCGCCGCTCCCGCCGCGCCGCGACCCACTGCCTCGCGCGTGCGGGGAGACGTGCCGCTGCCGGAGGCGCCCGCGCTCGCGCTGCGGGCGCTGGACGCCGTCTCCACCACGCGCGCCAGTAACGGCTGGGTCATCGGCGGATCGCGTACGAAGTCCGGCAAGCCCATCGTCGCCAACGACATGCATCTGGGGCTGCGCGCGCCGTCGCTCTGGTACCTGGCCGCGCTGCACGGCGGCGGTTTCAATATCACGGGGATGATGCTCCCCGGCGTTCCCATCGTCGTCGTGGGCCACAGCGACCGCGTGGCGTGGGGATACACCAACGCGATGGTGGACGACGTCGACTTCTACGTGGAGCAGGTGGATGCCGCGCAGCCCGGCCGGTATCGCACGCCGGGCGGATGGGAGAACTTCGTCGCTCGGCCGGAAACCATCCAGGTGAAGGGCTCGCAGCCCGTCATCCACACGGTTCGCGTCACCCGCCATGGCCCCGTGCTGTCTGACGTGGAGCCGCGCGCAGGCAACCGTGTGATGTCCATGCGGTGGACCGCGTACGAGCCGTCGACGGAAGTCACCGCGCTGATGGCGATGAACCAGGCCCGTTCCGCGGACGAGTTCGTGGGCGCGCTGCGAGGTTTCAACAATCCGCACCAGAACGTCGTCTTTGCCGATGCGGACGGGCGGTTCGGGTACTGGATGGGCGGCCGCGTTCCCGTCCGCCGCAGCGGCGACGGGCTGCTGCCGTACGAGGGGTGGACCGACGCGGGCGACTGGGTGCGCTTTCTGGACTTCGATGAACATCCGCACGTCATCAATCCCGCCGAGGGCTTCGTGGTGACGGCCAACAACCGGCAGGTGGGCGACGCATATCCGTTCCACATCAGCAACGGATGGGCGGAGCCGTACCGGGCCGTGCGCATCCGGCAGATGGTGGAGTCCGGCCGCGCATTGACGGCGGCGGACGTGGCGCGCGAGCAGATGGATGTGATGGACGTGTTCGCGCTGCGCCACCTGCCGCGCGCGGTCCGCGCCGCCGAGGCCGCCGGGCTGGGCGACGCCGCGCGCCTGCTGCGCGGGTGGGACGGCCGCGCGGAGATCGATTCGCGCCCCGCGGCCATCTTCTACGCCTGGTTCGAGGAGTTCCGGGCGCGGGTCGGCAACGACGAATTCCGCGGCAAGCCGGTCTTTTTTCCGCGGACCACCTTCGCGCGCGTGCTGGACGCGGGTGGCGGAAGGTGGGTGGATGACGTGACGACGGATTCCGTCGAGACGCTGGACGGCCTTGCCGCCGCGGCCATGCGCACCGCCGTGCAGACCGTCGGCGCGCGGGCGTGGGGCGACATCCACACGACTTCGATCGACCATCCGCTGGGCGTGGTGGGCGCGCTGGACAAGGCGCTGGGGCTCAACATCGGCCCGTTCCCCAACCGCGGATCGTCGTATACCGTCAACGTGGCGGGGTACGGGGGACGCACGCCGCCGTTCAGCAACGCGTACGGCGCCAGCCAGCGGCACGTGGTGGACATGGCGGATGTGGATGGATCGGGCGGATTCGTGATCCCCACGGGGCAGAGCGGAAATCCCCTCTCCCGCCACTACCGCGACCAGACGCCGATGTGGCGCGAGGGCCGCCTGTGGCTGATTCCGCTGGATCGCGCCAAGGCCGAGCGCCGGGTGGTGGCGCGGATGACGCTGAGGCCGGAGTAGAGAACAGGAGTGCCCAGTTCCGAGTGCCCGGTGCCCGGTTCCGAGTGCCGGGCCTGGATTGCGAGTCGAGGGTGGCGGAGAGTCCGCCGTCCAGAGCGAATGAATTCGCCGCTGGAAAAGCACGAAGTCCGCCTTCGCGGACTGCGCCGGACAGTCGGGTGCGCATCCCCTATTATGGACGCGCGGACGAACGGCCAAACCGTTCCCGCACCACAACATGCAGTCCTGAGTCGGCGCGATTGCAATCCTGCGCCGCGCCGAATCCCGACGTAGACGAAGGATCTACTTTCCGCCGAGCCAACTCCGCGGCGCACGCCGAATTTCCGCCCCAGTGCAGTTGAAGCCCCGATCGTGGACGCGTCAGCGGCCACGAGTCGGGGCTACCACTTTCAGAGCGGCGGATTCCTTCGCTCAACGGAGTCGGGGCAGAAGCGATCCTGTGTGTTCGGGACCGAATCCGCCGCCGCCAACAACCCTCCCCCAGTCTTTTTTGGGGGAGGGTGGGCCGGTGGTGCCGGCCCGGGTGGGGGCCGCCCTGGAGCTCGCGGCACCTACCAGACCCCCCCCAATGCAGTTGAAGCCCCGAACGGCGCGCGAATCGCGCCGTGTCGGGGCTTCCCGCCCTTGGAGCGGCGGATTCATCCGCTCAGGAAACTCGCAGCGCGCGCCACCCTGCCTCGCCCGAACGCACCCTTCGCGCAACGAACCCGGGGCCGGTCGCCCCTACCCCGCTCGCGTCTCCGGCCACCAGTCGAACACCGCTACCTCCGGCGGGCAGCCGAACCTCACCGGCGCCATCGACGTGCCGATCCCGCGCGACACGTACATGGGCACCTGGCCCGCATCCCGGTACCAGCCCTCCACATAGCGCCCGCTCCCCGGCGGCGTCACCGGCGCCCATCCACCCAGCTTCACCTGCCCGCCGTGCGTGTGTCCGGAGAGCATGGCCGTAATCCGCCGCCAGTCGAAGCCCAGCGGCGCCGGCAGCGATCCCAGGGTCGAGGTTCCGGCCGTCGCCGGAAGCTGGTCGCGCTGCTCGGGACAGTGCCCCAGCAGCAGGTGCGCATCCCCGTCCGGAGCGCCGTCCAGCGCGCGCGCCACGTCCGGCGAGCCGCCCGCCAGGTCGTCCAGCCCGGTGATCACCAGCCGCGCCCCGCGCACCTCGTGCGTCACCGTCGCGTTCACCAGCAGCCGCGTCTCATTCCGCAGGTACAGCGCTTCCAGCGCGCCCAGGTCCACGCCGCTCCAGTGCTCCCAGTTTCCCAGGATCGCGTATCCGGGAACGCGCGGCAGCAGCGCCAGAAGCTCCGCCAGCGTGTCCAGCCGGTCCGCCCGGTCCACCGCGTCCCCGGTGAACAGCAGCAGATCCGGACGCAGCCGCCCTACGCGATCCGCCATCCGCCGGTGCATCGCGCCCACGGAGTGCAGGTGCAGATCGCTGATCTGGATCAGCCGCACGGGACGCGCGGCGGAGGCCGGGCGCGGGGTGAGGTCGTGGTGGGAGAAGCCGAGCCGGCGCGGCCCCCAGCCCAGTCCCTCGCCCGCGAGGCCCGCCGTCCCCACCGTGGCGGCGGCCAGAAAGCGGCGGCGCGTCAGATGTCCCAACGCAGAACCGGCCGGTGGATGCGCTCCACCGGCCGGCTGTTCATCGTTCATCGCCACGCGGTCAGGCGCGGGCGGGAACCGCGGCGGCCCGGCGCTGCAGCGCGGCGGCAAAGGCCAGCGCCGTGCCGATCAGCCCGATGCTGATGAGCTGCGCCACCGAAATCCCGCCAAAGAAGCGGTCATCCTTGGCGCGAAAAATCTCCACGATGAACCGTTCCACGCCCGCCATGGCCAGCCACGCAAAGAACAGCAGCCCCGGCCGGTCCGCCAGCCGCGGCCGCAGCGCGAGCACGATGGCCAGCACGATCAGCGTGATCCCCGTCTCGTACAGCTGCGTCGGATGCACCGCCAGCACCTGCGTGTCGGGAATGCTGGCCGGGATGTTTTCGCCGAATGCCCGCAGGTTGCCCGCGGTGGACGGCGGCGCGCCGTGCGGAAACGCCACGGCCCAGGGCACGCTGGTGGGCGAGCCATAGTCGTCGCCCACCAGAAAGCAGCCCACGCGGCCGATGGCGTAGCCCAGCGCCAGGCCGGGCGCCACGGCGTCGGCGTACGGCCAGACGGGGATCTTGAGCTGGCGGATGCGGAACAGCACGGCCAGCGCTCCGCCGATGAATCCGCCGTACCACACCAGCCCGGAACGCGACAGGATCATCCCCGACGGATCGGCGATCGTGTCGGGCAGGTTGAGGATCAGGTAGTAGATCTTGGCGCCCAGAATGCCGCCGATGGCGGCGAAGCCCGACAGATCCCACGCGTGCTCGGGATCGTACCCCGCCCGCTTGAGCGCCCGAGCCACGATCCACGCGCCGCCCAGGAACGACAGGGCGATCATCACGCCGAAGCTGGTGACCTGAAAGCCGCCGATCGTAAAAAGAATGGGGTACATCGCGCGCGCGGGCCGGGGGAAGCGGGAACCGGCGTGCGCGGGGAGCGCCGCCGGCATGGCAGTCGGGAAGATCTGCGAGGAATAAACTTACGCCGGAGCGGGGCTCTGGTGAAGTAGGGGAGTACGAAAGCACGAAAGTCGGGAAGATACCCGGCGCCGGGCGGCGGACAATGTGTTCCCGGCTCGGCCGCCTCCGGAACCGGTCCATCGTGCCGGCGATTTCCCGCCATTGCCGCGGCGGCTTCCGTTGGGTTCGACGGTAGCGGCGGATTGTCCTGCGCCGTCGCTGCCCTGCGGTTGATCAGCCCCGGCGCGTCCAGATCACCACCGTGCCGCACTGCACCCACCGCGTGACGAACTCCGCGGGCGTGTCGCTTTCTCCGCGATAGATTTCCACGCCTTCCACCTCGTTGGGATACACGTAGTCGTCCACGCTGGGCTGGGGGCCGCCGCGCGCGCCCAGCACCCGCGCCGAGTGGTCCATCTGCATGCCATCCACAAAGATGACCACGCTGCACCGCCCGCCGCTGGCCCCCGTGGTGAGCCCCGGGCCCGACGACCCCACGCGCTGCGGACCCGTGCGCAGGCTGGGAATCGTCCGCAGCAGGTCGGTGATGCGCACCGGGTTGCGCGACTCGATCTCCTCGCGGGTGATGAACCGCCCCTGACCTCTCTGCAGCCGCCGGTAGAAGCCCTCCAGAATGGGGCTCACCTTGCGCTCCACGTGGCTCACCACCGTCACCGGCGCCAGCACGACGCTGGCGTTGCTCATCCGCATCTCCAGATCGACCGCGGAATCGCCTACCAGGGCGATCATCCCCTCGACCTCGCGGTAGCCGATGCGCGACGCCCGCACCCGGTACGGACCCGCCGCGACGTCATCGAACATAAACGCGCCCGTGCTGTCCGTGCGCGCGCTGGTCTGCCAGCGGCCGCGGTTGGCGGAAAGGGTGATCCTCGCCTCCGGAATGGGCGCGGAGGACTGGGCATCCAGCAGAATGCCCTGGACAAGCGTCTGTGCGTGGGACGGCGCCGCGGCCAGGAGCAGCGCGGCGGTCAGGCAGAGAAGGGGGCGCATGGCGGCCTCCCGAAGCCGGGGACTACGACGGCGCGCGGCCGGACGGCCGCGTCGCCAAAGGACAGGAACGCGCACCCGGTCCGGCGAGGAGCACCCCGGACCGGCGATGGATCAATCCCACATGTCCCAGGCGCGCTCCAGGTCCTGCTTGCTGTACACGCGAAAGGCGGTAAGCGTGTTGGTGCGCTCGATTCCCGACACCTGAGCGATTTCTTCGGTGACGATCTGGGCGATGCGTTCATACTCTTTCACCCGCACGATGGCGATCAGGTCGTACTCGCCCGACACCGAGTACACCTCCGCCACCCCGTCGATGCCGGCAATGCGGCGGGCCAGCGCCGGGACGTCCCCCGGCACGGCGCGGATCAGCACGACGGCGGCAATCATGTTCATCGGTTCGTCTCGATCAGCAAAAAGGAATCGGTTCCCGTCCCCATCGCGCGTCCCACACTCCCGGTCAGCGTCCGCTGGATGACGCGCCCGCGGTCCACGGCCGCGCACCCGCTCAGATCGCGGATGACCGCTCCGCCACGCCGTTGCCGCCATCCACAGGACGGCCGTCCGCGGGCGGTCGGGGGCGCGGATCACGCGGAAGCAGCCACAGGCCGGCCGCCAGCAGAACGCATCCCACCAGCACGGCCACCCACGAGATGCCGTGCTCCGTGATCGCGAACCGCTGCACGGCGGGCTGCCACAGCAGCAGCACCACGAAGCCGTTGTTCAGGCAGTGCATCAGCATGCTGGCGAAGAGGGAGCGCGTGCGCCAGACCACGAAGCCCATCAGCAGCCCGATCCACATCGTAGGCAGAAAGCGCAGCGCCGTCTCGAACGACAGATGGAACGCGCCAAAGATGGCCGCCGAGACGATCACCGCGTGCAGCGGCCTCATCTCGCGCCGCAGCGACTGCAGCAGCACCCCGCGGAAGACCAGTTCCTCGCAGACGGCCGGCGTCACCGCGGCCAGCAGAAACAGCCACAGCGCGCGGCTGGACGACGTGGCCGTCAGCAGCTGCTGCAGGTAGCCCAGGCTTTCCGTTCCCCCCTCGAACATCTGCATCTGCAGCCAGACGATCACCCACCCCACCGGAATCCCGCCGAGCGCGATCAGCGCCGCGGCCAGCAGCGCGCGCGGTCTGGGCGGGTGGATGGCGAGCGTGCGCCGCGCGTCGTACGGTCCCATCGCGGCGAACGCGACCGCGGGCAGCGCCAGCAGCAGCCACTGGGAGGCCAGCAGCCCCTTTTCCCCCAGCGACGCCTGCAGCCGCGTGCCGAGGTGGAAGTAGAGAAGGGCGATTCCGGCGATGAACGTCAGCGCCGCGGCGGGGAGCGGCACGTCGCGCCGGCCCGCGCGCCACGAGGCCACGCGCTCGCGCCACCCGCCCGTGACCCGCTTTTCCTCCCCCGATCCGCCGCCGAACAGCACCTCTTCGCGCCCGAACGCGCGCGCCGCGAACGCCAGCGCCGCCGCCGCGTACACCGCGCTCGAGACGAGGGCCAGGATGGAGGGCAGCAGCGTCGCGCGTCCCGCCATCAGCTCGCGCAGGAACATGCCCACGCCCATCACCGGCACCATTGCCAGCGCGGGAGTAAAGTCGATCCCCGGCAGCGTGACCACCAGCATGGGTAGCGTGGCCGCGAGTTGCGCGGGCGTCAGCGCGTTCTGCGCCTCCTTGAACGACTGCGCGCGGACCGCGATCCCCAGGAAGAGCGCGGAAAACAGGACCGCGAGCGGGATCAGCGCCAGCAGCACCAGGGCCGCCGTGTCCAGCGGCAGGGTAAAGCTCAGGTTGGCGGCCTTGGCAAAGCGGAACACGCCGGACTGAAAGGTCAGCAGCATGCTCGCGAGATTGGCGACCGCGGCCAGGATGCCGATCAGCGCCACCGCCGCGAACTTGCCCGCCACGATCTCCCGCGCGGGCACGGCGGCGGTCAGCAGCGTTTCCAGCGTGCCGCGCTCCTTTTCCCCCGCGGCCAGGTCGATGGCGGGATAGAAGGTGCCCAGCAGCGTCATCAGCACCAGGATGACGGGGAGGAAGCGGCCCAGCGCGTATCCGCCCGTTTCCTCCGCCGTGGCCACGGACGAGTCCGCCACCGCCAGCGGCCGCGCGAACCCCGGCGGCAGCCCCGCCTGGCGCAATCGCCCGGCGAGCAGCGTATCGCCCCACTCTTCCAGACGGTCGTACGTCACGCGCTGCGCCCGCTGCGACTTGTCTTGGGACGCGTCGAACAGGATGCGCGCCTCGCGCGACGCCGTCCCGCCCGTCGCGGGCGCGAGAATGACGGCCGCCTCCACCTCGCCCGCGCGCACGGCGGCGACGGAGGCGTGGTCGCCGGTGAGGACGCGGATGGCGGAGTCCGCGTCCAGAAAGCGGACCAGCGCCGGCTCCGCGCCCGCCACCGCCACGCGCGCCGGCTCCGCGCCCAGCCGTCGCTGTCCCAGAAGCGTCAGCTGCTCCGCCAGCACCAGCATGCACGGATACAGCAGCGTGGGGATGACGAGCATCATGAACAGGGTGCGGCGGTCGCGCAGCGTTTCGCGCAGTTCCTTCGCCAGCACCGTGCGCACCGTCTTCCAGCGCATCACGCCGCCTCCCGCGCGATGCGGAGAAAGGCGCGGGCCAGGCTTTCCTCGCCGCTGCGCTCCAGCACCTCGTGGATCGTCCCTTCCTCCGCCAGCCGGCCGCCGGCCAGAATGCCCACGCGGTCGGCCAGCAGTTCCACTTCGCTCATGTGGTGCGTGCTGAAGAGGACGGCGCGTCCGCGGCTGCGCGCGTCGGCGATGAAGTCGTAGATGGCCTCGCCGCTCAGCACGTCCAGCCCCAGCGTGGGCTCGTCCAGCACCAGCGCGGGTGGATCGTGAACGGTGGCGCGGGCGATGTTCACCCGCTGCCGCTGCCCGGTGGAGAGGCGTCCGCACAGCCGGTCGGCGAACGGGCCGATGCCGAAGCGCGCAACCACGTCCTCCACCCGCTCGTTCACGCGCTCCTCCTCCACCCCCTGGAGACGGGCGAAGTAGGCCAGCAGTTCACGCGAAGTCAGGCGCGCGTACAAGCCCATGGAGGCGGCCAGGAATCCGAGGCGGCGACGCACCTCCAGCGGTTCCAGGCGCACGTCGTAGCCGGCGATGCGGGCGGTGCCGCTCGTGGGCTTCAGGAGCGTGGCCAGGCAGCGCAGGGCGGTGGTCTTTCCCGCCCCGTTGGCGCCGAGCAGCGCGTACACCTCGCCGGGGCGCACGGCGAGCGAAAGCCCGCGCACGGCCGCAAAGTCGCCGTAGGCCTTGCTGAGGGCGTCGAACTCGATCACGGAACCGGGGCTGGATGGGGAGATGACGGGCGGATCGCGCCCGCGGCAGGCAAGATACGCGCGCAACGCCCGCCGTGCGAGACAGTCGCTTATCCTCAAGCAGAGCAGCAGAGAAGCAGAGAACAGCATCAACATCACAGAGAGTCAGCAGAGTCAACGGTTAACAGATTCGGACTCTCTTGACTCTGCTGACTCTGTGTGATCCAAAGCTTCTCATCTTTTCTCTGCTGCTCTGCTGCTCTGTGTGATCCTGTCTGTTGGTTTCTCCCCGCTCCTCCGCGTGAGGGCGGTTCCATCGTCCTTCGCCCCCGAACGCGAGACGGGAGCCCCCGTGCGAGGCTCCCGTCCCTTGTTCACGCGATGCAGCCGCCGCCGAGCCGAACCACTCACGCACTCAACGCACCCAGCACTCACGCACTTCAGTTCTTCTTCAACGCCGCGACTTCCGCCGGCAGCGCGAACACCGACGCGTCAATCGGCTCGGTGCTGACGGAGACCAGGCGCACCTCGTTCCGCCTGTTCATGGAGGTTGTCGACGTGCGGGTGGCCATTTTGATTCCGCCAAAATCACGGTAGTCGTGGTAGGTCACCTCACCGACGTAGGTGTGAACCCCGGTGGTGCTGCGAACCGTGGCACCGATCAGCAGGCCGTCGTCATCCGCGAAGCAGTTGCGCACCTCGTCGCCGCGCGCGTTCACCATGCGCACCCGGATGCAGCTTTCGCCGTTTACCGTATCGCGGCCCACCGTCTCCATGGTGGGGAACAGGCGGGCGAAGTTGATGGGAGACTCGAAGTCATATGCGGACCGTTCCTGGCTTCTCTGGATACTGGGGCCGACAACCGTATCCATCATCCACGCCGTCTGGCCATCGTAGCCGATCGCAACGGGGCCCGTCTGCGGGGCCTCCATCTTCATCACGTACCGATTCCCCTGGCGGGCCCGGTACACGTCCCGGGTCATGGCAGGGCGCCCGTCGGGTCCGCTGGCCTCCTCCCGCGTGTGGCGGTACTGCTGGGCCGCAAGCGCCTGCATTCCGCCAATGCTCCGCATGTGGCGGGCAACCACCTCCTCCGCGGGGGGAAGCGGCTGCGTACAGCCGGAAGCGGCGGCCACGGCCAGGCCCGCGCCGATGAACGCCAGCGCGCGAAAGGCAGAAGTGCAGAGGTGAGGCATCATCGTTCCCCCTGTGCGCAATGAAAATCTCCGCATGGCCGCGCGGGTCGCGGCCCGGACACGATCCAGATACGGCCGCTTAATAAGATAAGTTGCACAGAGTACCCAGACAAACCCGCGCCTGCGTTTCCCGCGGTTCCCAGTCCTCCGCGTCCTCCCGTCCCGCGCGCGAAGGCAGTTCCTCATACTCAGCCGCCAGACGGAAAACGGGAGCCCCGCGCGAGGCTCCCGTTCCTTGTTCACGCGATGCCGTATGGCGCCGTGCCGAAACAGCACTCACGCACTAACGCACCCCGCACTCACGCACTTCAGTTGCTCTTCAACGCCGCGATCTCGGCCGGCAGCGCGAACATGGACGCGTCGATCGGCTCGGTGCTGATGGACTTCACGTGGATTTCCATCTGCTGCCCCATCGCCGACATCCGCGTGGTCGCCGGCATCTTGATCCCGCCGAAGTCGCGGTAGTCACTGAACAGGATGTCGCTCTGCATGGTGCCGGCCTCGGTGGTGGCGTTCACCGACGCGGCGATCAGCATGCCGTCGTCATCCGCAAAACAGTTCATCACCTGGTCGCCGCTCTGCGTGGTCATGCGCACCTGAACGCAGCTTTCGCCGTTCAGCGTGTCGCGGCCCACGGTTTCCATCGCCTGGTACATGCGGGCGAAGTTCATGTTGGATTCGAAGTCGTACTGGCGCAGCGCCTCCGCCAGTTCCTTGCCTTCCAGGAGCTTGGGGCCCGACATGGGGTTGCTGGACCACGCCGTCTGCCCGTCGTAGCCCATTCCCATGTTGCCCATGCCGGGAATTTCCATCTTGACCACGAACTTGTTGCCCTGCCGGGCCTGGTACGCGTCCATGTTGATGGTGATGCCCGCGGCCGGCATGCTCATTTCGGCCGTCATGTGGCGGTACTGCTGGCTGGAAAGCGCCTGCAGCCCGCCGATGGCCTGCACGTAGCGGGCAACCACCTGCTGCGCGGTCGGCAGCGCCTGCGCGCGGACCGGGGCGGCCGTCACGGCCAGGGCGGCGCCGGCCAGCGCCAGCGTGCGAACGGCGGAAGTGCGGAGAGACATCAGCGTTTCCTCGGAGTTTTACAGGATAGGGATCTGCACGGCCGCGCGTTCGCGGGCCGCCCGGAATGCGGCGGAACTCCGCCGCGCACTACCGCGTCCGGGCGCGGCTTCGGTTCTGTTCGGCGATCCACGCCACCGCGGCGTCCAGCGCGGGGTCGCCCCCGGCCAGCAGCGCCGCGCGCGTCACCGGCGCGGGCGCGTCGGGCACCACGCCGCGCGCCTCCCAGCGCACGCCGCCGGGCCCCTTCATGTCGGCGATGGCGTGCAGCAGCACGTCGCCGTTGGGCAGCCGCGGCATGGCCGCGGGAAGCGCCTGCCCCGCGCTGGTCGCGCCGAACACGCGCACGCGCCCCAGCGCCTGCAGTCCGCCCGCGAAGATCTCGGAGGTGCTCCCCGTGATCTCGTCCGTCAGCACGGCCACGGGGCCGGCGTACGGCTGCACCCGCTCTCCCGCAGGGTTCACCAGCCGCGGGTTGATGACGAACTGCAGCGTGTCGCGCCGCGTGATCATCGCCCCCAGCGTATCGCGCCGGTTGATGAAGTGCCCGGCCCACCCCGGCGCCATGGCCCCCACCCCGCCCACGTTGCCGCGCAGGTCGATGACGATGCCGTCCGAACCGCGCAGGTCGTTCACCGCGCGGTCCAGCGCGCCGATGGCGGCCGGCAGCCAGATGTTGAACCGGATGACGCCCACCGTGGCGCCGTCCGAACGGAGCGTGTCCTGCTCCACCCGCACCGCCATGGGCGGCAGGTTGCCGAAGCGAGCCAGCTGCCCCGCGATGGGGCGCAGCGTGAGCACGGCGTCCACCGCGCGCCCGGCGCCGTCCTCGCCACGCACGCGCAGGGTGTCGCCCGCCAGGCCGGAAAGCACGCCGTTCATGGCGCCCCAGGCGTAGAAGGCGGCGCGGTGCGGATCGGTGCCCCCCGGCAGGCGGGGAACGACCGTGGCCACGTGCGCGGCGTCGATCTCGCCCGCGGAGCGGATGGCGTACCCCGTGCGGATTCCCGCCGCGTCGGCCGCGCCGCCCGGCTCCACCCGCGTCACCAGGAAGCGCGCGCCGTCCCAGCGCACCTCCATTCCCGCCTCGCCGGGCGCGCCCTCCGCGCGGGGACCGCCGGCCGCCAGCGCCGCGTCCTCCCCGCCGGGGATGATGCCGAAGTGCGACTGCCCCAGCGTGTGCAGCATGTCGGAAAGCACCACCCGCAGCTCCGGGTTGCTGCGCGCGGCAAGCGCACGCGGCCGCAGCGTGTCGCGCACCGCGTTCCAGTTCACCCCGTTGAAGGTGGTGTCCCAGAAGGTCCGGTTGACGGCGCTCCAGGTGCTGTCGAAGGTGGCCGCGGCCAGTTCCGGGCTCAGGCTGCGCGCCTCGGGAGCCGGCGTCCGCGCGGTCGCCGCCGTACCCGCGCACCCGGCCAGGAGCAGGCAGGCCGCGGCTGTGATCGTCCGTTTCATTCCGCCCCGGTTCAGGCGCCCGCCGCAATGGCGCGCACCACGTCGTCGATTCCCGCCTTGATGCGCGCCGAAGGCTCGCGCGAATCGTTGGCGATGATGCAGAACAGCACCTGCCGCCCGTCCTCCAGCGTCAGCCGTCCGCTCAGCGAGTCCACCCCGCCGATGTACCCCGTCTTGGCCGCCACCCGCCCCGGCAGATCCTCCAGCCTGTGCAGCAGCGACCCCGTGCGCCCCGACACCGGAAGCGAGGCCCGGACGATGGACTGGCGCGGCGTACGCCAAATGTAGTCAAGAAGATTCACCAGCGCATGCGGGGTGATGCGGTTCTGCGCCGAGAGCCCCGAGCCGTCGCGCAGCACGAAGTCGGCGCTGTCGATCCCCACCACGCCGGTCAGAAAGGCGCGTTCCGCGGCCAGCCCCGCCGCCCAGCTCCCCGCCCCGTTCACTTCGCGGCCCACTGTCTTCAGCAGCGACTCGGCGATCCAGTTCTGGCTGCTCAGCAGGATGGGGGCAATGGCGCGCGGCAGTTCCGGCGAGCGCCACTCCGCGAGCGCCGTCCCGCCGCCCACGGAGGAGGATGGATCGCTCACGACGCGCACGCCCGGCTCGTCCACGGCGATGCCGCGGCGCACCAGCGCCTCGCGGAACGCCGTTCCCGCCCAGCGCGCCGGCTGCTGCACGGCGAAGCTTTCCGTGTCCGCGCTGCCGTCCGCCGGGTAGTTTCCATACGCGCGCACCTGGTTGGTCCCCGGTACGCGGTCAAAGTCCAGCGTCCGCGCGCCGCCCGCGCCCACGGTGCGGCTCTCGTTGCGCAGCGACCACGACGCCGTCCGCGGCTCGCCGGTGATGCGCGCGGGCTGGCCCACGGCGCCGGGGACGATGCGGAAGTCGATGGCGTTGTCCGCGAAGCCCAGCGCGTTCACCGGGGCGGCGTACCACCACAGCTGGTCTGCCGGGTCCCAGTCGGGGCGCACGTACTCGGTGTCCCACCAGCTCTCGTCCGCCACCACCGAGCCGGTGACGCGCTTAATTCCGCGCGCCCGCAGCGAATCGGCCAGCATCTCCCACACCGCGGTGCGGGAGGAAAAGTAGCGCCCGGAGATGAGCGGGTCGCCCCGGCCGTACAGCACCAGGTCACCCCGCAGCGTCCCGTCCTGCACCGGGCCGGTGGCGTACAGCGAGGTGCGGAAGCGGTAGTCCGCGGGGAGATGATGGGCCGCCGTGGCCGTCACCACCAGCTTCAGGTTGCTGGCGGGAATCATGGGGCGGGAGGCCTCGCGGGCGTACAGAACGCGCCCGGTGCCCGCGTCGCGCACCTCGATTCCCCACCGCGAACCCCGCAGCTGCGGTCTGGCCAGCACCGCGTCGATGCGCGCGGCCAGCGAGGGGGCGCGGGGCGCGGCGGAACTTGCTACATTCCTGGCGGGTGCTTGCGCCGAGAGTGGCGCGAGCAGTGCCAGTGCGAGCAGAGCGGCGCCCGCGCGGCGTCCAAGGGGAGAAACGAACATCACGGTGCGACGATTTCGGGGGCGGAAGAAGGGATGAGCGAGATCCTGTTCGCGGACGACGACGAAGCGCTTCGGCGGATGGTGGGCGAGCTGCTCCGCCACGCCGGGCACCAGGTGCGCCTGTGCGAGAACGGGACGCAGGCCCTGGCCGAGGTGCGCCGCGCGGCGCCCGATCTGGTGATTCTGGACTACCGCATGGGGCGGCCCGACGGCTTCGAGGTCGCCCGCGAGCTCAAGGGCGACCCGCGCCTGTCGCACGTTCCCCTGCTCATCCTCACCGGCGAGTCGCGCATCGAGGACCGGCTGGGCGGCTTCGAGGCCGGGGCGGACGACTATCTCGCCAAGCCCTTTGATCCGCGCGAGCTGCTGGCGCGCGTAGACGCGCTGGTGCGGCAGTCGCGGCGTTCGCTGGACCGGAATCCCACCACGGGGCTTCCCGGCGGGCTGGCCATCGAGCGGGAAATCGAGCGGCGGCGCGAGGCGCAGACGCCGTTTTCCCTCTGCTACTTCGACCTGGACGACTTCAAGCCCTTTGCCGACCGCTTCGGCTTCGCCGTCGCCGACGAGACCATCCGCGAGGCGGGGCGCGCCATCGGCACCACGGCGGAGGGGCGCGACGCCTTCGTGGGGCACGTGGGCGGCGACGACTTCGTGGCCGTGTGCCCGCCGGAATCCGCGCGCGAGGTGGCGCTGACCGCGCGTGCCCGCTTTTCGCAGACGCTTCCCCGCCACCTGCCGCCCGAGGCGGTGCGCGCGGGGACGTACGAGGCCGAGGACCGCGCAGGCGTGCGGCGCGAGTTTCCGCTCACCCGGCTTTCCGCCGCGGTGGTGCGCGTCGAGCCGTCGCGCTGGACCTCGCTGGAGCGGCTGGGCGAGGTGGTGGCGGAGGCCAAGCGCCGCTCCAAGTCCGCGGGCTCCGGCGGCATCTTCGAGATCGAGCTGTAGGATATCCTCCCAAATCTACCGCCCCCGCGGCGCACCCTCAACCGGGGCGCCGCGGGGGCGGTTCTGCGTCCGGAGATGACGGACGAGGATCAGGCGTGCAGCGTGCGCGCGGTGGTGACCACGGCGGTTTCCAGCGGCGGGCGCTGCGCGGGCGGGAACGCGGGAGGCGGCGTGGGAAGGGCGCGCAGCAGTTCCGCGTGGCGCACCTCGCGGAACTCGTACACGATCACCCCCTCGTTGGTGACTTCGGACACGATGCGCAGCCCGTCTTCCAGCGAGTTGAGCACCTTTTCCGCCCGGGGCAGCGACCAGCCGAGCGACGACGCCACCTCGGTGACGGTCAGCAGGCCGCCACGCTCGCCAGCCAGGCGAAGGACGTGCTGCTGCAGCGCCTGCACCAGCGCCTCGCGCCGGGCTTCGCGCTTCTTGCGGGCCGCGGAGTACAGGTAGGCCGCCCCGCCCCCGGCGATCGCGGCCATGAAGAACGCCACGGGCTCCCCCTCCTCGATGGTGACCATCAGCATCAGCATGGAGAAGAGCGCCAGGATGATGGTGGGCCACAGGGTGAGCCCCGGCTCTCCCGCGGACGCGGGCAGGGCCGGCGTGGTGCTCTGCGCCGACGCCACGCTCCCGCTCAGAGCAGGCTGGCGCGGCACGGTGGCCAGCGCCTGCACCCGCTCGGCGTGGCGGCCCCAGTTTTCGCCGCAGCGCGGGCACCGGCGGTGGTTGTGGCGCATCAGGTAGAAGATGATGCCCGCAGCGCCCATGAACGGGACCAGCGTGGCCGCCGTCAGCAGCAGCAGCACCGCCAGCGGGCCCGCCTGCGAAAAGTACGAAGCGCTCTGTCCCTGAAAGCCGCACCGGGGGCAGAGCGCGACCACTTCGGTCGGGCGGATCGCGGACGCGGGCACGCCGCGACCGTACGCCGGCGACACCGCGGCGCCGCAGTTTCCGCAGTGGGCGGCGCCTTCCGCCACTCCCGATCCACACTTCGAGCAGTACATCCTACTCCTCCATGCCGCGTCCGCGGCGCGTTTCGCTGGTCGACCCGTCGTCCCCGCCCCGCTGATACGTCGCGGAGCGCGACAAGTTTCATCCCGTGTGATGATTCGTATCCGAGGTTCGCTCCGGTGCTCGATGGACGGCGTTGAAGTCATCCATCCTCGACACCGGACGCCATCATCCTTGGGACCATCATCATGATAAAAAGACGCGGAACCGGCGCACCGGCCCCGCGCCATCAATCTATCCGCTACCGATCCGCTTCAGAAGATCCGATGTCCGTCACTCAACATCCACCGGAACGGCTATCCTGCCTCGGCGATCCGCCGATCCGCGCGACGGCTACCAGCGGGCCGTGTATCCGCGCGCGTCGATGTGGATGAACGGGCCGTGCGCGCCGTTGCCGTCGTACACGCCGGCACCGCCAATCAGCTCCGGATGGCGGTTCTCCACGCGGTCCACGGCGCGCAGCATCACCCGCACGTCGTCCGTGTCGCGGCGGCCGTCTCCGTTCAGGTCGTCGATGTACCCATCCTGGTCGTTGTCCACCCACACGTCGGATGCGTCGCCATACGTGTGGCGGCTCAGCCGCGCGCGTCCGCCCTCGCCCGGCCCGTTGTACGCGGGCGTACGGAAGCCGCTCATCACCGCCACGTGCTCGGCGCGCACGCCCATGGCGTTCAGCTCCTGAATCACCAGTTCCAGCTTGTCGATCAGCCGCAGGTCCAGCGCCAGGTACTTGGGCCACACCGCGAACTGGTCCTTGGTGAGGAAGTTCCGCAGCCGGAAGTGCTCGCTGACGTACAGGTCCTGGTTTTCGCGCGTGACTTCGATGAAGCCCGCCGGTGGCGCGTACCGGTCGGTGCGGCCGTCGCTTTCCGTGGCGTACTCGCCGATGCGGTAGCCGTTCAGAACGCCGCCGCGCTTTTCGCTGAACGGCACGCGGGTGATGACGGACAGGTCGCCCATTTCCTGGGCCCACGTGGCGCCGCGCAGGTGCAGCCGCCACACGCCGGCCGTGGACGGCGCGAACAGCCCGCCGTGCAGCGCGCCGCCCCCGCCCAGCACGCGCACCTGCGTGCCGACCTGCGGCGCCCAGCTGTACGCCGCCTCCACCGGGTCCGCTTCGGCCCACTCCAGCGGCAGCTCCAGCCGGCGGTTGGGGTCCGTGACCACCGCGCGCAGCTTGCCGCTGCGGCCGAACGCGCCCGTGGCCAGCCGCACCGCCTCATCCCCGCGCGCGGCGGACGCAGGCGACGCGGCGGACCAGGTGAGCGGCGGCATGGCGCGGTTGGGCGCGTACATCGCCAGCGAGGTGCCGGCGAGCGCGACGGTGCAGACGGTGGCCAGAATGCGGCGGGTGCGGGGCATGACGGCTCCTTGGGGGCTCCGCGGATGCGCGGAACGGATGGGCGTCCGGCGCCGCGGGGGGCCCGGAACTCGTTCCAGATCGATGTCGGGGGGCCGCTTTCGGGACGGGGCGGACGGAGGCCCGCGGGACGCGGTTCCGGCCGGCTGCCCGCGCCATGGCGGCGCGGGGTGAAAGCGGCGGATCAGGCACGCTGAACACGCGCGTTCCGGGGTGGCGAAACCGTCCGGCGGGCGTAGGTTGTGCTCTGTTCAGCGGATTGCACATGATACCGCGATTCGCGCGCGCTCGTCAAGCAACTTCTCCTCTGCAACGGCTGCTTCATGCCTGACACCGCCCCGCGCCCCCGCGTGTGCCTCGTCATCCTGGACGGATGGGGCCTTCGCGAACCCGCCGCCGACAACGCCGTCACCGTCGCCCATGCGCCCACCTGGCGCTCGCTGTGGGAAGGCGGCACGCACCCCCGTGCCCGGCTGATCACGCACGGGCCCGCCGTGGGGCTTCCGGAGGGGCAGATGGGCAACTCCGAAGTCGGCCACCTGAACCTGGGCGCCGGACGCGTGGTGATGCAGTCGCTGCAGCGCATCACCTCGTCCATCCAGAGCGGCGAGTTCGCCAGCAACCCGGTGTTCGCCGAACTGCTGGCCGGGGTGCGCGAGCGCAACGGCACGCTGCACCTGATGGGGCTCATCGGCCCGGGCGGGGTGCACGCGGTGGACACGCACCTGCTGGCGCTGGTGGACCTTGCCCAGCAGCACCAGATCCCCCGGTGCCGCCTGCACGTGTTTCTGGACGGGCGCGACACCCCGCCCTCCTCCGCCCGCGACTACCTGACGGAGCTGTTCGGCCGCGCGGGCGGGGGCGACACCGTGCGCATCGCCACACTGATGGGGCGGTACTGGGCGATGGACCGCGACCGGCGCTGGGAGCGCACCGAAAAGGCGTACCGCGCCATCGTCTACGGCCAGGGGCAGCCCGTGCACGATCCGCTTGCCGCCATCGCCGCCGCGTATGAGGCGGGCGAAACGGACGAGTTCGTGGAGCCGCGCATCATGGTGGACGACGACGGCCAGCCGCTGGGCCTGCTGAAGGAGGGCGACGGCGTCATCTTCTTCAACTTCCGCTCGGACCGCGCGCGGCAGCTTTCCCGCGCGCTGGCGGACGAGGCGTTCAACGGCTTCGACCGCGGGCCGGAGCGCCCGCGCGTGCACGTGGCCACCATGACGCAGTACGACGAGTCGTTCCCCCTCCCCACGGCCTTTCCGCCGCAGGAGCTGAACGACAAGCTGAGCGACGTGCTGGAAGCGCACGGCCTGGCCAGCTTTCGCACGGCGGAAACGGAGAAGTATCCGCACGTCACCTTCTTCTTCAACGGCGGGGTGGAAGAGCCGCCGCGGGGCGAGGACCGGCGCATGGTGCCGTCGCCCAAGGTGCCCACGTACGATCTGCAGCCGGAGATGAGCGAGCCCGACGTGGCCCGCGGGCTGGTGGAGGCGATCCGCGCGCAGACGTACGACGTGCTGGTGTGCAACTTCGCCAATCCCGACATGGTGGGGCACACGGGGGTGATGGAAGCCGCCGTGCGCGCGGTGGAGGCGGTAGACGAAGGGCTGGGGCAGGTGGTGCAGGCGTGCGCCGAGACGGGAACGACGCTGATCGTCACGGCGGACCACGGCAACTGCGAGCAGATGTGGGATCCCACCACCAACGGCCCGCACACCGCGCACACCACCAACCCGGTGGGCATCGTGCTGGTGGAGCCCGACGGCCGCCGCACCGCCGCCTCCCTGGCCGACGGCGCGCTGTGCGACGTGGCGCCCACGATCCTGGGCCTGATCGGCGTCCCGCAGCCGGCGGCGATGACGGGGCGGGATCTTAGGCGAGAAAGTGCGAAGGGAAGTGCGTGAGTGCTGGGTGCGTTAGTGCGTGAGTGCGAACAGAAGGGGGAAGTGCTCAGGGCCCGGTGCTCGGTACCAACTACTCAGCGATCAGTGGGGATGTTGAGGTGTGGGGGGCGGAGTTCGCGGGCGGCCCCCACCCGGGCTCGTACTACTCGCCCACCCTCCCCCAAAAAAGACTGGGGGAGGGTTGTTGGGACGGACAGTTCGATGCGAGGCGGAGTACGGCGCAGCGCGGAATATCTGGAGCGAATAATCCGCCGATCCAAGAGCGGTAAGCACCGGCCAGACACGCTGACGCGCGTCGTTCGGCGCTTTAACAGCAATCCGGGATCGCCGGCACCGACGAGGGTGCAGTCCGCGCAGGCGGACTTCGTGTCTTTCGAGGCGCGGTTTCAACCGCCGGACCAGCGCCGGCCGCGCGCATCCCGTCCTCCGCCGCGCCGGAGCTGGGGTGTGCTCCCTCTCCCACATCTGTTCGTGGGAGAGGGTCGTCGTGCGCAGCACGCGGGGTGAGGGCCCCAGCCCGCCTCCGCACGATCCTCCGGCCCATCCACCCAGGCCACCCGTCCCATCCCCGAACGTCTCATCACGACCAAAAGGAAACGCCCGCCCCGGCATGCCGGGGCGGGCGTCTGGTTCTTTCCAGGGAAAGAACGTCAGTCAGCGGCTTCGAGTTCCACAACCGACTCGATCGCGAACGGCGTCACCGACACCGTCTTGCGCTTCTTGTCCTTGCGGCCGAACAGCACCTGTCCGTCAACCAGCGCGAACAGCGTGTCGTCGCTGCCGATGCCGACGTTGTCGCCGGGATGGAAGCGCGTGCCGCGCTGGCGGATCAGGATGTTCCCGGCCAGCACCTTTTCACCGCCGTACTTCTTGACGCCGAGCCGCTGCGCGTTCGAATCGCGCCCGTTGCGGGTCGAGCCGCCGCCCTTTTTATGTGCCATGGCTGCCCCCCTTAGCCGAGGTTGATCTCGTTGACGCGCACCTCAGTGAACTTCTGACGGTGGCCCTGCTTGCGACGGTAGTTCTTGCGACGCTTGTGCTTGAAGATGATGATCTTCTCGCCCTTGCCGTGGCGCACCACTTCGGCCGTCACCGACGCACCGCTCACCGCGGGCGCGCCGATCTTGACCGAGTCGCCGTCGGCGCCCAGAAGGACATCTTCAAAGCGGAGCGTCTCGCCCGGTTCGTTGCCGATGGACGGAATGCGGAGCGTCTTGCCCGGCTCGGCCCGGAACTGCTTGCCGCCGGTGCGGATGATGGCGTACATGGTGATCGAACCCCGTTTCACGGAAACCCGTGTGTTTTCCAAAAAGAACACAAGACGAGCAATATCGCCCGGAACGCCCGCCGTGTCAAGTGAAGGGCCCTCCGCGAACGGAGGGCCGCCTGCTCAGTACCCCGGTACCGCCACCGGCCGCAGCACCACGCCCGTTCCCGCCAGCGGAATCGTTCCCGCCTGGGGAGTGCCGGGGCGCAGCCAGCGCAGCTGGTTGTCGGTTCCCGTTCCCGTGTACGCCAGGTACACGATGCGCCCGTCCGGCGTCCACGTTCCCGCCCCGTCGGTCATGGTGCGGGTGGTGAGCCGCGCCACCGAACCCGACGACAGGTTGCGCACGTACAGCTCGGTGTCGCCCGTGACGTTGGACGAGTACGACAGCATGGTCCCCTCGGGGCTGAACGACGGCGTGATCTCGGCCGAGTTCGGGTTGCCCGTCAGCAGCGTGGGCGTGCTCCCCACGATCAGGTTGTAGATGTCGGCCGTGCCGCCGCCGGTGCTTACGTACGCCAGCCGGTTGTTGTCCGTGTTGGGGAACCACGCCGGGCCCGCGTCGGGCGAGGCTTCCAGCCCGAAGCCCACCGGGGTGGCGCGCGCCGCGCCCGTGCCGTTGGCGTTGGCGATCCAGATCTTGGCCGAGCCGGTCGGGTCCGCCGAGTACGCCAGCCGGGTGCCGTCCCGCGACAGCGCCGCGTCCGTTTCCGTCACCGACGGGGTGTTGGTCAGCCGCGTCTCGGTGCCGCCCAGCAGGGGCACCGAGTACAGCTCCGCGTTGCCGTTTCGGTAGCTTGTGAACACCACCAGCCCGCCGCCCACCGCCGCGTCCAGGTCCTCGCCCGTGTTGGTGGTCAGGCGCGTGAGGTCATTGCCGTCCAGCGCCACGCGGTACACGTCGCGGTTGCCCGCCACCAGCCGGTCGAACACCACCACCGGGAGCAGTTCGGTCTGCAGGTACACCTTGAAGGTGAACGCCTGCACGCCGCCGTTGAGCGTGAATTTCCACTGCTTGGCGGACGACGTCTGGTTCAGCGCCAGCACTTCCGGATAGTGATAGTAGGGCTGCTCCAGCCCCGATACCGGCATCGTTCCGTCCGGGTTGGCCACGTCCACCGAGCCCGTGCCCGTCGCCGTGGGGCCCGCGAAGAAGAAGACCCGGATCCCCGTCGTCGCCGTGCCGTCCGCCGTGCCCATGCGAAAGGGCATGAGGTTGGTGATGGTGGTGTTGAAGCTGGCCGTGTTCCCGGCGATGGTCAGGTTGCTGGCCGTCAGCCGCACCTTCTGGTTCTGCCCGCCGATGATGGCCTGCGCCGAGCCGCTGACCGGCGACACCGCGTCGCAGGTTACGCCGGAGGTGGCCACCTGCACGGTGCACGTCATGGCGGCCAGCGCCTCGTCGGGAACCGGAAACGTCGGCTTGGGCTTCGATTCCACCTCGGTGGGGCCGTCACCGCAGGCGGCGAGCGCCAAGAGACCCGCAATCGCGCCGCAGCGGCGCGCCCATGTCATGGTTGCCACGGAAATCCTGGTATCGGAAGGGAAAGCGGACCGGAACGCCGCGAACGGAAGGTGGGACGCCGCGCCCGGCGGGGCGCGACTCCGCAATCTACAACAGAACTCTCCACAGCGGAATCCCCCGCAACGGTGCAGCCTGTTGCGGGGGAACGACTTAGCCGCTTGGGAGCGGACGCCTAGCCCAGGTTGTAGCGGGCCGACACGTCCTGCTGGGTGGCGGTGGCCACCAGGCGCATTTCGTCGGGCTGCAGCAGCGGGTCGTCGCGCAGGGCCAGCGTCAGCTTGAGCGACTTTTCCAGCCCGCGCAGCAGCTGCGGCTCCTGCTCCAGCACGAACAGCGCAACCTCAGGGTGCACGCGCACCATCAGCTGGCGCTCCTTGCCGTCCACCGCGGCGCGGCGCATGGCGCGCTCGATCCTGCGGACGACGGTTTCCGGGGTGAAGATGCGCCCCGTTCCCTCGCAGGTGGGGCACGGCGCCGTCTGCGTGGCGTACAGCGACGGCCGCACCCGCTGCCGCGTCATTTCGATGAGGCCCAGCTCGCTCACCTGGAACGCCTTGGTGCGCGCGCGGTCCCGCGCCAGGTGCTGCCGAAGCTCCTGCAGCACCTTGTCGCGGTTGGCCTTGGTCTCCATGTCGATGAAGTCGCAGACGATGATGCCGCCCACGTCCCGCAGCCGCAGCTGCCGCGCGATCTCGCGCGCGGCGTCCACGTTGGTCTTCAGGATCGTCTTTTCGGGATCCTTTTTACCGGTGTACCGCCCGGTGTTCACGTCGATGCTGACCAGCGCCTCGGTCTGCTCCACGATGATGTAGCCGCCGCTGGCCAGGTTCACCCGCCGGTGAAAGGCGTCGCGGATTTCCCGTTCCAGGTCGTACGCGTCAAACAGCGGCTTGGAGTCGGTGTACAGGTGCACCCGCTCCACCAGCGTGGGGTCCACCTGCCCCAGGTAGGCCACCACCTCGTCGAAGACGTTCTTGGCGTCGACGGTGAGGGAGTCCACCTTCTGGCTGAACAGGTCGCGGATGATGCCCGCGGTCAGCTTGGCCTCGCGGTGCACCGGGGTGGGCGCGCGCGTCTTCTTGGCCTTCTTCTGCATCTGCGCCCACAGCGACATCAAGGCGCGCAGTTCGCGCTCGAACGTTTCGCGCGTCAGTTCCTCGCCCACCGTGCGGACGATGAGCCCGCCGGAGTTTTCGGGAAGGATTTCGCGGGCCAGGGCGCGCAGGCGGGCGCGCTCTTCGCGGTCGTCGATCTTGCGCGACACGCCCACGTGCGACGAGCCGGGCATGTAGACGAGAAAGCGGCCGGGGAGCGAAATGTGGGCGGTGACGCGCGGGCCCTTGGTGCTGATGGGCTCCTTGCTCACCTGCACCAGCAGTTCCTGCCCCTTCTTGAGAATGTCCTGAATGGGCGGATACTTGCGCGAGCGGCGGCCGCCCTCGTCGTCGGACGAGGCCGCCGCGGGCGCGGCGGCGGCGTCTTCGCCCTCATCTTCCTCGCCGTCCTCCAGCGCGACGTCGCTGACGTGCAGAAACGCCGCCTTGTCGGTGCCGATGTCGACGAACGCCGCCTGAATTCCGGGAAGTACGGCTTCCACCCGCCCCTTGTACACATCGCCCACCATGCGGGCGGCGTCCGGCCGGTCTACCATCAACTCGACCAGGACGTCGTCCTCCAGGATGGCGACCCGCGTTTCGCGGGCCGTCGTGTTCATCAGGATCTCGCGCTTCACGCGCACCCCCGCGTGCGGGGGCGCCGGGCGAGAACCCGGGCCAGGGGCGGCCGGACGCGGAGGGCGCGCGTGCGCCCCCGGGTGGGCCTGTGGATGTGCATCGGTCCTCTGCAGGGGGCCGCGCCGCGCACGGGGCGCGGCGGCCCATCGGTCAGTGGGAGAGCTCGCGAAGGAGGCTGCGCGCGATCACCATCCGCTGGATCTCGCTGGTCCCCTCCCCGATCTCGCAGATCTTGGCGTCGCGCATCATGCGCTCCACCGGATATTCCTTGGTGTAGCCGTATCCGCCGTGAATCTGAACGGCCTTGGTGGTGGTCCGCATGGCCACTTCCGAGGCGAACAGCTTGGCCATGCTGGCCTCGCGCGAGTACGGTTTTCCTTCTTCCTTGAGCCACGCCGCGTGATACACCAGGTGCTTGGCGGCTTCGATCTCGGTGGCCATGTCGGCCAGCATGAACTGGATGCCCTGGAATTCGGCGATGGCCTTGCCGAACTGGCGGCGCTCCGCGGCGTACTTCAGGGCCTGCTCGTAGGCGCCTTCCGCGATCCCCAGCGAAAGCGCGCCGATGCCGATGCGGCCCGCGTCCAGCGTCTTCATGAAGTTGATGAAGCCCATCCCCACCTCGCCCAGGACGTTCTCGTCCGGAACAAAGGCGTCCTCAAAGACGAGTTCGCGCGTGTCGCTGGCGCGCCATCCCATCTTGTCTTCCTTCTTGCCCGCGCGCACGCCGTCGATGAACGGCAGGTCGTCGGCATGGCCCATTCCCACTTCGCGGGCGCGGTCCAGGTCCGTCGTGGGCTTGGTGACGATGAAGCTGGTGATCCCCTTGGGGCCCTTCTCCCGGTCCGTCACCGCCGTCGCGACGAAGATCTCGCCCACGCCGGCGTGGGTGATGAAGATCTTGCTGCCGTTGAGCACCCATCCGCCGTCCGCCTTGACGGCCGTGGTCTGCGTGCCGCCCGCGTCGCTCCCCGCGCCCGGCTCAGTCAGTCCGAAGCCGCCCAGCACCCGGCCCGAGGCCAGGTACGGAACGAAGCGCTCGATCTGCTCCGGCGTGCCGAAATTGACGATGGGCGAAGTGCCCAGCGTGGTGTGCGCGCTGATGGTGATGGAGTGCGACGCATCGACCTTGGCCAGCTCGTGGATGGCGATCATGTACGCGATGCCGTCCATTCCCGCGCCGCCCAGCTCCTCGTTCCAGGGCACGCCCAGCAGCCCCAGCTCGGCCATCTTGGCGACGTTCTCCCACGGGAACTCCGACGTCTGGTCCAGGTGTCCCGCCACCGGGGCGATCTCGTTCTGGGCGAATTCGCGCACCATGTCGCGGATGGCCAGGTGGTTCTCGTCGAAGTACCGTTCCATGATTCGGACTCTGCCCGCGGCGCCGGGTGAATGCTGATGGGCGGGGCGCCGGATGCGGCGCCGCCTGCCAAACCCGGCAAATCTACGGGTCTCGCGGGGATTGGGAAAGAGAGTGAGCCCCGGCGTACCTCAGGCCGCGTCAACTTCGTTCAGGTCCCGTCGCGGACATTCCCTGCGATCCGGGCCGCGGATCGCGCCGGTCCTTGCGCCCGCCGGTCCATCCCGCCGGTCCGCCGCGCGCTCCACAACGGACGCGATCAGGCGGTTCCGCCCGAGAGCTTCATCCCGAACCCGAACCAAACCGCGCCGTCCGTCCCGCCGGCTCTTCGCAGCGGCAGATCCTTGAACCGCGAGGAGGGGCAGACGATGATCCGCTCGCCCGGGCCTCGTGTGACGTTTGGCGTCCAGCGCGCCGGAACATTGGCCAGGCCGTGGCCGGGAACGCGCGCCCGGCTCTCCGCCCCAGTCCGCGCAGGCGGACTTCGTGCTTTTCCAGCGGCGAATTCATTCGCTCCTGGACGGCGGACGCGCCGGGGTTCGTTGCCCTACACGCCCTCCCTCCCGCGGCCCTGCATCCAGCGCCTCCTGCTCACGATCGGAGGGACGGACGCCCATCCACCCGATCGCGATCAGTCAACCGCGCCGGCTACTCCGCCTGCGCCCGCAGGATCTCCAGAAACGCCTCGCCGTACTTGTCCATCTTGGCCGGACCCACGCCGGGCACGCCCAGCATCTCGGACGAGGTGCGCGGATGGCGCTTGGCGATTTCCACCAGCGTGCGGTCCGCGAACACGCAGTACGCGGGAAGCTCCGCCTCCTTGGCCAGCCGCGTGCGCAGCTCGCGAAGCTGGTTGTACACCTGCCGCTGCGCCGGCGTGGGCGGCGCGGCCCCCTCCGTGGAGGGCGGCTCGCCCTTGGCGCGGCGGGCGGCCTTGGGCGCGGCCGCGGGCTCGCGGTACATGTCCAGCGCCTGCGCCACCGCGCGCAGGATGGCGCCGCCGTGCCGGTCCGCCAGCGCGCGCCCTACCCCGTCCACGGACAGCAGCGCTTCCGGCGTGCGGGGCCGCTCCTCCGTCAGCCGGTCCAGCACCGCGTCGTCCATGATCATCCCCTCGGGAATGCCTTCCCGCGAACCCAGCTCGCGGCGCAGTGAGCGGAGCGCCTCCGTCACCCGCACCGCGCGGCTCAGCTTGCCCTTGCCCGGCAGCTCCGACTCCCCCGCGACGGCGGAACCGGCCGGGCTGGAGCCCAGGCAGTTGTCGCAGGCGCCGCACCGGTTCATGGCCGCGGGGTCGCCGAAGTAGCGGAGCACGAAGCCGCGCCTGCACCCGTCGGTGTAGGCATAGTTCTGCATCTGCTTCAGCTTGCCCAGGTCGTTGCGCTTGCGCATCTCCAGCCCGCGCCAGTCGATGGCGAGGCGGTTCACGGGCGTGGTGCGGTCCAGCACCCAGGTGCCCTCGCCGCTGAGCGCCTGCCACTCCACCATCCCCAGGTCCTGCAGCGCGTCCAGCAGCGGCACCGCGCGTCCCCGCCCGCCCGCGGCCCCGTCCAGCGAGCGCCAGTCCAGCTCCACGCCGCGGTAGATGGCCTCGCCGCGCGCCGCGCGCCACAGCCCGCGAAGAAACTGAAGCTCCTCCGGCGCGTCCTGAAGCTCGCGCGAAATGCGCTCCGGCCGGGCCAGCAGGCGCACGCGCACGGGCTGCGGCCCGCCGCCGTACGTCTGCCGGATCAGGCCGAACTGCTCCAGCACGCGCGCGGCGGAGGCCGCCTGCCGGTCGTCGTCGATCCCGGGGACGGTGCGGCCCAGGTCCGCGATGGGCAGGCTGTACAGCCCCTCGGAATCGGACCGCTCGCGCAGTGCCTTCATCGCCGATTCCACCGTGGAGCGGGGCGGGTGCGCGGAGTTGATGAAGTACTCGTGCGTGAACTTGTCCTTGAAGGCGTGCAGCAGGACGCAGTCGCTTTCCCCGCCGTCGCGGCCGGCGCGCCCCGCCTCCTGGTAGTACGCCTCCAGGTTGCCCGGCAGGTTGTAGTGCACGACGATGCGCACGTCGGGCTTGTCGATCCCCATTCCGAACGCGTTGGTCGCCACCACCACGCGCGTCGTGCCCTTCATGAACTCGTCCTGAATCCGCTTGCGGTCGCGGTCCGGAAGGCCGGCGTGGTAGCCCACCGTGGGCGTACCCACCCCGTTGAGCAGCGCCGTCAGCGCATCCACCGCCTTGCGGGTGGAGGCGTAGATGATGGCCGAACCCTCGCGCCCCTTGAGCAGGCGGAGGACGAGGCGGTCCTTCTCGGAGTCGTTCTTGGCCTGCAGCACGTGCCAGTGCAGGTTGCGGCGGTCAAAGCCGGTCACCAGCACGGCCGGGTCCGCCAGCCGCAGCTGCCGGACGATGTCGTCGCGCACCTCGGGCGTGGCGGTGGCCGTCAGCGCGGCGACGGGCGGGCCGCCCAGCAGTTCGCGCACCTGCCCCAGCCGCAGGTACGACGGACGGAAGTCGTGCCCCCACTCGGACACGCAGTGCGCCTCGTCCACCGCCAGAAGGGAAACGGGAAGCCGCTGCAGCCGTCGCCGGAAGCCCTCGGCGTCAAAGCGCTCCGGCGCCACGTACAGCAGCTTGATCTCGCCCCGCTCGGCGGCGTCCATCCGCGCCGCCATCTCGCCCGCGCCCAGCGTGGAGTTCACGAACGTGGCGGGAACCCCGGCCGCCTCCAGCCCGTCCACCTGGTCCTTCATCAGCGAGATCAGCGGGGACACCACCAGGGTCACCCCCGGCAGAATCATAGCTGGGACCTGAAAGCAGATCGACTTCCCTCCCCCGGTGGGCATCACCGTGAGGGAATCTCCGCCACCCAAAATATTACGAACCGCCTGGTCCTGCCCGGGGCGGAAATCGTCGTAACCCCAATACTGGCGCAAGACTTCTCTCGCGCCAGACAGGCCATCTCCGTCCAACATTTCAGAACTTTCGGGCAGGTGACGGCACGAAGAGGCGTCAGACCCGGATGCTGGATCCGTTTCTGATGCTGACCCCCTCAAAACTGGGGATTCCTGATGCTGGCTGACGGCACCTGACGGCATTTTGACGGAACCCTCTTCCCACCTGGTGCTGAAAGCCTGACGGCAACCCTGACGGCATCGTAAGCGAGAATGCGCTCGCTAATCAGGTGGCCATAGCGCCCCTGAGCCGTGGAATCAAATCCTTACACCGTTCTCGCGCAACAGGTCGGAGGCCGAGGCAGTCTACACCCTATCCATTCGGGCAGGAGCGCAACTGCCCAGACCGGGGTGGCACGGATGCGTCAACTCATGCATTCATACAGTCCCCTCAATCCAAGCACCGGCGCTGCATACCCTCCCTGACATCACGGAGAACGGCCCCTGTAGTCCGCAGTTACGACTTCTTCCTATCGCGAATGGAGTGACAATGAGATCTCCCAAGCACGCACTCGCGGTCATCGGCATTCTGTCGGCTTCCGGATGCGATTCGCTGCCCACACGGTCGGACTCCACAGCATCTGTGGAAACTGAACTGCCCGTTTTCGCCAACGCTGGAGAGTCGTCGATCTGCACCAATCGAGCAGTCCCGTCGGGGTATGTGGTGATCTCCGCGACCCTTTCACCCTCCTGTCCGGGATACTCAAGCTACGGAAGCGTGGCAGGGCAGATCAACTCAGTCACTGTCCGCAAGCCGACATCGGGGCTGACGATCTGCGCCGGGTGGCCAACCCCCGGTGGAGACGTAGACCAGTTCCCGCCGCTCGGCTACGTAGTAGTCGCCTCGACGAGCACGGCCGCCTGTCCAGACCGTAACAGCTACGCGCGCGCGAATGGCTATACGAACGCGCTCACCATCCAAACTCTCGCTTCGCCAATCACCATCTGCGGGGCGTGGCCTATCGCTCGCGGCATCGCGGAACCCCAGCGCGCGATCCCTGTGGGGTATGTCGTTGTCAGCATGTCGCACTCCAAATCCTGCTACAACTACAGGTCAGGAGGTGGGGACTTCAACGCGCTGACTCTTCGTACGCCCTCATCTCCGATGACCATCTGCGCCGGGTGGCCTATCGTTCTTGGTTACGCTGAGCAGCGAATCCCATCCGGATACGTTGTGACGGGGATAGCGACCACAGTGGCATGCCCGAACTACTATCCCGGCGGTGGCAAGGCCAACGCCCTGGAAATCCGGACGCTCACGTCTCCCATCACGATCTGCGGAACGTGGCCTATTCCAACTGGCGTTGCGGAACCTCAACGCGCGATTCCCGAGGGGTATGTCGTTGTCAGCACATCAAGCATCAAGTCCTGCTACAACTATCGGCCTGGAAGTGGCGACTTTAATGCGCTGACCCTTCGCACGCCCTCATCTCCGATGACCATCTGCTCCGGATGGCCTATCGTGCTCGGCTACGCGGAGCAGCGAATCCCACCCGGATACGTTGTGACGGGGATGACGACCACAGTAGCATGCCCGAACTACTATCCCGGCGGCGGCAATCCCAACGCGTTTGTGATCCGTACGCCCACGTCCCCCATGACCATCTGCAAGGGATGGCCGTTCCTGTTAGGATACGCTTACCAAGCGATTCCCAGCGGATACGTGCTCGCCAGTAGAACCAACTCGACTGCGTGTCCCGGCTACGACCCGTTCCATGGCGAGCTCAACGCGATGAACATCCGCCGGAAGTAAGAACTAGATGACTCCGGATCTCGGGTGGGAATCCGGAGTCAGGACGGGTCCTCACCTCGGGCGGACCCGATCGTCACCCACTGCTCCCCCGTCTGCCCGCTCGACTGGCGGCGTGCCGTCGAAACGCTAAAACCGCAAAATCTGCGTGGGTAGCAGAAACTCAGATAGAGCGCGGCCTCCGCCGAAGGGGTAGATGACCGTCCCGCTCACTTCGATCAACTTTGATTATACCCTCCCGCTAAGGAGCGTGCGCCCATGGAACTGCCCGTCAACGACGACCTGCGGGGCATCTGCCGTGAGATCCTGGATGAGGGAAAGACGGACGAGGAGTGGAACGAGATGGCTGCCAGCGACTGGTTTCAGACTGATAGTGTCCATGGCGGATATGAGGGCGTGGAGGACGGGTTTACCTTCAGCTACTACTCACCGCAAGGCGAAGAGTTGTGGTTCCAGCTCACCCTTGCGGCGGTCGCAGAAGTGGCGGCGGGAACGCGGACTTCGGTGGAAGCCCGGCCCGCAGGGTGAAGACATTTTCGGCGGGCCCGGACTGGGAGTCCGGCTGAGCCTGCAATCTGGGGTGGAGCTACCCCTCCGTCTGGGGTGTTCCGCCTTTCTGGATGTCACCGCGGGATTCCGCTACCCACAGGAGCGACCAGGTACGGTGCCCATACACCTGCACGGGGGGATGTATGGGCAGCACTGGCAAGCCGGATCCGGGCAAGCGGTTCAGGGACACGATCCACCAACTCTGCGCCGGTAAGCACCAGTATTGGCGCGTGTTCTCGGACTGGGCAGAAGCCACTGCGCTGACATTGGTTGCAATCGTCCGCCGGGATCATGAAATCGCAGACCGGCGCGCCGAAATCCTGGAGCGCTACACCGAGATAGAGCGCGCGGGCTTCCAGGCGATGGTGGAATGCGTCATGGAGGCGCTGGAAAGCGATCCGGGAAACGACTTCCTCGGGCAGCAGTTCATGCAGATGGAACTGTCCAACCATTGGAAGGGACAGTTCTTCACGCCACCTACCGTGGCGATCATGATGGCCCAGTTCGCTTTGGGGAGCGCGGAGGAGCTGCGGGAGAGGGTACAGAGGACGCACTTCGTGACCGTGCAGGACCCGGCCGTAGGTGCTGGAGTAATGCTGATTGCCGCAGCCGCGGTGGTGCGCGCGGCGGGGCTCGATCCCCGCGACCACCTGCACGTGACCGGCGTAGATGTGGATCCCACGGCCGCCCACATGGCCTACATCCAGCTGTGCCTGCTGGGGATTCCCGGACGTGTCATCGTCGGGAACAGTCTGGGTGGGGATGTCACTTCGATCTGGCCTACCGTGGCACACGAACTGGGCATGTGGGACCTCCGCCTGGCTGCCCGCCGACTCTGCTCCGGGGAGTGACACGGTGGACAGCATTCTGCGTCGCAGAAACGTTGACCTACGCAAAGAGATCCCGGGCAGTCGCCCAGGATCCCTTCATCATTCAACGGTAAGTCCTCGCGCGGGCGGCAGCTTCCCACCTTCGAGGTAATCTTCCTCCGCCCTTGCCCACGAAGTTCCGCAGAGCATCGTTCATCCCGCGCTGATCCTGCACATTCGCAAACTCGCGCGCCGTTCCGGACTATTCGGCCGACCACGAGCGCCGGTCGGAGTTATCCCCCTCGTGGTCGTGCTCGAGCCGAGTTGTCTTGTTGAGGAGAAACGACACCAACGCCTGAAGCGATCGTGACGCCGAGGGCAGCTCTCCTTCTGCAACGTCCGGATGATCCCAGCAACTGAGTCGCGCGACCTCGTCCGTCGCAACGAGTTCAGGTACATGCTCGAACAGTGTCTCGTCTGGTACGAGAACTCGCATTCCCAGTTCGCGCGCGAGCGCCGCGATGAGATCTCCCTCTGCGCGTTCATCTCCCGCGGACAGCCTCACCTGAATGGCGCCAGGACGGGTCCATGAAGTCCCGGGGGCTGCCGCTTCAACCACCTGAGCCTCGTTCAGCGCCACCACCATATTGGACGCCCCGGAAATCCACTCTCCTTCACCGTCCCACAGCGGATGCTCTGCGAGTTCTGAGAACAACGTCCAAGATCCGGAATAACCCCCATCCCTCTGGAGCAGGTCTCCGAATGCGTAGATGTCGACGAGGAACTGCAGCGAGCCTGGCAGGAACACCATCAACTCGAAGACAAGCGCTACCTTGTCACCTGCCCTGAAGCCACGGATCCGTCCTCCGCCGTAGTCCCAGTTCGCATTATCCAAGACCGGGAACTCAAAGGTCTCAGCCTTGGTGTCCAGTTCTTTCAGCAGGTCCATCGGCGTTGTTCTCATGGTTCTCCAAGCTTCTTCGCCCACCTCAACATACCCGTCACCCATCCGCCTTGGCTACGGCTACATGGGTTACAGTGCGGTTGAAGGGTCTGCGGCCTCCCGGCTGGATTCATACCTGTCGGAACTTGATGATCTCCGACCCACGTTCCGTTCCCACCTGGCTGTCTCGCGCCGCAGTTGTGGCAGCCATGCGCACGCCCCATTTCCTGAATCCGCGCGCTCTGCTCCCCGGTGACTCTCGGCCCCGTTGCGGGTATGCTCTTCGGTACAGCATTTCTGGATACAGTACTCGTTGCTCTGGCAGCGTCGTCGCTGTGGGTCGCGGCTCGCACACCACCGCGTACAACATCATCCGCCGCCCCCAACCCCGTAACGAGTGGCGTTGCCGTACTGATCAGACCCAGGATGACCCCGGTGCCGTTGCCCAGATTCAGCCCGTTCTCCCGGATGTCGTTCACGTCGGCCACAAGCAGTGCCACATCCAAGGCCGTGCAGAAGGGCTCACAACTCGCCGCCAATCCATACGGGTCCGAGTACGATACCGGGTCTCCGGCAGCGAACCCGTAGCTGTTCAGACCGCCCGCAAGGCCGATGGGGTCCGTCTGGGTAAACTGGCCAGTGGCCGGGTCGTAGTAGCGGTTGCGCATGTACATCTGGCCACTCGCGTCACGCATCCCGTCCACCAACCCGCCGAACCACGCCTGCACATCCGGCCCTGAACCCGTGAGTGCGTGGCTCGCGGTCGTCCGCCAGCCCGGCCACGGCGCCCAGATGCACCCTGTGGGGCTCGCGCCCGTGCAGTCACCGCGCATGCCCGTCACGGGCGAGGTGCCCGCATGAAACTGCCCGCGCCACGTGTCCCGCGGCACCAGGCTCCCTGCGTTCTCCTTGGTGATCAGCAGCGGCTTGTCGACGCCGCCCCCGTGGAAGTAGCTCACGCGGCCGTACCAGTCGCCCGTCCCGGTCGTCGCCTCTAGATCGATCCCGGTCCCCGCCTGCCCAGGGGCGCGCAGTTCCCACAGCAGCTGGTCGCCCGCCCACACGAAGCGCGTGATGGTGCTGATGCACGGCTCACCCGCCCTGGGCACACACATGGGGTGCTCGCGCGTGTTGTCCCGCCGCGTACGCTCCAGAATGCGGCGGCCCAGCGCGTCGTAGCGGTACTCCGAAAACAGTCCTCCGTACGTCCAGCTGCTTCCGGTGCTGGACTCGTCGCGGGTCTGCACCACCCGCAGCAGCCCGTCCGCTCCGTAGTAGTTGCGCGTGCTGGTAACGGAGGTCACGTCAATGGCGCCCCCGTAGTACGAGCCCCATCCCATGTGTACCGCCCACTCCACGTTCCCCGCCGCATCGTACGTCCGGTACGTGCTGTCCGGCAGCTCCTCGGCACTGGGCGTGGCCGGAAGCACGCGGCCGATGCTGGCCACGCGTCCGCCCGCCGGGGTGTAGGTGGTCCGGAACCTCGGGTTGATCAGCCCGCCGTTGATGGTCGTGCGGTCCATCTGGTTGCCCATGGCATCCACCGTGAACAGCTCGGTGTTGCGCCCGTTGTCCAGCACGTTGCCCCAGTCCGTCGCCACCAGGTTGCCCGACCCCGAGTACCAGTTGCGGAACGTGCTCGCCCCGCCCGCGACCCCGCCCTGCACGTAGATCTGCTTCCCGCGCGCGTCATACTGAAACGTGTCGTACTCCAAGACCGCGCCGTTGGAAAGCGAGTCCGTGCGCGTGAGCCGCCGCCCTTCGACGTCGTACGTGGTCCGCTCCCCACCGCCGCCCGGGTACGCCATCCCGGTCTGTCGGCCCTGTTTGTCGTACGAGAAACCGTACACGTGCCCCTGCCGACTGCGCGCGTACGTCATCTCGCCCGTGACCGGATCGTATGCGAAGCTGTCCGCCTGCGCCGTACCCGACAGGTTGAACGGGTGCCGCAGCCGCGCGGTCCGGCCAGCGATGTCGTACGTGTATTCCAGCCCGTAGACGTGCGTGTTGAAGCCCAGGTCGGAATAGCCGCGCAGCCGGGTGGTGTCCGTCCGCAGCGCACCGTTGTTGTAGTAGCTGCGCTCCACCCGCGAATCCAGGTTCTCCGCCCACACCTGATTCCCCGCCGCGTCATACCCGAAGGTGAACACCTCGCCGGGAATGACGAGCGCGCCGTTCGCGCCAGTGGGGTAGTAGGGGAACGGGTGGTTCGCACAGGACGCCCACCCCGGAGGGCAGCCCTGGGCGTAGCTGTGCCCAGGCACGGTCCGGCGCACCAGCCGACCCAGCGCGTCGTACTCCATCCGTACTTCGGCGAACCCGCGAGCGGTGGTGCCGATTACATTGCCAGCCTGGTCATAGGCCGTGGTGCGGTAGTCACCCGGGCCGTTGGTTTCGCGCACCTTCCGGCCCACGTTGTCGTAGTCGAAGGTCGTAATCAGCGATCCTACGTTCGCAGGGTCCGGCAGGCTCTGTCGCTCCACGCTCCGGAGGTCGCCCCGCGCGTCGTAGCCGTTCGCGACCGTGACGATCTCCTGCGGTGTGTCGGCGGGATCGATGGCGCCGGGCATGTTGGGATCGGGCGCCTGCACCATCGCGGGCCCGACGCTCTGGGTCCACCGAACCCGGTTCATCACGTCGTAGCCGGTGCGGCTGCGGGCGCCGTTGGTCCGCACCGCCGCCTCGGTGGTGTCCCCGGGGGTGACGGGCGTGATGACCAGCGTGTCGCGGCCCACCGCGTCAGCGTAGTGCATTGTGTGGAAGCCCAGCGGGCTGATGCTGGCCCGCAGCAGGCCCCAGCCGTCGTAGGCCACCGAGTCCACCCGCGCCACCCCGTTCACCATCGGCGACTCCACCGCTCGGAGTTGACCATCCGCGGTGTAGCGGTAGCTCACCCGCCGCGTGGCGTCGCCCACCTGCTCCCAGAGCCGGTTTCCGTTGATGGTATCGTACGCCATCGTCACCACGCCCTGGCCCGGCGCGGTGATGGACGTCACCCCGTTCCACTTGTCGTCGTACGTGTAGGTCGTGACCGGGCTGTACCCGTCGCCCAGCGGGTTCAGCGCCGTGCTGCTCTGCAGCCGCCCGTGCGTGTCGTAGGTGGCCGACTGGCGGGCCACCGGCGCGCCGTTCGCGTTGGGCCTGCGGACCTCCGTCACCAAGGCCGGAAAACTCGCGTCCCCACGCAGCAGCAGCGTCTCGCCACCCAGCGCCTCGCGGATGCGGCGCGGCGCGCCGAAGCGTCCCACCCAGATCAGCGTCGTGTCCCCCACGTCCGTCCGCGGCCCGTCCAGCAGCGTGTGCGTGCGCGATAGCGGCAGGGCAGCCGCAATGCCGCGCCCCTCCACCGGCTCGAACCGGTTGATGATGCTGTCGCCCACCAGCGGCCCCAGCCACACCCGGGACGAGGCGACCGTCCGCCCCGGCCCGTAGGTGAACACCGACTGCACCCCGCGCCGGTCCGTGCGCGAGGTCGCATACAGGCCGTCGTAGCCGAAGGAGACCGCCACGCTGTCCGGATCGGTGATCGAGGTGACGCGGTTCAGCGCGTCGCGTCCCAGCGTCACCACGCGGCCACGGACGTCGTTCAGGTCCGGCGCCTCCACCGCCGCCACCATCCCGGCCGCGTTCAGCACGAAGCGGTAGTGCAGACTGGCGCCCGTGGCACCCGTCTGCCGCGGCACCTCCAGCCAGTTCAGCGGCCCGTTGCTGATGTCGCGGACGAAGCGGGTGTGCTGGTTCAGGCGGTTCGCCGTCGACAGGTGCTCTCCCTGCGGACCGAAGCTCACCACCGCGCCCTGGGGAGTCCGGCGCTGGTACCCGCCGCCGGGCCTGGCCCACATCGTGTCGGCGCGGTCCACCCGGGCGGCCACCCACACGCCCGTGGACACCGGGCTGTAGATGCGCGTGCTCCCGTCACCGCCCACTCGCAGCAGGCGGTTCCCCGACACGGTCACCACCTGCTCCATCCCGGCCAGCCACCACCCCGGACCGAACTGGCTCAACGCGCGGTTCACCACCGCCACCTCGCCCGCCACGGCCACGGGATACGACACGCCCGTGTAGTGCGCGGTGACCTGCATCGTGTACGGATACACCCCGGTCAGCGACGCCAGCGTGTCCATCACGATGGAGATTCGCCGCGCGGTGCCGGATCCCCACTGGCTCCCCGGGTACACCGTCCGGTAGAAGGAGCCGTTGGGCTTGAAGACCTTCACCTCCACCGTGGTGGGCACCGTGGAGCCCACGGGGAGTCGCACGTCCGCGTACACACGCGCCGTTCCCGACACGTGTGCGCTGCTGTACAGGAGCGACGGCGCGTGGGTGCGCCCCAGCAGCTGCACCGCGGGAAGCCCGTGCGCCAGCCGCAGGTCGCCGCACTCCATCGCCGCGCCGGGGGCAATCGCCACCGTGACGCACTGGTCGCGGGCGATGGTGGCGCTGGAGTTGAGGTCCACCAGGGTGACCGTCATCGCCGCGGGCGCGGTGCCGGTGCCTACCCCTTCCAGCTCCGCCCACCCCGCGTCCTCGATCGCGGCGTTCGCCGTGCTGCGGGCGGAGAGCCGCAGCGTGATCTCCTGTCCGGCGGACAGGGCGGGAAAGCTGAGCCCTACGGACGCGGAGTCACCGGCCGCCAGCGTCAGCGTGGAGACGGATGGCGCGCCGCAGCCGCTCAGGAACGTGCCCTGCGCGTCGCGGCAGGAGCCCAGGAGCGAGAAGGTGGCGGGCAGCGCGCCCGTGTTGCGCACCCACATCGCGTACGTCCCCGCCGCGCCAGAGGCCACCTGCGCCCACGCGCCGTTCGGCGTCACCCGCACCCCCGGCGAGCCGAGCTTGTAGGTGACTGTCCGCGAGCTGCAGTTCTGGAAACTGCCGCAGGCAGAGACGACCAGCGTATCCGTCCCTCCGCTCAGGCTCACGTTGCCGGTCAGGTACAGCCGCCGTTGTGGACCCGTCGTGGACCGGCGGACCTGGAAGGCGGACGTGACGCTGGTATCCCTCCACATCACGGTGGCATTGGCCGAGTCTCCGGTCGCCACCGTCACCGTGATGCTGACCGGCACCGTGGGCTGTGTGTACGTTCCGCTGATGGGCTGAACGCTGATGAAGGGCGCTTGGCCTGTGGTGGGGCAGTCTTCCAGCGTGGTGCACGACTGGGCACGCGCCTGGGGCGCGAACAGCAGGAGGCTCGCGAACAGCGCGATGAACGCCGCGATCAGGCGTCCGGCGTGGAAAGAGCGGATCGGCATGCAACGTACGAAAGCGGAGGGAAACGGAACCTGAGGGAGCGCGCCGCAAAGTCGACGAATGGGAGCTGGGGATGGCTCTGGCGTCCACTTTTGACTCCGCTAAGGCAGCGGAGCGGCTTCTACAAAATGCTCCCAAAAGAGAATCCTGTCCAGCGGCCTCCGCAGAGGATCGTCCGTGCGCCACGCGGACTAACCCTACAAAAACCATGGGCTGCAATGATTTACAGCGCGGCAGCCAATGCGGTATCCGCGTAGATGCGGCCGTCCCGGCAGCAACTGTTTGTCAGTGCACTAGCGCTCTCCGCCACCGCGTGGAAAAATGGACAGATTGCGACGGAAGAGGAATGATGCAGACGGGTGGCGGACCGATTCGGAGACTCAGATCTGGGACTGGAGCGACTAAACGACCACCGGCTAGAGCCGGTTGGTTGTTTGGCCACTGGAAGTGGCTGGGCAGGCTGAAACCTGCTGAAAGGCCGGATGGCGTGCTCCCGGCGGTATCCCATCCGGGCTGACACGCTCAACCAAGTCTCCAAGTCCCACTGCTATGTTCGGAGCGGAAGGCAACTTGGCGTTTCGCCCCAGCATCTACCGGTTGCTGAAGAAGGTTTCGGACCCGGCGTATGGAAATGAACCGGGCCGCCGGGTAGTCCAGCGATCCCGAAGGATGGGGTATCAGACACGATAGAGAGCACTCCGCTTTGCCCAACCTTCCTCGATCCCAAGACTCCCACCAATCTGTCGATGACACAGCCGATGTCCATCGGGAACCATAGAGGCCGCGAATGCCGGGAACAGCGCAGGCTTACGAACCCGCACGTTCCATCGCTCGTGAAGTCATGGTTCGTAGCGCATGATGGCGTTTCCCGCGGGATACCTTCCGCGCCTTGAGGAACTGCCGCAGAAGAGGGATTGCTGGCGAGAGAAGCGCACCCCGGTGATGAGCAGCGCACGCTGTCCGGAGAGTCGTCGGCTTTTCTGCACGGCCACCACCGGCCGGTACATCGGGGCATGGACAGCATCCCCGTACCGCCGGAAATCGAAGTCCTGTTTCGCCTAGCCGGACGGCAGACTCTGTCCAGCCACGCCGCGAAGCTGAATGCCCGTATTGAAGAACTCCGGCCGCGAATCGCGGCGATCATGTTGGAGATGATCCTGCTGGAACTTGAGCAAGAGCCCCCCATGCGGCCGCCCAGTTCGTCTGAACTCGCCGTGCTGCTGAAGTCGGGGGACCCGCGGGTGCGATTGCTGTGAATCCGGCTGAACGGGGTTAGAGAATGAGATAGAGCACCCGCTCGTCCACTGCACGCATGCCGAACGTGTCAGGGGCTGTGCACGTTGGGCAAGTGGGCCGGTCGACCGGCACTCTCGCCCAACCTTTGATCAATCCCTCTCTCTGCGATCCCACCACTGCGTGCAAGAATGGGTACCGTCCTGTTCTTCAACGTTTTCATGAGGACGAGAACTGCAGTACCCCACTAGAAGGCTGTTGAAGAAATCATCCGGCTGCGGGCAAGGGCCCGTCCCACGGTCGATTCACGGCTGTTTTGTGGCGTTTACGCCATCCAGAACCCTCAAATGGGTCGCTGGAGGCCCACAGTTCGCCCCGATGGACCGGCGCGCGATTAAATCAACAGGCTTCTAGGCTCATACCGGACCCAAGTCGAAGGATGAGTAAACCAGCCGTTCGCCTTTGTGCTCCCGCTGCGACTGCCGGAAATAAGGCTCCACGCGCTGCAGAATCACATCTGCTTCATCTTTTTCCAGCCGCTTCAAACGGGATAGTCGGTTGCCTAGACCACCGTACGATGTTCCGAGTTCTACACCTCCATCCTCCGACAACCACCACCGATCGTGCACCGGAAACTCTGGGTTAGCGCCTCTGCTGGTAATGAAGATGATGGTCGTGTCAGGAGGATCATCCTGCCGCAAACGGTTCCATGCCGCTCGGTACCCCTGCTCTGGGTCAGTCAGCCCCTTCTTCGACTTAGCATCTGTAATGACGAACACACGCGCATCCTCAGATACATCTCTCACGAGCGTCAGAAGATGAACGTCCTTCGGCAAGAAGTATGGATCCACCACATAGATCGTGCGACCACCCTGAGTTGCAAGCCATTCACGGATCATGGCGAGCCCCTCCTCTCGCTCTCCTTCTCCTATCAACTTCGACTCAGCATGATCATCCTTTGTCGACACGAAGGGGAGTCGTTGCAAGCCGGACCCAACGCTACGCTGACCCGACAAAACGGCCAGTTCGGCGCCACGGAGACAAGCTTCGAAAAGCGGGAGTACGTATCGGCGCGTTGTTGCAGGGTTCTGAGTGTTGTACTGCACCGCATTCTCGATGAACCAAGCGAAAATCGGGTAAGACGCTGAAACTGGCTGAGCCGCCGCGTATTGCAGAAGCGGGAGGGCGCGGTCAGGAGACACGGGTGAGATGCGTCGCGCGTTAAGGCTACCGAGTTTCCGCCATGCGGCCCGGGAGTATTCCAGCGCGCTACCCTCAACGGTATCCGACCTCGTTCCCTTTCGGGTCGCCATCGCATCTGAGAGGCGATACACACGCAGTTGATTCTCCATCGAAACCTTAGCTGGATCATCGTCGCTTACAGACGCGAGGCCTGCCGCAAACTCAGGATCCATCCGGTGTGCAGCGTTGATAAGCGAACGGCGACGCTCCTCAACAGATTTTCCCTCACCCCGAAATGATATCTCCAACGCAGTCCGAAACATGTCCCGCGCGACGTTTGGCTCTTTGTCGAAAACCAGTAATGCGATCACCTCATACCTGCCGAGTCGATCCACCATCGTCGGGATCGCGTCTGCGGTTTGACGCGCCTCGGTCAGAAGTGCGCGCCGGTCCGAGTCTGATCTGAACCTGCCGATAGCGACAACCGCGCCCAGTACATAGGCACGATCAGCAGTGTTCGGGATCTGACGCGCATCCGCAGCGAAGGTGTCTGCGAGCAGTACTTCGCCTGGTGGCCTGAGTTGATTGATCTGTGCCCGCGCAGCGATGCGATAACCCTCGTGTTGAATATTACGTGTCGTCGGGACCTTAGCATTGACCAAGTCTTCAAGACGACGGACGAGCTCGGCCACCTGCGGACGCTTCATTGCGGTTTTGCTGGCGAGCGCACCTTCAACCAGTGACTCCAAAAGCGAGTACATCCGCCAATCAACGATCATCTCTTCCATGATCTGGACGACCGTGCTTGCATCCTCGAATGTCAGTTCACCACCCTGATGTGGACGGCGAATCAGAGATTCGCCCGGAGGAAGTTTGTTCAGGATTGTCCATCCAGTATTTCCCAGCGCTTCATCGCGGGCGATTTCTGGAAGCGAGTTGATGAGATGCATCCCGGCAGCACGCGAACCTAGGTACAAAGCCGGCGCGCTGACGACTATTACCGCCGTACGGTCGGCCACATTGCTCTGAGGAATCGTGTAGAGCAAGGGAATCAGTCTCTCTTGAACAATCTTGCCGCACAGTTCCTCACGACCCACCCTGTGGCATCGTATTGCCAGTTCGGAAAGCAGGACGGCTTTATCTTCGACCGAGTCAAACTCAGCGATTGTTCTCAAAAGCCGCTCAACGTCATCCTCTTGCTCTAGGTTGTGGGCGAGAAGACCTGCGAAAGCCCTGATGGCGAGAAGCAAGCCTAACAAAGCTGCTGTCGTGCTTTCTGCATCGTGCAGCAGGAGACGGGTCTGCAAGTCGTTCGTTTCCGTGATGTACTCTTGCGCCACGTCCTGATCTGTGTTCGCTAGCACCGCCACAATATCAAAGCCCACGTCGAGCTTTTCCCAACTGTCATCCACTACGTTCCAAGCCTCGCGAACCCACCTAAGAAGATCCCTCCGAGTCTGCTCTGCCTTCTCTCCCAAAGGCGCGAGCCATGCAGCGAGATCGGCGCACACTCGTGCGCGTTCTTCGGTTTTCTGAATAGCTTGCGCTCGACGGATTATGGGGATCAACCCGGATACATCGGCTTTGGAATGGGGCCGACCAAGTAGCGTCGCCGATTGTAGAGCAGCATCGCGGATGTCTGGATCCACAATCTGGTCCAATGCCCAGCCAACTTCAAAGATGGGAATCTCAGTTGCAGGAGCCGAGATCGCAGCTTCGACAAACGCGCGGTAGGCAGAGTCCCTACGCCCTTCTGTGTTGATCTTTGCGATCACTGCCAAGGCAGTGTTGGGCTGCGCGATTGCTAGAGCTTTTATCACTCCCTTACACACCTCGTAATGCTCAGCAGCACCGCCCAGAAGTGTATCAACGCCGACCAGCAGCTCCTGCTCTACCAGCTCGTGCAAAGTCTCGTCCATCGTTTTCGACGGGTCGATCAGAGTAAGAGTTGCCACGAGTCGCCCGAAAGAAGCGGTCTGGACAACCAAATCCCCTATCTTCGAGACAGTATTGTAGACCGCAAGTAAACGTTCATGGGCATTTGCACGGTCGTGGCGAGCCATGGCCCGAGCCAAGATGAGCTGGAGCCGAATGTGATCTTCAGTCGGACCGATCTTCTCCAACACGCCACGTTGCGCGTCTAGCAACTGAACGAGTTCTAAGACTCGGGTAGCCGAGTCGAGGTAGGGGAGACATTGGGCTAGTGCGCGGTAGACACGTGCATTGGCCGTATATCCCGTTGCCTGGATAGAAGCCGTGAGCCCATACTCAAGCACTTGGTCAGCGTCTTGACGCCGACGGTTCGCAGTCATCCAGTGTTGTAGCAGGTACAGTCGGTCCCCGGTGGATTCGATTCGCTGTGCTTCCGATATGACATCAGGAGCTGGAAGGTCACCCAACACTGCAATGGCGTGAATAGATAACCGTCTCAGAGCCGGGTTTTTGATTTGATCCTGCAGTTGTCTGGCTTGCTTCTTTGCACTTGGATCTCCCACCGTAAGTTCGGCTTGGATAGACAGTCGCGTTCGTGCCCAGTCAAGAGCGTTCTCACCCTCATTTCCTGGGGCCTTACTAACCACCTCCAACGCCAACTCGGGTGAGACGTGAAACAAGTCTCCGGCAGCTTCAAGAACCTGTTCTCCGGTAGCGTCGTCTTCCAACGTTGTATACAAAACCTTGATCCGGTCTAGAAGGTCTTGATCTGGAGGAAGCTCTTGCTCCTTGCGAGCACGCGCGATTGCGGCGAGTAGTCGAAAGCGAACATCTCGACGTTGCGCGGCTTCAGCCAGAGCCAAGGCTGTGTCGTAATCTCCCACGGCCGTCCTCGCTCTAACTTCGGCCACACCAGTTCTGGATGAGGCGATCTCCACGATCGCCGCTTTCTGGAAGGTAAATCGGACTAGATCCCCATCTCGTCCGAGCTGCTGTGCCGCCTTGATGCCCTGATCAGCCTGAGATTGGACAGATGACAGTGAAGTGGTCTGTCGATACAGGCGCGCAAAGCGCTCCGGGGAAAGATATTGCACCAGATCGATCAACCGGTCGGCGCTGGTGAAATATGTGGGAAGGTGAGCCAGGGCTTGCGGGCTCTCAGGATCACGAGTGAAGAACGCGATTAACAACTCGTTGACCTCCAGCCGGAGGTGTTGGACACGAGTGCTCGCAAAACGCCGGTGTGCTTCCGAAACAAACCGGTAGTATCCTTCCGAATCACAGCTCAAAAACCCAAGTCCCTCAAGCTTTGTCTCTACGTGCGACGTCGCAAGTTGAGCAATCTCTGCCAACTCTGCACGAGAGTAACTCCGGGGCTCATGTGCAAGGATCGCCAGCAGAAGAACCTGCTCATGGTCTGCATCATCGACGGTGGACCACTCCAGCCGAAATAGATCCGGAAGCTGTTCCGGGAGTTGCGCGAGCAACTGTTCCGGCGTTTGACCTGTGAGTAGCAGCCGACGGATACTGGCGAGCTTTCCTGGAACAGCCCCAGTTACTCGTACGATTTCCTCACGTTGCGCTGGCGTCAGTTCGAAGCTTTCAAGGAAGCGTGCCGCTTCGTCACTGCTGAAAGAGCTCAGGGGATACCCCTTCACGAGATTCCGCGTGGCAGAACGAAGGGGAAGTTCTTCGGCCGTACGTCCGCTGAGAAGAAAACGGAAACCCTCCATCCCAAATGGTAGCAAGTCGATGATCAAGGTCCTGCTACCCTCATCCGTAGACGGTATGTCTTCAAGACCATCGACGATAAAGTAGAAGGGCATTCCGTCCTTGCGGGCTTTTCTCCGCAGCGCAGCGTAGAGCTTCTGGAGAGCTACCTGGTCCACCTGCTCTGCGACCGGCGGTTCGCCCCCGTCGTGAAGGAGATCAGAAATCTGCGAGTGAATATCACTCGCGATCTGCTGAGGATCATACGCCCAGCGACTTGCGACCGTCAGGTAGACGGCAACGGTCCGATCGCGGTGTTCGTTGTGAAACTGGTGTAATAACGTCGACTTCCCGATCCCCTCCTGGCCCTCCACGACGACGATCTCGATGTCACCTTCGAGAAGTGTTGCGAGTGTGCGTAGGAAGTGAGGACGAGCGATGATGGGCTCGGTAGCCGATCCCTGCGATGCATTCGTAGAGCGGTTTGCGTGCACAGTCCTGACCATAGTAGGGGAGGGCGTGGCAGCGGAGCACTGAATGGCACATCGATACTGCACAATGTGTGCTATATAGCAGGCGTAGCCGTGGGTGCTAGCGTTCCTGGACGGCTACTTTTCCGCACGGCCTTGATGGGCAGGCAGGTTCCTTAAAGGACGCGTTCGTGGCCAGAACCCGCCCACAACCTTCAAAGGACCGGGCGGTGGATACGATCTGCTTGAGATAGCGTAATCTGAGCGCTAAACTTTCGAGTCGGCTTGACCATCGACATCCTTCTTTACTGAAACGCCATGTCTTCTGCTGGAGCCAAAGCAGCTCTTCAAGGCTTCCGTGTTCAGGCGCTCTACACTCTGGCATTGATGCTGGAACCCGGAGCCGAGAACCTCGTCTTCCAGCCAGAAGGCAAGGAAGATCTCGATGTCTACGCGGGAGATGAACTCAAGCGAGTGATCCAGGTGAAGGGCCACGCGGATCCGCTCTCGCTTTCCAAACTCGGACACGGGCAGGATGATTCCTTCCTCCGCCGCGCATCAGAACTCTGTGCGCGGGCCGGGCTGGAGATCGTAGTCGCCACGTTCGGCCCGGTCGGCCCGGAGTTGGAAGGCGCTTGGGCGGGCACTGCGAACCATCGCGCATCCGTAGTAACAAAGCTTCGCGACGGAGGGTTCGATGACGAGAAGATCGCCAACCTCTTTGCTTCCGTTCGCTTCGAGCAGGTCAGCGAAGTTGTACTCCGCCAGCAGGTCTTCGACTTTCTATCAGAAAGCCTCCTGGGCGGGGATCCAGAAAGCGCATTCGACCTGCTCGTCGCGTGGCTGTACCAAGCCGCGGAAGGGCGTCGGCGGATCACCACGGCCGACCTTCGGGATCGCATCACTCGTGTCGGGAGATACCTCGCCGAACGAGCCGCGCATCACCAGGAGTGGTTCACGTCCATCGTTCCGCTCGACGATGCTCCGATCACCCTGGAGCGCCGGGAAGAACTCGCCATCGAGTACCACCGCGGCGTTGCTGCGCGATTCGACCACATCACAACGGATCAGGACATCCTTCGCGAGGCAAAGCTGCAGCAGATCGACGAGGCCTTTTCAGCGTCCAAGGTGGTCATCGTCCACGGTGCTTCTGGACAAGGAAAGAGTACCCTTGGACTGCGCTACCTCCATGACTTCGTTCCGGCCGCGTGGCGGTTCTCTATCCGCCTGGTCGCGGATCGTACTCACGCCCTCCGTGTCGCCACGGCACTCGCTGGTCATCTGCGGGCTGTTGCGGCGCCCATGTATGTCTACGTGGACGTCTCGCCGCGCGATGCGGACTGGCCGGAACTCGTTCGGGTTCTGGTGGAGCAAGCGGGCGTGAAGGTCCTCGTGACGATTCGCGAAGAGGACCTTGCCCGGGTCAACATCTCAGAATCGGAACTGGGCTTCCCCCGTTCAGTGCAAATCCAGTTCGACGAAGCGGAGGCCCAGCTGATCTACGACAAGCTCGTCGCGCGACGCCCTGCAGACCGGTTTCTTTCTTTCCCGGAAGCCTGGGCGCAGTTCGGTGGGCAGGGTCCCTTGCTGGAGTTCACGTACCTCGTCACCCAGAGCGAATCGCTGGAGGCCACCCTTCGCGCCCAGGTGCGCCGACTGCGGGACGAGGTGCAGGCCGGACGGCTACCCGCGGCTGACCTCGCGTTTCTTCGCTTGGTGAGCGTCTCGGCAGCGTATGAGGCCCGCTTGGATGTCGCCGGGCTCGCAGCCGTTGCTGGTCTTCCAGATCCGGTTCGTACGTTGGAACTGCTGGAGAGCGAGTACCTAGTGCGGCGCTCCGCCGAAGGCCGGTATGTGGAAGGCCTCCATCCCATCCGATCCACCATCATGGCTGCCGCGCTTACCGATCCCGTCTTCGCACCATGGGCTGAGTCCGCAGCGGTGTGCATTCAGCACATGCCTGAGCCAGATCTGGAAGCCTTCCTGTTCCACGGCTTCCTACATCATCAAGACGCCTCGGAAACCCTGATCCACGCAGCTAAGGAGCGTCGGCTGCGGACCTGGGCCGGGCTGGCGGGTGTGGGACGAAGCCTGATCTGGCTCGGAGTGAAGCGGTACGTAGACGATAACCACGCCGTCATCGAAGAAGGTCGGGAGAAGCTCAGCACAGCGTGGTCGCTGCTGCTGGATTTCGACGTCGCGGACATCGTCTCTGACGAGGAGCCCTTCATCGAGCGACTCCCCGGAGCACGTCCTGAAGTCGTTGAGTTGGGACGCCAACTGCGGGAGCGCCAGTCGAACAAGCGCGAGATCTTCGCGCTTTTCAGCACATGGATCTCCAACATCCCGGTCGCGCCTGATCCACCCGCCACCACGGCGGATTGGACCGGCCTCGCAGAGCTTTGTTTCTGGGCTGCTCGCCTGGAGATCGCGGGACCCGCAATGGACGCGGCTTGGGACGTAGATTTGGCGGCCGCGATCGAAAGTGTGCCTCTCCCTGTCCTGAGCAGGGTGGTCCAGGCGTGGTCGTACGGACCCCCTGAACGGTTCCAGGAACGCGTCCAGCCTCATACCGGGCGGCTCCTGTCGAAATACCGGGAAACGATGCAAGTCGTGTCGCTCGAAAGCGAAGAAGACCGGCTCTATGCGCGCTTCATCGTCCCCTGGGACGTGATGGCCACGGCCAACACAGAGGCGAACGAGGAGAAATCAACGGATCGGCTGCACGACTTCACGACGCAACGGATCGACTTGCTGAGGCAGCTCGCACCCGGGCGGGAACGCTATGGCGCTAAAGGCTACGGTCATCGAAATCCGTTGATTGTGCCTCCTTATGACTCCACGGAAAAGGACGGCGTGCTGTCTCGGTACCTGCTTCCGGAGTGGGGCCCCGCGTTGAACGGAACGTTCATCAACCTCGCGGATCGTTCTACGCGGCCGGAGACATGGAGAGATTATGCCGAAGGGGTAATGGGCATCAGACAGCGCGTGATTGTCTCCCTGAATCAGTTGCGCAAGGGATTAGGCGCGCACTTTCGTAGCGAGAGATGGGTGAACATCGCCGCACGTCATCTTGACACCGATGCATGGAATGCGATCAAGGCGGCGCTCGATACCACTCCGAAGCTGCCTCGGTCCGCGGTGGATGGATGGGGCTTCGCAAACGAGGGCCGGGAGCGCCGCGGCAGAGCTGGAAAAGGAGTTGCTGGCGAAGGTACGGGGGGAGTGGCCCGTGCGCGGGTGAACCTCGCGCTCGATAAACACCGGCCACTCGTCGATGCTACTCGCGCGTATTTCAACCCGCTCTCCAACTTCTTCGGGCAGGCGAACGGGCCGCTCACTCTCAACAGCTTGTTGGGCCGTGCACGTTCAGAGGACGAACGGACAGGCCTCCGTACGGTGGCGACGAAGCAGGGTGTGCCGACGGACAACGGATTCCTGTCCGCGTACAACTTCGCCGAAGCACTCAGGCACCTGCCTGCATTCCAGAAGGAGTTTCGAACCCGGTTCTCCAGCCTCGTTGGTGCGCGCGTACTGGATAGAATCGAGCAGGCTGAGTCGGACACCCTGAGCGCTGCCTGGGTGTTGTGGCACGCATTTGTGACGCAGCCCGAGCGCCGGTGGAAAGCACCCGAAATGAAGGCCGGGCAGGTGTTCAGCGAGATCCTTGACCGTCTTCGAAACGAAATACGGGGAGGCTTGGCGGCACTGGCCGACGAAGGCGTTCATGCGTCGATCCACTCCGAGCAGGTGCTTTGGGAAGATGAACCGACCTTGTGGCTCCTTGTGGAGGCGGAGAATCCGCTCAGGATGCTCGATGCCACCCGAGCTGTGGCGGACGTCGTGCAGGGCGCGCTGGGGGACATCGGGCTTCAAAGCACCGAGCAGTTCGCGGTGGACACTGCTTGGCAGAGCATCATTCTAGTCCCGACGACCCACGGGGAGAGTACGCAGGGAGCGGTACTGCGTTTCCGGCCGTACCACTTCTACGCCGGAAGCAACGTCCACGAGAGCTCTTGGCCCTGGTTCCCCGTTCCCTTTCCGGGTGCCGCTGCCGAGACACTCGGTGTGTCCGTCCGAAAAGACGGACCCGAGCAGCTGCTCGAACGCCTGCAACAAAGCGTCGTGGAGCTCTGGAGCATTGTCGCCCACACTTCGGATTTCACACGTCTCCCTGACGATGTGGACGAGGACGGGATCGGGATCCTCCAGCGGTACTTGGCTGGAGTCGGGGATCAGATTGATCAGAGCCGCAAACGTGTTTGGGATGTATGGTTTGAGGCCCTTAAGGACATCTACCAGATCCCAGACTGGACCGACCGTCCGCTGCTCGTAGAAGTACATAATGCTCTGCTCGACCTACGCGACGTGCTCATGCCTGCGGAGGGACACGAACCCGGCGATGCTGTCGATTTAGGCACGCTGAGCGAATGGAGGGATCGCATTCAGGAGATTCTCCCGACTCTGGAGGCGATGCGTCTGGTGCGGCTCGCAGATGCGCACGGGATCACTGATCTGTAGCCGGGTCTGCTTCGACTACATAGAAAGCGGAGGGCCCTCATCGGACGAGGGTCCCTCCGATCAAACATGCCCCAGTACCGGTCTGATTAGTTGCGCCGGTGCCTATCCTCTGCGACGAAGCTCACCACTTCTGTCCGGCGCCGCCACAGTCCGAGCACGTGTGGTCAGAGGTACTCCAGCAGTTCCATCGGAGTGGAGATTACTGAGTCCCACGCAGCGTTCTGAAGGACGGGGGACCACCCTGCACCAATCGACAGCACCCCGGCCGCTGAGTACGCTGCATGATCATTCATGTGATCACCGAGCCCTACTATCTGCGCCGGATCCAACTTCAGGTGTTGGGTCGCTTTGATGATGCAACTGGGGTGGGGCTTCGGTGAGCTATCGTGGTAGGCAACCAGAGGAGGGGATCCCAGACCGTGGTGGCGGAGCACCGCGGCGGCATAGAACGACACAGAAGTAGTGACGACCGCCCACGGGATACCACGCGTTGCCAGAGCCCCCACGAGTTCCTGGATCCCCGGAAACAGCTCCGTCCGGTCGAGTGCCTTTACTGCCGCCTTCCATTCACGTCGATTTCGAAATCCGGTAAGCTCTTGGGTATCGACGAGCGTGTCGTCCAGATCAAAAATGACCGCAGCACGACCCATGGGGTTACCACTCCATGTGCACCTGGGGTGGCTCGGACTGCGGGAGCGGTACCTCCAACATCGTGAGTTCCCGGGCGAGATCTCGCGTGCCACGGAGCGGAACCGCGCCGAGCGTATCGATCAGGTGTCTCGCGCCCGCTTCGTTGAGATCACCCCGTGTCTCGTCCGATTCCGCTAATACCGTGAAGAGGCGCCGCTTCTGGTCGCACGTGAACCGCGCCTGATGCATTGAGCCGCCGGTCACGCCGCTCTCCACCACAACAGATCCGAGAGAAAGGCCGCTCTGCAGCCGGTTCCGCCGAACGAACTCCGCTGGCCGCGGGGGGACGCCTGGTGGATGCTCACTCACGAGCGCTCCCCCAGAATCTACGATCCGCTCAGCCAGTGCCCGATGCGAGCTCGGCGCGACCCGATCAAGCCCATGCGCCAACACAGCGGTTGTGATGCCGTTCGCTTCCAGCGCGCCGACGTGCGCGTGCATGTCCACGCCCAGTGCGAGGCCGCTGACGACGTTGAAGCTGCGACGCGCAAGAAACCGCGCGATCAGTTCGGCGGCACGCGCACCTGCCGAGCTCACCTGGCGAGTGCCCACGACGGCAAGGCTGGGGTAATGCAGCACCCCCGGATCACCGCGCACGTAAATGATCGCGGGAACATCCGGGATTGTACGAAGGCGCACGGGGAAAGACGCATCATCGTAGCCGAGCACGGCGAGCCCGAGATCGGAGCAGCGCTCAATGATCTGCTCTGCTCGGTCGCGGGCGACCTGCCGCTGTGCTGCGTCAACACCGGGAAATCGTTGCTCAGCTGCTTCCAGCACTGAGTCTTCCGCCTTTTTGCGGCGGAGCAGGTCCAGTGCCGTGGCGGGGCCGATCTTGGGCCATTGGAGCACGCAGAGCAGCTCATAGGCGTCGGATGTCGTTTTCATCGGGCGTAACCTAGTCTCCTCCCCAGATCTGGTCGAGATCATCGGGGATGTGATCATTGCTCAATCCCGTGCTCCAGAACGTCGCTCTTTCGGTTTTCGCCAGTGTGATCCCGAGACACTGCCACCCAGGGTTCGCGGCAATGAGCGCCCGGCTTATGTCAGCCGAAGTGGTGCCTCGCGTGCAGAAATCATCCGCGATGAGAAAAACTCCGGCGCTACCGCCAACTGCCGCACTGGTGTACCGGCCCATCACCTCCGCATCGCGTTCCGCCGCATTGTAGATCGTGTGTAGCGAGCGATGTTGTGACTTTTGGAGCAGATCCGGCCTCCACTCCCACCGCTTCACCTCTGCGATGCCCTCACCGAGCCGCCAAACAGGCGAGCCCTTCCTCAGCGCACCGTCTCTTGAGGAGATAGCACCGACTACGGTGACGCGATGAACATTCGGTAGCCGAACCCCGCTGCAGTTGGGTGTCCCCTGCAGTGCTGCCCTCATGGTACGTACTCCCGCCTCCACGGAGCCTGCGACCCCGGCCTTAAACCGGTTAAATCTTCGTGTCCATTTTTCGGTTCCATCGTCTGTGATGCGAAATCCCATAGTAAGCAGCGAGGGGGCCCCGCTCGCATCAAGATGTTCCATGTAGATCAGCCCGCCGACCTTATTGTACGCAGGAGGCATGAGACTAGGTCACCCAGTTCAGAAGGGGTTCGCAACTACACCCAGGAGTGGCGCAATATAGCCGGTCCTTCCATCCTCGCCAACGTCCCTCCACAACGCTGCTCTGCCGCCGAAAGGCACTTACGCGACGCTGTTTTTGTTTCGTAGTGCCTGGGATACAGTCCCCGAAGGGCACGGCGGCGTCCGTCTGCCCATAAAAGGAGCACGCCCTCAACAGGGAACCCGAACATACGCCGAATGCATGTATGCGGCAAGAACGCCGTTACTATCGCTTGAAGCGTTAAGGGGATTTTCGAACGGAGACGTCCCCTCTCCTCATCGCCATGCGTGCCTGGTTGCGGACGAGCACACAGCTACGATCCACGATCGTAAGCAGGCGAAGGGATCGCATACAACTATCCCACAGCATCTGAAGAGCTCGATGAAAGAAGCAGGCTCCTCTGGTGCCCGGCCATTCACCCGCCAATATTGCCAGTCTCAGTCGGTGTTAGAGTTAGAGGTGATCTGAGACAAACACGAATCCCGGTTAGAAAGATGACGAAGCATTGGATTGCACAGAGTAAGTCTGGAGAAGATTGGATCTGTGTCGGAAGCTCTGCTGCTATGACGACTGTCACTCTGGGGGATGGAACGAAGGTCAGCATTCCGATTCCGCTCGCGGACTTGGAAAAGCTGGGTGAAGACGTGCTTGATCTACTCGTTGTCAACCGTCATCCACACGCTCGCCTGAACCGTTTGGCGGGCGCAGGGGAAGTTAAAGCACTGGAACTCATCCTTGAGAACTCGGAGTATACGAAAGTAGTTGATGCACACGGAGATGACGGGTTCACACCGCTCTTTCGAGTAATCCTCAAAGCGAATCCTGAGCATAGGTTGCCGCTTGTTAAAGTGCTTATCGCAGCAGGAGCGAACCCGTACGTCACGCAGGACTTTCCGGCAATCCTCTCCTTGTACTCCAGTCCTTTCAACCACGCATTGCAGAAGCAGGACACGGAACTGTTCGGCTACTTGCTCCACAGCAGGCATGTCGACGTCGAGAGACTGTACTCGTTCGTAGAGAACGAGGAGCTCCGTGCAACTGCGCAGGGCCGCGTGTTGGACGTCATGCGCACTGTACTTCAGCAACACATGAAGCGCGTGAAGCCTATCCCATCGACCGGCTCGGTTACCAGCACCCATAAGTAGCGGGCACTGGATGGGGCTTGCTGCGGCAGGCGCGGAGCCGTCACCGTGTGACGACTCCAGCCCATCTCCATTCATGCCACTTCATTGTTGCTCCTTGATCGCGCGATCCGACACTCCTGTTCTCGAGAGAGTTCCGATTGGACACATCTCACTTGATTTCCCGGCGGTTCGCACCGGGCCTGATCCCCTTCCCCTGCACTCCTTCGAAGGCACCCCACGGGAGATCCGGTGGGCGGCCTATTGGTACCGGAATCACTTGTGGTGCGCGGATGCGAGTTGTTCACATTGCGCCACGCTCGGTGCCGAGGGCGAGGGGGTATGCGTTATCGGCTTCGCGGATGAAACGTACGGATTCTGCTCACTGAACCATGAGATTGATCGTGCGCCCGTAGCCTGGGAGTCGGAGCAGTTCCGGTACATAGCTCTCGATGAGCTAAAGGAACTCTGCTCCGTAAATGAGGAGTCGGCGTCGGCGTACGCCGGTCGATGGGGAGTGGGCTACGATGCAGCTCGAGGGATCAGCAGGGCGTTGAGGTTCGCGGATGTGCGAGAGATCGTTTCTGGGAAGATGAGTCTACGTCGCGCTCGCCGTATATAGCCCCTGCAGACCATCGATGGCTTGGTGCTTGGTGATCAGCAGTCCCCTCTCGGCATCGTAACAGCGACCTGCGCCTCTCGCCCGGATTGCACGCGCGGGGCGATCCACAACGAGCAGCCGGTGAAATCCGCTTGAAACAAGGGGGTGGAGTGCACGTCGGCTATGCCGTCGTGGGCCAGCAGCATGCGGCTTCTCACCCCAAGCTACGAATGCGGCCAGGGCCACCAGAGCGCTGGCCCCCGCGACGCAGCCGCGCCGTATCCGCTCTACTTAGGGGCTGTGCTCTGTCCCGTGTTCTGTTCGTCGGGGATACACTGTCGCCAGTACCTCATCGCGGAAGTGAGAGATGGTGCCGAGCAGCACGTAGTCCGACGCGGCACTGGACACGTCGACGATCCCGCCGATGAGCGCGGTTAACGTCTTGGCAGTGAGCGCGAGTGGTTCCCCGAGCAGCGCGGCGTGCGGCTGCCACGGCTGGCTCGCCCTCTCGGCAGGATCGTCCGGCTGATGGTCCAGAAAGCCGCGGACGCCCGGGTGCACAACATTGCTTGCGCGTTGGTATTCTGCGCGCGCCACGCTCATCTTCACATCAGCCTCTAGGTCCGTGAAATCAGGGCGCGATTTCCCGAGGACCGCTCCCGCCCATCCGTAGGTTGCCCCGAAACCAGAACCATACATTTCTGGACTCTCCAGCATCTTCTTCCAGCCGCTGTACGCCTTCAGCAACTCGGCCAGCTTAGGATCATCAGCGATGCTTTTGTGGTGGGTCTGGATTGCCTTCAATGTGCGGTAGCTTTGCTCGATGCCGTGCTGCATGTAGGCGGCGGCCACGGCATCACCGTGCTTGTTGACGAACAGGGCCACCACTGCCAACTCATGCAGGGTCCGCCACTGGGCCCAAGCTGCAGCACAGTGTCCCGCCCGCAGGAGGGTTTCGGCTCCGAGCGCCGTCTGGATCGCGCGCGTAATCAGGACCGTCCGAGCAACGTGTATGCTGCCCACGTGCTCGTCTGGCGTTTCCTCAAGCCTGATGATGAACCGCCGGGCGAGTTCTTCAACCGCTCCAATCAGATGCTGCAAGTGGCGGAAGGCGGCACCCCAGCGCTGCTCCACGCCAGCAGCCACCTTGATCTCACGGTGGGAACGCGCGGCGGCGCGCTCCGCGGATTGGATCTCGGCGATCATGAGCGGGATGCGCCGCGGTACTGTCTGCTCGAGTTCTTCGTTGTAGCCGGTCCAGATCTCGGCTAGTTCCGCCTCGGTGAGCGGCCCTTCTGTCGTCCGATTTCGCTTGTACTCTTCAGTGTAGATCGCCAGCGAAGTGTCTTGGTGGAGGATATGAACTCGCATCGTGGTACCCCGAATGGGCTAAGAGGTGAATGAGACGATAAAGGCCACGTCGCACCTCGAGGTACGACGTGGCCTTCGCCGGAGCTACTGCTTCTTGCGCACGTCAGTCTTTGTGCGCCGGGTGTCCGGTCGTCCTTCTTCCCCACGCGAGCGCCAATACGCATCGTGCTCAGGATCCAGCTGTCGACTGCGGTTGTCGACACTTTCCTTGGACGGATCGGCGGTGGTACGCTCTCGCTCTGCAGCCATGGTTAGATCCTCCGGTGATGGTTCCCAGCCGGTCGGGTTGACCAGCTGCGAGGCGGTTCCATCCAGAGTATCTCACCCACGTTCTCGCCACGGGATGCAAAAAGCGTCGCACTTCCTCCACTCGTACATGTGGCGACGAGTTGCGGGCGTCCACTTCGAGCGTGGTGGTGCAGACGGCTTCCGGCCTACAGTGAACGCTACGCGTCCTGGTGCCGCATTCTCGATTCTGACGAGGATCTGTGAGCGGCCCCCAATCCTGCAGGTTCACAGGATCGTCCACACCAGCGCCGTGGGACCGACGTACACCAGGTGTGAGAAGCACCAAGCGGCACAACACGGAGTTGCAGAGCGGCATCTACCGCGTTGCCGCTTCAGAGCACCTCATTCACATCGGTCAGAGCGATGCAGTCCGTCCGTCGTGAATGAGGCCTGACATCATCTGCGGAAGCGGGAGAGGAGTACGCCGACGAAAAAAGCGGAAACGACTCCCGCCACCAGCAGATCCTCAGCGTCATCTGAGGAGTGAAGATCGAACGGGATGTTCCTGACGCAATCCAGAGCGTCCCTGCCGATCTGAACCACTACGTCCCACGGCTCAGGAGGTTCCCAAGGCGTCGGCTCCTCGACGGATACCTCAAGAGGCTGAATCCTTACGATTTCTCGTTTAGAGTTCAATCCGCCATGCCTTCTATCTCTGCGTAACATAGCTCCTCCTCCTTTCGGGAGAGAATCTGCTTTGGGTGAACGCATTATACACCACCCTGGCACTTTATTCAACACCGTTAATGAGTACTTGACGCGCATCGTTTACTCATATATGCTTCTAGCCCATGTGGCCTTTCACCCACACACCGTTCAACTGGAGCATCTAATGAGCAATCTCGCCACCACCCGCACCTCGGCCAATGCACGCGCTGCAACATCAGTTGAGGACGCGCAGGAGACCCGTCGCCTGAACGTGAATCTGCCGAACTCTGTCTACGAGGAGCTTCAGGAAATGGCCAAGCTGTCCCAGCGAAGCCTCTCTGATCTGATTCGGACCGCACTTGGTTTGGTGAAGGTCGTCTTACACGAAGCTCGTAAAGGCAACCATCTCTATATCGGTACCCAGGATGGAGTGATCCTGAAAGAGCTTGTGCTGCCACAGTGACCCGCGATCGATTTAGATGGCCGGGGGCGGGGCGCTCCAGCACCGCCCCCGGGGATCGCCCAGAGGAAAGCGAAGGGGGTTATGTTTCCTGACGGCCTCAAACGCCTCATGAAGAGGAAGCCCGCTCCAGTCTCACCACCGAGACGAACTGCGAGCCACGTGACAGTGGAGGAGATTCGCGTTCCGGGACTGATCCATCCGAATCAACAACCCTGGAATGAGGAGATCCGCGTTCCAGACCTCGTGAAATGGCAGGAACGCGATTGGAATGCAGAGCAGGAGCGGAGCCAGAACGCAAGTTGGCTATCGAAGTCGCTCATCGGAATCTTCGGTGGCTCACTTGCGTTCAACCTCTTGGTCTTGGGGTTTTTCGTCTTTTTTCGTGCTGAAGCCCCAGATACCGACAGCTACGTAACCTTGCTCAAGGAGGTGGCGACGTTCCACTCTACCGTGTTCGCACCCTTACTAGCGTTCATTTTAGGATATTACTTCAGTGAAGGAAAGCGCGCTCGTTCAGGCGACTAGCAAAAGGTGACTCCATCCGGGCGGGGCTCGCTAAGCGCCGGTACTGCATCAACCCGCTCCGCAGAAGAGTGGCGACTTGTCGCCAACTCGGCACGGGGGTTTATCCTCAACGGGACATCCCTCAGCTGCAAGCCACGCCGACTATGGAAATCGTGAGTCGGCGCTCGGGACAGGTAGGGTGAGCCGCGATTGGCTAATCACCCGACCTGGAGCACCAAATGCCTTATCAGCTCTTTCCGCTCGGCGTCGTCACGGCGACGCCCGCCGCGCTAGACCAGCTTGAACGCGCGGGGCGGGATCCCATGGAGTTCATCCTTCGTCATGCGGCAGGCGACCACGGCGAAGTGGGGGAGGACAGCGTGCAGATCAACCGGGTGACGATCCGGGTAAAGGTGGGAACGATCCTGTCCGCGTATCCGCTGCCGGATGGAGAAACCATCTGGGTGTCCACCTCCCTCCAGCAGACGGGAGAGGCCCACACCTGCGTGATGTGCCCCAGCGAGTGGTGATCCAGAGATGATCAGCCAGGCGAAGCACTGAACAGCAAAGGGATCCTGCGACGATGGCGCGGGATCCCTGTTTTGAAGCGCCGTGGACCATCCCACCTTCATGCAAAGACATCGCGGCTGACAGCCGTCCCGGACGTGTCTGGCGCCGCGTCTCCCGCCGTCTTCCCCCTTGGACCCGGAGCGTCGGCATCCCGCTCCGGATCACGAGCACGGCATTCATCCGCTCGGACAGGAGCCGCACGGAAATGGAAGCTGGCCGCGCAACCGGTAGGGTGAGCCGCGATTGCAGTCCATTCACTCGACCTGGAGCATCGAATGCCTGATCAGCTCTTTCCCATCGGCCGTATCACGGCGAGTACTACGACCCTCGAACGGATTGAACGCGCGGGGTGGGATCCCATGGAACTGATCCTTCGCCACGCTGCGGGCGACTTTGGGGATGCGGGGGAGGAGCATACGGAGATCAACGAGGAAACGATCCGCGGTAAGGTCGGAACGATCTTGTCCGTTCATTCACTTCCGGATGGGGCAGTGATCTGGGTGACCACCTCTCTCGAGCCGACGGGGGAAGCTCATACCTGGATGATGTGCCCCGCGAGTATTGAGTCAGCCATGGTCATCAACACGGAGCACTGAGAAGCAGAGGGATCCCGGACGATGGTTCGGGATCCCTGTCTGTTCCAGTTCGCGGCTTGTGGAACTCTGCCCCGAGGACGCTTACAACGCGTCCCGTTCTCAGCATTCAAGAAGAACGAAAGGGGAACCTCACTTGATGGATGACCGACTCTCCTCAACCGAGATGGAGACGCTCTGGCGGCTCGCCGACCAACGCCCTGCAGCAGTTTTCACGACCCAAGCGGAAGTGACCGTGGGACCTCTTCGAGCACGGGTCGAAGCCGCTTGAGTGGAGATGATCCTGCGTCGATTGGAGCAAGGCGCGGACAACAGCGTCTCCCCCGCCGGGCCGACCTGCTGATTTTCCTCGGTCCCACGTATCCACCCCTGCGCATGCGGGTCTGAGGCTGGGTGTGTCAGCCTCACATCCGCAGGTTGAGGCAAGCAGCAGGAATGCTGGATACAGAGAGCAATCTCGTGCGGCCGCCCTGCCCGGGTACGCTGGCGCATGAATGAAGCCCGACTGACCTAACCGGATGCGGAGATCCTGCCTCTCTGCTCGAACTTGCCACGCGCGATGCGGGGTTCGAACCGCGTGGTGTGCACGGTGGGCGAACAAATCCCGCGCTGGCTGGAAGTGCTCGGGAGTCGCTTGCCCCTGAACCGCTGAGGTCGAGCAGATCGCTCAGCGCTCCCGTTCCCCACCGACGACAAGCAGGCGCATGCCACAAAGGAAGGGCCGGACCCGGTGCCGGGTCCGGCCCTTCTTCTCACGCATCGTGTTGATCGCTGATCGCGATCAGCCACCCGGGCCGCGGCACCCCAGCCGCGTCGTACTCCGCCTCCCAGTGCTGGACCATCCGCACCAGCGCGGCGTCTCTTTTCCCTGGTGGCAGGTCGTGCATCAGCACCGCCAACGCCGCCCTCGCGGTATCCGCATCCGTCTCACCGCCAGCTTCTATCCGCGCCCGCAGGTACCACCTCTCTAGTTTCTGCTGCGTCCCGGCCTGCGGTTCGGACCCATTCAGGAACTTCTGCAGCCCGCGCGCGGTGAGGCCGATCTCCGCAGCCACCCGATTGACCGAAAGCGCCGACGCCCGCGCCGCGGCGAACTGGCGGATTGGTCCGATACGCACAGAACGGCTAGGGGCAGGCATTGCTCGCCCCCACGGGCACTGGCGCCCGTTTGATACTCTTGGTACTCTTGAGTTTCGTACACTGGGGACAGTACTTCTTCGCTGCTGTAGCGGCAAGGCGTTCTCGCCCCGGCTGATCCACTTACCGGCCAGAAGGTGCCTATGCTTCGCGGACCACGGACTTTTTCGGGACTGTTCCTGCTCTCCTTTGGGGCGGCGTGCGCGCAGCGGCCCGCACCAAGCATGGCGCCCAGCCCTGCAACGCGCACAGCAGGCGTAGAAGCATCGCGGGAGCTGACGTTGGGCAACGTGGTCCGCGGAACCCTCGCCGGGGCGGGCGACGCTGACGAGTACGCAGTCCGGGTGTCGGCGGGCACTCCGGTGAACGCGGTCCTCGAAGTCCCGCCCGGCGCCATCACTCAGCTGCGCGCCTCGATCCATCGCCAACACCCCGTCACGGGCGCGTTGGCGTTCGAGCAGGGCGTGATCGTAGGCAGCGACGAGGGCGAGCCTGGTGCGACGGAGCCGGTGATGCTGGAGAGCAACGGCACGGTCATCATCCGGGTGGAAGGCATGGATTCCCGATTTGGCGGCGCGTATGTCCTCCGCGTGCTGCCGACCGCGGTGCGCGAACTGAGGCTGGGAGAAACCATCCAGGGCACGCTGGCAGGCCGCAGCGATAGCGACGATTACACGCTGACGCTGAGCCGCGCCACCCGCTTCAACGCGCGGGTGTCTGCCCCGCACCGTGGCGCCGGGCGGCTCGTGCAGGTCCAGGTCTTCGAGCGGAATCCGGTCACCGGCCAACTCCGTTTCCTCGTCGGTGCGATCACCGACTCCCGGGAAGGAACGCCTGCAGCGACGGATCCGGTCGTGGCGCCCGGCCCAGGCACGTACGTGGTGCGTGTGCACGGGATGGAAGCGGCCGGTGCGTATGAAATCGTCACGGAGCAGCTCTGATGAGCCGGGGCCTCAACCTGGGCGGGAGGGAAAGCAGGCTCCTGTACTTGGCGATTGCGCTGGTGACCGTGTGGTGCGTGAGCCTCCCGGCCCGCGTGGCCGCGCAGACGGATCGGGTCGATTTCGAGGCTGCCGCGCGCGCCGCGCCGCGGCTCCGCCCTGCCGCATTCCCGGAACTTCCGGCGTCGTTCGCAGCCGCGCTTCAAGCCTCCGGCTGCACGGTGCCGCAGTACCGGTTTGAGGGCGACACGCTCGGAAACAACGTGATCAGCGGCGAGTTCGCGCGGGCGGGCCAGCTGGATCACGCGGCGCTGTGCTCCCGTGACGGACAGACATCCGTGGTGGTGATCTGGGGTGGGCCCGCCCGTTGCGCGGATACGGTGAAACCCGGCTTGGACGTGGATGCGATGGTTGGCGCGGGTGACGAAATCGTTTACACGCGTCAGGTCCGCCGCGTAGCCCGCAGGGAAGCTGAGAACTACGCGTGGTTGCGGGCCGGTGGGCTGGCCGACATCGGGCACGATGGAATCCTGCACTCGGTCGGAGAGTATCAGACCAGTTTTCTTTACTGCCGCGGGGGCGCGTGGATCGAGATCGAGCCAGAAGCCACGACGTGAAAGGGTGACTCTGGTGAACACGGCGCCCGGCTCGTTGTTGAGCCGGGCGCTTTCTGGTTGTACTCTTCTCCCTGCCCTGCCGGTATCGGATATGCGGGGAAATCGCGCGCACCAGCCGTAGACGCTCGTGCTTTTATCCGAAGAACGCGTTCGAATCATAATGCCTTTTCATCCGTCCCGACGACCCGCTACCATGTCGGCGTACCCATACACCAGGACACCATGCCCGCCGACACTCTGAGCACAAAACAACGCGAACTTCTTCGGCAACTCCTTCGTGCTGCGCAGGGACTCCCAGCGAATACGTTGGACGGCCGAACCGTGAATGCTTTGCAGGTTCGTAATCTGGCGACGCGTGACAACGGACTGGTGAAGGCGACAGAACGCGCACGAAACGCGAATCTGCAGACCCCGGAGCGCGATTTCGATGGATCACAGAACAAGCTTCGCCAAGCGCAGTACGAGCTGCTGCGGCAGGTCATCCAGAGTCGCGTTCCCGTCTCTCACGACGCGGTAGATCGGCGAACAGCCAAATCGCTCGTCACGCGGGGCTTGATCACCGTTGAAGCTGGGACACTCGCAGCGACTCCACGCGGACGGGAAATGTGTTCGCAACACGAAGCGCTCGCGCGTGCCGGGCGGCAAAAGAAAGGTGCGGATCCTCGCTCTCAAGTGATCCTCCGCGCCGTAGACATTCTCCGGCTCTCGATCCCATCCGATTCAGAACTCGCGGTCGGCAGGATATTCTGCCATGTGGACGACCTTCTCGCTGGTTTTGAACGGCTGGCGACCCGCCGTCGGCGGCGCTGATCGCCACTGGGCCAGTTCCGAGATTTCGCAATACATCACAGCAAGTGTAAAGGTGCACAGGTGAGCTTCCTGCCTGTGCACCTCCTCGTAGGCATCCATCGTTTGGTCAGGCCGCGGAACGCTCTTAGAAAAACTGCCAACGACGGATTCCGCCTTTGCTCGGCACCGGCGGGTACTCGTGATCGAGATCGCTCACCAGATCACGAGAGGCTCCCATGGCCGACAGATTTGACCGACAGCAGCATCCACTTTCGGCGGCGCCCACGTGCTGCGGCTGCACAGCTGCGGCAGCCGGGCTCACCTACGTTTCAGGTAGCGCCGGTGAGCAGGGGGCGCAGACGATCCAGGAGGAGACGCGACGTCGCGTACGGCGGAAGATCATGGATCCATGCGGCCGTGAAGGAATCGAGCTCATTGAAGAGCACCACCTGGTGTACGTGCAGCCGAGTGCTCCTTCGCCGCGGGAGCCCGACGCAGTCCGGAGTGGCTTGGCCGCGATTGTTGCGTTCATTCTGATTGCTCTGGCCTTCACGGCTGCAGGCGGAAACCAGCAGAGCTTCGCGTTGGCGCCGGTGTACCTGGGCGGGTTTCTCCTGCTTTGGTCGTGGCTGGCATGAGACGGTTTCTCTCGCATGCTGATGCGTTCGACGCGGATCCGCGGGTGGATGAGTTCCGGGCCAAGCTCGGGAAGTACCTGGCCGGGGAACTCAGCCCAGGCACATGGGGCTTTGTGCTCTATTCGCGTCCGCACCCACGCGATTTCAGCTTGCCCGCGCGGGTGCTCGCGTTTGCCACCGCAACGGATTCGGCGCCTCTCACCCCTGCGCTGATCGCAAAGCTGCCGGATCGGCTCTGGTTGGAAGGTGATCCAGGCGTGGTGAATCTCGCCGCGATCTGCGATGCACCGGAACTCCACGATGAGCCGGTACCAGCCGCCCTCCTGCGGATCCGCCCCGACCGCGTAGATGAAATGGTCACGTTCCGTATTTCGGCTGGGGATGTTGCATCCGGCGGGCTGATCTTCGTGGCCGCAACGGATGGTCCTCCGCCAGGCTGGCCGCGGTGAGCGGAGTGAGGCGGACAGTTACAGAGTGTGGCGGGGATTGTCCACAGAGTTCTTTTTGTCCTATCGAAACAGGCCGACACGCGTCATGACGCCGTGTCGGCCTGTTTGCTTCCGTCCGAGGTCTCCCGTTCCGCCACCTCGATCAGCCGCCATGATTCCACACTATGCGCCGTCCTCGGGGACGTCAGCTGACTCAGTCCGTGCCTGAACCCAACTTGGGGGCGGCTTTCCCCGCGCTTCGTACAGCTTGGCCACCGCGAGGAGAAGATCCGTGCGCGCGTCGTCAACTTCGTCCTCTGACATTCCTTCCAGCAGCACGTCCAGCGCGCTTTGTACGCGGTCTGGAGCCGCATGCATCTGGCCCGCGTACCAATCCAGCACTTTCCTGCGCGTCCGCGGCTGAGGGTCCGCGCCGTCTAAAAAACTGTGGAGGGTGGAGGCGCCAAGTCCAACCTTGCTCGCCAAAACCCGGATGGATTCTTGCTCGTTCGCCGCGATCAGGTGCTTCCGAGCAGCTTCAAGCCGGTCCAGCGTATCGGCCCCATCTTCACGCGGGACGAGGTTCTGCGAGCGCAGATACGCCAGCGCAACGGTGCGCCGGATCCGGGGGTGGGGCACGCCTACCCCGTCCATGAAGTGCGTAAGCGTGGTTCGCCCGATCCCCAGCATTTCCGCCAAGCTGCGTATAGAGTCCTTGGCACTCTCATCACGCACCCACGCGCGCAGCGTCTCCATCGGCACCGCTCGCCAGTCGTGTTCGGCCATCGCTCATTCTCCCACCCGCGGCCGGTCCAGCCCGCGTAGTTCGTCGGTGACCCAGGTCGGAATGCCCTCGCCCGTCTCCTCGTAGAGATCCATCAGGAGCGAAGCAAACCTCTGGCGCGCTGCTGGACGGCTGGCTGGCGGCAGATCGTCCATCAGGACCGCGAGCGCAACCAGCGCCATCGGCATCTCTATTCGGGGCCGGTCCGACGCCCACTCGCGGATCTCAGCCAAGTTCGAGATTTCGGGCGTAGACTGACCTTCCGCAAACTTCCGGATCGTGGTGCGATGCACTCCGATCTCGCGCGCGAGCGTACGCTGCCCCGCATGCGTGCGCAGTTCGCGGCGCACCACCTGACGAAGCATCTCGATCTCAAGCAGTTCTGTAAGCTTCTCCGAGTCTGATGCCCGTGCGATCCGATGACGATGAAGTCGCGGCATTCAACCTTCTCCCAGCAGGTGAAATGAACGAAGTAAACGGTGCCAAACCTATCTGACGTCCAAGTGTCCGCGACCTTCACCGGATGGCGGGTTAGGAGTAGGGGGGTCCCCACACCACGATGTGGACCAAGTAAACACTCGGGGCCCAGAGTCTTTCCCGCGCGGCAGGGTGCCTGTCGATTCACGCCATCGCGGGCTGCTTTCTGGAGCCCACCTCCGCCAGCGTACGCGTCCACCTCCAGACTCGTGGTTCCCGTGCCGTGCATCCGGCGTGGCCCGAGAGGAATCCCCACCAGCGCCGCGGCGTGACCGAACCCGTACACGAAGTGGTCAATGTGGTCATCTGGGGCCCATTGTACGCGCTATGCCGCGACGGGCGGTGCCGAATCATGATTCACCGCTCCCACGCGAAAACCCAGCGACCGATCTTTCGGGGCCCACGCAGCGGACTCATCTGCACACCTGCGCGTCAGCCCTGCGGCTGGTGCCAGACGATTTCATCGACTTGTGCTCCGACCTGGCTGATTCGCCAGAACACGATCGGGCGTTTGCGTTTGGGAGGCGTGAAGGTCGTTCGTTCCACCAGCCCCGCGCGTTCCAGCCAAGCCAGAGCTGCCCGATCGAACCCATGGGGCACGGGCGTATTGGACTCGGCACCTCCCGACGAAACTGGATGCTTCCACGGTGGATCGCCCACGAGCCAGGGACCCGTATCCGTTTCGTCCCATCCTTCCGGCTCGGGGTTGAACTGATCGCGCAACTCGTCTTCCGTGCGCCAGCCGGAGCCGATCCCGACCTGCGTGGACGGGCAATCCACAACGTCACGGAGCAGCCGGAGTGCGCTGGAGGGCCCGGGTGGCAGGTAGACCGCGTCGTCTTCCACGTCGGTGAGCCCCGCTGGCCAGGGCGGGAGCGCTTCCCTGCCCTGCGTGCGGGCGAGCAGGAGATCACCCAGCCCAGTGATCCGGTAGACCGCGACTGGCCGCGTCCCCGGCACGTGGACGTGATCCTCCTCGAGCAGCCCGCGGTCGCGCAGCCGCGGCAGCAGTTCGGGGATGGGAATCTTCAATCCTGCTTCGACGTCTTCACGCCTGGCCCAGCCACGCACACCGCGCCGGGTGTAGCCGCCTGCGCGTGCGTCGAGATTCCACAGCCAGGAAAGCACATTGGCGGCTGTACCGCCCAAATAATCTGGTCGCACCATGGGTGCAGGGTACCCGTTGCGGGCGGGGACGTGAAACCAGCATGGGGTGGCGGAAGGAGAGGGGGGCAGAGGTGGCGAGCTATTCGGTGGATGTAGTTGGCGGGTTAGGAGTGGCGTCAGGTGGCGGATTCCGTAAGTTTGCCCGGAGGTTGACCCCTTCTTTCCATTTCCGCGAGGACGACAATGAGAATCCGCATCGCCGCTGCCCTGGGGCTGCTGCTGGCAGCCTGCACCGAAGCCCCTACCGGGATTTCCGCCGCTCCGCCGCGCTTCGACACCGGGTACGTGATCGGCTCGGGCAACCGCAGCGACCAGGACACCCTGCCTCCCCAAGGGCGCTATGCGTCCGACCCTGCGCAGACAAACGAAACGGCCGCGAACGCGGATAGCGCTGCGGCCGACAACGGGTACGTGATCGGGTCCGGGAACTGAGCCCGGTCCTTCTACTCCTGCGGGGGGCGCGGAGGTCGCGCCTCTCGCAGCCGCGCCTGGAAACGGGCCCGTACGCTGTCGATCACGTCCGGCAGTGCCGGGGCCAGTTCGCTGGGTGGAGCTTTCCGCACCTTCAGGTTCTTCAGCAGATCCAGCGCGTCTTTCTGGTAGCGCTCATCCGAATGGGCCTGGGCCGCCTCCAAGCCACGCCGGGCAAACTCCTCCGCGCGGTCCCACGCGTTGAAGAGCCAAGCAGCCTGGGCGAGGTTGACCAGCGCCGCAGGTGCATACTCCGGAAATCGAGAGACATGCTGTAGCACCTGTGCTTCCGCGCTGCCGTGGAGCTCTGCCTGTCGCGCACCCGCGGCGGCGCGGGCGAGCGTGCTGAACATCAGCGTGCGGAACTCGGGCACGCGTACCCGGGACAGCGCAAGTTCGACGAGCGGGATCGCGTGAGAGTAAAAGCGACGCAGGATCAGAGCAAAAGCCCAGTCGTGCCCCAGCACCGGCAGGTACGGGTGGCGCGACGGATACAGACGCAGTGCCTCCCATACGTGCGCTTCCGCCGTCTCGAGATCGTCGAGTAGGATAGCGATGGACAGCAGATCGTGATGCGCCTCTGCAGCTTGCTTCCGGCGACGGGTGCGCTCCGCGAGCTTGGCGGCAAGGAGATAGTGTGCCTCGGCCTCTTCGTACCGTCCCAGACTGCGCATCAGAGCGCCGTAGCCGAGCAGCGCCCGGATGCGCTCAGCCCGGTTCTTCGTCCGGTGCGATGCGTAGCGTCCCCGGCGGAACCAGGCGCCGGAGCGCTCCGGTAGCCCCAAGCGGCGGCACAGCCGTCCCGCGGCATTCGCCCGGGCCGGGTTCTCGGGATCTGCGTAGGCCCCGGCTTCCGCGAAATGCCCGGCGACTTCCAGCAGCGAACGTTCTTCCGCCCAGGCGCTGATCTGAGCACAAGCTTCTCCGATGGATTCCGGCCCTGCCGCGCCGGGGTCTTCTCTGAGAAGGGAGACCGTCTGAAGCGCTTGGGCGAGGTGAGGTGCCTCCCCAACCGCGGCCAGCACGCGCTGGCGTGACGCTGCCGAGGGGCCCCCGAACAGGTGCAGCCGTTCCGATTCACCCGGGGTCGGCTTGACCCACTCGTAGATGCTTCGCAGCGCATTCCACAGCACAACCCCAAGCTCACCATCAATGACCTGGATGATCTCCCATCCCACGGGCTTGGAGCCGTCCCCCATGCGCCTGAGCGGCGCGAGGGGCATGCAGTGCGGCCGCTTGTTCCGGCGTGCTTTCTGTACGGCCATGCAGTCCTCAATGAAGAAATCGCGTCAGATGCGGACAGAATAACCGCGCGCAGCAGGCAACGCCATTCCGCGATGCCCCCTTCTGCGCGCCCCTCGCGATGAGCTGGCGCATTCTGTCAGTCTGGTGATTTCAGGTTACCCGAATCCCGCGGAACAGCGGAAAACCACGCTGCCGGATTGTACGCGGGATGGCGGATTAGATCCCGTTGCGCAGTTGGCGGAAAAGGTGCACGTTGTGACCAGTTTCGGCGTCCACTCCCTCCAGATTCAACATGGCAACCTACGATCCCGCAGAGCAGGCGGTTATTCCTACGATTCGCACTGCCGCAACGACCATGGTTGACCGGACGAGTTTGCGTCAGATCGCCAAGCAGATCGGTATGTCACCCAGCGGGTTAGACAAGTTCTTGAACGGTACTGAGCCGCAGCGGAAAATCCTCCGAAAGTTGGAGTCGTGGTACACGCGCCTGTCTGCGCAGGCAGCAGCCCGAGCTGACGGTGTCTCGCCGGAGTCTGCCGCGGCAGCCGTCCGCGTGCTGGCCGTCCTTCACGCCCCGGCACGGCGGGGCGTGTTCGTGGACGTACTGGTAGAGCAGATGGACGACGTGCTGCCGGAAGACCCAGCGTGGCGTGAGGACTTCAGGAACTACGGCGCGTACATGCGTGCGGGCGGGATGTAGGCGCGAGCGAGAACGGCGTCGCAGCCGCACGGAGAAGAAGGGCCGCCCTCCTCGGAGAGCGGCCCTTTGCAGTTCGTGATCCCGTGCGCGGAATCCCGTGTCACCGGTCCAAAGTGAAGCGCGTGGAACCGATCGGGTTGATGGTGGCGCGGCTCTCCAGTCGTGACTCAGCCGATCTCGCCGCGTGGTGATCGGCGTTGAGGTGGACCTGTGTTGGCACAACTCAGCCGCTACGGCCTCCTTCGCACAACCATGAGGAACTCCGGCCCCCAGCCGCCCAGAGGATCCGCCCCACGGGCGCGGAGGATCTGAACGACCAAGATCGTGGCCGGGCAAGACGCTGATCACCCAGAATGAGCGGAAACCTCTGCGGTGAGCAGCACCGGGTACGGGTGGATGGCCGATGTGGCATTGCACGCTCATCCAGAGGAGAAGGTGAACAGGATGCTCCGGATCGGAAGCGCGGAGTTGGAAACGATGTGGAGGCTGGCCGGGAGAAGGACGTTGCGAGAGCACGCCGAGCGCTTGGACTCCCAAATCCAGGAACTGCGACCGCGTGTCCTCGCAGTCATGGTCGAGATGGTCCTCCTGGAGCTGGAGCGGGGACCTGAGGTCGCCCCCACGGCCGCGGACATCGCCGTGCTCTGCGCATCGCAGGATACACGTGTGCGGCTCCTGGGCCTTCGACTACTCGGGAACGCGGAAAAAAGTTGAGCGGCACGGGGCCAGGGAGTCGCGCGGGGGTTTCCGCAGGGGGATCGCTCAGCTACCCAACAGCGAAGATTCTGCTTTACCTCGCCGAACTGGCTGCGCGCGACGGAGGCTACCGCCTGCTCGGCGTTCGCGGCTGGGTGGATCCGAGCGAAATCGAGCGCCAGACGCGGATCTGGGGCGCAGCCGAGCTGATGCGGCTGCAGGCGCGGCGAGGTCGCGTGCTCGCTCATGATGCACGCCCGCCGGGGGAAGGCCGTCCGCTGTGGCTGTATCGGATTGCACAGGTCGGCGTGGACAGCCTGGCCGAGTCGGTCAACGTGTGGCCCGCGGGAGTAGGTGATCCGATACCCGGTGGAGATCCGTGCGTGTTTCTCCGGGAAGGACCGCTCCGAGCATGGGAGGCCCTTGTGCTCGCGTCAAAACTTGGCGGGTCGGCCGTCGGCGAGTGGGTCCCGGGTGAACCCGAGTGGCGCACCGCGCGCGAGCTGAATGGGTTGTTGACCGACGAGGACGCGGCTCCAGGAGCCTGGACGCGCTGCTTCTGGAGCGAAGATCTGCGGTGGCTTGTGAGCCACGCCTTCGCCGAGCAACAGATTGTAGACCGAACTCACGTCTACCGGCTCACGTGCGTCGGCGCGGCGCTTCGGCCGCTGGAGTGGCGAGATGCCCGTCGCTGAGAACTCAGCGTCCCGTCTGGAGGCGGGGATGGGCCTGGCATTCGAAGCGGCGGACGATCATGACATTCACCGCCGTCGATCACGCACGGCCAAAGTGAGGAGCTTCGACGTGACGTTACGTCGAAGCTCCTCGCGTTTCCGGAGCGACTGCCCCTCGGGAGCGCCGAATCCTGGCGTGCTACAGGTTCATGGCTCTGACGCGGCACGTGTCCGCCGGGAAGGCTGCGCCGTTCGCAGTATTGAGCCTTTCGAGCGCGGAGCCCTCATGAGCAGGTACATCAGGCACGGAAACGGACGGGAGTGGCGGCGCGGAGTCTACCGGATCGAAGCGCTGCCGAAGCTGGACGCGATGGAGTGGAAGAACCCGCGTAGGAGATGGGGGAGTTCGTTCGGCAGTTACACGGGGGAAGGCGACACGACCTTGGATCTCACCCATGTGCCCGAAGGACTGGCCGCGCTCGCGTCCTGCCGGTACTGCGGCGGCCGTCACGAAGCCATCTTCCCTGGCACCCTGGTGGACATGGGGAACGAGTTCCCGCGACTGCTGGCACCCTTCGATCCGTGGCGCAATCAGCACGCGCACTGCGGCCAGGAACCTATCCGGTGGCGAACGCCTGGCCTTCTGGAGGAGTTCCTGTCCGCTTTCATCGCGTCCTCGCGACTGGATCTCGCACGCGGCGTCTTCATTGACTCGTGCGTGCACCTGCTGGCCACAGACGCGCGCGCGTACTCGTTCTTCTCCCCTGCCCTGCCCGCATCGGACGAGGACGCGCTCGTCGCAACGGAGGAGTTCCGCGCTTCAGTCCGCGCGTTCATCCGCGAGCGCAAGCTTGACCTGCTGGCCGCCGTGGTGACCGGGGAGAGCTGGGTCCATGACCTCCGGCAGGACAGCCCCGTGCGACAAGAGGGACTTTCCATCGCATACGTCACTGCAGACTACGGGAAGGCGAGTGTCTACCCGATCCGCCGCCATGCCGCCGGTGCGACGACTGGGCCCGGCGAGTTGCTGCCCGAGGCCTTGTTTCGAGGCGTGCCCGGAAGCACTCGGTGGCTGGACACGCTGTTCGCGTGACAAGGCGCTTTCCCGCGGGCACCACGGGCGGGCACCTGGTCGGCGTGGGGTGCGTGATCGGGAATGACGTATGAGCCGACGCTTTGCGCTCTTCCATCACGTCAGCGGCGACGGCGTCACCCACGACGATCACGGCATCAATCCCGGCGTCCTGAACATCGTCAACTGCCGGACGGAGCTTGGCTTCGTCGTCGCGAACCGTCCGCCGGGCCTGTTCTCAGTCGACGCGTGGCGCCTTTCTGAGGGCGCCACCGGCGGGTTCGGCCGGGGCTGCAGGACGTGGCAGCAACACCCAGCACTGGCTGGATGTGAGTCCTTGTACGCCGAACCGCCGACACTCCTGGCGGAGTTCGACGCTGACTCGAACTGGCTCGGGGTAGAGGATGCGGCAGGAGCCACTGGAGCTCTCGCACGCTATGTGGGTCTTGAGTACGATCAGGCACGCTGGCGGTCGCTGGATCCCGACGAGTACCGAGTCGCGCTGCTGGCTGGAGTCTCGTGCACGAGCTGCTGCGCGGCGGCCAGCACTGCGCTGGCCAACGCCACGAATGCGCAGCTGGAGGCGATCACACATTCAGACGTGACCGCGCTCATGAGCCACCCGCATGGTCCGCTGCGCCTCGCGACGATTCGGTTGTGGCCGAAGATCAGGAATCTAGGCCGGTTAAACTTCCACCCAAGTTTCCTCTAGCTGATAAAGCGCTACGTACGAATGCTTCGCAGAACGGATCAAGTGCCCGCCTGAGTCGGCAGTGCTCGCCGCGAGGGCCGCGATGGCCGTGAGGTCCAAGATCTGGCGGTGCGACTCCGGGCGGGGTACAGGGAACTCGGAGCCGTCGATCTTCAGATACCCTGCGTCAGGGTAGTCGGGATCGACGTATCGAGTGATTTTCATAACCATCGGCGGAGCGCTCCATTGTATGTGGGTGATGCACGCTGAGTCGTACCAATGCATCAGCAACGCGGATCAGAATAGTCAGCCGGATGAGTGGAGGACACAAGGCAAGAGTCGTACGTCCCTGCCCACAGACAAAGCGTGCGCGGGCGATTACCTATGGACAGCACGCCGAGGTGGGCTAAGGACTACCTCATTCTGCCCTCATCCACCCAAACTCGAAGAGCAGGTCAAGCTGCCCAGTCTTGTATGCATCCGAACCAACAAGCGTAAGCGCGCTAGCATCCTGGGATGAAATAGCCCCATCACTTCCCACGACCCTAAGTGGGTTCCGTGGTTTGCTGGGTTTCTGATGGGTATCGCCTGAAGAATACGACCAAACAGGATACGCATGTACAGTCAACCGAAAACCCGCTCTCCTTTCCGATGTGAGCTGGCCTTCTGCGAACGAACCGCGACTCGGCAAGGTCAACTCGATCCGTTCCAGGATTGAAGCAATGGCTTCCTTGCGGGCCCTGACCTCACCTGACTTTAGAGTCTCACGGAGGCTCAGAGCACGGTTCTGTGCCAAACGTGCATCTTGCATTGCTTGGTTGTACAGCCGTTCTTGTGCTTCGTATTCACGCAGCCTTTTACGCAGTTCATCTGCTTCCCTGGCGAAGCGGTCGCGGGCTTCGGCGAGCTTAACGCGTACAAGCTCCATATCTGCAGACGCGCTGTCTTCGATACAGCGCTGAACGGCACGATCCAGCCGCATGATCTGCTCATTGAGGCGCCGCCTATCCTTTTCCTGATCTGCTTTTGCTCCCGTCCCCAGCCGCTGCTCGATTGCACGCCGCACGTTGTCGACAATCACCCCGTCTCGGAGCACCTCTTCCAAGGCCCGCAGGACACGTTCTTCCACAACTGCGGCTCGTACATAACGCCCTTTATCTGAACATGGTTGACGCTTCGCGCAACGTTGGTCGTCGCCTCTTATCCCTGGAGTTTTGCTAACAGGATCGGCGTGACGGTAGTAAAGTCTTACGCCCGGTCTGTTGGAAGGACCCTTGATTGCTACGCCAGAATAGCTGAACCCACAGTGCCCACACACCAGCAGCCCGGAAGCGAGGTAGTTTGGACTGGTTGAATGTCTTCGTTCCCAGTTCACCCGATTTCCGGCGAGGATTCGTTGCACAGTTGCAAAGTCTTCCCGGGAGACGGGTGGATTCGAAGCGAAATCCGGGTAGAGAATCGGCTCAGCACTATCCGCTCGTACCTTCGTGTAGTGGACAGGTGGCACACCCGACTTTTGCGCCCAGATTGCATCCCCCACGTAGATCGGATTGCGGACGACCTGCCCAACAGCTTTATGGCTCCAAAACCCTCCGTGCGGCGCGGGAATACCGCGTTGATTGAAATCTTTTCCAACCTCTCGTAGACTTTCGCCCCTACTGATTCGGTTGAAGATTTCTCGGACAAGTTCGAGTGGCTCCCCTTCTACCCAGGCCAGTTTGATGAGTGTGGTCTCCTTGTCGCGGTTGGCGCGTGCGCCAATCTCGCCGAGAACCTCGCCTGTAATGCGACTCACCAGGATGCGCCTAGTCGCGTACGGGATTAGGTGCGTTGGGTAGCTCCCCCCGATAAACGCTTGGCGCTTGCCAATGCGGGTTCGGCTGATAATCTGAAGACGTTCCTGGGCGGCGAACAAGTTGTCAGCGGAGTCCTTCAGGTACACACCTCCTTCGCTGCCACGCACACCTGCGCTGAAATCCACCTCTTCCTGATCGCAGTAAATGATCTTTACTCCCTGCTCCTCAAACAAGCACTCGTAGAAGGTGTGCTTCCGAGGATCGACCCAACGCCCGAGGCGAGACTTGTCCTTGACATACAGATAGCGAAACGGGGCTCTTCCCCCACGCACCACCTCAACAAGACGCTCGAACTCGCGGCGGTTGCTGGTCTTCCCGCTCGCGTCATTGTCACCGAACCGGAACTCGTCGTTTTCCGGAACGTGCCGTCCATCACTCTGGGCACGTTGGAAGCAAATCTTCCATTGATCGTGAACGCCCTGCTGATCATCGGTACTTTTCCGCCCATATGCCGCCGCGAGGTTGCTGTGATTCATAGGTCTAAAATGATTGAAGTTGCTGATCCTCCGTATCTATGGTTTATCCATCGGGCTCTTGAGAAGCATTCGCAGCATCGAGCTCCCGCCGCACATTTTGCAGGATGATGTCTGCAAGGATATGAGACAGCGGGTTGATATCCATCGGCTTCTTCGACTGAACAATCTTCACTTCCCAATCCATTCTTTCTCCGTCAGCCCCTTGGTTTATGCGCCGACAGTGCGGCGTTCCATCAGTTTGGCCGGAGCAATGTGGCTCGTGAACAGTGGAAATGGGCGGGTATTACGTGACAAAATCCGACACTGCACCTTCTAAATGTAGACTATTCAAACAGATACAAGAGTATCAAAGGTATTAGCCTCTTTGGGACGGTGTGGGTCACGCTGCAGGGTTGATGTCGTGTATGAGCTTACAATGTGAATCCTTGACCGCCGGAGGGTTACGATCCACGCTCGACACGAGCGGCACCGTCGACAAGGCTTTACGCGAGTACCCGTCGAAACCGCTCGCGACATCGACGGCGAGTTCTCCACCAACCTGACAAAAACCTTGTAACCTGTTCACCTGACCTTTAGCTTAGATCGCGCCTTATGCGCTACTAAATGTAGATCGACAATCATTCTGCGACCGGGACTACACATGACCCATTACCCGACACCCGCCCGTGCTGTCGTACTCCTCGCGCTCTTGCTGGGGGCGTGCCGAGACCAACCGGCAGCCGTAGATCCCGGCTCCGAAAATGGGGCTACCCCAGCTGCCCTGGTCCGCTGCGTTGCCGAGGTACGCAAAGGAACGCTGTACTGCACCACGGGATTGCTACCCGGGTCGGCGGACGGACCGGACCGACTGATCGTCGGAGGCCAGAACCGGTTCGTGCGGCTCGCCAGCACCGCGACATCGTACGACGTGGGGACCGACGTACTCTCCAGCACAGTAACCGTGCAAAACCTGCTGGCAGTGGCGCTCGCAACCACGGACGGGGTTCAACCCAGCCCGACCGGCGTGAGGGTGTTCTTCGTTTCCGGTCCCACGAACGGAGCCACTATCGCGAACCCGGACGGAAGCGCCTCCTTTACGGACGCCGACCAGGCGTACTTCCAATATTCGGCACTGGGCGGAGACGGCATTCTCGCGCCTGCGGAGATCAGCGAGGGCAAGGTGTGGCGCTTCGCGGCGAATGGCGCCGCCTCTTTCACGTTTTCCGTCTACGTTCAGGCGGATGCAGGCGTGACTCCCGAAACGCCCCCCTACCTGCACTTTACGCAGATCAGCGGCGGGAGCATGCACACTTGCGGCCTTACTGACGCGGGCGCGGTGTATTGCTGGGGTTCCGACATGTCCGGCCAACAAGGGGATGGAGACGCGTACGCTCCGGCGAACGTGCCATCACCTATCGCCGCTCCCGCGGGCGTTCGGTTCACGACCACGTCTTCGGACAAGCATTACACGTGCGCCCTTACCACTGACGACCACATCTACTGCTGGGGGTATGGGCCGGGCGAGATGTCGAGCGTCGGCGAGGTGCCATTCAGGATTTCGCGGCCTGCAGGAGTTCGCTTCGTCCGGATCGCGCCTGCTACCAGTCACGCTTGTGCTCTGGACCAAGAGGGTGCCGCGTATTGCTGGGGAGGGAACGGGGCTGAACAGCTCGGCACCGGTTCCTCACTCCCGTTCGAAGCCATGACACCGATTCCTGTCGCCATGCCTCCCGGCATCAGGTTTACAGAAATCTCCGCCTCTGGAGAACACACCTGCGCGTTGACTGCGGGCGGGGATGCATACTGCTGGGGTTATGCGGACCACGGACAACTGGGAGTGGGATTTCGCATATTCAGTTCTGCTACGCCCTTAAAGGTCGTCCGTCCGAATCTGAATGACGGCTTTACGGCCATTGCTGCAGGCGACATTCACACTTGCGCGCTGGTTCTCAGTGGAAAGGCGTACTGCTGGGGGGCCGGGTGGCTTGGGCAGATTGGTGACGGGATCGTGTCGGAGGCCAGCAGGTATGCACCCACGGAAGTCGCAATGCCATTAGGTGTAACGTTTGTCTCCATCTCGGCCGGTACTACGGCAACCTGCGCTCTGGGAACGAATGGGAAAGGGTATTGCTGGGGCTTAGATGAGGAAGGCCAACTCGGCAACGGTCCCGCTACGAGCAGGATCCAGTGGGCTCCCTCTGAGGTTGTAATGCCGACAGGCACCTTTTTCACGGGGATCAGTGCCGCAGCATCGAACGGGTGTGCGGTGACCGCCGGGCCAGCCTACTGCTGGGGACAGAACCGCTGGTCGGCCGTGGGCGACGGCACCGACGTATTCCGCCATGTGCCGGTGGCGGTCGCGGGGAGTCGCTGAGCCCGCTCCCCTCTGAGACCACGGACGAATCCGATTCCCGCGGCAAATGCGAAAACCCCTCCGGCGCAGAAGAGCTGGAGGGGTTCTGCGTTGGAACCAGAACCGAACGGAGGGAGGATCGCGGTGCGGGAGGTCTACCGACGCGGAGCGTGGCCGAGCAGCGCTGATCTCGGCCGGTGCTGTTGCGCGCGCGAGACGCGGGTGAAGAACCACTCCTTGGGACAGTTCCGGCCCCGATCTCCGCCAGCGAGAGCGAGGCCCTGTGCTCTGGCCCGACTGCGTTTTCCGGTCCGCGGATTGCGCTGAACAGATCGCCCTCGAAAGCACCACGTCCGCATGCCGGATCCATCAAGCATCCAGTGATCACATGAGCGACTACGATCCGCAGGCGCATCCCGAGCGGGTGCTCATCAGCTATAGCCATGATTCCCCAGACCATGAGGCCCGGGTCGCGGCACTCGCCCGGCGCCTCCGCGGGGATGGGGTCTTCGTCATGCTCGACCAGTATGCGCCGAACCCCGCCGAGGGCTGGCCGCAGTGGATGCGCCGGGAGATCTCTGCGGCGACTCACGTGCTGGTCGTCTGCACCGAAACGTACCTGCGACGTGTGGATCTTCACGAGGAGCCGGGCCGCGGGTTGGGCGCGACCTGGGAGGGGGCCCTCGTCATTCTGGCGACCTACGCGGGTCAGGGGCTCAACGAAAAGTTCATCCCCGTCTTCTTCTCCCCAGCCGATCAGCAGTTCGTGCCCGACTTCCTCCAGGGAGTCACCCGTTACGACGTGAGCACGGATTCGGGCCACGAGCAGCTCTACGCGCGGCTCACGGGACAGCAGCTGGTGGACGTGCCACCGATTGGCCCGCGGCGCGTGGTTGGAGCGGGAGCGGCCCCGGCTGCCGCGCCGCCGCCCATACCGACCGTCTCGGCGCAAGCGGCGGTGCCCCCTGCTGGGCCGGTGGCGGCGCAGACCAACCTGGTGCTCATTGAAGCCAAGGACACGAAGCTGTTCATCGCGGCTGAGCGTATCCGCGAGCAGGGTGCCCGCGTCGAGTTCACTCTAGTCCCAGGTGATCGGGCAGACGCGGCGTTCCTGAGCGAACTGAAGAGCGGCTGGCAACCGACACACGCGTGGCTGGCGTACGGGGACACGGCGAACGAAGGCATGGTGGAAGCGGCTGATCGCTCGCTCGATGCTGCAGGGGAGCGATGGACCGTGGTGGTAGGATTGAATGAACAGCCCGGTGGTTATCTCAGCGAGATGGGTACGTCAGGAAAATCCGCTGACGATATCGCTGAGTTGCGCGCCCGGCGCCTCCTGTTGAATGAGAAGCCGCCCGCAGAGGTCGTACGGTGGGGACAAACGGACTCGATGCTGGAGATGCTGGTTCAGGGATCAGGCCGACGCTCGCTCACCGAGTCTCCCCTTCCTGCCCTGTATGGCCAGTTCCGCGAGGACGTTCCGTTCTTCCTGGCCGCAGCGCGACTGTTGGCGGTGCTGGAACTGGAGCGTGAGCAGATCGTCGAGCACATTCTCGAACTCACGCTTCGGCCAGACGCAAACTGCGGGCTCCGGGTTCGCTTCCGCGGTCGGCGTCGGAAGGCGTACAGCAACCAGCCCGCCCACGAAATCGCGTTCGAAGGCGTGTGCGCCTTGGAATAGCAACACGACTGCACATCCTTCAATCATCCGCCCCGGGGCTTCTGTCCCGGGGCGGTTTCGTTTCCGGGCCTGGTCAGGACCACGGGCTCACGGGTTTGGCGTCGTATGAGACGGCCCGGGAGTGTGCGGCTGGAACCAGCCGGTCCGGCATGAAGGAAGGCGACAAATCCGGAAGCGACCGGCGGCCGACCCGCGCACCCGCGTGGGTCTACCCGCGCCAACGAGCTTCATGGTAGACGAGCGATTTGTCCCGCCGGAATGGCTGGGAAAACCGATCCTCCGGGCAGAAGACCTCGCCCCCGTGCTGCAGATGCACGTAGACGATGTTTACCGGATGGCGAAGCATGGCAGCATCCCGAGCTACAAGCTCGGCGGACGACGGCTGTTTCGGACGCAGGCGATCGTGGAATGGCTCGCGGGAGCACAGGTCGAAAAGGCCGCCTGAAACGGAAGGAACACGGATGGCTCGAAAGCTCTTGTCGCTGCGGGAGCAGGCCAAGAACTACCACCAGATCCGTTTTCGCACACCGGGATGGGAGTCAGGCAGGTTTGAGATGTCGTCGGGCTCCACGGACCGAAAGGTCATGGAGGCGTACAGAAGCAAGCTCCAATCGTTGTACCAGGAGGGGAGGTTCGATGTACTCGCCGCGGTAAAGGCGCGGCGCATCTCGCTTCCCACCCTGAAGCAGGTGATGGATGAGCAGGGTGTGGCGGGTGCGGTCGCTCACCTGAAGCAGTTGGAACGGGAGCAGGAGGAGCGAAGCGTCGATCTCGCTCCGCTTCTGACGCAGTACCTGGAGGATCCGAACCGTACAGCGCTCGACACGACCCTGGCGTTGTACAAGGACATGATCAAGGTGTTTCTCGCGTATGTGGACACAGAGATCAACGGGCCGGTTGATGGAAAGAAGGCAAAGCAGGCCGGGCAGCGGGAACCGGTTACCCTGCGGCACCTGACGCGGGACTGGGCGAGCAAGTGGGTGCGCTACCTCGAGCAGCGGCCATCCATTCGGTATCCGAAGAAGGGCCGACTCAGCCCCAAAACGGTGGTGCACCACCGGGCGGCGCTATCCGCCTTCGCCTCGTGGCTGGTGGAGAAGGGGCACTTGGAGGTGAACCCGGTGCAGTCGTCGTATCGGCCCAAGCTGGTGAAGGAGGAGCCGACGTACATGACCCGAGAGCAGTGGCAGCTCTTCCGGGCGGAGAGCGAGTTGTATGATGCTGAGCGGGAGATGCCGCGGCAGCTGCCCGAAACGCTCTTCTACCGTTGGCTGCTAGCGACAGGCGCGACCACGTTCAACGAGGGCTGCAGGGCGACGACGCGGGACATCCACATCAACAAGTCGCCCACCAGCACCATGGTACCCGTATGGTTGGGCGGCACGAAAACCGGGAACCGCCAGCGCACCGTCTTCATCGCGCGTTCGCTCGCGGAGGAGCTGATCGCGTACGCCAAGAAGTGGAACCGGAAGTACAATGAGCCCGTCTTCCCGTTTCTGCCTTGGGAAGGCCAGCATTGGTTCGGGAAGGTCCGCGACCGGCTGGTGAAGAAAGGCCACGCCGAGTTCGCGGAGTTCAGGCCCTACGATCTGCGGCACACGTATGCCGTGCACATGGTGCAGGGTGACCCCGAACGTAATGTGCCGGGCGTAGACATCGTCACGCTCGCCCGGCTGATGGGCCACGGCGACAACATCCAGACGACCATGATCTACGCGCGGCACGTGGGGGACTACGCCGCCCGCGGCTGCGCCGTGCTGCACGACACGCTGGGCCTGAGTTGAGGTGGTGGCGCGTTCCGCAGCGGGATGGACCAGACACGTTTTGTCGTGAGCTTCGGCTTACGCGGCCTCAACCAGCTCGGGCTCTGCTTCTACCGGTTCCTGCTTTCCGTAGTCCAGCAGCCCGCGGCGCAGCGCCTCGTCTACCCCCGCCCACAGTCCGTATATCGCGTCCGGGTGCGTGGTCTTCTCAAGCACGTGATCCGGCATCCGGCGGAGGGCTCGGAGGTGCCAGAAACGCGGCATCTCCAAGCGCTCAATCTTGCCGATCCGGTCCCACAGCAAGTAGTCGTCAGCGCCTCTGTGGGCGAGGCTGTATAAGCCGATTAGGCCATCCTGGAAGAAAACAGCGCAGATTCCATCTCCACCGACGTCTCGTCCGCGGCAGAAACATCCGGGTTCTTCACACCAGACGTGCTCATGATACCAGTATACTGCACAGCGGAGGGGCCAGCGCGCCTCCGCAAAGGCGTCCGGCAGAAGGCGGTCAGGCCCGCTCCGGATCACTCTGATCTGCGGGAACGGCTTCGAGGCGAATCTTGGAAACACTTCTAGCATCAGAGGGAGACTGACTTGGTGGACGGTGCACCCGCAGACTGTCCTCCAATCCGTGCCAGGCGCAAGCCTCTATCTCACTCGCCCTCCCCCTCTTGGGTGTTCTCTGGAGGCAAGTTTCTGTGCTTGGCGCAACGTTTCCCTAAAGCCCGTCCATAACTTGGCTCCCCCAGGTACGTCCAGTACTTGTTTCAGGAAGTGATCGCACTGAGCGCGAATCTCACTTGGTTCGGATACCGCCAGCTGTTTTCGGAAGGACGGGAGATCACGCTGGATGAGGTAACGAATCAGCGGGCTCTCTGCTCCGAGAGGCGCGAATCCCACGGTTTGCTTTGATGAATACAGTTCGGAGAAGTCAGCAGGAGATATTCGTAGAAATCTCGCGGCGTACTTAACAGCCTCCGGGTTGGGCGCCAACTTAGCAGTGTACCGAATCCTCGTGCTCGCCGCCGCGGACTGGATAATCGCCTGCTGCATCGGATCGGTGTGGACTGACGCGCGGTGCTCATCCACGATGCGCGCCGCAGCCAGTACGCCGACCACAAGATCCTCATCCATCTTTTTCCGGCTGAATAGATCGACAAGCCGCTGAGCATCCCTTCGTTCCAACGCCACGGCTACCGGCGTCCAGTTCTGAAAGGGGAACGCATCCGGACCCTGAGTCCTTCCCGGGTCAGCGCCCGCCTCGATCAATGCCCGGACTGTATCGCTCTCACGACCGAGTAGGACAGCGCGGTACAGGGGTGTCCAGCCGTAGGTCCCATGAGAGTTGAGCGCACGTAGGTACTGCTCAGGGACGGGTCTCTCTTGGTGGTTGAAGATACCTTGGATCACCTTTGAAGCATTCGCTGCATCGGCGTCGTCCACAATCGCTTCGATTTTCGCAATCGCTTCGCGAGGATCGGCGACGTCCCATAAGGCCGCTGGGTGTATCCGGCGCGGATCCGCCTCGGAGATGAAGGATTCACTTCCCTCCACCGCATTGACTCGGAAGCTCACGGTTGCGCCGTTGCTTTCATCCACCACGTTCCACAGCTTTCCCGTCACATCGACCACCACGTCCGGAATCTGCTCACCCGAGTCGCTCATCGCCGCTCCAGCGCGTGCGTATAGAAGGCTCATGTCCGGCATTGAGCGCCGCCGGGCTCCGAACGACAATCTATGGCTGGACAGGTAGGCTCGCATCCCGGCTGTGGGACCCACCGCAGCGCCTGCTTGCAGCCCACCGCAGAACGCAAAAAGGGGCCTCCGCGCCTGTGCGAAGAGCCCCTCCCGTGTGTTCCCGACGGCCCATGACGGCAGAATGACGGCGCGCCCCGGAGGTACTACCTGCAGGGCTCCCCGCAAGCCCAGCTAAACACCTATCATTCTACCGTTTAGCATCACCCTGACGGCAGGTGCCCACCTGGTCCTTCATCAACGAAATCAGGGGGCTCACGACCAGCGTCACCCCGGGCAGAAGCAGGGCGGGGACCTGAAAGCAGATCGACTTTCCGCCACCCGTGGGCATCACGGTGAGGGAGTCGCCACCGCCCAGGATGTTCTGAACCGCCCGGTCCTGTCCCGGGCGGAAGTCATCGTATCCCCAGTACCTGCGCAGAACTTCGCGCGCGCTGTCCAGGCCCGCGTCCCGGCTTTCTTCCCCGTTCCACGGCGCACTCGCGCCGCCGGACGAGGACTCGCGCGGCGCCTGATCGGGGGTGGGGGTTTCTGATGCGGGCTGGGCGCGGCTGGCGGCACCTGGCGGCATTGCGACGGACTCCTCTTCCAAAGCCGGCTCGAACTCGGTGGCGGCAAAGCTGACGGCACTCTCACCGCGCATGCACCGGATGACGGCAGAGTCCGGAGCGCGCGGTTTGCTGCGCGTGAATGAAAGGGGTACACCGCTTACGCGCAACGGGTCTGCCATCTGCCGGACATCATGGTTGATCGTCGATCATGCGCGCCGGGACGTACGTCCCTGGACGTCGTGGGTTCCTCCAGCGGCAAACGCACCCCTCGATGATCGCGTGATCGACCGCGCCGATGATGAACCGCGATGCTTCCGCAGAACAGCGGAGCACGCGTACGCCAGGGCGTCCGGACGGCTTCGAACGGCGGATGCCTGGATGATGGACGCGGACGGTCGAGGCCCGGCGGCGGCCGGAACGTTTCGAGTACGTCACGGGGAGGGCACGGGTGAGGCGGGGATGAGGCACGAACGTCCCACTTGTGGCCTGAAATGTCTGATGGGGACCGATCTAACCCTCCGATTCCGCGGCTCGATCCCGGGGAAGGGATTCCAGAATCCTGGCGCGATCCGTTTCCAGCGCCGCCGTAACCGGACGTGATACAACGTGATACGCCCCTCGATGCCCGCACGGCGCCCCGGAAACCGCCGTCCCGCACCGAAACTCGTCCGCGTGAATGGGATGAGCGTTGCGCGATCTCCGGATCGGGTGTAAATTCATCCCGAAGCCACACCCCCGGCGGTACTGCTTCGGCGTTCCGCCCGCTGGACTCGACTTCCGACACGACCTCCCGGTCACGCCCGGCTTCTCCGGGCACCCGGACCGCCATTCCACGGAGACAATCGCATGGCCGAGCAGGCTCTCGACCGCACCGCCGGCGCCTCGCGCCGCCCCTGGACCGCTCCCAGCGTCGTGGAGCTTCCGCGCCTTACGGAGCTGACGCTGGCCACCGGAGACCCGGTTGACGGCGGCGTGGACGTCGGCGGCGGCAGCACCGTCTTCTAGGACCGCAGTCTTCCAGGGACCGCATTCGGGGAGCGCCGCACGCCGGCGCTCCCTCTGTTCTTCTATCGGAAGGATCGTATCATGCTCCTGGGCTTCGCCCTCACCGAGCACTGCAACCTTCGCTGCCCCCACTGCATCCGCGACGACGTCACCACGGTGGTGAACCTGTCGCCGGATCTGGTGTTCCGCACCACGGACGCGGCCCGCGAGCTGTTTGGCAACGTCATCGTGAGCATGACCGGCGGAGAGCCCACGATCCACCCCGAATGGGACACCATCATCGCGGGGCTGCACGCCCGCGGGGTGCCCTACCGGTTCGTCACCAACGGATGGCACATGCGCCGGCTGATGCCGGGGCTGGACCGCCATCCTCCCGGATACGTGCGCATCAGCCTGTCGGGCGCCGACGAGCCGACCCATGACTCCGAGCGGGGCCGCGGCAGCTTTCGCCGGGTAATGATGGCCATGGCGCTGCTCACCAGCCGGCGCATTCCCGCCGCGCTCAGCATCGTCATTGACCGCCGCGACCGCCACCAGATCCGCCGCGCCGCCGACCTGGCCGAGTCGCTGGGCGCGCTGCGGCTGCACTACATCCTTCCGCAGCCCGTTCCCGGCAGCGCGGCGCGCGACAGCGACCTGCCCCCGGAAGAGTGGCCGGCGGTGCGCGACGAGATCCTGGCGCTGCGCGCCGACTCCACGCGCCGCTGCGACATTCAGCTGGACTACGGCGCGCCCATGGAGGGCGAGGAAGTGATGTGCCAGACGCTCTCCGGCCAGCGCGTGTACGTGGACGCCAAGGGTCGTCTGAGCCTGTGCTGCCAGCTGAGCGAGTACGGCTTCAACGAGCGCGACGTGGTGGCGGACCTGAACGAGCTTCCGTTCACCGAAGCCTGGACGCGCTACCAGGAAGGTCTCGCCGCGCTGGCCCGCGCCAGCCGTCCCCGCAACGACGGCGATCCCTTCGACGCCTTTCCCTGCATGCGCTGCGCGCGCAGCCAGGGCAAGATGGAGTGGATCCGGCAGTACCCGGCCAGCCCGTGGGTGGGCGCCGCGGGCCCCGCGCCCGTGCGGCCGCTGGTGACGCTGGGACCCAGGCCGCGCCGCACGCTGGTCACGGCGGGCTGACGCACCGCCGCGCGCCCTTCGGCCCGCATGGCTTTACGATCCTTCTACGCGCTGCCCCGCCGAGTTCGGCGGGGCAGCGCGTGCTTGGGGCCCCGGCGCGCCGCGGCGGATTGTCGCCCGGGTAGCGCAAATGCATGCGGCGCAACGATGTGCGCCACATGCAACCCTTGACTCCGCCCCCGCGGCGGGGTACTCTGGTGCCCACGACGCGGCTTCTCCGTCCATCCCGCACGCCCCGCCGTCAACCGGGTCAGATTACCCACGACCCGGACCGCGGCGGCCGGTAGCTTTTCCTGACGTGAACGGGTGTCCGCGCGCCGCGGGCCTCCTTCCCTTCCCTCTCCTCCCGAGGGTGACGTGCGCAACTCTCCGTTCTGGCCCACCCTGGCGCTGGCCGTCCTTCTGGCCGCGTGTACCGACCAGGTCACCGATTCGCCTGACCATTCCGGCGGAGGCACCCCTCCGGTCACCGCGCCCGTCCCCGTGGGCGTGTACCGCATCGCCGTGACCGGAATCGGCGACGGCCCCATGAACTCCAGCGTGGCCGCGGTACCGCCCGAAACGCCGGACGGCATCAACCCGGCCGTGGCGATCGCGGGGACCGGGATCGTGTTCGAGCAGGTATCGTCGGCTTCCTTTACCGACGGCCCGCGCACCGCGGGCGGGCACCGCTACGTCTCGTTCACCTATCGCGTAAAGAACGGAACCGGCGCGCCGCTCACCAACCTGACGATGCTGCTGGTATCCAAGTCCGGAAGCGTGCCGGGCACGGCGCTTTCCAGCCTGAAGCGCTTTGACGGCGCCGCCGCCGACCCGGCCATCGCCCCCAAGGTGGTGCCCACGGGCGCGGTGGCCCTGGGGAGCGACCTGGAAAGCATGACCGCCCTGTACCCCGACGTGCTGCAGGTGCTGTCGGAGCCGGAGGTAGCCGCCATCACCCCGCCGGCCGGAGTGACCAACATCCTCCCCGTGGGCTACGTGGTGCGCAGCCGGCTGTCGACCACCGACCGCCTTCTCCCCGTTCCGGCGGACGCCAACCAGTTCGACGGCGTGCTGACGCTGTCGTTCCGCCTTCCGCTGCAGCCCTCCTCCGTGCAGGACGTGTTCAGCTTCTTCTTCGAGGTGCTCGCCGTAACCGACAGCGAGACCCGGATGACGGAAAGCATGGAAGAGGCGATGGACACGGCCGCGGTGCGCCGGATTCGCGAGCGCGCCACCCAGCTGGGTGCCACCACGGTCACCACGCTGCCGGGCAGCCCGGCCGTGGACCCCGCCGTCCCCGACTACCCGGGGCAGCGGCAGCTGTGCACTGTGCGCACGGCGGGAACGGCGGCCACCCCGGTGACCTTCATCAACGCCCCCGCTGCCTACCTGCGCCTGCTGGTGCTGCGCCCGGGGGAATCGCGCAGCGCGTGCGAGCCCTACTTCCGCACCGGCACCCCCGGTCGCCCCGCCACCAACGTGCCGTTCAGCGTCAACGTCAACGCGCTGGACCGCTACGGCAACCTGATCACGACGGCGGTGGATACGGTGCGGCTGGTTCCGCAGGCGGGAAGCCCGGCCAACACCGTCGCCGCGGGCGGCGCCCTGATGGGCGGACAGCGGACGCTGACCCTCACCTACCAGGACTACGGCGTGTCGGACCTCCGCGCGGTGGGCCGCCGCAACCGGGGCAACCAGTCGCTGCTGATCGCCGGGGTCACCCGCGTGTGGACGGCGGGCGCGGGGACCACCGACTGGACCAACGGGGCCAACTGGGCGCTGGGCGCCGCTCCCATGACGCTGGACTCCGTGCTGATCCCGCAGGCTCCGGTGGGGGGCTCCATCTTCCCCCTGCTGGTGAGCAACGTACAGATCGGCGGCGTCACGGTGGATAACGGCGCGACCCTGAATGTGTCCGCCTTCGACCTGACCGCGACCGCGAACGTGCTGACCGGGACCACCGGCGGGATCACCGCCACGTCGGGCCGTCTGACCCTGTCCGGAACGGCCGCGACGGTGGCCGGCCGCACACCGCGGCTGCGGGTGAACGGCACCTACACCCTCGCGGGCGACCTTACCGCCCGCGCACCGATCACGGTGGAGGCCGGCAGGATCACGGACGGGGCTTTCCGCCTGCAGGCGGAAAGCAACTGATCCGCCGATGCCGACGATGATCCACACCGGCCGCCTGCTCGCCGCGGTCCTGACGCTGGCGGCGTGCGGCGCGGAACAGGCCGAGCCGGAACCGCCCTCCGCGCCGGCCGCGGCCGCGACACCCGCGCCAGCACGCGCGCCGGAGCCGGTTACCGCGCCCCCCCGCGCGGCCGCTCCCTCCGCATCGCGGGAGACGGCGCCCACGCGCGCGGACAGCGTGGCCGCCGCGGCTGAAGACGTATCTCCGGAGTGGAAGCAGCGGGAACGCGCCATGGCCGGAACCGAGCAGTGCCTGCGGCAGGCCGCGGATCTGCCGCATGACGCGCGCGCACGGGTGGAAGCCGCCTGCCGCGCACGGCCACGCTCCTGAACCAGCGCCCTGGACGAAACCGGGGCACTCTCACCTTCTCCGACGAGGACGAGCATGCGCATCCGTCTATCCGCGCTGGCGGCCGCCGCCCTGCTGGCGCTTTCCGCGGCACCCGCCGCGGCACAGTCCGACATCCTTCTGCGGCTGCGGTCCGGCTCGCCCCTGAGCGACCGCTTCCGGGTGGACTCCGCCAGCGGCTTCGTGGCCAAGGGCGTGCTGGGCATCGGCATCATCCCGTTCACGGGGGCGGGTGAGCGGATGATGTGGCACCCGTACAAGGCGGCCTTCCGCGCGGGGTCCATCGGCTCCGCCGGCACCCAGTGGGACGACGCCAACGTGGGCTTCTACTCCTGGGCCGGCGGATACAACACCATCGCCCTGGGACTGGGCTCGTTCGCCATGGGGTACCAGTCCACCGCGCTGGGCAGCTACAGCAACGCGCTGGGCTATACGGCCAACGCCGACGGCACGGGCGCCGTGGCTATCGGCTACCGCACCACGGCCGACGCGGACTACTCCGTGGCCATCGGGCAGCGCGCCAGCACCAACGGCCACGCGGGCGCAATCGTGTTCGCCGACGGTTCCACCACCGACAGCGTGCAGGCGAGCGCCAACAACCAGTTCTCCGCTCGCGCGGCGGGCGGGTACCGGCTCTTCACCAACGCCACTATGACGGCCGGGGTCCAGTTGAGCGCCGGCGGCAGCTCGTGGGCCGTGGTCTCCGACCGGAACCGCAAGACGGACTTCGCCACGCTGGACGGGGAAGACGTGCTCACCCGCCTGCGCCGCGTTCCGGTGACGGAGTGGCGCTACACCGCCGAGGAAGACCGCGCGACGCGCCACATCGGCCCCATGGCGCAGGACTGGCACGCGGCGTTCGGCCTGACCGCCGATGACCGCACCATCAACATGAGCGACCTGGACGGCGTGAACCTGGCCGCGGCCCAGGCGCTGGAAGCACGGACCACGAATCAGTCCGCCCGCATCCAGGCGCTGGAGTCGCGCACGGCTGCACTGGCGGCGGAGAACGAGACGCTTCGGGCGGACCGCGCCGCGCTGGAAGCCCGCATTGCGCGGCTGGAAGCGCTGCTGAAGCCCGTGGGCACCCCCTGACGCTTCCGCGCGTGCAGTACCGGGCGGGACCGGCCCTCATGCAGAGTGCCGGTCCCGCCTCTTTTGTCCATCATCCATCCAAAGGCTCTTGCCGATGAACGCCCGTCTCCGCCTTCTGCCGCTCCTGGCCGCCGCCGTTCTGTCGGCTGTATCCGCGCCCTCCGCCAGCGCCCAGTCCGACATCCTTCTGCGGATGCGGTCCGGCTCGCCGCTGGGCGACCGCTTCCGGGTGGACTCCGCGGGCGGCCTCGTCGTCATCGGCCGCATTGGATACGGCATCATCCCGGCGAGCGGTCCCGGGCAGCGGCTGATGTACCACCCGTTCAAGGCTGCCTTCCGGGCCGGGGAGGTGAACGTTTCCCAGTGGGACGATGCCAGCATCGGCTTCTACTCGTGGGCGGGCGGACTGAACACCACGGCAAGCGCGTTCGGCACCTTTGCTTTCGGCGACAACGTCACCGTGTCCGGCACGGACGCCGCGGGCTTCGGAAGCGCCAGCGAAGTGCGCGGCACCGCGGCTTTCTCGGCCGGTGCTTCCAACCACGCGTGCGGGTTCGCCTCGGTCGCCATCGGGTTCACCAACACGACCGGTGAGCTCGACGGGGGCGGCTCCTGCTCAACGGGAAGCGGGCAGGGCGCGGTGGCCATCGGTTACCGCGCGACGGCGGACGCGGACTACTCCGTAGCGATCGGGCATCGCGCCAGCACCAACGGGCGCACGGGAGCCATCGTGTTCGCGGACGCGTCCACCACCGACAGTGTGGAGGCCAGCGCCAACAACCAGTTCTCCGTCCGCGCCGCGGGCGGGTACCGGCTGTACAGCAACGCCACCAAGACGACGGGCGTCAGCATCAATGCCGGCGGCAGCTCCTGGAACGTCATCTCCGACCGCAACCGCAAGATGGACTTCGCCGCGCTGGACGGGGAGGACGTGCTCACCCGTCTGCGCCGCGTTCCGGTGTCGGAGTGGCGCTACATCGGCGAGGAAGACCGCGCCGTGCGCCACATCGGGCCCATGGCGCAGGACTGGCACGCGGCGTTCGGCCTGAACTCCGACGACCGCACCATCAACATGAGCGATCTGGACGGCGTGAACCTGGCCGCGGTGAAGGCGCTGGAAGCACGGACGACGGATCTGGCCCGGCAGGTGGCGGAGCGCGATGCGCGCATCGAGTCGCTGGAGGCGCGGATCGCCCGGCTGGAGGCGCTGGTGAACGCGCAGGCGGCCCCGAAGCCCTGACGCTCATCTCCTCTCGATCCACGGCGCGGCGGATGCCTCATGGTGTCCGCCGCGCCGCTCTTTTTTGTCCAGCACTTGATTGACGGACCCGTACGGGGCCATCTTTGTGCGCGACGTCCCGCTTCCCGAGCCGAGCCCACGATGACCGATCCGCGCGAATACAAGGTCCCCGAAGACATCCTCGCCGCCCACCTGGAGGGCGAGGCGGTGCTGCTGAACATGGAAACCAAGAACTACTACCGCCTCAACGAGACGGCGGCGGTGGTGTTCAAGGGGCTGGAGCGCGGCCTGGGCCGCGAGGCGCTGGTGGACGACCTGTGCGCCAAGTTCGACGTGGAGCGCGCGGACGCGGCCGAGGCAGTGGAGGCGCTGCTGGCGGACCTGGCCGCCCGCGGCCTCGCCGCGCCCGCCGCGGAATGAGCCTGGTCGGCGCGGCGGCGACGGGGGTGTGGGCGGCGCTGCGTGTGCCGCTCTGGCTGCACGGCCGCCGCTGGACGGAGCTGCTGCGTCCCCCCGCCGAACCGGGCGTGGCCGTCCGCGCGCCCCGCGGGGCCGAGGGCGCCGCGCTGCGCATGGTGGGGCTGCTGGGCACCGTCCCCGGCCTGCCGTGGAGAAACACCTGCCTGTACCGCAGCGTGGCCCAGTGCCTCGTGCTGCGGTCGTTCGGGGTGCCCGCCGTGGTGCGAATCGGGGTGCGCAGCGCCGACGGCGGAACCGGAATCGCCGCCCATGCGTGGGTGGTGCACGATCCCGCCGCGGAGCCGCCCGCGCCCGACGCCATGACCGCCTTTCCGCTCCGCTGACGCTTCCGTGATCGTTCGCTCGCTCCTGCAGGACGGCTCCCTTCGCGCGGAGATCGACCCCGCGCTCGCCCGCGCCGCCGAACGCTGGCTTCCGCTGATTCCCGTGGACGAGGAGCGCCGCCCCGGTGCCCGCGTGCTGCGGATTTCCGGCGGCGCCCCGGCGGACCCGCCGCCCTCCTCAGACCCCACGCTGCGCATCGGCAACGTGAGCGGGTGGGTGGATGCGGACGGTGCGGTGCTGGCCGGCGTTTCCGGGCTGCGCGGCACGGTGCGTCTGGACGGAGGCGCGGAGCTGGCCGTGGCGGACGCGGCGCCGTTCGGCTCATCCGAGTGGGACGTGTTCACCGCCGCCACCCTTGCGGGCGCGCTGCTGCTGGGGCGCATGGGACGCGCGCTGGTGCACGCCGCTGTCCCCGTGGATGCGGACGGGCGCGCCTGGCTGCTGGTGGGCGACACGCACGCGGGCAAGACCACCACCTGCGCCAACCTGCTCCAGGCCGGCTGGCGCTACGTGAGCGACGACCACGTGATCCTGCGCGCGGTGCCGGGCGGCATCGAGGCCGAGGGGTGGCCGCGACCCTTTCACCTGGATGAGGGATGGGAGTCCGGCGCTCCCCTGCACCGCCGCGGAACCACGGACCCGCACGCGCGCTGGCCGGGCCGGTGGGTGCGGTCCGCGCCGCTGGCGGGGCTGCTCTTCCCCCGGGTGGAGGCGGACCAGCCCACGGCGCTGGAGCGCGTGTCCGCCGCCGAGGCGCTGGGCCGGCTGATGCGGCAGTCGCCCTGGCTGCTGGCGGACCGCGGCGCGGCGCGCCAGATCCTGGCGCTTCTTCAGGCGGCCGCGGAGCTTCCCTCGTGGTCGCTGCGGCTGGGGCTGGACAGCTACGCCGACCCCGCCCTGCTGGCCGACCGCGTCACTGCGGGCGTGTCGGGATGATGATTGCCGGACCACGTCTGTGATCGACGGATCTGGTGGTCGATTTTCGTCGCACTCGGGCAGCCCGGGACGCGACGGGATTCGGGGGAATGAGCGGCGCCGTGCCGGGCGGGTTTCCGGCGCGGCGCCATTCGTATAAATTCATGCGCCGCATTCACCTTGGCGCACCGGGAAGGACGCAGCACCGCCATGAGCAATCGCACGGCCCTCGTAGAAGGGCTGATGAGCAGGTTTCCGCACATTCCGCCCGAAGCCGTCCTCAAGGAGGACCTGCTGCGGACCGGGATTGCGTTCGACGATTCGGCGCTGACCGACAACCTCGAGGGTGAGGTCAAGCCCAAGTCGTACTTCATTTTCTCCTTTGACCAGAAGCCGCTGGCGCAGCTGGGCAACGCCGCGCGCCGCCGCCCGCCCGAGGAGCTTGCGCTCACCGGCGGGCCGTACGCGCTGCGCCGCACCATCGTGTCGGTGCGCGTGAACCCCGATTCGCCCTACCGCGTCTATCGCGCGGCGGGGTCGGAAACGCTCACGCTCACCATGGACGGCGCGCCCATCGCGGACGCGGCGCTGCCGGGCATGCCGGAGTACTACCGGCACACGCTCAGCAACGGCAAGACGGTGATGGAGATCGCGCCCACCATCCAGTGGGGCTACCTGATCTACCTGACCGTCTTCCGGATGTGCCAGTACTTCGGCGCCAAGGAGGAGTGCCAGTACTGCGACATCAACCACAACTGGCGCCAGCACAAGCAGGAAGGCCGGCCGTACACCGGCATCAAGCCCATCGAGGAAGTGCTCGAGGCGCTGGCCATCATCGACAAGTACGACACGGGGCACAGCTCGCACGCGTACACTCTCACGGGCGGCAGCGTGACCAGCAAGGTGGACGGGCGCGAGGAGGCCGACTTCTACGGCCTGTACGCGCAGGCCATCGAAGAGCGCTTTCCCGGCCGGTGGATCGGCAAGGTGGTGGCGCAGGCGCTGCCCCGCGCCGACGTGCAGCGCTTCAAGGACTACGGGATCAAGATCTACCATCCCAACTACGAAGTGTGGGACAAGCGGCTGTTCGAGATCATCTGCCCCGGCAAGGAACGCTACGTGGGCCGCGAAGAGTGGCACCGGCGCATCTTTGACGCGGCGGAGGTGTTCGGCGCGCGGTACGTGATCCCCAATTTCGTGGCGGGCGTGGAGATGGCGCGGCCCTTCGGCTTCGCGACGGTGAACGAGGCCATCGCCAGCACGCGCGAAGGGCTTGACCACTTCATGTCGCGCGGGGTGACACCGCGGTTCACCACCTGGTGCCCGGAGCCCGCCACGCCGCTGGGCCGCGACAACCCGGAAGGCGCGCCGCTGGAATACCACATCCGGCTGCTTGAAACGTATCGCGAGGCGCTGGAAAAGCACGGCCTGCAGCCGCCTCCGGGGTACGGCCCTCCGGGCGCGGGCAACGCGGTGTTCTCGGTCAGCTCCTTCATGGACACGCTGGCGCCCAACGACGAGAACGCGGACGAGCTGATGACGTCCGCCGTCCCCGCCGCGGTCTGAACCATTCCGCTGGAAAGAAAGGCCCCCGGTCCAGGATTGGACCGGGGGCCTTTTCGCGTCCGGGGGTGACGATCAGAAGTCCGGAGATGGACGGTCTGCGGCCCGGAGATGAGTAGCCGTCTCGGGCGGATGCCGATCCACGGCGCCTTGGGCCGGACCGGCGGGGATGCGCTTCAGTTGACCGTGATGACGACGGTGTCGGGGCGCGAGCCGGACTGGCTGGCGATGACGTTGGCCGTTCCCGCGCTCACGCCGTGCACGACGCCGGACGTGCTCCCCACGGTGGCGATTGCGGGATCGCTGCTGGCCCAGGTGATGGACGAGATCGCCATCGTGTCGCCCAGCGAGTTCAGCCGCCACGCATCCAGATCCACCGAGTCGGATACCGCCACCGTCGCCGCGGCGGATGAGGCGGAGGTGATGGCCGCCCACTGCATGTTGGTGCTCACGCCCAGCAGAAAATCGAACGAGGTCACCGTCCCGGTGATGCCGAAGCGGAAGTGCTTTTCCGCCACGGAAGTGTCCTGCGACGGAATGATCTCGTTGAACTGGTGGTACGCCTGGTTGGATCGCGTGAACGTGCCGGTGGTGCTTGGCTCGATGATGGAAACGCTACCCGTTCCGCTGGTCACCGACTGGTTGGAAAAGAAGAAGACCCGCACGCCGCGCGAGTGCAGCGTCACCCCGTCGTCCGTGCCGATCGCCTGCGGGACGAGGTTGAGGACGCGCAGGTCGAACGCGACTTCGGTGCTGCTGGCCACGTAGTCGTTGATGGGCATCAGCGCGTGCGGCGCGCCTTCCACGTAGATGTAGTGCGCCGCCTGCACGCCTCCGCCGCCAGTGCCGGGCGACACTTCGCGGCAGGCGACGGTGCCGGCCGCCACGTCGGCGCTGCACCGCAGGTACGCCTGAGCCGCCACCTGCCGCACGGGCGTGTCCGGCACGGTGCGCAGCAGCGGCTGTGCACGGTCCGAGCACGCGGCCAGAATCACGGCGGCGCCCATCAGGGAAACGGCCGCGAGCGGGAGCGGATGTTGAGTGATGCGCATGGATGAACTCCGGGAGTGAGAGGAGAGGCGGGATGGACAGGCAGCGCGGAAGAGATCATCATCAACCACTATGCGCCATCTATCGCACGATCAACTTCGCTCTCTCACACATCCGGGTCAAGCATTTTCTCCGGACCTGCTTTCCTGATCCCACACGGCGCGAACTGAACGAGACACTCTTCCTGACACAATACGATTTTCAGAAATGATCAACCTCATCGGTCTGATCACATCAAACGAAGAACGGCTCCCCGCGCTGGGAAGCCGTTCTGCCGCGATCGCGAGGAGAACCGTCCACTCAGCCCAGCGCGTGCTCGGGCTCCGGCCACTCCTCCTCTACCTCCGGCGCGACCACACGCGGCTCATCTGCCTTTTTCAGCGAGACCCGCACTTCCATCCCCGCGTGCGCCAGCATGTTGACGAGTGAGTCGATCGTAAAGCTGTCGATCTTTCCCCGCTTGAGTTCGCTGACGCGGGGCTGCGAAACGCCGAACAGCGCCGCCGCCTCCTGCTGCTTCAGCTCCCGCTGGCGCATGATGACGACCAGTTCGCGCATCAGTTGCGAGCGAAGAAACAGACTGGCCGCTTCAATCGGCTCAAAGCCGAGATCCGCGAAGATGTTGGCGTCGGCCGGCGTGACATGTCCGATCATGGCGATCTTCCTCCCCTGAAATTATGCATGCTGCCGCGCTCGCGGAGCATTCCGGCGTAGCGCACCTTGGCGACATCCAGGTTATGACGTGACGTGGCTTTAGTCTTCTTCTCAAACGCGTGGAGGATGTACACGGCCTCCGCAAACCGGGCCACGTAGATCACTCGCAACTGCACCGTTCCTCCATCCCAGATGCGAACCCGCAGTTCACACGCACCCCGCCCGATGGTCTCCATGGGCTTCCAATCCGCCGGATCAACACCGTTCTGAATCCACTCGAGCTGAAAGCCCGCTTCCTCGATCGCTTTAGCGGGAAATGCTTCGAACTCCCGGCGCGCACGTCCGATCCAGATGAGAGGCTTGGGACCGTTCTCCATGATTATACTCCATTCCGATATTCGGGGACAAGGGTGAGGACCCAGCCGCTCACCTGTGGCGGCTTGGGGATGGGCAAAAGAAATCCGCCCGCGAGGATGATCCTCGCGGGCGGATAAAAGGGTCCGAATCGGGTGTGCGGTCGTGGTGTCAACTGGGTGGCAGAACCTGGGTGGCCACGGCGATGAAGTGGCACGTGCTCCCCGCCAGCACGAACAGGTGCCAGATAGCGTGCGCGTACGGCCGCCGGTTGTGGTAGAACACGGTTCCCGCCGTGTACGTCACTCCGCCCGCCACCAGCCACCCCAGCGTGGCGGCGGACAGGCTCTGCAGCATGGGCACGGCGGCCACCACCGCCATCCACCCCATCCCGATGTAGATGCCGGTGGAAAGCCGGGGAAAGCGCCCGGTGAAGAAGAGCTTGAAGATCACTCCCGCCACCGCCAGCGCCCACGCCACCCCGAACAGGCTCCATCCCCATCCGCCGCGCAGCGCGATCAGCGTGAAGGGGGTGTAGCTCCCCGCGATGAGCAGGTAGATGGCGCAGTGGTCCAGAATCTGGAGCCGCGCCTTGGTGCGCGGATCGCGGGCGGCGTGGTACAGCGTCGACGCGGTGTACAGCAGCACCAGCGAGGCTCCGAACACCGCGCTGCTCACGACCTGCCAGATGTCGCCGTGCAGCGCCGCGCCCACCACGAGCACCAGCGCGCCCACGGCCCCCGCCAGCGCGCCCACGCCATGCGTGATCGCGTTCGCGAGTTCTTCGCGCGGGTTGTTGGATGCGTCCATGCTGGCTCCGGCGTGCAGTGTGTCAGGAGGGCGGACGGGTCCGCCGCATGAGAACGATAACGCCGGGCGCGGCTCCGCGCGAGGCCGTTATCTGGGCGTTACCCAAGCACTTGCGGTGAGCGCGGCTCAGGCATTGTCCCGCCGGACAATACGCGCCAGCAGCCGCACTGTCCATCATCGGCCCGGCCGCGTGGAACTCCGGCCGCCCTGTTCGCGGTAGATCAGGGGAAATACATTGGCTGCGCGGTTCCTCCGCTCCTTCCGCCCCACCGCTCCTCCCATGAACATCGAACTCACGATCCGACGCGCGGCGCTCCTGGCCGCGCTTGCGCCCCTGCTGCTCGGCGGGTGCGTGACCGCGTCCAAGCGAATGGATCAGGGACAGCGGCTGGAGGAGCGCGGCCAGTCCGTGGACGCCGCCCAGCGCTACATCGATGCGCTGCGGCGCGACCCGTCGCTGGCGGATGCGCGGATTCGCGTGCAGGAAACGGGAGCCCGCGCGGTGGACCAGCTTCTGGCGCGGTCAGAGGCCGCGCTCTCCGCCGGGGACGCGGGCGAGGCGGCGGATCTGCTGCTGCGCCTGGATGCCCTGCGGCGCGACGCGGCCGCCGTAAACGTCCCCCTCGCCGCGCCGGCGGATTACGCGCAGCACCGGCGGAGCACGCTGGACGCGGCGATCGAGGCGTCACTGGATCGCGGCGAGCAGTACGCCGGCAGCGGGCGGTGGAGCGACGCACTCGGCGGGCTGGACCGCGCGGTGAGTCGCTGGCAACCCTCCGCGCAGCAGCGGGCGCGCATTGACGAGGCGCGGCTGGCGACGTATCTGGCGTGGGGCGAGCGCGAGGCGCAGGCCGGCCGCTATCGCGCCGCGTACGACGTGACGGACCGCGCCGTGCGGCTGCTGGGGCGCGACTACGCGGGAATGGACCGCGCGCTGGAGCTTCAGGCCCGCGTGCTGGAGGAGGGCACCGTCCGCGTCGCCGTCCTTCCGCTTTCGCTCGCGCCGGGGATGGAGGGGGCCATTGAGGCGGACTGGCTGACGGAGGTGGATGACGAACTGGAGGACGCTCCCGCGCGCGCGCCCATGTTCGTGCGGATGATCGACCCGCGCGAGGTGCGGCGGGAGGTGCGCCGGCGCGGATCCTCGCGTACGCCGCTGAGCGGGTACGAGGCGGCGGGGATCGGCCGGGCGCTGGAGGCGGACGTGGTGGTGCGGATGGAGGTGGACAGCGTGTGGATGGACAGCAGCGACGTGCGCACAGAGCGGCGCGCGGCCAAGCTGCGCACCGGCGCGGACACGGCGTACACGGTCGCCTCCGGCCAGCGGCAGACGCGCGTTCGCGTGCGCTACACGCTGGTGGACGTGCCCTCGCGCCGCGAACTGTCCGCCGACGACTTCTCCGCGCGGGCGAGCAACCGGTTCCGCGAACCGCGCTTTGCGGGGAACTGGCGCCAGCTGCTGCTCTCGCGCGACGAGCAGACCCTGTTCGACAACGCGTCCCGCAACCCGGGGTTGGGCGAACGAAATGAGGAACTTACGCGCGGCGTGGTGGAGCGATTCGCCAGCGAGGTCATGGAGCGCGTGTCGCGGCTCGTGGACTGATCGCTGTCCGGCATCGGAGGAGGATGAAGCGGGCGCGCGGCTGGATGGCCGCGCGCCCGCTTTCGTCGATCGACCGAAGGTGATGTTGGTCCTCCGCTCCGTGGATAGAAGCCGATTCGGATCATACCAATCAACTGCTTCTCATCATCCGCGATCAACTGCTTCTCATCATCCTTGGGAACCCGGGCTCGGCTTCCGCGACCGAGCGACGCCCACCCACCGTCGAAGTCGACCCATTCAGGAGATCGACGGTGGATCACTCCACCCCCTGGCGACCGGGGCCGATCCGTTTCCGTCATCGACCGAACCCGACGTCGTCCTCCGGCCACACGGGCGGAGGCGTGATCAGGCGTGAGCGAGGGGGCCGGATCTGGTGGCGGCAAGCTGGCGTTCGCGGATGCGGCCACCGATCCACGCGTAGGGCATGACCGCGAGCAGGTTGAAGAGATTGAACCACGGCGGCGTGTCATTCCACGCCACCATCGCCGTGGGAATGCTGACGGCCAGCCCCAGCGCGCCCAGAATCAGCGCGTGCAGCATGGGGCGCGACGGAGCCAGGCGCGCGGTGATGTAACATCCCAGAATGCCGAAAGCCGCCACGTACGCGCACGACAGCAGCAGTGCGGGCACGGACTCCACGCGCCCCGCGGCCGGGTACCACTCCGGCAGCACGCGGCCCAGCGCGGCGTTGGTGGCCAGGTTCAGGATGGGGATCAGAAAGAAGCCGGCGAGAACGGCGAGGATACTGCGGAGCATGAGCCGTGGGGGGGAGCGCGGGGATTGGGCGGGGTGAACGGGTGAAGTGATGCGCGGGACGGGCCCGCGCGTCAAGCTTCACGTCATCGACACGCGCCTGGGCGCCAACCCGCGCCGGACGCATCTCTCACCGCGGAACCCGACCCGAGGCGTCATCCTGAGGGAGCGTGCGCAGCCTTTTCCGCCAGCTCCGAACCCTGCGCGACCGAAGGATCTACTCTCCGCCGAGCCAACGTCGCGTGATGCACGCCCGTTCTCGCGGGGAAAGTAGATCCTTCGTCGGCGCCAGGGTCTGGGGCCGTGAAAGGTGCGTGCGGCGCCTCCTCAGGATCGCCTCTGGCGTAGGGAGCCTACTAGCGATCGACCTGCGCTGGAACGCAGGTTCCGCGACACGCTTTCAGGCGCGCGTAATCCGCAGGCGCACGACGTAGGTGCTGGGCGGGCCTTCGCCGGCCTTGGGCAGCGGCGTAAGGCTGATCACCTCGAAGCGCATCTCCTCTTCCGTCTTTGAACGCGGATTGCTGTGCGTGTTCAGCTGCAGCGTTTCGCTGTGCTCGCCGCGCTCCTGAATGAGCAAGGCGACCACGGCGTTTCCGGCGGTGATGCACTGCACGTCCGCGGGGCAGCGGGAATCCTCGCCCACGCGGCCGAAGGTGACGGATACGTCGTCATCCAGCAGGCGCGTTTCGCCCAGCGTCAGCGTGATCTCGCCGCTTTCATCCGTGCCCGGCACCGGGCCGGTGGCGCGCGGGCGAATGCACCCCGCCAGCAGCACCGCGCCGCAGACCACCGTCCATCGCACAAACGTGTTCTTCATCGCATGTCTCCGTCCTCCCGTGTGGCCGGCCGTCCCCGCGACGGCCATGCCCTCCCCATCCCGAGTACCTGACCGGAACCCCGCCCGCCGCCGTCTGTTCCCGCTCCCGCGGCGGTTGCGGATGGGCGGGAGCACCGTTCGCTTTCGCCCGCGCGGCGCACTCTCTATCTTGGGCCACCGCGGCGGCCGGACGGGCCGCGCCGCTCCGTTCCCCGCCCCACCGTCTTCGATGCGGACCATATCGTTCTCCCGCCAGGCACTCGCGCTCCCGCTGATTCTGGCGGCGCTCCCCCTGGCGGCTTCTGCGCAGGCCCGCCCCGCCGCCGAAGAGCAGGCGGCGCGCTACATGGACGCCGTGCGCTCCCAGCCCCGGGCGCTGGAAACCTTCATCCGCGAAATGCCCAAGGGCGCGGATCTGCACAACCACCTGTCCGGCGCCGTCTACGCGGAAAGCTTTCTGCGCTGGGCGGCGGAAGACGGACTGTGCATCAATACCCGCCAGCACACGATCCTGACGCGCTCGTGCACGCCGTCCGACACGCTGCGCCCGGCCTCCGCCATTGCCGACACGTCCGCGCTGTACGCGGAACTGGTGGACGCAATGTCGATGCGGAACTGGGATTCCACAACGGTCAGCGGCCACGACCAGTTCTTTGCCACCTTCGGCCGCGCCAACGCGCTCGACCGGCGCGTGGGCGACGAACTGGCGGAAGCGTCGTCGCGCGCCGGCCGCGGCAAGCTGCTGTACATGGAGTTGATGATGACGCCGGACCGCCGCGCCGCGCGCACGCTGGGCGACCAGGCGGGCTGGACGCCGGACTTCGGGCGGATGCGCGACACGCTGCTGGCGCTGGGGATGCGCGACGTGGGCCGCGCCGCCTCCGCGCGGCTGGACAGCATCGCCGCGCGCCGCGACACGCTGCTGGGCTGCGGCGGTCCGCGCCCGGACGCGGGGTGCGCGGTGGACGTGCGCTGGCTGTACCAGGTTTCGCGCGCCAACCCGCCGCAGCAGGTGTTTGCGCAGATCCTTCTGGGCTTTCTGATGGCGCAATCCGATCCGCGGGTGGTCGGCCTGAACCTGGTGCAGCCGGAAGACGCGCCCGTTGCCATGCGCGACTATTCGCTGCAGATGCGCATGATCCAGTTTCTGCGCCGCGACTTTCCCACGGTCAAGGTCACGCTGCACGCGGGCGAGCTGGCTCCCGGGCTGGTGCCGGACGAGGGGCTGCGCTTTCACGTGCGCGAGGCGGTGCGGGTGGCGGGCGCGGACCGCATCGGACACGGCGTGGACATCATGCACGAGGACAGCGCGCAGGAACTGATGGCAGAAATGGCGCGCCGCGGGACGATGGTGGAGATCAACCTGACCAGCAACGACATGATCCTGGGCATTCGCGGCGCGGCGCATCCGCTGCACGCGTACATGCAGGCGGGCGTGCCGGTGGCGCTGAGCACGGATGACGAGGGCGTGGCGCGGTCGGAGATGGCGCTGGAGTACCTCAAGGCCGTGCGCGACCAGAACCTGGGCTATCCCGCGCTCAAGCAGATGGCGCGCACGTCACTGCAGCACGCGTTCGTGGCGGGCGAGCCGCTGTGGCGCGATCTGAACGCCCTGACGCCGGCGGCCGCGTGCACCGCGTCCGCGGGCGGGATGGACGGCGCACGGTGCAACGCGTTCGTTGCCCGCAGCACGCGCGCGCGTCTGCAACGCGACCTGGAGCGCCGCTTCGCCGCTTTCGAGCAGCAGGCCGCGCAGATGCTGGAAGCACCGGTTCCCGCCGCCGCGCGCTGATCCGCCGGCCCGCTTCTTCGTTCGTTCGATGAAAGACATCGACAGGCGTGCTCCCGATCGGCCGACGGATTCGGAGGCGCGGCGGAACCTCGGCTCCTTCTTCCGGGCGGGAAATCGGGAGCGGTTTGGAGCGGGACCGAGGGACGTGCGCGGCGGCAGGCTGTGGCCCTCACCCCGCGTGCTGCGCACGACGACCCTCTCCCACGAACGGATGTGGGAGAGGGAGCACACCCCAGGATCGTACGTCCCGCATTGGTTTGGCGCGGCGACGGGCTCCCCCCTCCTCCCAGCCCCGTCGCCCCGCAAGCGGGGGAGGGGGAGCCGTTCGGCGCGAAGACGACGACCATCCCAGACGCGTGCTTCCCAAGCAGTTGAAGCCCCGATCATGGACGCGACAGCGGCCGCGAGTCGGGGGTTCCCGCGGTTGAGCGGCGGATTCATTCGCTCAACAGAACCCGCTCACGCGCCAAGCCACGCCTCTGATACAGTACTTTCCGCCTCCAACAACCCTCCACCAGTCTTTTTTGGGGGAGGGTGGGCGAGTAGTACGAGCCCGGGTGGGGGCCGACCTGGACCTCGCCGCCCACCCCACAATCATCCATCCCCAACCCGATCGCGCTTCGCCGACCACGCTCCGCTGAGCGCGCCCGCCTATCCGTTCGCGAAGTCGCGCGCGTCCAGCACCTCGCCCGTGCGCGAGCCGCGCACGCACTCCGCGTAGGCGAGCGCGACCTTGTCCGCGGGAAGGCCCTTGGACGGATCGCGGCCCATGGCGGTCAGCGTTTCCGCCACCCATGGCGGGCTCACCACGTTCACGCGAATGCCGCGCGGCAGATCCAGCGCGGCGGCCCTGGCGAAGGCCTCGACCCCGGCGTTCACCATGCTGATGGCCGCACTGCCACGCGCGGGCTGGTGCGCCAGAAGCCCACTGCTGAGCGTAATCGAGCCACCATCCACCACGTGCGCCGCGCCGAACCGCACCAGATTCACCTGCCCCAGCAGCTTGCTGCGCACGGAAAGCTCCATCTGCTCCTCCGTCAGTTCCGTCGTGGCGGCAAAGGCGGCCTGCCCCGCGCATGAGACGATCGCATCCACCGTCCCCACCTGCTGCAGCAGATCGCGGATGGAGTCCGGCGAGGTGATGTCTACGCGCAGATCCCCGCCGTTGCGCCCCGCGACCACCACCTCGTTGTCATCCCCGAGTTCGCGGACGACTGCCTGGCCGATGGTGCCCGTTCCGCCGATTACCAGAACCTTCATCATGTTCTCCACGTCGTGATGGATCGATCGAACAGGGACGATGCGGGGCCGCACCGGTGATCCGCAAGGCGGAGCGCGCGATGGTGCACGATCCGCTCAGCGCTCCGCGTGCAGATCCCGGTACCAGAGCAGCTGCGCCTCGTCCGGCAGATCGGGATAGGCGAAGCGGTTGATGCCGCCCAGGGTGCAGCCCCGCCGCGCGTAGAAGCGGCAGGCATCTACGTTGATGTTCTGCGTCTCCACCTTGAGCCAGCGGCAACCCCGCTCCGCCGCCCACCGCTCCACCGCGCGAAAGAGCAGGCCACCCACGCCGCGGCCGCGATGCTCCGGCGCCACGCGCAGATCCCACAGCACGGCGAGATCCGTCCGCCCCTCCAGCATCATCACGTCATCCGCGCCGAAGGCGATCACCGCGCCGCCGATCCGCGCGCCGTCGTCGCGGGCGGCGATCAATCCCCATCGCGACACGTTGAACCGTGCCGCCCAGCGTTCGGGGCGCTCGATCTCGTTGTAGTCCTTGATCCACGGCTCATCCACGGCGCGTTCCGTGAGCGTCATCCCACCGAATCCGCCATCCACCGCACACACTTCCAGCACGCGCCTGACCGCGAAGCGGATCGGCACGGAGCCATGCTCCACCAGCATGGAAAGTGGTTCCTCGTGCAGTGTGATCATCGTCAGAGCAGGAGGATTGGGCGCGCGCCAGGAAGACGGCCCGGATCGGACGCGGCTCGACAGCGCGCGACGGGACGGGATCAGATGGAGACGTGCAGCGGGGCGTCGGCCTCGACGCTGCCGGAGCAAGAGTTGCGCGGAGAAGCTGGAGGTGGACCGGGGCGGGTGTGGCGCCGCCCCGGTCCGCGCGATCAGGACGGCAGCGTGCAGGTAAGCCGCGCGAGGGTGGAGGGCGCGCTCTTGCGGCCGCCTTCGCTGGTGAGGTAGATGGCGCCGTTGGTGCTCCAGCCGATGCCTTCGCCCTGCGCCTCGTCCAGCGGCGTCAGGTCGTACACCAGCGGATTGCCCGGGCGGCCAGCAATGAGGTCCGCCGCACGGTAGAAGGAGACGGACGAAAGCGTCCGCAACGCCACCCACCGCCCGTCCGGCGACGCGGAGGCGCCGGTGATGCGTTCTTTTCGCTTTACGCCAGCGCCGGCCAGTTCCACGACGCGCTCCAGCCGCGACGACGACCCCGGCCGCGCGGTGGACGGAAAGCGGTAGAGGGCGATGGGTCCCGTTTCTCCCTTGGACACGACGAACATGCCGCCTTCGGGGAGAACGAACAGCGCCTCGGTGTCGTGCGGGCCGTCCGGGTACGTGGCGGGAAAGGCGTCCGCCGGACGCGATTCGCGGTCCGTGGGCGCGGGTTCCGCCACGCGGTACACGGTAATACCGGGTCGCGCGCCCGCGTTGTCCCCGATATCGCCGATGTACAGACAGTTTCCGCCGGGGCACGGACCCGCGGCGATGTCTTCCCAGTCCTGCACACGCGCCCCGGCAATGCGCACCTGCCCGGTTTCCTGGCCGCGCGGGCTGATGGCGAACAGCACCGGCTCTCCGGAGTCGTTGTGCGTCCACAGCACCCCGGCGGTGCGCCGCCCCGCCGCGACGCCGCTGGACTCGTGCACGTCCGCGGGCATTTGCATCCCGGAGCCGTCCGCGCGGCAGAGCCCCGGGTCCGCGCCGGCTACACCCGCGGCGGCCAGCCCCGCCGCCGCCACCGGCCCGGCTTCCCCGCCCTTGTCCTTGTCCTTCTTCTTGCCGCCCTTCTTCCTGCCGTCCTTGTCATCGGAAGCCGTGGCGCCGTTCCCGCCACCGTTGGCTTCGCCGTGCGGAAACATCACCCGCGCGGCCAGGGCAATCAGCCCAAGGACCGCCACCAGCACCAGGCCGGAACGAAAGAGCGAAATTCCGCGCGACGCGCCCGCCGTGCGGCTGGCGGACGACGAGTTGCGCGCATCCGCCGGCGCGGCGGCCAGCTGCGCGGGGTCCAGGTGCGCGGCCACCGCGCGCAACACGCGCGACAGGCCCGGATCGGTCAGGCGGGTCTGCACGTCGTCCAGCGGCACCCACGCCCGCTGCCGCTCCTTGGCCTCGGGCCACGAGCTCATTTCGCGGGTGACGCGCAGCAGAAAGGCAACCACCAGCGGCCCGTCCTCGCGGCCGTGGCGGTAATGGTCAAACGGCTGCGTGCCGATGTCGCCTTCTACGCCGGCTTCCTCAAACGCCTCGCGCCGGGCGGACTCGCGCGGCCCCAGCCCCGGCTCGATCTTGCCCTTGGGAACGATCCAACCCTCGCCGCTGCGGCGGGTAACGAGAAGGACTTCGGCGACTCCATCAGACAGACGATACGGAATCGCGGCACACTGCACCGGCGTTCCGGTCAGGGAACTCTCGACGTTCACGGCATTTCCTCTGGTTCCGTTCCAGCCGCCGTCCACTGCGCGGGGGCTGGATTTGGAAGCCGGAGCGGCAAGGAGCGCGCCGAAGCTGCACGCAGGACCCGATTTGCGCGATCATCACCCGCATCCGCGGAGCCCGGGCAGCGCCGCTCCGCCAATGTAACGGATTGATGACAAACGATTTCCGCCGTAGCAGACGCGAGGCGGGCGAGATTTCTGCACCTCCGCCCCTCTGCTACAGCGGATCGATCCAGCGGCTACTGCCCGTCGCTGGCGGCAAGCGCGTCGGATTCGCGGGCCCGGCGCTCGGTTTCTTCGTCCAGCAGCGCGCGCACGGTGGCGATCAACGGCGGATCGGCCGTGTAGCGCCGGCCGTAGTCCAGGTTGAAGCGATAGTCGAAGTCCGGCGGATTCCTGCCCTGCGTGTGCTGAAGGATGGTTTCCAGCTTGTCGAGCGCCTTGGCCAGCCGCGCTTCGGGCGTGCTGGCCGCCTCGTATTCATCCCACAACGCGGTGATTTCGTCGCGCAGCGGCGCGGAGAGCGGGGCCAGCAGGGTGAGCAGGTCGCGGCGCTCGTCCTCCGCCTTTCCCGCCGCCAACGATGCCTGGTCGGGCGCGGGCACATCCCCGCCGATCACCTCGCCCAGGTCGTGGATGATGCAGATTTTTACCAGCCGCGCAAAATCCACTTCCGGAAACTCCGGATGCAGCACCATGGCCATCAGGCACAGGCGCCAGGTGTGCTCGGCCACGCTTTCGCGCTCGCCGGCGGTGGTCCATCCGCTGCGCGGCGTGGTCTTGAGCCCTTCGGCCAGGCGCAGAAATTCGAGAATCCCGCTGAGTTCAGAAGGCTGCATGGGACGTGTGGATATGTGATTCGTGATCTTCATTGCCAGCCGCGCGCGGGGGCGCGGAGCGGCGGATGGTGAGCCGGAAGGCTGAGCGTCCGCGTCGCGGACCCGTATCAGACCTCACCCGCCAGATAGCGCTTGCGCAGCGGCTCGGGAAAGCGCTCGATGGCGTAGCGCAGCATGGTTCGCGGCATGGCGCGATATGGTTCGCGCAGAAACGCCTCTTCCGCCGCCAGGTCGCGCTTGCCCACCTCGCGCAGCATCCACCCCACGGCCTTGTGGATGAGGTCGTGCGGGTCGCGCAGCAGGCGCTCCGCCACCCGCAGCGTGGGCGTGAATTCGCGGCGCTTGATGAAGTGAAAGGTGGCGAGGATGGCGATCCGCCGTTCCCACAGCGATTCGGAATCCGCAATCGACAGCAGTGTTTGCGTCCTTCCGGGCCCAGGTACGCGCCTACGATGTGCTCCGCGGACGTATCCACCAGGTCCCAGTTGTTGATGAACCGCGTGTGCGCCAGGTAATCCGCGTAGATCTGCTCCCGCTCCGCCGCCGGTCCCCGCCCGAACGCGTCCACCATCAGCAGCAGCGCCAGCAGGCGCTCCTCGTGCCAGGGGGAGCGCAGAAGGTGCAGCCGGTCATCCCGCGACGTCTGCCGATTGCGTTTGGCGAGCGCGCGAAGCTGGGGAACGCGGATGCCGAGAAACTGGTCGCCCTCGCCGTATTCGCCCGGGCCGGTCTTGAAGAAGCGCTGCAGCACCGCCGCGTTCTCCGGCGTGGCGAGCGCGCGCAGTTCCCGCCGAACCTCCGCGAGCGCGCCGTCGCCATCCACGGTTGTCTCTGTTTCCGCCATCCGCCGTACTCGTTTCCGGTTCTCGATCAGGGACGACTTTCGCCCGGGGCGATCCGGACTGCCTCAGTCGAACCGCACATCAGAGCCAGAATCATAACTGGAGGAAGTGCCGGAATCATAGCTGGCATCTGACCCGGTCCCATGGCTGGAATCCGGGCTGGAATCGAAGCCGGCCCCCGTGGAGCTTTCGCTCTCTGCGGTGGCGGAATCCGCGAGGCCGGAACCCGGCTCGCACCGCGTGAGGGGATTAAAGCTCCCATCGGAATCCGCCAGTGGCGCGCACTCCGCATCCGCCTGCCCCGCCGGCTCCAAGCGGGCGGTGGTCGCATCGGCAGCCTGGTTCAGCACGAGGGCGGGCGCGACGTACGACATGGCCTCCGGCGTGTGCTGCGGCTGCGCATCCGGCCGGGGCCGCGCGACCGGGGCCGGCGGTGCGCCCTTGCGAGGCGTGGCGGGAAAGAGCGGAACGTCGCGAGGATCGCGCGACGGACGCTTCTTGAACATCTGCGTAATCGCAAAGATTCCGCCCCCCAGAAGAAGAATACCGATAATCCACCACGGAGCCCCGGGCATGGGAATCAGCGGTGCGGGCTGGGGAATCGGCCCCTCGAGTTGCTGCACGTAGAATCCGTTCACGTACAGGTTGTGCAGTTCATCCTCCAGCGTCTGCACCTGAATCACCGCGTACTTATCGTCCTTGGATCGTGCCTCATACGTCAGCACGCGAGTCGTGACGTAGCTGGTCCACTGCGCATTGACCCCCACCAGCTTGACCTGCTTCACGCCGCCGGGAAAGTAGCGGGCGAACGCGGCCAGGCTGTCCGCGGCATGCGGAATCTGCAGCAGCGCAGGGGAAAACTTGCGCCTCATGGCCGTCGTGTCGCGCGCCAGCATCTGCCGGATCAGCAGGCGGGAGTACTCGTCCGCCCGCGGCGTTGCGGTCTTGCGGAAATTGGTTTCCGTGGGCCGCACGCAGGAGGCCAGCAGGGCGCACGCGCACAGGGCGAGCACCCGGATGTGTGCTTTCAGGCGATGCATGGCGTCAGGTTGATGACGGGAGATGGGAGGAGGCGAGCGTGGATCGAGATGCGGCTCACGACCGGAGCGGCGGCCCGCCGTGGCCGGCTTTGCGCGCGAGCATGTCCGCCGCGCCGCGGGTGGAGTAGCGCACCCAGGTGTAGTGCATCAGGCTCCACGTGAGCCCGTACGCCACGCCGTGCCGCAAGGATGCCCCCGCGATCACCGCCCAGGTCAGCCCGCCTCCGAGCCCGGCGAGCGCGAAGCCGTACCCCGCGGGCCGGTACCACGGCGGCACGCCCCGCCGCTGCGCGCGGGCAAGCACGTGGAAAAGGATGAGATAGATCGCGATCCCCGGAACGCGCCCGATGGCGTCCGCCCACGCCGCGCCCGACACGAAGCGGGAAACGAGTGCAACCAGCACGCTGAAGCCGAGCACTTCCAGCACCACGGCGCGCGAGATGGGGGCGGGCGCGGTGCCCGCGCCGCGGTCCACCGCGTCGCGGCGGGCGGGCTCGACGCCTGCGAGCATGGCCAGCCCCGACACGAAGATCAGGATCACCGCGATGATCTCGGCCCTGCGCGCGGGGATTCCCATCCGCCCGCCCCAGAACAGCAATGGCAGCGCGACAGCCGTCATGAGCATGGACGCCGCGAGGAGACCTAGCATGCGCCGCCGTCCGCGCTCCGCCAGCGGCGGCTTCTGATCTTGATTCATGAGTCTTGCTGCGGGGAATCTCGTCTCGCGGAATGTAGGCTCCTTCGGTAGCGGCCGCACCGCGGATCCGCGATCAATGGGGCTGTCCGTTCAACGGGATGCGCCGCGATCGTAGCGGACGCTCTGCGCGGCGGGACGACGCCGGCTCTCCTCGGGGAGTGCGTGCATGAGGACGATGAGCGAGGTCATCAAGCCCGCCAGGATCAGCATCAGCGCTCCCAATACCGCATGTTCCGCCCACGCGGGTGTGGCCGAATGCGACATGTTGACCGCGAACGCGAACACGGCAATCAGCAGGACGAACAGCGCCGGAGCAACCCGCAGATGGCGAGAAACGGTGGGCGAGTATCGGTCACCAAAACGGGGCCGGATGCGGCGGCGAATCGCGCCGGGAAGTCCGCGCATCGCCCAGCCGAAGCGCACCAGCCCATCGATTTCGCTCAGCACTGGAATCATCTCGTTGCTCCGTCCGGTGTTGGCGCACTCCCCCGGCGCCGTACGCGGCGGTTCGCGGCCGGGTTTCGGTATCTATTGCGCACGGCGACGGGGCACGCGGAGGAATCCGCATGCCCCGTCGTGTCATCAAGCCACGGCTCGTTCTCGTGAGCAACGGCCTCAGGCGGATGAGGTTCGGCCGGAGGCGCCACAATCGCGGGGGATCAGACGGCGGCGCGCCTGCGTCGCTTCCAGTCCAGCTCAACCATGATGCGGCGCGTGATTTCGCCGTTCCACTCCACGCGCAGGCCATGATCCCTGAGCGTGCTCACCACGTCGCGCGCAACGGCGAGCGGTGCGTCTTCCGTGTCGGCAACCGCGCCGTAGGAGAGGTAGATGCCGCCACCCTCCACGGCGGATTCCGTGTCCTGCATGTGGTAGAAGACGTAGCCGCGAACGTGGGGGATGATGTCGTTCACGGCCTCCACCTCCGCCCAGATCTCCGCGGACCCGCAGTTGTTGCAGCAGGCGAAGTTCTCGCGGCAGACGATTCCGCCGTCCTCCAGTTCCGCGAAGGCCGCCTCCAGACGGTCGTTGTCCGTGGTCTCGGGCCACGTCGCCTCCTCGCGGGCGTGCGCGGCCAGCAGCCCGGGAAGCATGCGCTCCGCCTCCGCCTGTACGACGTCCCGGTCCAGCTGGCCCTCGAACACGTCGCCCGCGGCCTCCACGATCTCATCGGGATCGCTGAAGCCCGCGGCAATCTCGCGCACCAGCCACTCGCGAAGATCGTCCAGCCCCTCCCCTGCCGACGCCTCCACCGCCGGCTCGGGCGGCGGCGGGCGCTCGCCAGAAAACCAGCTGCGCAGGAGTGACATCATCCCATCCGCACTCATGGCCTCTCCAATCGAAAGCTCACCAGGATTGAACCGCGGTCGCGGACGAGAACATCACGAACCATGCTCGCACCCGCGTTGGCGCGTTCGGCACGCTGTCGTTCCGGCGGGAAGCGCGCCGATCAGTTCGCGCCTGCCGCGAGAGCTTCGCGCGCCTCGGCGATCTGCGCGGTGTGGCGCTGCTCGTGGCGGGCGCTGAGAGCGAGCCACTGGTACAGGTTCAGAGGCCCGAACCGCGGGTGCGGCCGGCTGAGCCCGCTCAGGTCGTACCCGTCGGCCTGCTCCATTGCCGCCAGCAGTTCGCCGCGCGTGCGGGCCAGCCCGGCCTCCAGTTCCTCACGGCTGATGCCATGGGTGGGCCGCACGAACTCGGGCGCGGTAATGCGCTGCGTGCGGTCCAGAACGGGCAGATGCTCCACCATCGACAACACGGACTGCTCCGGCGCGGGATCCTTGGGCAGCCCGTCCGCGATCGCCGGGAGCGCGAGCTTGGACAGCATGCCGATCATCCCGCTCTCGATCTTGGAAACGTGGTGCATCACCTCGCCGACGGACCACGAATCCGGCTTGGGCCTGGCGTCCAGTTCCGCCTGCGAAAGGCCCTGCACGGCCGCCAGCAGCCCGCGCCGGGCCTTGTCCAGCTCGCCGGCGATTTCCTGCATCTTGGGCGTCATTCGCTTTTCATCAGAAGAATGGAGGATTTCAAAGCCGCGATTCACGTCTGCGGCGAGCGGACGCCCGAGGCCGGAAGCGCGACGGCACGGTCGAGATGTTCGGCGTGGCGGTTCCGCCAGAGAATGGTGGAGAACCCGGCCAGCGCCGGTGCGCCAAGAATGGCCCAGATCGCCATCCGGGAAAAGAGGCTCTCGGGATCACCCGCGCTGCTCACCGTCTTCCAGAACCAGGCGACGGAAACCGCCCAGATGAGCAGAAGCAGCAGAAAGCCATAGGACGAGCGGAACGCGGTGACGAGCTGCCGGAACAGCCATCCCGCGGGGTCGCCGAGAACGGCGTTCAGCACCGGCAGCACGAACAGAAAGAGCACGTCCGCAAGTGCATACGACAGATAATCCATGCTGCGGCTCCGGATCGGGGATGTTCGGCAGGCCATCTCGGGCCGGACCTGACCGGGACGGCTCGCGTCAGTACGCGCTGCGCCGGAACCAGCGCGGCGGAGCATGATTCCGGTCCCGCCACACCAGTGTGGAGAGCATCGCCAGCGCAGCCGACCCGAACACCGAGATCACCGCAAACGCCATCTGGAACCCACCGTCCCCGGTCGTCCCCATCTTCCAGCCCAGCCAGAACCATCCCACCGACACCAGCCAGACGACCAGCAGCACCCGTCCGCCTGCCGGAGAACGCAGCGCACGGCCGAGCGGCGCAAACAGCCTGTCCAGCGGGTCGCGGAGTACTTCGCCAGCGGCCTCGGCGGCCAGCCAGCACACAAACTCCAGAAGAACGTGCCCCAGGATTCCCATGCGCTCACCTCGCGGAGGAGGAACTTTCGTTCCTCCTCCTACGATGCCCGGCGTCCCGGGTTTCGGGGGCGCCGGCTCAGCCGCCGAGTTCCTCCGCCAGATCCACGTAGCGATCCAGTGAATCCGGCGCGTGGCGGATGCGATCCAGGCCGGCGGTGTCGAACTCATCCAGCCCCCGCTTGGCCTTCACGCCCAGCAGGCGCAGCGCGGGGTTGATGGCGGTGACCGACGGATCGGCGGGCGCGTGCCCGCGATACACCTGCGCCCACTGCTCGCCCACGCCGCCGAAATAGTCGGTCGCGATCACGGAAAAGAGCGGCTCGCGGCCCGTGATGCGCTCCATCAGCACGCTGATCACGTGTTCCCGCGGAAAGATCAGCGACGGCGGAAAGACGCCCTCCAGATCACCTTGAACCCCCAGCGTTTTCTGCCAGCACGCGGTGTAGTAGTGCGTGATGGGGAACAGCGTCAGATCGTCGCCCAGCGGAATGCCGGCCAAGTCGAACGTCGCCGCCGCGGCCGCGTCGAATGGGCCGCGCAGGACGATTGCGCAGATGGAATGCGACATCGTCCGGGCGGATCAGGCCGTGGCGGACGCGTCCTGATCCGGCTGCGCGTTCATCGAGTAGATCTGGATCAGGTTGCCGACGGTGTCGTCAAAGATGGCGATCGTCACGGGCCCCGCGGCCATCGGCGGCGTGCGGAACATGACACCCTGCTGCTGCAGGCGCTCGTGCTCGGCGTGCACGTCATCCACCAGGAACGCGGTCATCGGGATGCTCTGCTCGCGCAGCGCGGCCTGAAACGCGAGCGCGGCGGGGTTGCTGTTGGGCTCCAGCACCAGTTCCACGCCGTCCGGCGCCTCGGGCGAAACGACCGTGAGCCAGCTGAACTCGCCCATGGGGATCTCGGCCTTCTTCTGAAAGCCGAGCACTTCCGTGTAGAAGCGCAACGCCGTTGCCTGATCCGCCACGAAAATGCTGCTGAGTTGAATGCGCACGGTCCGCCTGAGTTGGGGGTTGATGGGCCGCATCGGCCGGCGGCGAGGGGCACACGGTAATCACCGTTTGCGCACCGGACAAGGCTGATGATTTTCGCCTCCCGTCTCGCGCCACGGCGGGATCAGGGCGTGCGTTCAGCGGATGATGGATGCGGCCGCACCCCGGGCGGGATACGTGTGGATCGACAGGATGACGCTGATGGATCAGCCCGCGCGTACGCCGCCGGACTCGCGCGCACGGCGGGCCATGCTGCGGATTTCGGGATTGGCGATGACGCGGGCGCGCTGCCCCTCCGCCGTGGCCTGGATCATGGCCAGGCCGAGGTCCTGCCCCGCGACGTACAGCCCGGCGAATGGGCGCAGCAGGCGGAACGCGGGGCGGAGCGCCTGCAGGTAGCGCGGCGCGTTGGGCGAATCCTCGCCGTCGATGAACGCCGGCCGCCAGCACACCGCGCCGAACTCGTCCATCAGATCCTGCTCCGTCTGCGCCTTGACCCGCGCCCACATCATGCGGCTGTCGAGCGCGGCGCCCTGCCCGCTGATGTAGTGGAACGCCGCGTCCGGGCTGTGGCGCCGCAGCATGCGCGCGGCGGCGAGCGCAAAGTCGTGCGTGATCGTGCGATACTCCGCCTCGCCCGGCACCTGCGTGGCCGAGATGCCCAGGCACCAGAAGCACGCATCCACGCCGGCGAACGCGTCCTCGATCGCCGCATAATCCAGAAAGTCGCCGTGGATGACGACGCGCAGCTTGGCGTGCGCAAACGCCAGCGGCCGCCGCGCCACCGCCCGCACCTCGCTCACCGCGGGCGAGGACGCGCACGCCCGCACCACGCTCCCGCCCGCCGCCCCCGTCGCCCCGAACACCAGAACCTTCATCGCCGCCCTCCCGGGTTGGCCCGCGCGTTTCTTACTTCCCCCCGATCGAGAATATCCCGTTTGCTTCCTAGACGTGCCGCGTCAAGGTATACAGCTCAAATCTCCGCACGGCATCCAAGGTGTTCAAAGTCTGTAGTACAAAGGAGCCGTCGCCAATAAACAGGAATAGGGACGTCGCAACTGCGCCGCCCCACAGAGAATGACCGATCAGAGAGGTTTATGGGGAAGGCGTCAAGATACCAGCCGTGCACTCTTCTGACACAAACAGAGCACTAAGTGCTGCGCCAGTAATGCCCCGTGGAGCATCGACAGACATGATCGGGATCTGATGCTGGTGGGCGAGAGCGAGTTCAAGCTTCACCCATTCCGATCTATCATACTTCGGCGTGACAATGGCAAGTACTAAGGACGCACTCCTTAGCATTGTTAGGACATGACGCTGATGATCTTCACCTGGATTGTGCAGCAGATCGATGTAAGGATCACCAAACTCCCGCAAATACGAATCGAGTGCGACCAGCGTCGCACGATCCAAGACGTTATCCCGAAGAGTGTAGCTGACGAAGATTCTCACGCTTACCTGCTCGGCGAATTAGCTGCTATCCCCCCGACTGAATATAACGTGCCAAGCCCGAGCATGATGATGAGGAGGAGGACGTAGAACAGCATTGAACCGTTGAAAGCGGCATGAAAGGATCTTTGTACCACATTCCAGTTCTCGCGTTCTTCTGTTAAGGGCATCCCGACCCCAAGGACAGTCACTTTCTGTTTATCACGATCGGCAATGTGCTCCGCAAGCTTCTTCATCTGTGCGCGAAGCTTCTCCTGATAATAATAGCTCTGGCCATCAAGCATCCAAAAGAACAGAGTAATGACCCCACCTCCCACGAAGAGAGAGGCGTCAAGTTGCCTGTTCGTGAACGTGGTCACGAGAGTGCTGGCTGACACCAAGACAGTCGCGCAAAGCTTCTTGATCTCAAAACAGTTTCCGCTTAGCTGCAGAACAGCTTTGTGCAGTTGATCAATGCTGATTTTGTCCAGTTCGTCTTGACCGCTTTCCGGCTGCATTGAATGTCTCCATACGCCCGTTGTGGATTCCAAATAGTGCGGGAAGAAGGAAGCAAATCCTCCTTCCCGCGTTAACTGGATCAGACCAGCGGCATGGGCTTGGGCTCAGCGCCCGAGTAGTCGTAGAAGCCCTTACCCGACTTGCGGCCGTAGTAGCCCAGCGAAACCATCCGCTTGAGCAGCGGCGGGCTCGCGTAGCGCTTTTCCTTGTACTCGTCGAACATGATCCCGCCGATCTTGTCGAGCGTGTCCAGCCCCACGAAGTCGCACAGCACGAACGGCCCCATCGGGTAGCCGGTGCCCAGGCGCATCCCCTTGTCGATGTCTTCCGTGGTGGCCACGCCCTGCTCCAGGCAGCGGATGGCGTCCATCATGTACGGCACCAGCAGCAGGTTGACCACGAAGCCCGAGTTGTCCTTGCAGACGATGGGCTCCTTGCCCAGCGACCTGGCGAACTCGAACGCCGTGTCGAACACCTGCGCGTCGGTGGCGATCGTCTTCACCACCTCCACCAGCTTCATCACCGGCACGGGGTTGAAGAAGTGCAGCCCCACCATGCGCTCCGGACGCTTGGTGGCCGCGGCCATGTCGGCAATGGTGAGCGACGACGTGTTGCTGGCGAAGATGGTGTCGGGCCCGCAGACGGCGTCCAGCGTGCGCCACATCTCGTTCTTCATCGCCAGGTCCTCGACCACGGCCTCGATGATGATGTCGCAGTCGGCGAGATCTTCCAGCTTGGTGGTGCCGCGCAGCCGGCCGACGATGGCGTCGCGGTCCTCCGCGGCCATCTTCCCCTTTTCCACCGACTTGCCCAGCTGCTTGCTGATGCCGCCGATGCCGCGCTCGCACAGCTCGTCCGAGACCTCGCGGACCAGCGTGTCGTATCCCGCCGCGGCGCACACCTGCGCGATTCCGCTGCCCATGAGCCCGCAGCCCAGCACTCCGACCCGCTTGATCTCCGCCATCCTGGTCTCCTTATGAGTTGTGCGACCCGTCCGCGAAGGACGGGGATTGGGTTGATCGATGATCTTTTCGCGTCAGCGCTGTTGCGCGCAGGTTCCGCGGCCGGGCTGTCCGTCGCCGCCGCCCATGATGTGCACGGGCCACAGGTCAGGATCCCTGGGCTGCACGTCGATGCACAACTGGTCCCCCGTCGCCCTGCGGATGACGGGCGGGTGGAACCAGCGCAGCGGAACGGGCTCCCATCCCGCGGTCCGCAGCTCGTCCCACGTGGCCGCGTACCGGCCGTTCTCCAAGCGGTAGACTTCCTGCAGCGTCCGCGCCTGCTTGAGCAGCGGTCCCACCTCGGCCGAGCGCGCCTCCGCGGGCGGCCGGGAGGGCTGGGGCGCCAGCCGGAGCTCCCCCTGCCCGTCCCGCGGCGCAGGAGGAGGACGCGGCCCCTCGAACTCGGGAGGCGGCGCCAGCCGCGACGGCGTCCCTGAAGCGCGGACCACCGTGCCTTCCGCTGTCCGCTCCGCGCGCCGCAGCGTGAGGCAGCGCGCCGGTCGGTCCGTTTCGCACAGGCGCAGCGTGTTTCCGTCGCTCGACACGCTGTAGTCTCCGGGGACGCTGCCCGTGTAGGGGAACTCGATCAGCATGCGGTCCGGCGTGACGAACTGGTAGCGGCCCATCACCCGGGCCGGCCAGCGGTACAGCAGCACGGTTCCGTTGCCGAACAGCTCCACCGATTCTCCGCCGCCGGTCCAGAACCCGCTCACCAGCTCCGCCCCCGCCACGGTCGGAATTCCCGTCACCGCGGCGACCGGCAAAGGCGCGTCCGGCGCGGACTCCTGCGCGCGCGCGTCGCGCCCGCACGAGGCGAGCGGCGCGGCCAGCAGCAGCACCCCTGCGGCGGCGGCCAGCGACCGGCGGCTCACGAACCGCCTGCGGGCCGCCCGGGACCGGACCCTCCGCGCCCGCCTCCGAACCCGAAGCCGCCGCCCGGACGGGGCGCCCCGGGCTTTTGCCGCGGCTGCGGAAGACGCAGTTCGTTGTGCTCCAGCCGGTCCAGAAACGATTCCAGCTTGTCCTGCGCGCTGCCGCGGACCGCGCCGTAGATCCCCCGCACCGCCGCGACCGAGCCGGCGAACACGGGAAGTCCAACGAGCGCGAGCGGGTCGATGATGGGCGTGGCGAGCGCGAACGCCGCGATTGCCGCCCCCAGCCCGCCGCCGATCCCCACGCCGGCCCCGGCGGTGCCCGCGCGGACGCCGCTCATGTCGACGGAGACCTCCACCAGTGCGCTGTCCTCATCCAGCGCGTACACGCCCACGTCCAGCTGCACCAGGTCCAGCGCGCGGTGCGAGGCGCCGAACTTCTGCGCGGCGCGGCCCAGCGCGGCGCCCACCCCGGTGGCGCGCACGTAGCGCGTGCGGTCGGGAAAGCGGCGCTGCACCACCATGTACTCCACCCGCTGCAGGTACTCTTCCAGCAGCATTCCCACTTGCGCGGCGGGGCGGCGGATGGTGCGCGACGCACGCGCCTCGCCCGGCCCCATCACGCGGGCCAGGGTGCCGCGCTCCGCCGGGGGGCGGGCGCGGATGTCGGTGATGGCGCGCCGCACGGTGACGGCGTCCAGCCCCAGCTCCTGCCCGATGCGGATGACCTCGCCCTCGCTGATCCCCTCGTCCGGCGTACCGGCCGCCGACTGGATCTCCACGGCGCGGCGGATCACCGCCTCCAGCTGCTGGCTGGAGAGGAGGCGGGCCGGCAGGTTGCCGCCGCCCGGAGGGCCCGGAGGGCCCGGAGGGCCCGGAGGCCCGGAAGATCCGCTCGCGTCGCTCATCGAAAGAAAACAGAAGTGCCAGAAGGACAGTGCCCAGGATCAAGTGCCCAGTGCCCAGGTTCAAGCGCCCGGCTGCTGGGCACTCCGGCACTGAGCACTGGGCACTCTCCTTTCCTTACGCCTTGGGGAACGCCTCGACTACGAGGGCGATGCCCTGCCCGCCGCCGATGCACGCCGTACCCAGGCCGAAGCGCTTGCCCTGGCGACGCAGCTCGTGCAGAAGGTGCACGGTGATGCGCGCGCCGCTCATCCCCAGCGGGTGGCTCATGGCGATGGCGCCGCCGGACACGTTGGTGCGCTCGCGGTCCAGGCCGAGTTCCTTTTCCACCGCGCAGTACTGCGACGCGAACGCCTCGTTGACTTCCACCAGGTCCATCTGGTCCACGCTCATCTCCGCGCGCTTCAGCGCCAGGCGCGAGGCCGGCGCAGGACCGATGCCCATGTGCTTGGGCTCCACGCCGCTGATGCCCCAGGAAACCAGGCGGCCGATGGGCTGCAGGCCGTTTCGCTGCGCGTACGCCGCGTTGGCGATCACCACCGCCGCGCCGCCGTCGCCGATGCCGCTGGCGTTGCCGGCCGTCACCGTGCCGCCTTCCTTGAAGTACGGCTTCAGCTTGCCCAGGCTTTCCATCGTGGTCTCGGGCCGCATGTGCTCGTCGCAGGCGAACAGCGTTTCGCCCTTGCGGCTCTTGAGCGTGATGGGCGTGATCTCGGCGTCAAAGCGCTTCTGCTCGCACGCCACGCCGGCCAGCTGCTGGCTGCGGAAGGCGTACTCGTCCACCTGCTGGCGGGTAATGCCGTACTGGTCGGCCAGGTTCTCCGCCGTCACCGCCATGCTGCAGCCGGCGAACGGGTCGGTGAGCGCCTCCCACAGCGCGTCCTCGTAGAACTTGCCGGCGGGCCCCAGGCGCTGGTCGCCCCACCGCGCGCCGCGGATCACGTGCGGCGCCTGGCTCATGCTTTCGGTGCCGCCGCAGAGCGCGACTTCGGCCTCGCCCAGCATGATCTCCATGGCGCCGCTGATGATGGCCTGGAATCCCGAGCCGCACAGGCGGTTCAGGGTCAGGGCGGGCGTGTCGATGGGGAGCCCGGCCTTCAGGCCGATGTGGCGCGCCAGGTAGATGGCGTCGGCCGAGGTCTGCAGCGCGTTGCCAAAGACCACGTGGCCCACGTCCGCGGCGGGAATGCCCGCTTCTTCCAGCGCGGCCTTGGCGGCGAAGGTGCCCAGGTCGGTGGCGCTGAAGTCCTTCAGCGAGCCGCCGAAGGTGCCCATTCCCGTCCGCGTGGCGGAGAGAAAGACGATGTCCGTATCCTTGCCCTGCGTTGCCATGTTCGGATCGACCTCGTGCGTCGTTTGATGAACCGCGCCGGATGGGTAGCCCGGCAGAATATCCCGCCGGAGCGCGGCGCGTCAAGCCGATTTCCGCCGGTCCGCGCTGAGCGCGATTCACTTTCGCAATGGCGGATTGGCATCCTGCCGCACCCGGAGCCATGCAACAACGGAATCACGCAGAGCAGCAGAGGAGCAGAGACAGCCTTCCCTTCTCTGCTCCTCTGCTGCTCTGCGTGAGAAACCCTTTCCAGCTATCCCGCGCTGCCTGACGTGGGGACGCTGGACAGGAACCGGCTGATGGCGGCCGCGATCCGGGGGAGGTCGGCGTCGTGCAGCTCGTGGCCGGTACCCTCCAGAACCAGCAGCTCCGCCCCCGGGATCTGGCGCGCGATCCCCTGTCCGCTGGCCAGCGGAAGGATGGGATCTTCGCTGCCGTGAATGACCAGCGTGGGCGCGCCGATGTTCCGCACGTCCCAGCGCGCATCAAGCTCGCCCGCGATCAGCGCGTGGTTGAAGGCGCTCTTGATGCTGCTCGTACGATCCAGTTCCCGTCCAATCCGCTCCCGCTCGCGATCTTCATCAAACGGATGCGCAGAACCCGCGGAGAGCCGGGCCGTCGTCAGCATGAAGGCGGTGACGGCGTCGCGATCCGTCCAGTCCACGCTCCCCATCGTCCCGAAGTGCTCCATGAACCGCGGGTCGATCCCCGCCCCGTCCTCCTCTCCCCCGTTCAGCGGCTCGGAGGCGATCAGCGTCAGCGAACGGACGCGCTCCGGGTGACGGACCGCCGCCATCTGCGAGATGAGGCCGCCGAGCGACATGCCGGCCAGATGCGCGGAATTCAGCCCATACGCGTCCAGGACGGCGATCAGGTCATCGCACAGATCGGCGACGGAATAGCCGGAGGCGCCGGGCGGGTTGGTGGTGCTGCCACCCGTGTCGCGCAGGTCGTAGCGGATGACGCGGCAGCCGGCCGCCACGAGCGCATCCACAAAGCGTGGCGGCCACCACTCCATGGACGCGGTCGCGCCCATCGAGAGGACGATGGTTTCGGGATTGCCGGCACCCGCCTCCGCGGTGGCGATCCGGATGCCGCCATGGTGGATGACGCGCGTTGTCACTCGCCCCTCCATCCCGTCTGCCGCAGCGCGTCGTACAGCGAGATGCCGACGGCCGTGGACAGGTTCAGCGAGCGCGCGACGGGACGCATGGGGATGCGGATGCAGCGCTCCGCGTCGGCTTCCAGCAGATGATCGGGAAGGCCGCGCGACTCGGGGCCGAACAGGAGCACGTCATCCGCCGCGAACTGCACGTCCCACAGCGTGCGCTCGGCCCTGGTGGTCAGCATCCACACGCGCCGGCCCGCCGTCGCCGCGGCGAAGTCCTCCCACGCGTCGTGGCGGTGCCAGTCCACGTGCTCCCAGTAGTCCATCATGGCGCGCTTGGCCTTGGGATGCGCGAACGACCATCCCAGCCGCCCGATCAGGTGCAGCGGCGATCCCGTGGCGCCGCACAGCCGCGCCACGCCGCCCGCGTTTCCCGGAATCTCCGGCTCATACAGCGCTACATCCATCGTGCGATCACCATCTCCGTCGTCCATTCGGCTCCGCGGGCGCTCCACACCGGCGCGCGGCGGATGGGTGGACGGGCAATCTCGCGCGGGCGGATTGCACCGACAAGCGATCCGTCTGGCGGGATGAGTGTACCAGCGTCATCAGGCGGTTGATGGCGCGACAGTTTGCGCCACCGGCCGCGATCAGGCGCCGCGCACGGGCCGCCGATCACACCCGAATGTCTGGATGAAGCAGATGCCGGATCGCACCCCGTTTTCCGTACTGGACCTGGCGCCCATCGTGGAGGGCGGCACCGCCGGACAGTCGATTCGCAACTCGCTGGACCTGGCGCAGCATGCCGAGCGCTGGGGCTACAACCGCTTCTGGCTGGCCGAACACCACAACATCCCCGGCGTGGCGAGCGCGGCCACGTCCGTCATCATCGGCCACGTGGCGAACGGAACGTCCACCATCCGCGTGGGCGCGGGCGGCGTCATGCTGCCCAACCACGCGCCGCTGGTGATCGCCGAACAGTTCGGAACGCTGGCGGCCCTGTACCCCGGCCGCATCGACCTGGGGCTGGGCCGCGCGCCGGGGAGCGACCAGGTGACCGCGCACGCGCTGCGGCGCACGCTAACCACCAACGGCGTGGACACGTTTCCCGACGACGTGCAGGAGTTGATGGCGTACTTCGACGAGCCGGTGCCCGGCCAGCGGGTGCGCGCCATCCCCGGCGCGGGTGAGAAGGTGCCGGTGTGGATTCTGGGAAGCAGCCTGTACGGCGCGCAGTTGGCCGCCGCGCTGGGGCTGCCGTACGCCTTTGCCTCGCACTTTGCGCCGGCGATGATGATGCAGGCCATCCAGGTGTACCGCGACCGCTTCCGGCCCTCGGAACAGCTCGACCGGCCGTACCTGATGCTGGGCTTCAACGTGTTCGCGGCGGATACGGACGAGGAGGCGCGCTTCCTGATGTCGTCCATGCAGCAGGCGTTCGCCAACCTGCGGCGCGGGCGGCCCACGCCTTTGCAGCCGCCGGTGGACAACTACGAGGAGCAGCTTGCCCCGTTCGAGCGGGCCATGCTCAGCGAGGTGCTCTCGTGCACGGCAGTCGGCTCGCCGGAAACGGTGCGTGCCAGCCTGTCGTCGTTCATCGCCCGCACCGGCGCGGACGAGCTGATGATCACGTCGCAGATCTACGATCACGCCAAGCGCCTGCGCTCGTACGAGATCACGGCGCAGGCCGGCGAGTCGCTCGCGGCCGCGGAGTCCATCGCCGCGGACTGACGGGCGGAAGTATGATCGCGGTGAGGTGAGCGTTGAGATGGGAGGATTAGGCGCGCCGGACGATGGGCATGATCGGGCGACGAGCAGCATCGGATGATCGAGTGACCGAGCAGCGTCGGATGATCAGCAGCGTCGGATGATCAGCAGCGTCGGGATCGGAGTAGCGTCGGCCAGGTGCAGTCCCGACGAAAGATGCCATTGGGGAAGCCGGATTGGAGTTGGCCGCAGGCGCCGTCGAGCGAATGAATCCTCCGCTCACACAGCGGTAAGCCCCGACACATGGCCGCTGTCGCGTCCATGTGTCGGGGCTTCAACCGACCCGGCGGCCGGTTCCGTGAAGACGACGAGGCGCGCGTGTCGTGGCCGTCGGATCGGAAGCAGACGGGCATCGGGCGCAAGCGACCTAGTCCAGCATCCAAATGAACAGAGCGCCGGTCCCACGAAGGGCCGGCGCTTTTTCGTAGCCGATGGCGGGCCGCACGGCAGGCCGGCGGCGCAGGCAATCATCCGGAAACAGCGGCTTGCCTTTGCGGACAGATGTTTAGATAATCACCGGGTCCGGACGGACAACGCGGTTCGCGGGTCCCCGGAATCCCCCCTGATTTGAGGAACCCCCCGATGAAGAAGCTGAAGCTGGACGACCTGCACGTCGACTCGTTCGCCACCTCGGCAGGCGTGGACGGCCGCGGAACCGTGCACGGCAACGCCCCCACCGACATCGAAGCATGCCCCTCCGGCGGCTGCAACAGCGAAACCGGCCCGTACGCCACCTGTTTCAACTGCCCCGGCGGGAACGGCGTGTATCCGTCCACCAGCTGCCTTCCCTTCCAGACCCGCGGCGAGGCGACCTGCTACTGCCTGTATCCGCGCTCCGACTACCGCGTGTGTTGTTCCAACGAGGGATGCACCGGCCCCGCCGGCGGCATGTGCTGATCACGTCCTGAACGACGGAACGAGCCCCGGCTTCCACTCGGAAGCCGGGGCTCGTTCTCATCAATCCCAACCAGTTCCCGTCAGCCGCCCACCTGCGAGAGCGCCAGCAGCCCGCCGGATCCCGCGTCGCTTCCCTGCACCAGCCAGTGGCGCTCGGGCTTGATGCCCAGCGTGTGGCGCACCAGCGGCTCCAGCGGCTCGCCGCGGCGCAGCGGGTCGCGCAGGTTGGTCTGCATGTCGCCGAACAGGCAGGGGCGCAGCTGGCCGTCCGCCGTCAGGCGCATGCGGTTGCAGCGGTCGCAGTAGTTGTGGCTCATGGGGGTAATGACGCCGATGGTCCCCGCCGCGCCGTCGAACGCGTAGTAGCGCGCCGGACCGTTTCCCGCCGGACCCGTCACCGGGCGCAGCGTGCCGATCTCCCCGATGCGCTCCAGGATCTCGTCCGAGCCCACGAACTCGTCCGCGGAAACGCCCAGGTTTTCGCCCGTGGGCATCACCTCGATGAAGCGGATGTGCCACGGACGCTCGCGCGTGATCGCGGCAAAATCCGCCACCTCGTCGTCATTGCGGCCGCGCATGACCACGCAGTTGACCTTGATGGGCCCGAACCCCGCGCGCTCCGCCGCCTCCAGCCCGCGAAAGATGGCCTCCGCCGAGCCCGCGCGGCGCGAAATGGCGTCGATGCGGTCCGGCCGCAGCGAATCCAGCGACACGTTCACGCGGTCCACCCCCGCGTCGCGCAGTTCATCCGCGAGGTCATGCAGCAGCACCGCGTTGGTGGAAAGCGCCACGTCGTCGATCTGCGGCACGGCGCGGATCATCCGCACCAGCGCCGGCAGGTCGCGGCGAACGAGCGGCTCCCCGCCGGTAATGCGGATGCGCCGCAGCCCCATCCCGCCCATCACGCGGACGATCTCGGCGATTTCCTCGTAGCTCAGCAGCTGTTCGCGCTTCAGCCAGGGCAGCCCTTCCTCCGGCATGCAGTACACGCAGCGGAGGTTGCACTTGTCCGTCACCGAAATGCGGAGGTACTCCACGCGCCGCCCGAACCCGTCCGTCATGGGCCCGTCCGCGGGGATCGAGCGCGAGGGGGTAACGACGGGAACGCCGCCCAGCTGCACCAGCCTGCTCATTGCGCCTCCTGCACCGCGGGGGTGAAACCGGGCACCCACTCGCGCTCACCATCCACGTAGCCCTCCCGCTTCCAGACAGGGACGCGCTGCTTGAGCTGTTCGATGACGTAGCGCGACGCCTCGTACGCCTCTCCCCGGTGCGGCGACGCCACGCTGATGGCCACGCTCGCCTCGCCGATGGCCAGCAGCCCCGTGCGGTGAATGACGCCGACGGCGCCCGTCCCGAACTGTTCGCGTGCTTCCTGTGCGATGCGCAGCATTTCCTTTTCGGCCATGGGCGCGTACGCCGAATATTCCAGGTCCGCCACGGGGCGGCCGTCGTTCTGCTCGCGCACCACGCCCCAGAACAGCAGCGCCGCGCCGTCGGAGGACGACACGGTATCAGCCAGCAGGCGCGCGGGATCGATGGCGTCCGCGGTGATGACGGCGAAGCAGGCGGACACGGCTCAGCCCCCCGCCACGGGAGGAATGAACGCGACCTCGTCGCCGTCGCGCAGTTCCGTGGAGAGCGGCGCGTAGTCCATGTTCACGGCCACCACCAGCGATTCGGGAAGCCGCGCGAGGGCGTCGCCGCGGGCGCGCAGGCGGCCCACCAGGTCCGCGACACGCGCGCCAGCGGGCAGTTCCAGCGCGAGCTCGTCGGTGCCGGCCAGGTCGCGGTACGAGGCAAAGAAGAGAGTGCGGACGTTCATGGGCGGCGCCTGAGATGGAGGAATCCCCGCGCCATACACCGCCGCCCCGCCCGGGTTCGGGGGCGGGGCGGCGGAGTGGTCAGCCCGCGCCGGAAACGCCGGGCCCGGGGATGTTCTCGCGAACCTCTTCCGGCAGCGCCAGCGTGGTAAGGAACTGCGAAACCTCGTGGTGCAGCCGCGAGGTGGAGGCGCGCACCATGGTGCGGCCCTCCTGCTGGCCGGTGCCGATGGACACGTCGCCCGCCTCGGTGGCGAACGTGATGTGGTGGTCGGACGATTCTTCGGCAAAGCCGGCGTACGGCGTGAGCCGCAGGGTGAACCACTCGCGCGCGCGCCGGATCACCTCGTCCGGCGGCAGGTCGGTCAGGACTTCCTGGATCAGCATTCGGGATCTCCGCGATGGGCGTGCGTGCGCCTCGCGGATGGGCAGGATGCGGGCCAGTGGGGTAGGAAGCGAGGCTGTAGGATCGCCCGCAGTCTCAGAAGTAGTCTTCCTCGCCGGTAACGCGTGTAATGATAGCTACTCTCTCAACAGAGCGCGGGAGCTGAAGTAGTCAAACGCCTAGCTTAGAAGCCCGGAGCCAACACAGTCCGCGCATTGCTAAGAACAATCCGATTCGATGTCCGGACAACAGCTCGCTCGACGGCTTTCGACCGCTTTACATCCGGGCGACGATGATCATCTTCCGAAAGATTAGCAAGTTGCTCACGTATTTCTGGAGCAGTTAGCTCGATTATCTCCCCTACAGCCCAAGCAGCGATCGGGAAGAATGGAGTGCCAATCGTCAGTGTCTTCGAGATTACACCGAGCTTGGACCGCCTCGGCTGCGCTGCCCGAAGTGCACGGGCCATCAAATCAGGCGTAAGGCGCACTGGCGTGCGTCCCCTCAGACAACGATCAAGGTCGGAGAGCGCTATTTTCGCCTGCATGGCAGTGTTCACCACGTATGATGCGTGAAATACCGTTAGTCCAAGTCCTACAATTACCGCGACTCGGCTTCCACCATGCAGCACCAGCAAAATCTCTAATGCCAACAACACTACAGTGATGATTGTAGAAAGCAGCACACCAGGAACAAACCGAGCGGAGGACCACAGGATCTTCCGGGCGTATTCTGGGTTATGGGTGCACAGTGTGCTCGGGACGCTCGACAGAGTCCCGTGTAGTGACCGCATTTTTGTAACTTTCTTACGCATCACTCGTCTCCCTCGCTCCAGTCCTTGCGAAACGCCAAATACGCTAGCCGCAGACCGAGTACTACACTCAGCAACCCGTGGGCCACAAAAGCCATGGCAGCAGCAACTTGCATTATTGAGACAGCAATTTGATCAAAATCCGAAAAACCATCATTGTTCGTTGCCCAATCGATCAAGTATCTAAGCCCAACGCCAGTGCCAGCGTAGAAAGCCACCCCAATTAGTAGTTCCACCGATCCGAGAGCTGAGAGTTTCATCTGCTCGAGTGCACGCTTCCATGGAGATCGCGTCATTCAACAACACCTCGTTATTTGGCGAATATTGCGTCCTGCTTACGCCGTAATGGCAATGCGCTCACGATCTGGCACAATACTAGCCGCTTGCAACTACTGCTTTAGTGCCCAATCTTCATGACGCGATCTAGGTTGTAGCCTCACCGAGAACACAGTACGCTCTAGGAGAACACAGTACGCCCTAGAACGCCAAGGAGAGGTCAACTCCGACAATTCAGCCGACCCACTATCCAAAACGCCACCACGTCCTCGAAAACGTGCTTGTTGGATTGTCGCCTCGAATCGTTGCTGTATTAGGCTAGCCCGAGAACGTCCGAAGGTCAACATGCATCTTTGAACACATCAATAGGTGACCAGAGATTCCTGCTTGCTCAAGTTGAAGTTCTAGGACAGTCGTGCCGAGCCACGCAGCCCTAATCTGATCGTCGATCAAGATCCCGCTCAACCCGGTCCGCTGCTTCGCCCTTCACCGCGTACCCGCGCGCGTGCAGGGCGCGGGCAAGGTCAATGAACCGCTGCGGCTCGAACTGCTCCGGGCGCGACTGCAGGTCCATCCCCGTCTCCACCGCCACCTCCTCCACCTGCTCCGCCGACAGCCCGTACCGGTCGCGCAGAATGCGCTGAAACTGCTTGCGCCGCTGCCCGAACGCCGCCCGCGTCAGCGACCGCAGCGTGCGCTCGTCCGCCTCCGTCAGCGGCGGCGGATCCATGGGCACGATGCGGATGACCGACGACATCACGTCCGGCACCGGACGGAACGCCTCGCGGCTCACGTTCAGCACGCGTTCCACCGTCGCGATCGACCGGATGCCGACCGCGAGCGCACCGTACGTCTTGCCTCCAGCGGGCGCCAGAATGCGGTCCGCCACCTCGCGCTGGATCATCACCACGATCTCGCGCGGGCGCGGGCGCCGCTCCAGCAGCCCGAACAGGATGGGCGTGGTGATGTTGTAGGGGATGTTGCCGATGACCTTGAGCCCGCGCGGATCCTGGGACACCCGCTCCAGCGGCACCCGCAGCACGTCCTCGTGAATGATCTCCACGCCGGGCGTGTCCGCGTACTTTTCCTGCAGCCGCGCGGCCAGGTTGTTGTCCAGCTCCACCAGGATCAGGCGGCGCACGCGGCCGGCCAGGTGCTGCGTCAGCGCCCCCTGCCCCGGCCCGATCTCCATCACCTCGTCGATCAGGTTGGGCTTGAGCGACTCGACGATGCGCCGCTGGACGTTGCCGTCCACCAGAAAGTTCTGCCCCAGCGACCGCTTGGCGCGGTGCGGGCCCGACTGCGTGGGATCGCGCACGATGCGGTTAGAAGCGCACGACGACGGCCGTGCGGTCGTCCGGGGGAACGTTGCTGGCCTCGCCCGCCGCGATGAACAGGCGTTCCATGATGGCGCCCGGCTCGTCTGCCCGCATGCGCGAGGCCTCATCCACCAGCACCCGCTCGCCTTCGATCTCCCCCGCGTCCAGCGCGTCGGAAAGGCCGTCGGTGAAGAGGAAGAGCAGGTCGTGCTTGCCCGTCCATCCCGTGACCGCTTCTCCGTACGTGTCGCGGTCCACGATGCCGAACGGGGGATCGGTGGCGCCCAGCCGCTCGGCGCTGCCGTCCTCGCCGCGGATGCGAAAGGCGTGGCCGTGCCCGGCGTTGCTGTAGGTGAGCGTCGCCGCGGCGGGGTCGATGACGCCGTAGAACAGCGTCAGGTACATCTCCGTGTTTTCCAGTTCGTCGATCACCGCGCGGTGCGTGCGATGAAGGACCTCGCTGGGCGCGTCGCCCTCCGACGCGTGGATCGCCACGGCGCTGATCGTAAGCGCCATGATGAGCGCCGCGCCGAAGCCGTGGCTGCTCACGTCGCCGATGAGCACGCCCAGGCGGTTGCCGGGCAGGCGGAACAGGTGGTAGAAGTCGCCGCCCACGCTTTCCGCCGGCACGCAGCGCGCCGCGACCTGCGCGTATCCCGCGAACTGCTCCAGGGGAGGAAGCAGCTTGAGCTGAAGGTCGTGCGCCAACTCCAGCTCGCGCTCCATCCGCTCCTGGCGCACGGATTCGGCGATCAGCCGGTTGTTCTCCACCGCGGCGCCGATCTGGCTGGCGATGGCGGAAAGCAGCTTCATGTCGCCCGCGCTGAACCCGTCGTTCCCCGCCTTGCCGATCAGGTTGATGACGCCGATGGTGCGCGTTTCCCCCTCCGGCGGCGAGTAGCTGACGGGAACGGAAAGGAACGATCCGCGCTGCCGCGCCCCGGTGGGGCAGTCGGCGCGGGTGTACTCCTCGCCTGGGCCCAGGATGACGGGCCGGTCTTCGCGGAAAACGGCGGCGGTCACCGAGCACGGGTCGTCCATGGGGATGGGCGCCGTCTGCCCCTCGCCCCCCTCCACCGCGGCCAGGCGCAGCACGCGGGCGTCCTCGTCGTGCACCCAGAGCGCGGCGCGGCTGGCGCCCAGGATGCTGGACACCTCGGCCAGGATGGTGCGCGCCGCGTCCTTGAGCGAGATGATGGAGCCCAGGATCTCGCTGATGGAGTACAGCAGCGTGATTTCCTCGTACCGCTCCGCGATCTCGCGGCTGAACGAGCGCATCTCCTCGTCGTGGCGCGCGGCGCGGGCGATGCCGGAGCCCAGGAACGCGGCGGCCGCGGCGGCCTGCGCGGGGGTGGCGTCCGCCAGTTCCACCGCCAGCGTGGTGCCGGGGACGTCGGCCGTGCACCCGGCCGGGCCGGGAAGGCCGCCGCCGTCGCCCAGCGGCATCCATCCGTCTTCCATGCGGCGCCACACGCGCGCGGCTCCGCCGAATGCCCGACCGAAATCGTCGAGCACTTCGCGCGCGGAGGCGGGCAGTCGGGGCGGGCTGGCGGCGGCCGTGGTCACGTGGGGTTCGGGAGGTCCGTCATTCGCCGGAGGCGCGGCGCAGCGGCTCGTGCCGGCGCAGCACCAGGCTGACGCAGTTGCCCGCGTCGTTGTAGCGGACCTCGTCCATGAGCGTGCGGATGAGGAAGATGCCGCGCCCGCCGCCCAGGTCCAGGTTTTCCGGGAGCGTGGGATCGGGAACGCGGTCGGGGTCGAAGCCCGGCCCCTGGTCGTGCACCTGCACGGAAACCTCGTCCGGCCCGAGTTCCACCTCGAGCCGCACGCGCTTTTCCGGGTCGCTGCCGTTGCCGTAGATCATGGCGTTGGCGAGCGCCTCGGCCATGCCGACGCGAAAGTTGAGGTTGAGCCGCGAGCCGTCGAACTGGTACGCGCGCAGGCGGTCGGCCAGGTAGCCGACCGCCGCCTCAATGACCCGCAGGTCGCTGGGCAGCTCCATGACAAAGGCGCATCCCTCAGGGGGAGGGCCGCCGCGGTTTGGGGCCATGATCAGCGTACGGAGGCGCCCGGGGCGCGTGTGTGTGTCCGGCGGTGCATGCTGCTGCTCCTGCTCCATAACGCGGCGAGCCGCCCCGGGAAGGTGTCCCGGTGCGGCTGCCGGGCCGTGTAGCCTCGGCGGATCAGAAGCCCGTGAGGGCGGCGTCCCGCGTGTCGGCGATGTTGAACAGCGTGTCGAGCTTGGTGAGCTCGAACAGCGTGCGAAGGTCTTCGTTCAGGTTGGCCAGACGAAGCTCGCCGCCCTGCTCGCGGATCTTCTTGGAAAGGCTCACCAGCACGCCCAGGCCGGACGAATCGATGTAGCCGGTGTTGGAGAAGTCGATCAGGAACTTGCGCTCGCCGCCTTCCAGCTCGTCGAGCACCTTCTGCTTCAGTTCCTGACGGTTGCCCACGATGAGCTGGCCGTCCACGTCTACCACCACCACACCATTCTGCTTGCTCGTGTGGAAGCTCATGACTCCTCAGATGATCCACGGTTTTCGTTGCCCCTTCCCTTGGCGGGGGGCAATCCATGTGCCACTTCCGGCGCACTCGGGCGCGCCGCGACGGCCATATTGCGGCCCCGGACCGCTCCGCGCCAGAGGCAGCGCCCGCCCGGCCCCACATCCGCGTCCGCGGCCATCCCCGTCCAGCCGGCACCATCAAAGTGGATGATGATGAACATCACGCAATGATTCCGCCGCAAACATGGCGCCACGCCATGCCATTCCGCCCCGAACCGGACGATGCGCCGCCGCATCCCGGACGCACGCGGGGTGGAGGCGAGGGCCGGTGTGACACGCACAGGCTCGGCGTGCGCCAACCGATCCTGAGCGGATGAATCCGCCGCTCGAACATCGCAAAGCCCCGACACCGGCCGCTGGCGCGTCCGGTTCGGGGCTTCAACTGCGTTCGGGGTTCCGCACTGGGCTGGTGTGTGCTCCCTCTCCCACATCCGTTCGTGGGAGAGGGTCGTCGTGCCCAGCACGCGGGGTGAGGGCCCCCAGCCAGCGGCCGCGCCACCTTCCGAGCTGGTACTAGGCACTGGGTACTGGGCACTTCAGTTCTCGCACTCACGCACTCACGCACTCACGCACTCACGCACTCACGCACTCACGCACTCCGCACTCACGCACTTCCAGTCACGCCAGTAGCCCCGTAATGCACGCCACGTTCACGATGTCCTCCACCGTGGCGCCGCGCGACAGGTCGTTCACCGGGCGCGACAGCCCCTGCACGATGGGCCCGACCGCCTCCGCGCCCGCCAGCCGCTGCGTGAGCTTGTAGGCGATGTTCCCCGCATCCAGATCGGGAAAGATCAGCACATTCGCCTTTCCCGCCACGGGCGAGCCCGGCGCCTTTCGCGATCCGATGGATTCCACCAGCGCCGCGTCCACCTGCAGTTCGCCATCCACCATGATGCCGGGCGCACGCTCGCGGAACAGCTCCAGCGCGCGCCGCACCTTGGTGATGGACGGCCCCGACGCGCTTCCCTTGGTGGAATACGACAGGAACGCGACGCGCGGCTCGTCGCCCACCACGCGGCGGCGCGCGTCCGCGCTGGCGAGCGCGATGTCGGCCAGCTGCTCCGCGGTGGGATCGGGGACCACGGCGCCGTCCGCGTAGCTCAGCACCTCCGCCGCCTCACCGCCGCGAAAGGGCGGCACCACCATGTAGAAGGTGGACGACACCGTGCGGATTCCCTCCGCCGGGCCCACCGCCCAGATCGCGGCGCGAAGCACGTCACCCGTGGTGTTCACCGCGCCGGCCACGCACCCGTCCGCCCCGCCGGTGGCGACCAGCAGCGCGCCGAACAGGAGCGGATCGGCGGCCAGGCGATACGCGTCATCCTCCGTCATCCCCTTGGCGCGGCGGCGCTCCAGCAGGTGCGCGGCCAAGTGGTCGCGGCGCCCGTCCCGCGCCGGGTTGGCGACCTCCACGCCGTCCGCGCCCAGACGGCGCAGTTCGTCGGCGATCTCCTCCCCCCCCACCACGGTCACGCGCGCCAGCCCGTCGCGGTCCAGGCGGGCGGCGGCCACCAGCGTGCGCTCGTCCGCGCCTTCCGGGAGAACGATGCGGCGCGGCTGGGCCGCGGCACGGCGGCGAACGTCGTCAAGAAAGCTCATGCACCGAAACGGGCCTGCAGCCGCGCGAGCACCGCGGCCGACACAAAGGGCGAAGCGTCGCCGCCCAGCGAGGCAATCTGCCGGACCAGCGACGACGACAGGTAGGAATGGTCCAGGTCCGGCGCCAGAAAGACGGTTTCCATTCCGTCCCACAGGCGGCGGTTCATGAGCGCCATCTGGAACTCGTATTCGAAGTCGCTCACGGCGCGCAGCCCGCGCACGATCATGCTGGCGCCGCGCTCCTGGGCGAAGTTGACGAGCAGCCCCTGGAACGCCACCGCTTCCACCCGCGGCTCGTCCGCAAAGGTTTCGCGGATCATCTGCACGCGGTCTTCCACGGAGAACATTCCGCTCTTGACCTGCGTGGCGCTGAACGCGACGGCCACGATCACCTGGTCGGCAAAGCGGAAGCTGCGGCGGATAATGTCTTCGTGCCCCAGGGTGATGGGGTCGAACGATCCCGGGCAGATGGCGATGCGGTGCGGGGTCATTCGGGCGCGGGGATGAAGGTGAGCTGGGTGTCGCCGTAGCGGCGGGTGCGCGCGCCGTCCGTGGCAGGAAGCGGGTCGTTGCGGCCGTGCTCCACGCAGAGAAGCGCGGCAAAGGGCACGGCGATGAACGCGTCCACCAGCGCCGCCGCCCATCCCTGCGCGTACGGCGGATCGGCGAATGCGACGTCGAACGCCTCCCGCTCCAGACCCGCCACGTAGCGGATGGCGTCCGCCTTGACGATCTCGCCGCGCTCGCCGGCGCCGAGCACGGTCAGGTTCTCGCGCAGGACGCGCAGGGCGGGCGAGCCGTTCTCCACGAACACGGCGTGACGCGCGCCGCGGCTGAGCGCCTCCAGCCCCAGCGCGCCGGAGCCGGCGAACAGGTCCAGCACCCGCGCGTCCGGAAGGAAGTCCGCGACGGCGCTCATCCACGCCTCGCGCACCCGGTCCGTGGTGGGGCGCGTTTCCCGCCCCGGCGGCGCGCTGATGCGCCGCCCGCCCCATTCCCCCGCAACGATTCTCATCCACCGTATCCGCTGTCCGGCCTGCACGACGGCGGACAACCTACACGGCCCGCCCGCGCCGCGCATCCATCCTCATCCCTCCCGACCCGCCGGTGACGCGGATGGATGCGCGTAGCCGTCGTTCACCAGGTCTGGCGCAGGCGGTAGGTGATGACCCGCTCGCCCCGCGCGGGAACGCTGACGGCGAAGTTGATGGTGCGCGCATCGACGCGGGTGGATTCCGCGGTGCTGTTCAGGATGCGCCCCTCGCCCCAGAAGTGCTCGGTGACGTCCACGTCCGCGGCGGTGTCCTTGTGATTGCGGACGGTGATCTCCACGACCGTCTCGTTCGCGCGGTCGCTGATGGTGCGGTCTTCCACCACGCGGCGGGTGGCCACCACGTCGAACGCGTCGCCCAGGTACAGGCGCACGTCCTCGTCGCGCGGCGTGTGGCTGATGCGGTCCTCGCCCAGGAACTGGATGTTGCCGCGCGCGTCGCGCTTGTACGTGCGCACCACGCCGGCGGGAAGCGGCATACCCATCCCGTTTGCCTCGGTGTTGGACAGCGTCAGCATGATGGCCGCCTTCACCTCCGTCGTCACCACGCCAGCGCCGGGCTGGGCGTTCCAGTTCCACGAGCGCTGCGAATCGAACACGAGACGGCGGCGGACCCGCGCGCCCGGCGCCGTGAGCAGCGTCATCTGCTTGGTCTCGTTGTTGGCCAGCGTCGTCCGTCCCTGCAGCGTGTACAGATGGTACTCGAAGAAACCTTCCTCCACGAACGCCGGCGCGGAGTACGCGGCGGGCGCCTCCCGCTGCAAGTTCGCCCCCGCTACCCTTCCCTGGATCACGGAGCTTACCCGACGTACGTCACCCGCCATCAGCTGCAGCTGCGCCTCGCGCCACGTGGTGCCGCTGCCGTTGGTGAGCGTAACCCAGCCGGTGAGGTCCACCCGGCCGTCCGCGGAATCGAAGACGGCGACGTAATCCGCCGACCACCCCAGCCCGCCGGCCAGGTACGACACGTCCAGCGTCTGCCGGCCGCCGCGCTCGGAATCCAGCATCCACAGCAGCGACGGGCGCGAGATGAGGCCGGCGGGAAGCTCCGTGACTTCCACTTCGCCCTGCGGATTGAGGACGAGCCGGCCGTCGGTGGTGCGCAGGACGGTGCCGTTGGCGCCCGTGCTGAGCAGCGTGCCCTCCAGCACCTCCACGCCGCCGTCCGGCCGCGCGCGGCGGAAGCGCACCGTGCGCCCGATGGACTTGTCGAGAATGGCCTGCGGGCTCACCAGGTCGAACTGGTAGTTCTGCTCGCGGACGCGGATGGGGCTGTTGCGGCCGGAAACGCTGACCGTCGCGGGCTGAATGGTCTGCGCGACGTCCTCGTAGCGGATGACGTTCATCCCCGTCGTGAGCGGAACTTCGCGCTGCTCGCGGAGAACGGCGTACCCGCCGTTGTAGATGGTGAGCGATACGTCGCGGCTGTCCGCGGCGGTGGAGATGACGGGCGTCTGCGCCGCGACGGGAACGGCGGCGAGCACGGCGGCGAGGGCAAGACGAAGGTGGGTCATGTGGAGCCTGGGCGGTGGAGAACCTGCTGCGGCGCCGCGGAGCGCGGCGCCGGTGGAGAACGGCGGGGGAGCGGTGGATCTGACGGATCAGGGAAACTGGCGGTCGGGGAGGAGGATGGGCGGGAGGCGAACCTGGGTGCGGCGGCCGGCTGGGGCCCTCACCTCGCGTGCTCCGCACGACGACCCTCTCCCACGAACGGATGTGGGAGAGGGAGCACACCCCAGTGTCGTGTGGATGACTGATTCGGATCGGGGCGGCGACCTTTTCGTCCGGCGGTTGAAACCGCGCCTCGAAAGACACGAAGTCCGCCTTCGCGGACTGCACTCTCGGCCTCGTTCCTCTCCAGGTGCAGTTGAAGCCCCGAACGACGCGCGAATAGCGCCGCGTCGGGGGTTCCCGCTGTTCGAGCGGCGGATTCATTCGCTCAACGGGATGCGCCGCGGGCCCAATCTCCGCTCCCCGCGCCGAAGCCTCGGCCGCGAACAACCCTCCCCCGGTCTTATTCGGGGGAGCGTGGGCCGGTGTCCCGGCCCGGGTGGGGGGCCGCCCTGGACTCCGCCCGCCGAGCGCTCAGCCCGCCGGGCGCAGGTCAACCAGGCGCGCCTGCACGCTGGTGCGGCCGTTGTACGTGTTCTCTTCCAGCTTGAACGCCACGTCCATCAGCTGCCGTCCGAACCACGGCTCCGCCGCGTGCTCCGCCATCCCGAAGCCGATGGCGTCGATCCGCGAACCGAACGCGCCCAGCGTGACCTTCAGGTGCCCCTTGCCCACGATGCGCGGCGACCCGACCACGGCCACCCCGCGCGCCGCGAACACCGGCGTGGCGTTCCCCGCGCCGAACGGGCCGGCGTGCCGCAGCATGCGCACCAGATCCAGATCCGCGTGGTGCAGTTCGATCTCCGTGTCGATGCGCACCTCGGGCACCAGGTCGTCATCCGAGAGCAGCGCGCGGGCGCGGGCGTTGAACGCGTCGCGAAAGGCATCCACGTTCTCGCGCCGGATGCTGCACCCGGCCGCCACCTTGTGCCCCCCGAAGCGCACCAGGTGCGCCGAGCAGTCGCGCATGGCATCATACAGGTGAAAGCGCGAGGTGGACCGCGCGCTCCCCTTCCCCTCGCCGTCCTCGCCCATGGCGATCATCACCACGGGCCGGTGCAGCCGCTCCACCATCCGCGACGCCACGATCCCGATCACCCCCGGGTGCCATCCCTCTCCCGACAGCACCACGCCGCGGTCGCGGTCCGCATCAAAACCGATCTCCAGCGCGGCCAGGGCCTGCTTCAGCGTGTCGCCTTCCACCGTCTGCCGCCACCGGTTGTCATCTTCCAGCGACTGGGCGATCTGCATCGCCTCCCCCTCGTCGTCCGTCAGCAGCAGCTTTACACCGCGCTGCGCCTCGCCCATGCGCCCCACGGCGTTGATGCGCGGCGCCAGCTGAAAGGCCACCTGCGTGCTCGTCAGTTCGCCCTTGTCCGCCAGCCCGGTGACGCGCAGCAGCGCGCGCAGCCCCGGATTCGGCGTCTGCTGCAGGACCTTGAGCCCCCACCGCACCAGCGCGCGGTTCTCCCCCGAAAGCGGCGCCACGTCGGCGATGGTGGCGATGGCCACGAGATCGAGGAAGCCGTGCAGCCGCTCCAGCGGAAAGCCGATGTCCTCCGCGAGCGCGCAGCACACCTTGTACGCCACGCCCACGCCCGCCAAGCCCTTGTACGCGTACCCGCAATCGGCGCGGTTGGGATTGACGACGGCGACCGCGGCGGGAAGGGTGTCGCCCGGCGTATGGTGGTCGGTGACGATGACGTCCACCCCGGCGGCGCGCGCGCGGTCCACCGAGTCATGCGCCACGATGCCGCAGTCGCCGGTGAGGATGAGGGACGCGCCCATTTCCGCCGCGGCGCGGATCCCCGCGTCGGCCAGGTCGTACCCGTCCTGCACGCGGTGGGGAACGAACGGAAGCGCCACGGCCCCCATCATCCGCAGGGCGCGGACGTACAGGGCGGTGGCGCAGATGCCGTCCACGTCGTAGTCGCCGTGAACCAGAATGATCTCGCGCCCGTCGATGGCCTTTCGCAGGCGCGCGACGGCGTCGCCCATGCCGGCCAGGCCGGCTGGCGGATGGATGTGCGCGGCGGCGGGGCGCAGAAAACCGCGCGCCGCATCCGCATCGCCGTAGCCGCGCTGCACCAGCAGGCGGCACAGGGCGGCGGGCAGGCGCAGCGCCTGGCTCAGACGTTCTACGGCGGCGTTGTCGGGCGCGGGGGATACGACCCAGCGGCGTTCGGCGATGGTGGCTGGCATGCCAAAAAGCTAGCCGTCAAGCCGTCCATGGGTCAAGCCGCCACCCGCCACAAAACGGACAGGTGGCGCGCCCCGGGATCAGACGTGCGAAAAGATCCAGACGGCGGCGGCGGCCACCACCAGCACGCACAGGATCAGCGTAACCACCTGGGCCACGCTGCGGCCCGGCCCCGGCACGGGATCCTTCTGGTGGGGAACGGGCTGAGATCCTCCCTCAAAGGGCGGCTCCTTGCGGTCTTCGGCCACGGCGTGCTCCGGCGGTGCGATGGTGAGGTTGGGACTGCGAGCCGGGCCCGGTTTCGCAACGGGCATGCCGGGGAGGGCGGCGGCCGCCGGCGTGGGGGACGCGGTGGATCGCCCGCGACCCTTTCGCGCGGCGGCGGGACGGCTAGCTTTCCGCCGTTCCGCGGCATGCACCGCTTCCCGTTTCCGCCCGGCCCGCCATGCTGACACCGATGCGCCTCACCACGCCCCGCCTGATCGTCCGCCTTGCCGAGGCGGACGACGTGAGCGAGATCGTGCGCTTCTTTTCCGACAACCGCGAGCACCTGGCGGAATCGCGCCCGCGCATGGGGGCGGAGTTCTTTACGGCCGGGTTCTGGGCGGCGCAGGTGCGGGCCAACCTGGCCGAGTTCCGCGACGGGCGCAGCGTGCGCCTCTTCTTCTTTGACGCGGCGCGGCCGGAGCGCGTGGTGGGCAACGCCAACTTCACGCAGATCTTTCGTTCCCCGGCGTACTGCTGCGTGCTGGGGTACGGGCTGGACAGGGAGTACGAGGGCCGCGGGGTGATGCGCGAGGCGCTGGAGGCGGCGCTGGGCTACATGTTCACCGAGCAGAACATGCACCGCATCGAGGCCAACTACATCCCCCGCAACGAGCGCAGCGGCCGCCTGCTGCGGCGGCTCGGCTTCGTGGTGGAGGGATTCGCCCGCGACTACCTGCTGCTGAACGGAAAGTGGGAGGACCACGTGCGGACGAGCCTGACGAATCCGGCGTGGCGGGAATACTAGGGGAAGTGCGTGAGTGCTGGGTGCGTTAGTGCGTGAGTGCGAGGGAACACAGAAGTGCTCAGTGCCGAGTGCCCGATGCCGGTTTTCCGCAGGGGTGTTGAGATGCAGTGGGGGAGGCTCCGTGATGGACCTTGACCATCCTGAACGCGATGCGGTGCCGTTCTCACTCCGCGCGGCCTTGGTCGGAACACGCGACTCCATCGTAATCGACCGGATTGAGAAAGGGCCACCCGCTCGGGTGGCCCTTTCCGCGTTCAGGCGCGTGCGTTCACTCCGGCGGCCAGCCGCACAGGTAGAACGACTTGCTGCTGCTGGAAAGGCGCTGTCCGGTCACGCTGTCCAGCGCGTCCACCGTGTATACGACGTAGTGCCCCTTGTTGATGGACGAGATGCACGTTTCGCTGTCCGTGTACGACCTGGGCGACACCGCCACGGGAATCGACGTATAAATGCCGCCCCAATCGGAGATGTAGCGCTGAATCTCGTACGAGGTCGCGCCGGTGGAGGCGGACCACGTCAGCGTCGGCGTGCCGGACGTCACGGTCACGGTCAGCGAGGGTGTGGTCAGCAGCCGCGGACCGCCCTCCGCGCTGGCGACGGGCTGCCGGCCGCCATCGCAGGCCGCGGTCGCGAGCACGGCCAGCATGCAGATCAACTTGCGGGTCGTCATGGATTCCTCCGTGAGGAGAGGGGTGACCATCTGCACTTCAGAAGCGGGCTGCGCAGCCGCACTCACAGAATACGCCTTTGATTGTCGACAAGCAACGATTTTCTTTTCATTCACGAACTGATACCGATTCCCCGTCAGACGGGGCTCCAGAATGACGGGTCCGCGGTTCTCTCCACCGCGCGCACGGAATCCGCTCCTCCCCGCCCGCTCCGGAAGGGACACTGCCCGGACACTCTGGTGCAGTCATGCGCATCCCGGAAAGTTTGTACCGGTCTGCCGCTGTCGCAGGTGAAGTCCCCCATCTGTTCGGGGGACTTTCCGCCGTTGTTGCGGCGACTTCAGTTGCTCCAGCAGGCACAAACGTTCTCCGATCCGTCATTCGTCTGGATAAACAAGGGCGGGAGCATCGTCTGATGCTCCCGCCCTCACCCGGAGTTCCGGGGACGATGCGCGGCGGTGGATCAGCCGGCCGCGTCGTCGTCCTTGTTTTGGCGGTACTCGTAGTAATAGGCATACTGCCCCGTCCCGCCCATCTTGCTGTCCGGGTCGTTCAGCACGGCGCCCACGATGCGCGCGCCCACGGCTCGCAGCTGGTCGGCGGCGTGGCGGGCGCTCTGGCGGTCCGTCTGCCCCGCGCGCGCCACCATCAGCAGCGCGTCGCACTGCGCGGCCAGGATCTCGGCGTCCGCCGCGGCCATCACCGGCGGCGTGTCGACGATCACCAGGTCGTAGCGCGCACCCAGTTCCCGCAGCAGCCGCCCCATCGAAGCGCCGCCCAGCAGCTCCGACACGTGCGGTACCAGCCGCCCGGCCGCCAGCACGTCCAGGTTCTCCACTCCCGAGGGGCGCACCGCGTCCTCCACCGGCAGCTCGCCCAGCAGCGTCTCGCTCAGCCCGGGCGTGCGCGGCAGGCCGAACACGCTGTGCACCTTGGCGCGGCGCAGGTCCGCATCCACCACCAGCACGCGCAGCCCCTGCTGCGCGAACACCGCGGCCAGGTTGCTGGTCACCGTCGTCTTGCCCTCCGACGCGGCCGGGCTGGTGACCATCAGCGTGCGCATGGGCGCGCCCTGCTGGCTGAAAATGAGGTGCGTGCGCAGCTTGCGGTACGCCTGCGACCCCGGCGCCTGCACGTCGTTCACCACCACCAGCCCGTCCGCCGAGTCCGTGTCGCGCCGCCGCGCCAGCATCTTGCCCGCCGCCCCCAGCCGCCCCGGCGCCTCCCGGGGCTCCGACATGCGGGGGATGACGGAGATGACGGGGATGCGCGTGGCATGCTCCACGTCCTCGCGCCGCGCGATGGAGGTGTTCAGCCGGTCCAGCGCCAGCGCGCCGCCGCCGCCCAGCGCTAGGCCGATCAGCAGCGCGAACATCAGCCGCTTCTTGCCGCCGCTCCCCACCGGCCCGCCGGGGAGCATGGCCCAGTCCACCAGTTCCACCTGCCCCGCCTGCACCGCCTCGTTGATGCGCGCCTCCTGCCGGTCGCGCCGCAGATCGTCCACCAGCTTCTGCAGCGTTTCCACCTCGCGCGACAGCCGCGTTTCCTCCGCTTCCGCGTCCGGCAGGCCGGAGATGGCGGCCACGTCCGACGCCATCACCTGGTCCAGAATGCCGATCTGCCCCGCCAGCGACCCGCTGCGCGACTGCACCGCGCGGATCAGCCGGCCGCGGTAGGTGGCAATGAGCGAATCCAGCTGCTGCACGTCGGGGTTGCTCCCCGCGCGCGCCCACTGGCCGGTGGTGGCCGAGTCGCGCGCCGTCTGGTAGCGCACCAACGACTGGTACAGCAGCATGATGCCGCTGTTGGACGCCACTTCCGGCGACGCGGCCAGCGCGGCGATCTGCTCCGCGCCCTCGCGCCCGGCGTCACTCGTAAGCTCGCGGCCCATCTGGTCGTAGATGCTCTTTTCACCCACCAGCTTCTGCCGCTGCAGGCGAAAATTGGCCAGCCCCTCTTCCGTGGTGCGGAACGTTTCGCGCGGCGAGAACGAGCGCACGCCCTTGCGAAAGGCGCTCAGCTGGGCCTGCAGGACCACGAGCAGCGAGTCGGTGCTGCGCAGCTGCTGCTCCACGAACACGCGCCGGCGCCGCGACATGGTCTGCGCCGAGCGGGTGCTGATCTCCTGAAAGGCGGAGGCGAACGCGTTGGCCCCGCGCTGCGCCATCACCGGATCGTTGGCGCCGTACTGGATGTCGACGAAGTTGGTGACCTCGCGCTGCGCGGCCGTCAGCGAGCCCAGCGCGTTCAGGATGGCGGACTGCTCATCGACGACGTCAAAGGTGGCCGAGGTGATCCCCGCCGGCCGCTGCGCAAAGGTGATGACCACCGGCCCCAGGTCCAGCGGCTGGCGGTAGAGCCCCTGCGCGGTGCGCCCGTTCATCCGCGCGACCACGCGGTCGGCGGCAAAGGTGGCGCGCAGCGTATCGCCCGTCCGCGCGCTCTTCATCACCTGGATGTGCTGGATGGAGGCGTACGGAAACAGCCGGTCGCGCGGCTGCAGGCGCATCCCCAGCGAATCCACCACCTCCGCCGCCACGGCGCGGCTGCGCAGCACCTGAATCTGCGACAGCACGGGGTCCGTGTACCATCCCGCCACGTCCTGGGCCTGCCCCTGCGCGGTGGCCGGGGCCAGCTGCTGGCGCGGGTTCACCAGCTGCACCGAGGACGACGCCGCGTACCGGGGCAGCTCGCGCTTGATGCGGTACGTGGCAAACCCCAGCGACAGCGCCACGGCCAGCGCAATGAGCCACGCGTAGCGGCGCAGCGCGGCCAGGTACTCGCCCAGGGGAATGCCCTCCGAGACGGGGTAGCCGTCCAGCACGGGCATGGAGCGCAGCACCGGCGCGGCCGCGACAGCTTCAGGGTACGGGCGGTCTTGACGGGGAACGATGTCGGACACGGATACGGCGGGTTGGGCGGTGTGGGTCTGATCACCCGGAAGGGCGGGCCGTACGCGGAGCGCGGTGAAAGCCGATCTTCCGGCGCGGGGCGGGCCCCGCTCGCATCTCGTTACCAGAAACGCGGATGCGGGTTCCCCGCGAGGGTCTGTCAGCCGGCGGCGAGGGCCGCGCGGTAGGCGTCCATCGTCTCCGCCGCCATGCGCTCCAGGCTGAAACTGGCGGCCACGCGGTCCCGGGCACCCTGGGCCAGGCGGGCGCGCAGCGGCTCGTCGTCCAGCAGGCGGGCGAGCGCGTCCGCCAGCGCCGGCGCGTCGCGCGGGGGTACGGTGAGCCCGCTTTCCCCATCCATCGACACAAAGGGGACGCCGCTGGGGATGCGCGTGTTGATGACGGGAAGCCCCGCCGACATCGCCTCCAGCTGCACCAGGCCGAACGCCTCGCTGCGCTCCACGGCGGGGAGCACGAAGACGTCCGCGGCGGCGTACCAGGGCGCCAGGTCGGGGACGGCACCGGCAAAGGTCACGCGGTCCGCGATCCCCAGCTCCTCCGCCAGCGCCTGAAGCGGCTCGCGGAGCGGCCCGTCGCCCACCAGCACCAGTTGGCCCGGAACGGATGCCATGGCCCGCACAAGGTATTCGAAACCCTTGTAGTACACCAGCCTACCGGCGCCCAGCACCACCCGCGGGCCCAGCCGTCCGCGCAGCGCGGCCACCTCCGCCGGGTCCGGCGCGGCGTACTCGTCCACGCGGATGCCGAAGGGGACGATGCGCACCCGGTCCGCGTGGCGGCGCAGCGTGGGTGAGGTGCGCGCGTACTCCGCGGAGCTGGCCAGAATCACCCGCGCGCGGCGGAGAAAGAGGTGCAGCACCGGCGCGAATCCCGCGCCCAGCACGCGCTGGCGGACGATGTCGCTGTGGTAGGTGACCACGAGCGGCGCCGGGTTGCGGCTGGCCAGGTACGACAGCACGGCGGTGGGATTGGGATGATGAAAGTGGATGACGTCCACCTCCGCCCGGCGGATCGCCCGCGCCATCCCGGGATTGATGGATGCGGAGGCGAAGCCGAACGCCGTGCCGATCCGCGTCACCGGCACGCCGTCCACCACGTCCGTCTCCGTCCTTTTCCCATCCGCGGAAACGATGACCTGCACCTCCGCGTCCGCCTTCAGCTGGCGGCACAGGGTGGCCACGTGGCTTTCCATCCCCCCGCGGTGCGGCGGATAGAACTTGCCCACGTGCAGCACGCGCAGCCGGCTCACGCGGCACCCGCCAGCACGCGGTCGTACACGGCGCTGATCCCGGCGGCGTAGCGCGGCAGGGTGAACCGGCTGGCCCGCGCCAGCACCGCCGCGCGCGAAATGAGCCGCGCGTCGGGATCATCCAGCCGCCGCAGCTCCGCGCGGATCGCATCACTCCACACCGTCACATCCTCTCCCGCCACGTACGTGATGCTTTCCGCGCCCACTTCGCGGAATACGGCCAGGCCGCTGGCCAGCACGGGAACGCCGCACGCCATCGCCTCCACCAGCGGCAGGCCGAACCCCTCGCGCTCGGACGGGTTGATGACCAGCGCCGCGCGCCGGTACACTGCCGCCAGCGTTCGACGGTCCAGCGTCGGCAGCGTCACCATCCGCCCGTCCATCCCCAGTTGATGCGCGATCGCCGACTGCGCCGGTGTCAGCGGGCCCCCCACGCGCACCAGCCGCACGCGCCCGTCCGCCAGCACGGGGGCGATGGCGCGCAGAAGGAGTTCGATCCGCTTCCGCGGCACCGTGCTCCCCACGTGCAGCAGGTCCAGGACGTTGGACGATGGCCGTCCCAGGAGCGCCGCCGCCCGGGCGTCCGCCGCGGCGTCGGGCTGCGCGCCGAAGTCCGGGTGCGCGGCGAGCGGGACGGTCGTCACCCGTCTGCCGTCCATCAACCGGTGCGCGATCAGTTCGTCCCGCACGGCGTCGCTGTCGCACACGACGTGCGCCGCGAGCGCCAGACCGCTCAGCACGCGCCGCATCATCATCCGGAACCACGCGGGCCGCGGCTCGGGATCGGGGAGAAGGGAGCGAAACGCGTCCAGGTCGTGGCAGGTCACCACCGTCCTCTCCGCGGGGAGCGCGTGGACGAGTTGCGCGTAGCTGTGGTCGACCACGTGGTACAGGTCCATCCCCGTGGCGTGGCGCCGCAGCCAGCGCGGATAGGCAACGTGGCGCGCGGCGAAGCGGTCCGCGTTGCGCCCCCGCGCGCCCAGCAGGCGGCTGACCGGATGCGGCATGTCGGGGCGGATGGGGACGGCGTCGTAGTGCGGCGCGTGCTGGCGCAGGCCGTCCGCCAGCAGGTCGCCGGCGAGCGCCATGCTGGGCCACTGCTCCGCGTCGTAGTCGTAGACCACGCCCACGCGGCGGGTCAGCGCGGGCTGCACAGCATCCACGCCTGGCTGTTCAGCAGCGGGCCCAGGAGCGGGAGGGGAGAAAAGCGGGTGCGGCGGATGACGAAGTCGCGCTCCAGCCGGGCGGCCAGCGCGCGCCAGTTAAAGCCCTTGTGGCCGTGGTAGCGGTTGGGCGAGCCGTCCGCGAACGCGGTTTCGTAGACGGGACGGTCGATCTGCGTGCCGCGCCCGGCCACCAGCATGCGCGCCAGTTCGCCCGGCGCGTAGTGCTCGCGGTCCTGGTAGCCGCTGATGCCGCGCGCCCCGGCCGCGGCGCGCGCCGCCTGCTTCACCAGCAGCGCCGGCCCCGTCTCCACCGGCACGCTGATGATGACGGCGGCGTCCGGAGCGGCCAGCCTGCGGATCTGCGCGACGACGCCGTCCACCGAGTCCGGCGTGCAGTGCTCCAGCACCTCCATGCACGTCACCACACCGAATGCGCCAGCGGGGAGACGATCGACATCACCCGTGTGCACGAACTCCAGCCCGCCCACGGGGGCGAAGCGGGCGCGCGCGTCGCGGACCAGGCCGTCGTCCACCTCCACGCCGGTCGCGGCGGGAAACAGGTCGTGCACCTGGGCCAGAAAGGTCCCGTCGCCGCACCCGTAGTCCAGAAGCCGCCGCGCGGCGTACGGCGCGACCATGCCGCGCGCGGTGCGGAAGCGGCGCTCGTGGCTCCAGCCGATGAGGCCGGCGCGCCCGGAAAGCTGCTTGCGCGCGTACTCGCCCTCGGCGATGCGATCCGCGTCCGGCTGGGTCACGTGGGCTCCGGTGGATGAACTTCGGGTGATCAGGATCAGACAGGATCGGACACGGATCGTGCGAATGGCGGACCTGGTGGCCCCTCCCGCGGCCCTTCCCCGTGCAAACTGCGCACGGAGAGGGGAGAACTGCGGGTCCGGTGTGCTCCGGATGATCTGGCGCGGCCGCGGGCACCCCTCTCCCCCCGGCCCCCTCTCCCGCAAGCGGGAGAGGGGGAGACCTCAGCGCGAAGGTCGACTGCGGCACAGGACTCCGGCATCGGCCCGGCGGTTGAAACCGCGCCTCGAGAAACACGAAGTCCGCCTTCGCGGACTGGGCGCCGCCTCCGCTCGCGTCGGAGGCAGTTGAAGCCCCGAACGGCGCCTGTGGGCGTCGAGTCGGGGGTTCCCGCTGTCCGAGCGGCGGATTCATCCGCTCTCGCGCGGGGAGGGTGGGCCGGTGGTGCCGGCCCGGGTGGGGGCCGCCCGCGATCCCCGCCCGGGCCGGCACCAGCTTTTCTCGCATGCAATCACCAGACGGCAACCACGCGACGATCTACGCCCCGCGAACCAGCTCCTCAAAGAACGCCAGGTGCCTCCGCGCGACCACGGGGAGCGCAAACTCCGCCTCCACGCGCGCCAGCCCGCGCGCGGCCATCGCGGCGCGTTCACCGGAATCCGCCAGCAGCCGGTCGATCTCGCGCGTCCACGCGGCCCCATCCGCCTCCGCCACCACGACGCCCGCGTCCGCCAGCACGTGCGGAACCTCGCCGCTGTCGCTGCCGATGACGGGAACGCCGCACGCCATCGCCTCCAGCAGCATGCGGCCCAGCTGTTCCCGCCACCGCGCGGTCGTCTGGCTGGGCGCGCAGAGCAGGTCCATCGCGTTCAGGTGCGCGGGCACCTCCTCGTGCCGCACGCCGGTCACCACGCGCGCGCGGTCCCCCTGCCCCGCCGCCCACGCCCGCAGCTCGCCCTCCATCGGCCCGCCGCCCACCAGCAGAACCCGCCACGGCTGTCGCGCACCCGCCAGCGCGCGCAGCAGCAGCGTGATTCCCTTTTCCGGCACGAAGCGGCCCAGGTAGCCGATCACCAGCGGACCGTCCGCGGACCAGCCGAGTGCCTCCCGGACGCGGCCGCGCGCCTCCGCGTCCGGGCGAAAGCGCGCCGTATCCACGCCGGGCGAGATCACGCGGTGAGGGCGGGCCTGGTACAGGGGCCGGGTGCGGAGCGTTTCTTCCACCGTCGCGCCGAACGCGATCCACCCCGCCGCGCGGCGCATGGCATAGCGCTCCATCCATCCGAACGGTGGCGGATACCGCTTGGGCAGGTTCTGAAAGGTCGCGTACACCAGCCGGGCGTCGCGCGGCGTCCACGCGGCCACCTGCGCCCCGGCGGCGATGAACGGCTCCTCCCAGCAGTGCACCGCGTCCCACCCCTCGCGCAGGAGCGCGCGCAGGCGGGAACCGTACCGCATGGTGTGGATGCGCCCGGCCCCGTGGACCGGCACCGGCTCCAGCCGCGGCGCCTCGCCCGGGACCGCGGCCAGGCGGATGGGGCCCAGGTCGCCGGGGAACGCGTCCGGCGCGGCGACGGTCACCTCCCACCGCCCGCCGCCCGCCCGCGCCATGGCGTCGGCGAGCGCGCGGTTGGTGCCCACCACGTAGGAATGGCCCAGCGTAAGCAGGCGCAGCGGACGGCTCACGGGGCGGGCGGCGGCTCGTACGGCGGAGCCGCGGCCAATCGACGCCACTCGCGCATGGTGGCCCAGCGGACGCCCCGCCGCTGGCGCAGAACGGTGGGGAGCGACCCGGCCAGATCGCGCACCACCACGCCGAATCCGCCAGGATCGTCCACTTCCCACCCGCGCCGCATGGGAAAGTAGCGGCGCAGCCGCAGGGGAACGGTGGCCAGCGCCATGGGCAGCGGCTCGTTCAGCATGGCGATGAGCGCGTCGTTGCGCGTGATGATGCGCAGATACGCGCGCGAGTCGCGGCCGGCCGAGTCACGCAGGTGCGCGATGGGCGCGCCGGGAAGGTACACCACGCTCATCCCCGCATCCAGCAGCCGCATCGACAGTTCCCGCTCCTCGCCGTTGATGCGCAGAAGCTCACGGTACCCGCCAACCGCGAGCAGCGCATCCCGCCGGATCAGGTGCGCGAACCCGATGAACGTCTGCACGCGGGCGGGATAATCCACCGCGGCGGGCTGCCCGGCGGAGAGCGTTCCATCCGCCTCCGCCTGGGAGAACGCGATCACCGCCACCGACGGATCGGCGTCCAGCACGGCCTGCGCGGCGCGGATGGACTCGGCGGTGAGCACCACCGCATCATCATCCAGGAAAAGCAGATACGGCGTTCGCGCCTCGCGGGCGATGCGGTTTCGGCACGCGCTCAGCCCCGGCCGTGACGGTTCGCGCGTGAGCACAACCGGCGGCACGCCCGGGCCCAGATCCGCGGCGGAAAGCACCAGCGGCGGCTCCGATCCCTCGTCCACTACGCGCGCCTCGGCGATCAACTGCGCGGCAAGGGCGAGCGAGCGCACGCAGCGCAGCGTCATTTCCGGACGCTGCCAGGTCACCACGCCCACGGTGATGCGCGGCGCGGCGCCGGTCGTCCGGAATGCGTGAGCCGGTTCGGCCATGCGGCGGGGTGCGGGAGGGGAGCGGCGGCGAGCCGGGCAAGCTAGCCGCGCCGCGCCGGCCGTGGCAACCCGCGCAACCGTCCGGCCCCGTCCCCGCCGGCGCAATCCCGCACGCGGACTCCGGCGACAGCCGCCGCCGCACAAACGAAGACCGGCCCTCCCGCGTGGCACGCGGGAGGGCCGGTCCGTTCCGTCGCGGCGGACGGGTCAGCGCTGCGGGCCGTGAGCCGCGCCCAGCACGTATCCCGTCACCAGCAGGGCCAGCGGATCGCCCGCCGCGCCCGCGATGAGTTGATCCGGGTTTTCGCGCAGCGTGCGCGCGATCTCCTCCAGCCGCGCCGCGGCCTGCTCGAACGCGCCCTGCAGCGGGTGCGCCGCGCCCGAGGCGGCGGGTGCCGAGGCGGCGACGGCGGCTTCGCTCTCCACCACCTGCGCCGCGAACTCGCCGGAATCCGTGGCGAACGGATCCGCCGCGGGCACCAGGACCTCGGTTTCGGTAAGCGCTGCGGCGGTAAACGGGTCAGCCGCGGGCTCCTCGCCTGCATCCACCGGCGTCGTCTCCGGCGCGACGGCGAACTCCACCGTGGGCTGGGGCACCGGCGCGGGCTCCAGCAGCGACTCGAACGAGAACTCCTCTTCCGACTCCGGCACCGTGGCCGTCGGCTGCGCCACGGGCCACACCACGTCGTCCGCCGCGTCCGCGTCGGACGGGCTCAGGAAGGCGTCGAGGCCGTCCAGCGGCGGCACGGCGTTGCTCTCCGCGGATGCCTCCGCCTCCGCGCGGGCATCCCACGCCAGCCAGTCCGGGAACGGGTCGTCCGCCTGCGCCGCCGCGGGCTTCGGGTCGGGCGCATCCTCATCCGCCGGGGTGCTATCCGACCACGGGCGCGCGTCGGGGACCGCGTCTACGCCGTACTCGGGCTCATCCACCACGGAATCATCCGCCGCGGCGCTCATCCACGGCAGATCATCCGTGTCCTGAACCGATCCGCCGGACACCGCCGTGTCGTGCTCCGGCCCGCTGGCCCAGAGTGCATCCGGCGTGGCTGCATCCGCTGAGGCCCAGGGCGCGTCGGATGTATCGTTCTCCGGGGTCGCCCACGGCGCGTCAGCCTCGGCCTCATCCGAAGCGCTCCACGGCGTGCCGGAAATGGCATCATCCTGCGCAGCCGAGCCGGCGTTCTCCGGAGCGGTCCACGGGGCGTCGGACCGGGCCGCCTCATCCGATGCGCTCCACGGCGCCTCGGGGGCGTCGTTCTCAGAAGAATTCCAAGGCGCGTCCGATCGGGCCTCATCCGACGAAGCCCAGGGCGCGTCCGGCGCTGCCTGATCCGAAGGCGCGCTCTCGAACGAAGTCCTCGGTGTGTCGGAAGAAGTGTGGTCGGCGGCGGCCCACGGCGCGTCGGAAGCCTTTTCGTCCGACGAAGCCCACGGCGCGTCGGCGGCGGGCGGATCGGAGGGAGACCACGAGGCGTCCGCGGTGGAGGCGTCCGGCGCGGCGGTGTCCCACGGCAGGTCGGAGGCGTCATCTGAGGGCGCGCTGTTCCACGGCAGATCCGCGGCGGGCTCGTTGGACAGTGCGCTGCTCCACCGCTGCGCGGCCGCGTCGTCCTCCGCCGAGTTGTTCCAGGGCTGCTCCGCGGCGCTCTCGTCCGCCGGCGTGCTCCACGGCTGACCGTCATCCGCGGGCCTGGCCTCGACGGCTTCCCCGGCCGAGGGAACCTCCAGCCAAGGCAGATCGTCGTCCTCCGCCGTGGCGGGTTCCGCGCGGGGTGCGGCGGTGTCGCGGATGACGGGCGTGTCCGAATCCCACGGCAGGCTCGTCCGTTCCGGCGCGGGGGCTGGCGCCGGAGCCGCGGCGGGCGCGGGCGGCGGCGTCTGCGCGGCGCGCGAAGCCGACGGAATGAACGGCGGAAAGACGAAGCCGTCCATGGAGTCGCCGTTGGGAGCGGTCATCGGGTCGCGGGAGTGGGAATGGGGATGTGCGCGGAGACGAACCGCATGCGCGCGATGTGCCGGAAAGCGAGCAGGTATGCGACGGAACGTACCGCGGGCAGAATCTTCTGTCAACGAAAGCGGTCCCCGTGCACGCCGCACGGGGACCGCGTCATCCGCGGGGCGCCTCGCTCTCCCATCCAAAGCGCCCCAGCAGCGGAACAAAGGTGCACGCCGTCACCTCGTCTTCCGTATACCGCCCGTCCACGCGGCGAATGCACACCAGGCGCTGCACGTCTCGGCTGCCCACGGGAATCAGCATCCGCCCGCCCTCGGCCATCTGGTCCAGCAGCGGACCGGGGACGTCCGGCGCCGCCGCGGCCACCAGAATGGCGTCGTACGGCGCGTACCGGCTCCACCCGATGGTGCCGTCTCCCACCAGAAGCGCCACGTTGGACACCCGCAGCGCATCCAGCCGCTCGCGGGCGCGCACGCTCAGGTCGCGCAGGCGCTCCACCGAGTACACGCGGTCCGCGAGCTGGGCCAGCACCGCCGTCTGAAAGCCGCATCCCGTGCCGATTTCCAGCACCTTGTCGGACGGCTTCAGCTGCAGAACCTGCATGTACAGCGCCTGAAGCGACGGCTGCGACGCCGTCTGCCCGAACCCGATGGGCACCGGCGCGTCCTCGTAGGCGCGGTGCAGCACGGACGAGGGCAGAAACTCGTGGCGGTGCACCGCGTCAAAGGCGCGCAGCACGTTCATGTCGTGAATCCCGCGCTCCTGCATCACGTTCAGCAGGGCGCGGCGCTGCCCGATGAAGCGGTCGTTCACAGCGCCAGCTTCCACGCGGCCACGTCCTGCAGCAGGGCGTGGTTGGTGAGGTCCAGGTGCAGCGGCGTCACGGACACGAAGCCGCGGCTGACGGCGTGAAAGTCCGTGCCCTCGGGCGCGGACCATTCCACCTCGCCGCCGCCGATCCAGAAGTACTCGCGCCCGTTGGGGTCCTTGGCGCGGGTGAGCGAGTCGAGATAGACACGCCGGGCCAGCCGCGTGACCTCGATCCCCTTTACGTCACCCGCGTCGATGGGCGGCAGGTTGATGTTCAGCAGCGTTTCTGGCGGAAACCGGCCGAAGTCCGCCAGCTGCGGAAGCAGGCGGGCCAGCAGCGGCCCGTAGCTTTCCAGGTGCTCCGCGTCGCGCCCGGCGTACGAGACGGCGATGGAGGGAATGCCCAGGATGGTCGCCTCCATGGCCCCGGCGACGGTGCCGGAGTAGAGCACGTCCTCGCCCATGTTGGGGCCATGGTTGATGCCGCTCAGCACCAGGTGCGGGCGCTGTTCCAGCAGCGCGCCGATGGCCACGGCGACGCAGTCGGTGGGCGTGCCGTCCACGTGGTGCATGCCTTCGCGCACCAGCCGCGCGCGCAGGGGAAAGTGCATGGTGAGCGCGTGGCTCTGGGCGCTCTGCTCCCGGTCCGGCGCCACGACGTGCACTGCGCCCAGGCTCCGCGCGGCCTCGGCCAGCACAGCCAGCCCGGGGGCTTGGTACCCGTCGTCGTTGGTGCACAGGATGAACATGGGCTCGCTCTCGGGCAGCTTGATTCTGGGATGCCGGGAGCGCTGCCACGGACTGGAATTTTCCAAGAACAGTACTGGGTAGAAAGAAGAAAGTGCGTGAGTGCTGGGTGCGTGAGTGCGTGAGTGCGTCAGTGCGGTCTCATCGCAGCGCCGCCTCCCAGCGGAGGGAGGCGCGCTGCACTCAGCTCGATCCGGACGATCTCGCGCGGCGGCGGGCAGCCCTCACCCCCCGGCCCCCTCTCCCGCAAGCGGGAGAGGGGGAGACCTCAGCGCGATGGCGGACCACGGCACCCATCGGCGGATTCCGTTGCGGTTGAAGCCCCGAACGGGGCGCGAATAGCGCCGTGTCGGGGGTTCCCGCCGTTTGAGCGGCGTATTCGTTCGCTCAACACAATCGGCCGCCACGCCGGAGCCGCCCACTCGGGCGCTGAACTCTCCGCCCGCCGCAACCCTCCCCCAGTCTTTTTTGGGGAGGGTGGGCCGGTGGTGCCGGCCCGGGTGGGGGCCGCCCTGGACCCAGCCGATCCGCGCCAAACTGGTGTGTGCTCCCTCTCCCACATCTGTTCGTGGGAGAGGGTCGTCGTGCGAAGCACGCGAGGTGAGGGCCCCACCGGCAGTGCGCGCCACAGTCACCTTGAGCACCAGGCACTGAGCACCGAGCACTTCAGTTCCCTCGCACTAACGCACTAACGCACCCCGCACTCACGCACTTCCGTTCACACCGCGCCGTAATTCTCCCGCTTGAACACCGCCGCCGCGCCCGCCACGCCCGCCGTCCCCGGCAGTAGCGCGGGGACGATCCGGCAGCACTCCTGCGCGCTGCGGAACGCGCGGCGGCGCACCTCGGCGCGCAGCGGCTCAAACAGCGTGTCGCCCGCGCGCGTCACCCCACCCGCAATCACCACCATCTCCGGATTCAGGATGTTGATGATGCTCGCCACGCCCGCGCCCAGGAACTTGGCCGTGTCCTTCATCACCTCGGCCGCGTAGGGATCGCCCTGCACCGTGGCCTCGTACACCGTCGCGGCGGTGATCTCGTCCAGGCGGCCGTCCACCATCTCCACCAGCGCCGTGGACGCGCCCGCCTCGATCCCCTCCACCGCGCGCAGGGCGATGGCCGGGCCGCTGGCGTACTGCTCCAGGCAGCCGTAGTTGCCGCACTTGCACTTGCGGCCGTTGCTGTCGATGGTCATGTGGCCGATCTCGCCGGCCACGTCGCTGCAGCCGTGGTAGATCTCGCCGTTCAGTACGATCCCGCCGCCGATCCCCGTGCCCAGCGTAAGCCCCACCAGCGTGCTCACCCCGCGGCCGGCGCCCAGCCACCACTCGCCGTAGGTGGCGCAGTTGGCGTCGTTGTCCAGCGTGCAGGGGAGCTTGACCTGGTTGGCCACCAGATCGCGCAGCGGAAAGTTGCGCCACCCCAGGTTGGGAGTGTTGATCACCGTTCCCGTCTTGCGGTCCAGCGGGCCGGGCGAGCCGATCCCCACGCCGGCCACCGCGTCGCGCGTGGTGCCGTGCGAGGCGGTGACGTCGGTGATCGCCTCGTCCACCATGGCCACGATGCGGTCCACCACGGCCTTGGCGCCGCGCTGGGCGTCGGTGGGCACGGTGCGAAAGCCCATCACCTCGCCGCCTTCAATGGGAACCAGGCCGACGACGATGTTGGTGCCGCCCAGGTCCACCCCCACGATCCACCGTTTCTGCGCCGTTCCGGGCGTCATGCGTTCTCCTGTGTGGGCGCCGGGGGCGGCGCGGTGCGGCCCGTCCTTGTCCGAAATACCGGCGCGGCCAACCTACATCCCGTGCGAAGGGATGGAAAGTCCATTCCCGAACCCGCCACGAGTGCTGCTCCCCTCCGCGGATTGGGATTCTCACAAAGGTCAGCGAGGAAACGCGGATGGATGGACCGGGAAGCGCCCACGTCCTCCGCTCTGCCGCCCGATCGCATCCACCGGGGTCCGCCCTTTCAGGATTGACCATGGATGATGACGCGGGTATAATCCATCCTTAACCGGGGATGGATTATGACTGCAGTACCTGAGCGGCGCACCAGTGTAGAGATGGCAATCACCGTGAACGAGGCCGCGTTTCTGGCCGGCGTGGCGATCAAGGCGGTCAATCAGGCAATCGACCGAAAGCAGATCCAGTCGCGCCTGCTGCGCCGGTCCGCGGACCACGTCACGCGGGTGGTGGATGCCGGAGCGGCCGTGTTCCTGAGCTTCAGTTCCCTCCTCGCGCCCGAGATCCGGTCCAAAGTGTACCGCCTGTTCCGCGGCAAGGCGCTCGCCGAACTCCCCCGGAGGCTGGAGATGGGCTCGGTTGTCATCGATCTGCGGCAGACGATCGAGAGGTTCGAGGCACGCCTGGATCTCCTCACCCGGATCAGCGCGCGGGTGGAGAGCGATGCCGAGGTACACGGCGGCGACCCGGTGTTCGCGGGAACGCGCATCCCCGTGTACTCGATCGCGCGCAAGCTGGAACTCGGCGCGACGCGCGAGGAGCTGACGGAAGACTACCCGCGGCTGCGGGAGGGCGACATCGACCTTGCCACGCAGTACGCGAAGCTGTACCCGCGCCGGGGACGGCCCCGCGCGGAATGGACCCGCGCCATGAAACGGGCAGAGGATGCCCGCGGCGCGTGATCCAGTTCCTGATCGACGAAGACGTTACGCCCAGGCTGCGTGACGTCGCGAACGGACGTGGGTACAATGCCTACCACATCCAGCATCTGGATTGGAAGGGTCGGCAGGACTTCGCGATCCGGCGGCGGATGCTGGATGAAGATCTGACGCTTGTCACCGGAAACTGGAAGGATTTCCGGCCCATGCTGCAGCGGGAGGAGGTTCACCCCGGTGCCATCTCGCTGCCGGACGTGCCCCGCGCGGAGCAGATCCGGCTTTTCGAGGCCGCGCTCGCCTTCATCGAATCCGCCGATCCGCCGGTCGACATGATCAACCGCGTTCTCGTCGTAAACGACCGGGGACAGGTGAGCATGTTCGAGATCCCCGACCCGGCACTCGCTTCTTCCTGGCGCAGCGCGGGATGTTCAGATAAAGCAGCAAAGAACAACAAAGGAGAGTGATCGCGCGGATCGCTCTCCCTGTTCGTCGTTCCTTCTCTGCTCCTCTGCTGCTCTGCGTGATCCGATCCGTTTTCGGTCGATGACGAGCGTTCTCAGCGGATGACGAGCAGTTCGGAGGCGGGCTCCAGTTCCGCCAGGCCGCGCGGCGAGCGGACGATGCCCTCGCGGCGGATGTGGCCGCGGAACTCGCGGTTGCGCTTCACCTTGGCGGGGTCGGCGTACGGCCGCTCGTGGTGCAGGTGCAGCACCGGCGCGCGAAAGCGGATCTGCAGCCCGCGAACGCCGTGGTTCTCCAGCCGCTCGCCCAGTGCGCGGTCCAGTCCGCCGTACTCCATGTCCAGATCGTAGCCGTTCACCGCGACGATGTCTTCCTTCCATCCGCTCGCGTTGTGGCCGTTCCACGTCGGAGCGGTGGGCGTCAGCCGGTCCATCACCCCGGCGAGCCGCGCGGAACCCGTCAGGCGCAGCGCGTGCCGGCCCGGCTGCCATCCGCGCGACCGCAGCCACCCCGCATCCGCCGCCCGCCCCTCCCGCACGTCCTCCACCGTGATCGCGCGAGTGACGGATTCCGGGAGCTTCAGGTATCCGCCGGACAGAAAGTGCCCCCAGTCCGCCTCGCGCAGGTGCACCTCCACCAGATCGCGCCGCGGAATGCAGTCCCCATCCGTGAACAGCAGGTAATCGCCCGTCGACGCGACGATGGCGCGGTTGAGGATCTCCGTCTTGCGGAATCCCCGGTCCGCGTGCCACACGTGGACCAGCGGAAGCCCCGTTTCGCGCCGCAGCCGGTCCACCAGCGCGCGCGTCTCCGCCCCCGAGCCGTCGTCCGCCACGATGACCTCGTGCGGGGGGACGGTCTGGGCGGCGTATCCCCACAGTACCAGCTCCAGCGGCCCGGGCTGGTTGTACGTCGTGATGACGACCGACATCCGCGGCTGCGCCATCCATCCCCCGTGAACGATGCGTGTGAACGCGCGGCCGAACGCGGCGCGCGAGCCCGGGATTGTAACCCCGAGCCCCACGGTGGACAAACGGACCCATGCAGACAGGGGCGTCCTCCCGCGCGGGAAGACGCCCCTGTCCAGCGCGCCGGCGGTGCAGCCGCGGCCGGCTCAGTCCGGGGTCGGGGACTTGACCTTGCGCAGCGTGGCGACCGACACGTGGGGCCAGCTGAGCCCGCCAAAGTCCAGCAGCACCGTCTGCGTGTACTGCAGTTCCAGGTGCGTCCCGGTGCCGTCGGAAACCTCGTTGATCCAGAAGATGGCGGAAGTCTTCACCGCGTCAGCGTTGGGCGCGCCACCCGGAAGTCCCTGAAGGAATGCCGTGTTGGCCGTCCCGCCCCCGGCCACGGGCTGCGGGTCGGAGGTGATGCGGAACGTGCTGGTGCCAGTGATCTTCTTGCCCGCGTTGTCGCTCGCCAGCACGGAGTTGGCGTTGTCCACCATGCTCTGCGTGATCCCCGTGAGAACCGGTGAGCGGAACTTGGTCGTGACCGCAAGGTTCGACTCCGGAAACGGCCTCAGCTCCGTGGGGTGGCCGATCAGAAAGGGCGTGATGTCGACGGGGTCGAACGTGGGGCCGCCCGGAGTATGCCTGGCGGTGCCCTGGGCGAGCACGGTCGTCCCGTGCGGAATGGAAGCCAGGCGGGCGACCGTGGGTGGCTCCAGTGGATTGCTGGTTTCGGGGATGTTCAGCCAGATGCCCGGCTCAAAGTGCAGTGCCTCGAGCGTGTTGGCGTCCTTCACCTTCTGCAGGTAGTGCACACCGAACATGTCGATGTCTTTCTGCAGCAACCCGCGGTTGGGAATGGCGCCATGGATTTTCTCAACGGTCAGCGTTTCCGTCGTGCGGTTCAGTTCCAGAAAGTGGCCCTGGCCGGGCACGCCGAAGAAGGGACGCCAGATGGTGTTGAAGCCCGTGCCTTTCCAGTGCCCGTGCAGCTGGCCCAGCAGCCCCAGTCCGCTTTCCGCCCCCTCGGCGACGGGCGCCGCGGCGGCCTTGAGCCCCGCATCCGGCGGCGTCTGAATTTCGGGATTGAAGACAAAGTCCTTCCCAAGCTGCATACCGCTCATGATGAACCCCCGATGATGGTGTGGCGTGAACCGCAAAGAAAGACGCCAAAGAAATGCATCGCGGGCACGCCGGCGTCAAGCATCACGTTCGCGGGCTCCCACTGACGACACGGCCGCCGCCGTCGTTCCGTTCCGCGGATGAGCGGATGCGGCGCGCCATGCCTCCACACGCCGGCCCGCGCCCTGGACCGGACCGGAACTCCGGTGAGACAGAACGGGGCCGCCGCGCGAAATGCGCAGCGGCCCCGCGGGTCGCTCTCGGAGGTGCGAGGTGAGCCGCCTCAGCCGCCCAGCTGCAGCACGGCCAGGAAAGCCTCCTGCGGAATCTCCACCGTTCCTACCTGCTTCATCCGCTTCTTGCCCTCCTTCTGCTTCTCAAGAAGCTTGCGCTTTCGGCTGATGTCGCCGCCGTAGCACTTGGCCGTCACGTTCTTGCGCAGCGCGCTGATGCTTTCGCGGGCAATGATCTTCTGCCCGATCGCCGCCTGGATCGCCACCTCGAACTGCTGCCGGGGAATGAGCTGCCGCAGCTTTTCGGCGATGTTGCGGCCGTACTCGTACGCCTTGTCGCGGTGGATGATGACGCTGAACGCGTCCACCGGGTCGCCGTTGATGAGCATGTCCAGCTTCACCAGCGGGTTGGCGCGATAGCCGATCAGGTCGTAGTCCAGCGAGGCGTAGCCGCGCGTGGCGCTCTTGAGCCGGTCGTAGAAGTCCAGCACGATTTCCGCCAGCGGCAGTTCGTACTGAAGCTCCACGCGCTGGGGGTCCGGATACGCCATCCCCATGAAGTTGCCGCGCCGGTCGTGGCACAGCTTCTGGACCGCGCCGATGTACTCCGCCGGGCACAGCACGCGCGTGCGCACGTACGGCTCCTCGATCTCGTCGATCTTGGTGGGATCGGGCAGGGTGCTGGGGCTTTCCACCCACAGCACCTCGCCGTCCGTCATCCGCACCGTGTACTTCACGTTGGGGACGGTGGTGATCAGGTCCAGGTTGTGCTCGCGCTCCAGCCGCTCCTGAATGATCTCCATGTGCAGCAGCCCCAGGAAGCCGCAGCGGAACCCGAAGCCCAGCGCAAGCGACGTTTCCGGCTCGTACACGAGCGAGGCGTCGTTCAGCTGCAGCTTGCTCAGGGCGTCGCGCAGGTCCTCGTACTGCTCGGTGTCGGTGGGATAGATCCCCGCGAACACCATCGGCTTCACTTCCTGGTATCCCGGAAGCAGCTCCGACGCCATGTTCTCGGCGTCCAGAATGGTGTCGCCGCTGCGCGTGTCGGCCACGCGCTTGATGCCGGCGATCACGTATCCCACCTCGCCCGGCCGCAGCTCCTTGGCGGCAAAGCGGCCCACCTGCAGGTACCCCACCTCGTCGATGGGATACACGCTGTCGTTGGATCCAAAGGCGATGCGCATCCCCGGCTTGAGCACGCCGTCCACCACGCGGATGCTGGGCACCGCCCCCACGTACTTGTCGTAGTACGAGTCAAAGATCAGGGCGCGCGCCGGGGCCTCGGGGTCGCCCTGCGGGGGCGGCACCTTGGCGATCACCGCCTCCAGAATGTCCTCGATGCCGATGCCCGCCTTGGCCGACGCGGCGATCACGTCCGCCGGGTCCACGCCCAGGAGTTCCACGAGTTCCGCGCGGCGGCGCTCCGGCTCGGCGCCGGGAAGGTCGATCTTGTTGAGGACGGGAATGATCTCCAGCCCCGCCTCCATCGCCAGGAACAGGTTGCTCAGCGTCTGCGCCTGCACGCCCTGCGACGCGTCCACCACCAGGATGGCCCCTTCGCACGCCGCCAGCGAGCGCGACACCTCGTACGTGAAGTCCACGTGGCCCGGGGTGTCGATCAGGTTCAGCTGGTAGTCGCCGCCGTCGCGCGCCTTGTAGCGCATGCGCACGGCGTTGAGCTTGATGGTGATGCCGCGCTCGCGCTCGATGTCCATCGAGTCGAGCACCTGGTCCTTCATCTCGCGCATCTGCAGCGTGCCGGTGGTTTCCAGCAGCCGGTCGGCCAGGGTGCTCTTCCCATGGTCGATGTGTGCGACGATGCAGAAGTTACGGATATGATTCAGTCGCAACGTGCGTGTCCCGCTCGATCGGTCTTGAAAAATCAGGGCGCAGAAGACTGCAAGTTAACCCCGCACCACGGTTTGCGGAAAGCCCCGGCGCCGTCCCGGGCGGATGACGGGCGATCGTCCCGGCGCGCGGGAGGACGCGCCGGGAAAGGCGGCGGCCGGAAACGCGGAAGCCCGGCCGCCGGTGATCCGGGGCCGGGCCTCCATCTTCCCTCCGTGCGCGGGGTGCCCCGCGCGGCGGGCTACCAGCGCGCGCCGGTCCAGTACAGGTAGGCGCCGCAGCGTTCCGGCGTCTGCGGCGTGAACGCGTACTGCCGGTATTCCAGCGGCACCTCGCTCCACTCGCGGTACACCTCGATGGCCACCACGTCGTCCGGAAACACCATGCGGTTCAGCGAGCGTCCCGCGGGATCGGAGATGACGTGGCCGCGGGGGTTGGCCGTCAGCCGGTTCATGCTCTGGCGGACCACGTCGCGCTCCACCGGCTGCATGAGCGCGGGAACGGGGCGGCCGTCCACCAGCGTCACCATGCAGCGAGTGCCCCGCATGCTCACGGGCACGGCGCCCTCCCGGCCCGGGCGCATGGCGATGCCGGGCACGCCGATCAGAAAGTCCGTCACCTCGCGCGGGTTGCGCTGCAGCAGATAGTCGTTGTCCAGGTACACGCCCTCGCCCATCACCCGGCGCCGGTTGAAGGCCTGCCGCCCGCGCTCGCTGCGCAGCTGGGCGATGACCGTCACCGTGTCCATGCTGAACGGCCGCGCCGTCATGCGCACGGGCACGGTCACGTCGCCGTCCTCGCCCACCCGCACGGTTCCCACGCTCGCGTCGTTGTACCCGCCGCGCTGCGCCACCAGGCGAAACGTTCCCGCCTCGCGCAGGCGCAGGACCGCCACGCCGTTCAGCCGCGTGAACCCGGCGCCCACAGTGCGCCCGTCCTCAGACTGGGCGCGCACCAGCACCTCGGGCAGCGGCTCGCCGCTGGACCCGCGCACCACCGCGGCGTGAATGGTCTGCGCGGCCGCGTGCGGCGCGATGGCGGCGGCCAGCAGCGCGGCGCCGAGCAGCGGACGGAGTGCGAGCTTGGTTCTCATGGCGGTTGGCGGGCGAAGGGAAGTCGTACCTGCGGCGGTGCCGGCATCCAGACCGGATGCCGGCGTACTGTGTATCCCCGGCGCGCGGCCGAGTTCCCTTTCCCGTCATCCACCCTGAAAGCGGCGATCGGGACCGGGCGAGGGCGGGTGATGCGGGATTCGGGCCGGATGGGTTGACTGACCCACGCCGGGCGGGTGCCTGCCGCATACCTTGTGGATGTCCGGACGCGCGGGGGACGATCGTTCTCCCTCGCGCGTGACGAATACCGGTCATGGGCGGCGCGGACGGAGCCCGTGCGCCCGGCCGTCCGGGAATGGCCCCGCCGGGATGGCGGCACGGTTGCCCCGTGCACGGAATCCACATAGCTTCAAGGCGATTCCGCACGTGAGCGGCATCGCCCGCACGACCGCTGTTCCCGCACACTTCCGGCGCCGTTCCCGCGTTCGCGGACACCACGGCCCGCTACCCTGAAACACCGTCTGATGACCAAGAACGTTGCATGCGCCGCGCTGGCCGCGGTGCTCGCCGCCGCGCCGCTTTCGGCGCAGGTCCCGCTTTCCTCGCGCGCTCTGGGCATGGGCGGCGCGTACATCGGCGTGGCGCGCGGCCAGGAGTCGCTGTACCAGAACCCCGCCAACCTGGGCCTGCCCAACAGCCCGCACTGGTCGGTCTCCTTCCCCACCCTGGCGCTGGGCGCGCAGTCCGTGGGCGTGACGCCCGGGCAGGTGTGGGACCTGGTGAACTACAACGACCTGGACGACGCCGAGCGGCAGGAGATCCTGGACGACATCCCCAGCGACGGCACCGGCGTGGAGGGCTACCTGCGCGCGCCGCTGATCTCCATGCAGATCCGCCGCCTGGCGTTCGGCGTCACGTACGGCATCCAGGGCGAGCACAGCATCAACAAGAGCCTGGTGGACCTGGTGCTGAACGGCTTTGACCAGAGCAAGCTGGCGCAGTACAACATCCAGAACACGGCGGGCTCGCGCGCCTCGTTCTGGGACTTTCACGCCGGCTACGGAACCCGCGTGGGCCCGCTGGCCCTGGGCGCCACCGGCCACTACTTCCTGCCGCGCGACCGCGTGCGCTCCGCCTTCGTCAACCAGCGCACCGTCTTCAACAACGCGGTCCCCACCGACGTGGAAGTGACGTACGCCGGCCTGCAGGCCAAGGGCGGCAACGGCTACGGGCTGGACCTGGGCGCGGCCATGGAGCCCATTCCGGGGCTCACGCTGGGCGTGGCGGTGGACAACGTCGTCAACACCATGAAGTGGAACGACGACAACATGCGCATCCGCTCGGTGACGCTCAACAGCGCCGACTACGACGACGGCGACCCCGAGGCGATCCTGGCGCGCTACGAGGACAGCGAGACGGAGTTCGACCTGGACGCCACCACCGTCTCGCCGGCCATCAACGCTCTGGCGCAGTCGCTGCGCGGCGACCTGGAGCTGGCCATGCCGACCACCCTGCGCGTGGGCGGCGCGTACGTGCTCCCCACCCGCACCACCATCGGCGCCTCGTACACGTCGGAGCTGGGCGACGCCTCGCCGGTGAGCGCGCTGTGGCGCAACCAGCTCAGCCTGGGCGTGCAGCAGAAGCTGCCCATCATCACCCTGCGCGCGGGCGTGGCCACGGACGGCGAAAGCGGCAACATGCTGTCCGGCGGCGTTTCGCTGGGGCCCATCCAGTTCGGCATCGCCCGCCTGCACACCGGCAAGGACAACGACGAGCGCAACGGCTGGGTGAGCACCATCTCCCTCAGCGGCCGCGCCGACACCACCATGCCCTGACCCACGCTTCGATCCCGCGGACGCGCATCCCCCGCGGGCTCTGGCGGGCCGGAACGAAAAGAACCCTCTCCCCGGCCGCCGGGGAGAGGGTTCTTCGCTTCCGCCGCGTGGATCAGCAGATGTAGAATTCCGATGGCGCGCAGTCCACGGATTCGCACGGCACGTTGGTGTCGCACGGGCGAAAGAACGTGCAGCCGATGGACGGGCAGTGGTCGTTGTCCGATTCCACGGGGCAGATGACGGCCGTGCCCTCGCAGCCGACGGTGGTCTTGCCTTCCGCGTGGCCGTTCACCGTTCCCAGGCGCGCGCCGGCGTTGGCAGCGGTCTCAAACGACTGCACTTCGAGCTCCGCCAGTTCCAGCTTCATCTTGTTCATGAGGATGTTCCTTTTCCGTGGTTCCGGACCGCGGTGATGGCGGTCCATGCGGCGGGCGCGCGGATCGCGCCGGCCGTGCAACTCTTCATCGTCGCCGCGCGAGCACTGGCGCGGGTGCAGCGGGCAGAAAAAGAACCCATCGTCCGGCGTGCCGGGCGAGGGGTTCTTTGCAGATGCCGATCAGCAGACGAAGACGTCCGAGCAGCCGCGGCCGGTGGGGCAGGCATCCACCTCGGAGGTGCAGCCGTTGTACGTCTTGCAGGCCGCGTCGTAGGTGACGCAGTTCTGCGTCTCGCAGTTTTCCAGGAACGTACAGCCGCGCGCCGACGGACACGCGTCGATCTCCGAGGTACAGCCGTTGTACGTCTTGGCGATGGCGTGGCCATCCACCGTGCCGCGGGCGGCGGCGCCGGCACCGGCGGTCTCGAACGACTGCACGGCCAGCGTGTCGAGGTTCAGCTTCATCTTGCTCATGGGATGATTCCTTGCGAGCGGTTCCTTGTTGGATCGCGCCGGCGTACGGGCCGCCGTGCGATCGAGTTCCGTAATATAAAGTCAGATAAGGAGATTGTCACCGGGCAACGCTGTGCACTTTCCACAAGACTGCCGGCCGCCGCAGGCTTCGCGAACGGCGTTCACGCGGAGGACGCGGGGGTGGCGGAGGAACGCGGGGGAACTGACGGGAAGGACGAATCGCGGGAGGACCTGGTCGCGCTCGCGGAACGGATCCGCGGGCGAGCGGGATGCGGATCGATGAGAGCCCCTCGCCAGCGGGCGAGGGGCTCTCACCGAGCGATCAGCAGGTCTCGGTCACGGCGCACACGTTGGTGGGGCAGTTCGTGTCGAACGACTCGCAGCCCAGGCCGGTGCAGCGGTCGATCGACTCGCACTGGTACGTACAGCCCAGCGACGACGGGCAGGCATCGATCTCCGAGCCGCAGCCGAGGGTGCACGCCGGAGTCTTGGCGTGGCCGTCCACCGTGCCCTGGTACCCATCCACCTTGGCGGTCGCGAACGACTGCACATCCAGCGAGTCGAGTTCCAGCTTCATCTTGTTCATGGCGTGCTTTCTTGAGAGCGGTTCAGATCGAGACGCGACGGCATCAGTACCGCCACGGTCGTGCTTCTCCGGTGCTGCGGGCCGGACGCGACGAACCCCTCTCCGGGCGGGAAAGGGGTTCGTTCAGATCCGCGGATGCTCAGCCGATCTCGCAGCGCACGGTGGTCACGCACTGGTCCAGGGTGTTGCAGACCCGGAACGAGCTGCAGAACTCCACCGTGTCGCACTGGTACGTACAGCCCAGCGACGACGGGCAGGCGTCGATCTCCGAGCCGCAGCCGTTGGTCTTGGGCGGCGCGGCGTGGCCGTCCACCGTACCCTCGTACGCGTCCACCTCCGCCGCGGTCGCAAACGTCTGCACGGTCAGCGCGTCGAGTTCAAGCTTCATCTTGCTCATGACTTGCTCCCATCGAACGGTTGATGATCCAGCGCAACGGACACCCGAGCCGCGGCGCCGAGAGTGCGATCAATATAGCGGCGGATAAGGATTCATCCAGCCGTCTCATTGCGCCGTTTCCTGAGATGGAAAGCAGAAAGGCCGACCGCCCCCGTGGAGCGGCCAGCCTCGCCGTGCGTGAACCGCCGTCCGTCAGCGGATGGCGGGTGCTTCCCCGCTGGCCGAAAAGGCGCCGTCGCGCAGGAATCCGACGATCAGCGCATGGACGTCGCGGCGGTTCATGATGAAGCTGTGCGCGGAACGAACGGTGATGTGGTCGCGCGCGCCGTCCAGGTGCGTTTCGGCCACGCGCACCTTGCCGTCCAGCGTGCCGGCGATAATCCCCACGTCCACGCTGTCGGGGAGCGCCAGCGTGCGCGCGGTGCTGGCGGGATCGGTGCGCAGCTCGTGGATCATCGGCAGCAGCCAGCCCACCAGCGAGGCGTAGCGGTCCGCCTTGGCCGAGCCCTGGTTGGGCGGCGCGAGCATCACGATGCGCCCCACCGGCCCCGGCGTCTCGTGCGCCAGCAGGCACCGCACGATGATGTTGCCCAGGCTGTGCCCCACGAAGTGGATGGCCGCCGCGTCGCCGCGCTGCGCCGCCACCTCGCGCGCCAGCCGCGCGGAGAGGTCGCGCACGCTCCCCGTCGACCGCCAGTAGCCCCAGTTGACCACGCGGTAGCCGTCGCGCTCCAGCCGGCGGCGCAGCAGCAGCATGGAAACGGGCGTGCGCCCCATGCCGTGCACCAGAAACACCGTCTCGCGCCGGTCGCCCGGCACCGGGGGCGCGGGCCGCGCGGGAAGAGCCATCACCACGCCCGCGCCGGCCAGCGCCGCCACGGCCACCGCCGCGCCCACCCTGCCGGACCGCGGCGCGGAAATCCGTCCATCAACCATCACCGTCTCCGTGCCTGGTGTGGATGCAAGCCCGTCCGCCCTCGCGGGCGCGGATGCGAGGATCGCACACAGCACCGCCGCGAGCGCCCTCAATCCCAATCCGTTTCGCTTTCCAGATTCGCGTAGCGCACCACCACCGTCTTGCGCCCCACGGAGTCGAACTCGATCGCGGCCTTGACGTCGTTGCCGTAGCCGGTGAGCTCCTTGACCGTCCCCGAGCCAAAGGTGGGATGGCGGACGCGGGCGCCCTTTCGCAGCGAGGGCGCGTCCTGCGAGTCCGCGTAGTCCACCTGGTACCCGGAATCGTCCCCGTCGTCCTTCTTCTTTCCCCCGCCCCACGCTGAGTCGCCGCCAAAAAGCCGTTCGCGGCGGGAAGTGTACGAGCCTCCCTGCTTCCACGGCTGCGACCACGAGGAGGAACGCTCCAGTATGCGCGGCGTCTTGCGCGTCTCCGTCAGGTCCTCGGGGACGGACTCCAGGAACGGGGAGGGCGCGCTGTCCATGTACTGCGCCCCGCGCCGCCGCCGCTTGGCGTGCACCAGGTACAGCTTGCGCTCCGCCCGCGTCACGCCGACGTAGAACAGCCGCCGCTCCTCTTCCAGGTCCTCCGGCTCGTCGTACGCGCGGATGAGCGGAAACAGGCCGTCCTCCATCCCGCTGATGAAGACGAAGGGAAACTCCAGCCCCTTGGCGTTGTGCAGCGTCATCATCGACACCGCGTCGGCCGTGGGATCGTGCTGGTCCACGTCCGCCACCAGCGCCACGTGGCCCAGGAAAAGGTCGAGCGGGCGCGGCGACGTCTCCCCCGCATCCTCCAGCTCCATCATCAGCTCGGGATCTTCGTCCACCAGGCGGCGCTGGATCTCCGCCGCGCCGGCGATCAGTTCGTCCAGGTTGGCCAGGCGGTCCTTGCCTTCCGGGCCTTCCGCCTTGAGCGCCTCCACCAGCCCGGACTCGAGCACCAGTTCGCGCAGCAGCTGATCCAGCTCCACCCCTTCCAGCGAGGCGAGCGCTGCGTACTTTCCGATCAGCGCGGACAGTTCCGGAAGCGCCTTGGCCGCCACGCCGCGGATGCCATCCACCGAACCCGCCTCCGCCGCAGCCGCCAGGAGGGGGATGCGACGCGCCGCCGCGTGCTCCGCCAGCCGCGTGACGGATGCGTCGCCGATGCCGCGGCGGGGAACGTTGACGATGCGCAGAAACGCCTCATCCGCGGACGCGTTGCTCACCAGCCGCAGGTAGGCGAGCGCGTCCTTGACCTCGCGCCGCTCGTAGAACCGCGTGCCGCCGATGACGCGATACGGCATGCCCTCGCGCCGCAGCCCTTCTTCCATCGCCCGGGACTGCGCGTTGGTGCGGTACAGGATGACGAAGTGGCGCAGCGACAGGCGTGCGTCATCCGCCATCCGCGCCTGGATCTCCTCCGCCACCCAGCGAGCCTCGTCCGATTCATCCGCCGCCTCCACCAGAGTGATCCGCTCGCCGGCCGCCGCGTCGGTGCGCAGCGTCTTGCCCTTGCGGTTCACGTTGTGGCTGATGACGCGGTTGGCCGCGTCCAGGATGTTGGCGGACGACCGGTAGTTCTGCTCCAGCCGCACGATCCGCGAATCCGGAAAGTCCTTTTCAAAGTCCAGGATGTTGCGGATGTCGGCGCCGCGCCATCCGTAGATGCTCTGGTCGTCGTCGCCCACCACGAACAGGTTGCGGGCTTCCGCCGCCATCAGCTGCAGAAAGACGTACTGCGCGCGGTTGGTGTCCTGGTACTCGTCCACGAGCAGGAAGCGGAAGCGGTCCTGGTACCGCCGCAGCACGTGCGGATGGGTGCGCAGCAGTTCCACCGGCTTCACGAGCAGGTCGTCGAAGTCGAAGGCGTTGGCGTCCTTGAGCGCCTGCTGGTAGCGCGGATACACATCCGCCACCACGCGTTCAAAGGCGTCATTCGCGCCCTCGGCATACTCCTGCGGGCCGGTGAGCTCGTTCTTGGCGGCGGAGATGGCGGAGTGGATGGCGCGCGGCGGCCACTTCTTGAGGTCCAGCTTGAGCTGGTCGCGGATGATGCGCTTGATGAGCGCGTCCTGGTCGTCCGCGTCGTACACCGTGAACGACGGGCTCCACCCCAGCTTGGGCGCATCGCGGCGAAGAATGCGCACGCCGACGGAGTGGAACGTGCCGATCCACATTCCCGCGAGTTCGCGCCCCAGCATGGAGCGGACGCGCTCGCGCATTTCACCCGCGGCCTTGTTGGTGAAGGTGAGGGCCAGGATCCCGGCGGGATCCACCCCCATCTCGTCCACCAGCCAGGTGATGCGCGAGGTGAGCACGCGGGTCTTTCCGGACCCGGCGCCCGCCAGCACGAGCAGCGGCCCCTCGAAGTGGGAGGCCGCCTCGTTCTGCTCCGGGTTCAGGTGCGACAGGTCGAACGCCATCTATGCAGTGCTTTCTGGATTGCGATTGTCACGCGGAACGACGGGAGGCAAACTGCCGCACGGAGCTGGGGAGAACGGCAGGTGTGCTCCGGATGGTCTGGCGCGGCCGCGGGCAGCCCTCACCCCCCGGCCCCCTCTCCCGCAAGCGGGAGAGGGGGAGACCTCAGCGCGAGGGCGGCGTTCGGCACACACCCGCGGCGACCGTCCGGCGGTTGAAACCGCGCCTCGAAACACACAAAGTCCGCCTTCGCGGACTGGACGCCGGCCACGATGCAGTTGAAGCCCCGAACGGGGCGCGAATCGCCCCGTGTCGGGGGTTCCCGCTGTTGGAGCGGCGGATTCATTCGCTCAACGAAATCCGCTCAGCGCGACGAACTACCCGTGTCGCGCCGGACTCGCCGCCCGCCAACAACCCTCCCCCAGTCTTTTTTGGGGGAGGGTGGGCCGGTGGTGCCGGCCCGGGTGGGGGCCGCCGTAAAGCCAGCACTCACGCACTCACGCACTCCGCACTCACGCACCCCTACGCACTTCCCCCGTACAACCCGACCCCGCGCCCGCGCAGCCGCCCCGCATCCGCCGGCTCCGGCACCGCGGGAAGCTGCATCACGAAGCGCGCCCCCTTTTCCGACGGCTCCAGCCGCAGCTTGCCCGCGTGCACGTCCTCCACGATGCGGCGGGCGAGCGAAAGGCCCACGCCCCACCCGCCCTTCTTGGTGGATACGCCCGGCTCGAACAGCGTGGTGCGCACCGTCGCCGACACGCCCGGCCCGTCGTCCGTCACCCGGATCTCCACCCGCCGCTCGCCCAGCGCCTCCGCCTCGATGCAGATGCGGCCGCCCGCCCCGGCCAGCGCGTCCAGCGCGTTCTTGACCAGGTTCTCCAGCGCCCACTCCAGCAGAATGGCGTTCCCCTGCACCGCCGGCATCCCCTCGGGAATGTCCACCTCCAGCGACACGCCGCGCCCCAGCTGCGGCAGGCGCACGCGCACGTAGCGCTCCAGCAGCCGCAGCAGCGTGCGCACGTCCACCGACTCCGTCTGCACCGGGCGGCCGATCCACTCGAAGCGGCGGGCCACCTTTTCCAGCCGGTCCAGGTCCGCCTCCATCTCCCCCGCCACCGCCGGCAGCGTGGCCATCCCCTCGCGGTCCTCCTCCGGCAGGCGCAGGATCTCCACCCATCCCGCCAGCGACGAAAGCGGCGTGGCCATCTGGTGCGCCGACTCGCGCGCCATGGCCGCCCAGATGCGCTCGCGTTCCGTGCGCACGTTGTGGCGGATGACGGACGCCAGGGTGGCCAGCAGCGCCACCAGGGCGCCCACCTGCAGCAGGGGCACCCAGCGCAGGCGCTCCACCGAGGGCGGATCGCCGAAATAGATGGTTCCCAGCCCCTGCTCCGTCAACGGCGGGTTCTGCCGCGCCAGCCGGTCGCTGTACTTCATCACCCGGATCATGTCCGCGGTGTCGCCCTGCGCCGCCTCGAACGGCAGGTTCACCCAGAACGCGGGAACCCCGTCCTGGTCGGCGTACACGATGGGAATGCGCAGCCGCTGGATTTCGCCGGACAGCCCCAGCAGCGTGGCCAGCGGCTCCATGTCGGGGTCGCTGAGCCCGCTGTACACCCGCACCACGATGCGCGAGTGCACCTCGGCGTCCTTGCGCAGCTCGCGCACGAGCGCCTGGCTGTACAACAGGTACCAGACCAGGATGGCCGCGGCCAGAACGGCCAGGGCGGTGGGCCAGTGGCGGCGGTTCATCCGCGCGGGCGGGGCGGCCCGCGTCGCGGGAGAGCGGGGGCTCGCATGAGGGTTGGCGGCACGGGCGGGTGCGCCGGCGCCGGACGGCCGCCGGCGCGCGGCGCGCTCAGGAGCGGACCAGCCGGTCCGTTCCCAGGTACGGCTGCAGGGCCTGGGGGATCAGCACCGACCCATCCTCCTGCTGGCCGTTCTCCAGCAGGGCAATGACCGTGCGGGGAAGCGCCACGCCCGACGCGTTCAGCGTGTGCACGAACTCCGGCCGCGCCCCCGCCTCGGGGCGGTAGCGGATGCCGGCGCGCCGCGCCTGAAAGTCGCCCATGTTGCTGGCGCTGCTCACCTCCAGCCACTTCTCCACCCCGGGCGCCCACACCTCCAGGTCGTACGTCTTGGTGCTGCCGAAGCCCGTGTCGCCCGCGGCCAGCAGCAGCACGCGGTACGGAAGCTCCAGCAGCTGCAGCACCTTTTCCGCATGCGCGGTGATCTCTTCCAGCGCCGCGGGGGAGTTCTGCGGCTCCTCGAAGCGCACCAGCTCCACCTTGTCGAACTGGTGCAGCCGCAGCAGCCCGCGCGTGTCCTTGCCCGCCGAACCCGCCTCGCGGCGAAAGCAGGGGGAGTACGCGGTGAACTTCACCGGCAGCGCGCCCGGCTCCAGCAGCTGCTCGCGCAGCAGGTTCACCAGCGGCACTTCGCTGGTGGGAACCAGAAAGAGCCCGTCCGCCTCGATCTCGTACGCGTCGCCGTCTTCCACGAACTTGGGGTACTGCCCCGTCCCCTGCATGGCGTCGCGCGTCACCAGAAACGGCGGCTCCACCTCGGTGTAGCCGTGCGTGCCGGTGTGCAGGTCCAGAAAGAAGTTGATGAGGGCGCGCTGCAGCCGGGCGCCCATCCCGCGGTACGCGGGAAAGCCGCTTCCCGCCACGCGCGCGCCGCCGGCCAGGTCCATCAGCCCCAGCTCCGCGCCGATGTCCCAGTGCGGGCGGGGAGTGAAGGAGAACTCGCGCCGCTCGCCCCAGGTGCGGACCAGAGCGTTGGACTCCTCGCCGCCGGCGGGCACCGAGGCGTCGGTGACGTTGGGCATGCGCAGAAGAACGTGCTCGATCTCCGCCTCCAGATCGCGCAGGCGGGCGTCGATCTCGCGGATGCGGTCGCCCACCGTCCGCGTTTCGGCGATCAGGTCGTCGGCCGGCTCGCCGCGCCGCTTGCGAAGGCCCACTTCCTGGCTGACGGCGTTGCGGCGGGCCTTGAGCTCGTCGCCTTCGCCGATCAGGGCGCGGCGCTCGGCGTCGCGCGCCAGCACCGTGTCGACGGCCTGGTCGGTTTCATCACGCTTGCCCCGCGCGGCCAGGCGGCCGCGCAGGGCGTCGGGGTCCTGCCGCAGCAGGCGGACGTCGATCATCAGTCGGTCAGGCGCTCGTCGTCGCAGCGGTCGTTCAGCACCAGCGCCAGCTTGGCGGTGGCCTGGGCGGTGTTCAGCTCCAGCACCTTGGCCTTGGCGTATCCGCCGCAGGACGAGAAGCCGTTGCTGTACTGCGAACGCAGCATGTACGCCGCGTTGGTGGTGAGCGTCACCGGCGTGAGCAGGTAGCGCGAACGGGCGCGGCTGCCGCGCTCGATGTTCTCAAACGCCTGGGTGGTGGGAAGGATTCCGGAGCCCACGCCGCCCTCGTCAGGCTGGCGAGAACGCAGCTGAAGCTCGCCCCCGGGGCCCTGGCGCAGGGCAAAGTCCCAGCGCTGCGCGTCGCCCGCGGTTTCCGGGCGGCTTTCGATGGGCTCGATGGCGTTGGGACGCGAGATGCTGATGGCCGACGGCAGCCCCGACGGCCCGCTGGGCGCGCCGATGGTGACCGTGTCGGTGGTCAGAATGACCTCGTCGAACAGGGAATTTTCATCGCAGGCCGTCATGGAGGCCGCGAGGGGAAAGATCAACAGGACGAAGGGGGCAAAGCGCACCGCGGTTCCCTCCACATGGCCGTACGCTCCGGGCGCGGTGCGCAGGGCGTACAGGTGAAAAAAAGAGCGCCGCCACACGGGCGGTCGCAACGGAAAGCATACGCGGCGCCGGGAGCACCCGTCAAGGTGCGCCGGGCCGGTTCAGGGTTGACTTGGACGGTCGGGGCCGGGTACGTTGCTGGCCGTCCCGGCCCGGTTTTCACCCGCGGAAAGGCACCGATGCCCTCTCTTGACCACGCGCTCGCCGCGCTGGCCGCGCACCCCGGCGTACGCCACGTTCTGGTGCTCGGGCGCGACGGCCTGCTGATCGCGCACCACGGCGACCCCTCGCTGGACGCCGAAACCGTGTCGGCCATGATCCCCGGCCTGGCCTCGGCCGCCGGGGCGCTGGGCCAGGCCAGCGGCGCCGGCGAGGCCGAAACCATCGCCGTGCGCCTGGGCAGCGGCGTGGCGCTGGCGAGCGTGCTTTCGGATGAGGTGCTGATGGCCGTGCTGCTGGACGCGGGCGTGGGGTTTGCCCCGCTTCTGCGCGACCTGGCCGCCCGGCGCGACGAACTGGCCGCGCTGGTGTGACGCGTACAACCCCGGCCGCGCCCGCGCGGTTCCCCCGTCCCCTGTGGGTGTGATGAACGCAGACCCCGCCGCCGACGCCCCTCGCCGCGTCCTGGTGGCCGACGACGAGCCGCACATCGGCCGCATCATCCAGATGAAGCTGGAGCAGGGTCCCTACGAGGTCACCCTGGTTTCCGACGGCCGGGCCGCGCTCGCCGAACTGAACGGCACCGAGCCCATCGACATCGTTCTGCTGGACATCATGATGCCGTACGCCACCGGGCTGGAGGTGCTGGCCGAGGCGCGCCGCCTTCCGCACCGGCGCGAAACGCCCATCATCATCCTGACCGCCAAGGGGCAGGACGCCGACCGGCGCCAGGCCATGGAGCTGGGCGCCACCGACTTCTTCACCAAGCCGTTCAGCCCCAAGAAGCTGCTGGCGCGGGTGGACGAGCTGTTCGGCGGGCCTCCGTCGGAGGGCGGCGACGCATGAGCACCGCCAATCCGCACCTGTGGACGGTGATTCTGGCCGGCGGCGTGGGCTCGCGATTCTGGCCGGTGAGCACGCCGGCGCGCCCCAAGCAGCTGCTTCCCCTGGCGTCGGAGCAGCCGCTGATCCGCGACACGGTGGACCGCATCGTTCCGCTCGTCCCCGCCGACCGGCTGCGCATCCTGACGGGCGGGCAACTTTCCGGCGCGCTCCTCTCCGTCCTTCCGGAACTGGGCGGCGAGCACCTGCTGCTGGAGCCGCGCGCGGCGGGAACGGGGCCGGTGCTGGCCTGGGCCGCGGCGGAGCTGGAGCGGCTGGATCCGGACGCGGTGATGGTGTCTCTGCACGCGGACCACGTCATCCATCCCCCGGAAGCGTTCCGCGCGCTGATCGCCCGCGCGGCGGAGCTGGCCGTGGGGCACCGCCGCCTGTTCACCATCGGCGCGCCGCCGACGCGCGCGGAAACCGGCTACGGCTACATCCGCCTGGGCGCCCCGCTGGACGGGCTCGCGGGGGACGACCATCCGGAGCCGGGGAACGCCGTCGCCGAGTTCGTGGAGAAGCCGGACCGGGAGACGGCGGAGGAGTACCTGGCGTCCGGCCGCTTTCTGTGGAACACGGGGCTGTTCGTGTGGCGCTGCGCCGACATGCTGGACCAGCTGCAGGCGCACGCGCCGGAGTTCCGCGAGCTGGTGCCCATGCTGCGCCGGGGCGAGTCGGAGGAGTTCTTCCGCCTTGCCCCCACCATCAGCATCGACGAGGCGCTGCTGGAGCGGTCGGACCGCAGCGGCGTGGTGCGCGCCACCTTTGCGTGGGACGACGTGGGTGCCTGGGACGCGGTGAGCCGCACGCGCCCCGCGGACGAGCGCGGCAACGTGCTGCTGGGCGACGCGCACGCGGTGGAGTGCGACAACACCGTGCTGTACGCCGACGAGGGGCCCGTGGTGGGCTTCGGGGTGGAGAACCTGGTGGTCGTGCGTACGGGCGGGGTAACCTTCGTGGCACACCGCGACCGCTCGCCGGACCTGAAGCGCATGCTGCAGCAGCTGCCGGACCACCTGCGCGACCTGCGCTGACCCCCGCCGCGGGACTTCCTCCCCGGCGGGGGGATGAAGATGGACGTGTCGCGGGCGGCACGCGGGGTGCACTCCGCGAGACCGCCCGCTTTCGTTCACGGCCGTCAACCCGCTCCATCGCCGACCGACCTCGCATGTCCGACCTTTCGCTGATTCTGTTTGACGACGCGCACAGCCGCGCGTGGCACCCGTTCGCGCTCACCCGACCCGGCGGCGAGCTGCGCTTCGGCGCGTTTACCGGGCGCAGGCGGGCGGAGCGCCTGTTCGGGGCGCGGTGCGTGGCGCACCTGGGGCCCGCGCACCTGGCCGGCTTTGAGGAGGCGGACGCGCCCCCCGTCATTCCCTACGCCGACGCGCCGGCGGACGGGGACCGGCTGTTTCTGTCCGCGCGCGCCGTTCCCGCGTGGGGCAGCGGTGACCTGTGGCGCGCCCGGCGGGGCGGCGCGGGCGCGGTGGTCGTCGACGGCGAGGTGGCGGGGTGGTTCGCTCCCGCGGGGACGCCGGCGCCAGACGCGGCGTTCTTCGACTCGCCCTCCACGCTGCTGGACCGCACCGGCGCGGTGGAGCTGCAGGGGCGGATGATCGGGGCCATGTGGGAGCTGATGTCCGGCAGCGGCGCGCAGACCACGGCGGACGTGGCCGGCCTGTTCGGCGCGGAGCAGTCGGCGGAGGACCGGCCGCAGCTTCCCGAGGGCGCCTTCCGCTTCGGCGACCATCCGCTGGTGCTGGGCGAGCGCGTGCGGATCGAACCCGGCGTGGTCTTCGACCTCACCAAGGGTCCCGTGTGGCTGGATGACGGGGTGCAGGTGCGGGCGTTCACGCGGCTGGCGGGCCCGGCGTACGTGGGCCGGGGGAGCATGGTGCTGGGCGGCGCGCTGGAAGAGGCCAGCATCGGCGAGGGGTGCCGCATCCGTGGCGAGTTCGCCGAGAGCGTGTGCCTGAACTGGGTGAACAAGGCGCACGACGGCCATATCGGCCACGCCTACCTTGGCGCCTGGGTGAACCTGGGGGCGGAGACCACCAACAGCGACCTCAAGAACAACTACGGCACGGTGCGGCTGTGGACCCCCTCCGGCGAGCAGGACACGGGGGAGATCAAGGTGGGCTGCTTTCTGGGCGACCACGTGAAGACGGGGATCGGCCTGCTGCTGAACACCGGGACGGTGGTGGGCGCGGGGAGCAACCTGTACGGCGCGGAGATGCCGCCCAAGTACGTCCCCCCGTTCAGCTGGGGAACCGGGGATGACCTCACGGCGTACCGGGTGGACAAGTTTCTGGACGTGGCCAAGCGGGCCATGGCGCGCCGCGGCGTGGAGCTTTCCGACGGCGCGGCCGGGCAGCTGGCCCGGGCATGGGAGGCCGCCCGCGGCCCCGGCGGGGAGTGACGGCCATCCGCCGATCCCGCGCCTGAGCAACAGGTTAGACGCCCTCCCGCGATTCTGTTAGATTGTCGCCGGAGGGCGTCCGCCGTTTCCGGCGCGACGTTCACCATCGCACTCACGCACCCCGCACTTCCGCACTTCCGCACTTTCGTCCTTTGCAAGTCACCCTGCTGGGCAGCGGCAGCCGCGGCAACGCGGTGCTGATCGAATCGGGCGAAACGCGGCTCCTGGTGGACGCCGGGTTCAGCGGGCGCGACCTGGAGCGCCGGTTGGCGGAGGTGCAGGTGGACCCCGCCTCGCTCACGGCGCTGCTGGTGACGCACGACCACGGCGACCACACGCGGGGGATGGGCGTGGCCGCGCGCCGGTGGAATCTGCCGCTGTACCTGACGGAACTGACGCGCAACGTATGCGGATCGCTGCTGGACGGCAGCGAGGACGTGCGCCCGTACAGCAGCGCCGAGCCGGTGCGGATCGGCGGATTGATCGTGACGCCGTTCCTTACCGTTCACGACGCGATCGATCCCGTGGCGGTGACGGTGACAGAGGCCGCGACGAGCGAGAAGCTGGGGATCGCCACGGACCTGGGGCGCGCCACGGCGGGCGTGCGGCACGCGCTGCAGGGGTGCGACGTGCTGGTGCTGGAAAGCAACCACGACGAGATCCTGCTGCGCGAAAGTCCGTATCCGTGGTCGGTCAAGGCGCGCATCGGCGGCAGCCACGGCCACCTGAGCAACCGCGCCGCCGCGGAACTCGTGGGCGAGTTGTACCACGACAACCTGTGCGCGGTCGTCCTGGCGCACCTGAGCGAGCAGGCGAACGATCCGCATCTGGCCAGGGACGTCGTGGGGATGGCGCTGGAGCGGCGGCGGTACGAGGGGACGCTGGAGGTGGCGCGGCAGGAGAGCCCGCTGGCGCCCATCGACGTGTCCCGCATGCGCCGCCAGCGCCTCCCCGCGCAGACCTCGCTGTTCTGAGGCGCCCTGACGGGACGGCATCTCCCTTGAGCGGCTGAAGCCGCCGCTCAAACAGCGCCAAGCCCCGACACGCGGCCGCTGTCGCGTCCACGTTCGGGGCTTCATCAGGCGCTGAGCCGGACCTGAGAGATTGGAGTCGGTTGTGAAGCCCCGAGCGGCGCCTGTGGGCGCCGCGTCGGGGCTTTGCGCCTTTGGAGCGGCGGCTTCAGCCGCTCTCGCGACGGCAGACGGCGCCTCCCCGCGCAGACCTCGCTGTTCTGACGCGCCCGGCCGATCTCTTGGATCGTTTCCACAACCTCCGCCCAAGCGGAGGTTTTTCTTTTCATTTCGCGAGACTTGCGCCCGCCATCCACACCGTGCAGTTTCCCCTATCTGTCCAACTGTGACCAGAGGAGATGCCGATGCGGAACCGTTCGTCAGTGGCGCAAGCGCGAGATCATCAGGACGATCAGGCACGACAGACGCGTCGCGAGAAGTTGTACGCCAGCTACGACGAGGCGGCGCAAGATCCCGTCTTCATGTCCGAGTTGCGCGCCATTGCCGAGGAATTCGACATCACAGTCGGAGACGGGCTGGAAGCGGAAGAGCCGTACCCGATGGGAAGTTCCGCGTGATCGCCATCGCCCTGCTCGCGATCATATCAACTGCCCTCACGCGGAGGCCGCGGGGGTTCGCGGAGGTCGCGGGGAGGAACTGCGGGGAAAACAGAGATGGATAGAAAACAACGAAGGGGGCTGGAGAATCGAATCTCCACACCCCCTCCGTTGTTCTTTCTCTGCGTCTCTGCGGCTCTGCGTGAGGCTTTTCTGTTGCCGTTCCCGCGACCTCTGCGCCCCCCGCGGCCTCCGCGTGATGGCTGTTACCACGGTGGCGGGAACGGAAAGGGCGGCTCTCCGCACCGGAGAGCCGCCCTTTCCACATCATCCAACCGGAGCCGATCAGGCCGCCTTGTCTTCTTCTTCGCGGCGCTTGCAGTCCAGGCAGTAGCGCGCGTGCGGCAGCGCTTCCAGCCGCATGAAGGGGATCTCGTTCTTGCATCCGTGGCAGATGCCGAAGCCCTCGGGATCGGTGTACAGCCGGCGCAGCGCCTCCTCCAGCCGGTACAGGTAGCGGCCTTCCTTGCTGGCGAACAGGAACGACTTTTCGCGCTCCATGGCGTCGGTGCCCTGGTCGGCCATGTGGAACGAATAGCTGCTCAGATCCGCGTCGGCGGCGTCGCGGCTCTGCGCCGTATTCTGCTGAAACCGTCCGATCGAACGCTGGATTTTCTCGCGTTCGCGAAGAAGAAGACGCTCGATGGCGTCGCGTTGGGTCCGGTCCATCTCGGGGTCTCGCTTGTGGCTGGATATGTGTCGGGCGGGGTGCCCCGAAGCGCACGCCCGCCGGGCCTCGGCGCGCATCGAACGTTCGATCCAACGCACCCGCTGCGCGCGGGACAGCCCGCAAATGTACCACCCCGGAGGCCATTCCTTCAAGGCCGCCGGGGTGATTTCATCAAAGTAGACGCGATCAGCGGTTCAGCAGGCGCCCCAGGTAGCGGACCACATCGTTGCCGTTGGCCCACAGCATCAGCCCCACCACGATGATCAGACCCACGTGCGAAAGCCGGATGCGCGCCTCGATGCTGAGCGGCCGGCCGCGCACGGCCTCCACCAGCAGAAACATCAGGTGCCCGCCATCCAGAATGGGAATGGGCAGCAGGTTCAGCACGGCCAGGTTGACGGACAGAAAGGCCAGAAAGAACAGAAAGCTGGCCGGCCCCTGCGCCGCGCTCTGCCCCGACGCCTCGCCGATCGACAGCAGCCCGCCCAGGTTGCGCGGCGAGAGAGCGCCGGTGACCAGGTCGCGCAGCGTATCCAGCAGAATGGTGATCATCCGCCAGGTGCCCTCGAACCCGGCCGCCACCGCGTCGCCAAAGCTAAGCCGCCGGTAGTCGATGGTCGGCTTCTCCAGCGCGCCGATCTTGCCGACCGTGCGCTCCGCCCCGTTCACCGTCTCTTTTTCCGTCGCGGGCGTGAGCGTCACCGTGCGCCGCTGCCCCGCGCGCTCCAGTTCCAGCGCGAGCGGCTTGCCCGGGCTGCCGCGAAAGATCTCCACCGCCTCGTGCCAGGCGCGGATGGGCCGCCCGCCGATGGAGATGATGCTGTCGTCCCCCTGAATGCCCGCCTTGGCCGCGGGCATGTCGGGCTGCACGGCGCCGAACACGGGCTTGCTCAGAAAGCGCAGCGCCGCGCGGATGCTGTCGCGCGAGGCTCCCTTTTCCGGCAGGTTCAGCGTCACCGGCTGCGCGCCCCGCAGTCCGATCTGCACCGGGCCGGCGGGGGCCTCGCTCAGCAGTTCCTGCATGCGGTCCCAGCTGTCCACCTGCTGCGAGCCCACGGAGGTCACGGCCGCGCCGGTGGGGATGGCGGCCACCTGCGCCGCGCTTCCGCCCAGCGTGGTCATGGGCGCCAGCTGCGTGGTGGCCACGTACTGCTCGCCCTGCGCAAAGGCCAGGATCAGGTTGGCCAGCAGCGCAAACAGCAGGTTCATGATGACGCCGGCGCTGATCACCCAGGCGCGCGCCCACAGCGGCTTGGCGTCAAAGGTCCGCGAGGGATCGACTTCCTCGATCTTTTCGCCGCCTTCCAGCGCGGCGGCGGCTTCGTCGTCCTCCATCCCCGCCATCTTCACGTAGCCGCCAAGCGGAATGGCGGAGATGACGAACTCCGTCTCCCCCCACTGGAAGCCGGCCACGCGCGGCCCCAGCCCCAGGGAAAAGCGGGGCGCGGCGATGTCCACCGACTTCGCGGCAAAGAAGTGCCCGAACTCGTGGATCAGGATCAGCAGGGACAGCGCGACCAGGGTCGCCAGAATCGTCAGCACGGGGCAAGCCGGGTCAGAAAGTCGGTCGTGGCGCGCCGGGCCCAGGCATCGGCCTCCAGCACGTCGTCCAGGGTGCGGACGGGCCCGCCGGCCCACCGCTGCAGTGCATCGTCCACCGCCTCGCCGATGCCGCGGAACGGGGCGCGGCCGGCCAGAAACTCGGCAACGGCCACCTCGTTGGCGGCGTTGAACACGGCCGGCGCGGTTCCGCCCTCCGCCCCCGCGCCCACGCCCAGGGCGAAAAGCGGAAAGCACTCGCCGCGAACGGCCTCAAAGGTCAGCGTCCCCGCGGCCACGGGGTCAAAGCGGCGCGTCTGGTACGGCAGCCGGTGCGGGTGCGTGAGCGCGTACAGAACGGGGATTTCCATCGTCGGAAAGCCCATCTGCGCCAGCACCGAACCGTCCGCCATCTCCACCATCGAGTGGATGATGGACTGCGGATGTACGACGGCCTCGATGCGGTCGTACGGCACGCCGAACAGAAAGTGCGCCTCGATGACCTCCAGCGCCTTGTTGGCCAGCGTGGCGCTGTCGATGGTCACCTTGGCGCCCATGTCCCACGTGGGGTGCCGCAGCGCGTCCGCGGGGGTCACCGCGGCGATGCGCTCGGGCGTCCAGGTGCGGAACGGGCCGCCCGACGCGGTGAGGACGAGCCGCCGAATGTCCGCCGCGCGGCTTCCGGCCAGGCATTGCAGGATGGCGCTGTGCTCGCTGTCCACCGGCACCAGCTCTCCCCCGCCCCGCTGCGCGGCCTCCAGCACCAGCGGCCCGCCGCAGACGAGCGACTCCTTGTTGGCCAGCGCCACCCGCTTTCCGGCGCGCAGCGCGGCGAGCGTGGGCTCCAGCCCGGCGGCGCCCACCAGCGCGTTGATGACGATGTCCGCGTCCGGGTGCGTGGCCGCCTCCAGCAGCGCCTGCCGCCCGCTGCGCCACTCCGCCGCGCCCGGGGGCACGTCGCCGGGGACGGGCGCGTCGGCGAGCACGGCGAGGGAGGGCTGCATCTCCGCCACCAGTTCGCGCAGGGCGCCCGCGTTGCGGTGCGCCGTCAGCGCGACGGCGCGAAAGCTTTCCGGGTGCTGCGCCAGCACCGCCCGCGCGCTCGCGCCGATGGAGCCGGTGGCCCCCAGTATGGCGACGCCCTTCATCCACCCACCACGAAGCGGAAGAACGCGTACCCCAGCGGCAGGGTGAAGAGGAGCGAATCGAAGCGGTCCAGCGCGCCGCCGTGGCCGGGGAGCAGCGTTCCCGAATCCTTTACCCCCACGTCGCGCTTGAGCAGCGACTCCGCCAGATCGCCCACCTGCGCGAAGACGGACACCAGGAGGCCGAACACGGCGCCCTGCAGGATTGTGGGATGGTACGCGGGAAAGCGGCCCAGAAGCACGGCGTACCCCGCTCCGGCCAGCAGGCTCCCGGCGACCGCGGAAAGCGCGCCCTCCACCGTCTTTCCGGGGCTTACGCGCGGGATGAGCTTGTGCTTTCCCATCGCCCGGCCGCCAAAGTAGGCGGCGGTGTCGCTCACCCAGGTAAGGAGAATGGGGGCGAACAGGATGGCGGTGCCGTGGAGCGGATCGTCCACGCCGGGAAGGTGGCGCAGAAAGAGGCCGAAGGCGAGCAGCCCCGCGTACCCCGCGCCAAAGACGGTGATGGCGAGCGAGAGAAACGGCTCACCCTCCACGCCGCGCGTCCAGATGGCGGCGGTGGCCACCGTCATCGTCAGCACGACGAGGACGGCGGCAGGGACGGGGTTGGCGAGGCCCATCCGCGGGTCGATGGCCGCGCCCAGGATCATCCCCGCCGCGCCCATCATCCCCAGAAGCTCCAGGGGGCGCGGCGCCTTGCGGGCCGCCATGCGAAACAGTTCGCGCGCGGTGAGCGCGGCGATGGCGGCCAGCAGGGCGGCGAGCACCCATTCGCCGAAATAGGCCGCGGCGATCACCACGGGGATTCCGGCCAGGGCAACGCCCACCCGGGTCAGCGTTTCCGATGCGGCCACGCGGTCTTTCAGGTAGCGAGCACGCGGCCGAACCGCCGCTCGCGTCTCTGGTATTCCAGCAGCGCCTGGTAGAACTGTTCGCGCCCGAAGTCCGGCCACAGGACGGGAGTCACGTACAGCTCGGTGTAGGCCAGCTGCCAGAGCATGAAGTTGCTGATCCGCATTTCGCCGGACGTGCGGATGAGCAGGTCCGGATCGGGATCGTCGGGGGTGTACGTCTGCTGCGCGAACAGCGCTTCGTCGATCTCGCCCGGGAGCAGCGTTCCGGCGGCCACGCGCTCCGCCAGCCGGCGTGCGGCCAGGACGATCTCCTGCCGCGCGCCGTAGCTGATGGCCAGGTTCAGGCGCATCTTGGGCCCGCCGCGCGTGTGGTCGATGATGGACTGCAGGGCGCCCCGCGTGCGCGGCCCCAGGCGGTCCATCTCGCCGATGCAGCGCACCTCGACCCCTTTTTCCTTGAGGTCGCGGCGCTCGCGGCGCACGTACAGCTCCAGCAGCCCCATGAGCGCGGAAACTTCCGTGGGCGGCCGGCCCCAGTTTTCCGCGGAGAAGGCGTACAGCGTCAGCACCTCCACGCCGGCCTCGATGGCGGCCTCCACGGAGGCGCGTACGGCGCGCATCCCCGCGCGATGACCGAACTCGCGGGGTTTTCCACGTTCGCGCGCCCAGCGCCCGTTGCCGTCCATGATGACGGCCACGTGGCGCGGAACGGCTCCGTTCAGGCGGACTTCGTGAAGCAGCGGATCGTGCGACATGGCCCAAAGATGGACCCGAGCGCGGGGTTTGTCAAAGCAAGTGGTCGGCCCGGCAGAGGGACGGGGGAAAGTGCGTGAGTGCGGGGTGAAGAAGTGCGTGAGTGCGGGGTGCGTGAGTGCGTTGCAGGCGGGTGCGCGGGGGCGAATGTGCACCGGGGGAGACGGGCTCCGGGGCGGCCCCCACCCGGGCCGGCACCACCGGCCCACCCTCCCCCAAAAAAGACTGGGGGAGGGTTGGGGCGCGGCGGAAAACCTCGCGCGGATCCCGGAATCCGCGGCGCGCCGAGGTGTCCTGAGCGGATAAATCCGCCGCTCAAACGACGCAAAGCCCCGACACGGCGCTATTCGCGCGCCGTTCGGGGCTTCAACTGCCTTGGGGATCGCGCGGACGACGATTGCACAGTCCGCGCAGGCGGACTTCGTGTGTTTCGAGGCGCGGTTTCAACCGCCGGACGGGATCCCGCCGCCCGCGCCGTGGCTTCCCCCGCGCCAATCTGGGGTGTGCTCCCTCTCCCACATCCGTTCGTGGGAGAGGGTCGTCGTGCGCAGCACGCGGGGTGAGGGCGTCACTCCCGGACGCGCACCATCCTTCGCCCACGCGCCGGGGTCTCCCCTCTCCGTGCGCAGTTTGCACGGGGAGGGGCCGGGGGCATAGGCGTCAACTTTATTTTGCAAAGTTTATTCGCGACGGCTAATTCGACCAGATTTCGCCAGCTTTGCGCCACCGTGAATGTAAAAATACGGGGCTAAGAGGGCTCGATATGGCTTAAGTTCGCGCCTATGGGGGCCGGGGGAGGGGCCTCCCGGCCCGCCGCACTCGCCGAACCCGTCCTCCACACCGACCCGTCGTTCGCCCCGCGAACCTCCTACGCCGCGTACTCCATCTGCTCCAGCGACGCACCCTCGGACGCGGAGCAGACGTACACGCGCGCCTCCAGGTCCGTGGCGCGCTGGTAGTCCGCCGCAACGGAGGCCGCGAACGCCTCCGCGCCCTCGGTCTGCACCAGCGCCACCGCGCATCCGCCAAAGCCCGCGCCCGTCATCCGCGCGCCGTAGCAGGCACCCTGCGCCTGCGCCAGTTCCACGATCACGTCCAGCTCGCGACGCGACACCTCGAAGTCGTCGCGCAGGCTGGCGTGGCTGGCGTTCATCAGGTCGCCCACGCGCGCGGCGTCGTTGCGCTCCAGCGCCTCGGCGGCCTCCAGCGTGCGCTCGATCTCCGTCACCACGTGGCGGGCGCGCTTGCGGATCAGCGGCGGCAGCGACTCCGCCCGCGCCTCGAACTTCGCCCGCGTCACGTCGCGCAGCGCGGGCACGCCCAGCGCGGCGGCGGCCTCCTCGCAGTGGCGGCGGCGGTCGTTGTAGGCGCTGTCCACCAGGCCGCGCCGCGTGGCCGTATCCAGGATCACCACCGAGGTGCCCGCCGGCACGGGAACGGAGCGCGTTTCCAGCGAGCGGCAGTCGATGAGCAGCGCGTGGCCGGCCTCGCCAGCGGCGCTGATCATCTGGTCCATGATCCCGCAGTACACGCCGATCCACTCGTTTTCCGCCCGCTGCGCCATCAAAGCCATCTCCCGCGGCTCCCAGTGCAGCCCGCTGAGGGCGGCAAATGCGCGCGCGGAGGCCAGCTCAAAGGCCGCGCTGGAAGACAGGCCGGCGCCGATGGGCACGTCGCCCGCCGTCACCCCGTCCCACCCCTTGAGGTTGCGGTCGCGCTTCTGCAGCGCCCACGCCACCGCCTGCACGTAGTCCATCCACTCCATTCCGGAGCTGGCCAGGTGCATGAGGTCAAACTCGCGCTCTTCGTCAAAGTCCAGCGAATGAATGCGGACCTTGTAGTCTTCGCGCGGGCGCAGGGCGATCCACACGGCCCGGTCGATGGCCATGGGCAGCACGAAGCCGTCGTTGTAGTCGGTGTGCTCGCCGATCAGGTTCACGCGGCCGGGGGCGCGGGCCACAAAAGCCGGCGCGCCGCCGTAGCGCTCCTCGAAGGCCCGCACCACCGCGGACCGCAACCCGTTGTCGCTCGTCATGGAAGCCGAAATCAAAGGTCAGGAGGCGTGGGGAGCGCGGTCGCCGTAGCCGCGCGGATGCGACTGGTGCCACGCCCAGGCGCTTTCCACGATGGTGCGCAGGTCGTCGTACCTGGGCGACCAGCCCAGCTCGCCGCGAATGCGTTCGCTGGAGGCCACCAGCACGGCCGGATCACCGGGGCGCCGGGGGCCGACCGTGGCGGGAATGGCGTGGCCGGTGACGGCGCGGCAGGTCTCGATGACCTCGCGCACGCTGAAGCCGGTGCCGCTTCCCAGGTTGTAGGTGCGGCTGCCGCCGTCCAGCGCGTGCAGCGCGCGGATGTGCGCGTCCGCCAGGTCCGCCACGTGGACGTAGTCGCGGATGCAGGTGCCGTCCGGCGTGTCGTAGTCGTCCCCGAAGATCGTCACATGCTCGCGCTGGCCCAGGGCGACCTGCAGGACCAGGGGGATGAGGTGCGTTTCCGGATCGTGGTCTTCGCCCAGGTCGGGGCTGAGCGCGCCGCACGCGTTGAAGTAGCGCAGCGCGGCGTAGCGCATTCCGAAGCGGTCGTCCATCCAGTGAAGGATACGCTCCAGGATGAACTTGGACTCGCCGTACGGGCTGCCCGGCGAAATCGTCGTTTCTTCGTCGATCAGGTCGCGGTCCGGCTGGCCGAACAGGTTGGCGGTGGAGGACAGGATGAAGCGCCGCACCCCGTGGTCCACCGCGCTTTCCAGCAGGTTCAGGCCGCAGCGCACGTTGTTCCCCAGGTGGCGGAAGGGGAACTCCATCGACTCGCCCACCAGCGTGTGCGAGGCGAAGTGCAGAATGCCCTCCGGCCGGTGCTCCGAGAGCGCCGCGTCGATGGCGCCGCGCTCCGACAGGTCGCCTTCGATGAGGACGGCGTCCGGGTGGACGGCGGCGCGGTGGCCCTGCGTGAGGTTGTCGAAGACCACCACTTCGTCGCCGCCCGCCACCAACTGGTGGACCACGGCGCTTCCGATGTATCCGGCGCCGCCGGTGACCAGAACCTTCATCGCACACCTCCGCTTTCCGCCACGTCACGCAGGCGCGCGGCGCTGGATTCCGGCGTCACGTCGCGCTGGGGCTCGCCCATCATCTCGTATCCGACCATGAATTTCTTGACCGTCGCGCTGCGCAGAAGGGGTGGATAAAAGTGCATGTGCAGGTGCCACTCCGGGTGCGGTTCGCCGTCCGTGGGCGCCTGGTGGATGCCGGCGGAGTACGGAAACGAGACACCGAACAGCGCGTCGTACCGCCCCGTCAGCCGCTTGAGCACGTCCGCCAGCCCGTCGCGCTCCTCGGACGAAAGCGCCGTCAGGTCGCGCGCGGGACGCCGGCTGATGACGATGGTCTCGAACGGCCACACGGCCCAGAACGGAACCAGCGCGACGAAGTGGTCGTTCTCGACCACGATCCGCTCGGCGAGATCCAGCTCGAGAGCGAGGTAGTCCGCCAGCAGCGTGCGTCCATGCGCGGCAAAGTGCTCGGCCTGGCGTTCGCCCTCGCGCGCGGCGGCCATGGGCACGGAGCGCTGCGCCCAGATCTGGCCGTGCGGATGGGGATTGCTGCACCCCATCATTTCCCCCTTGTTCTCAAAGATCTGCACGTGGCCGATCTCCGGCAGGGCGCCCAGCCGCGCGTATTCGTCCGCCCACAGATCCACCACGCCGCGGATGGCGGGCACTGCCATCTGCGGCAGCGACAGATCGTGCCGCGGGCTGAAGCAGATGACGCGGCAGATGCCCGGCTCCGTGCGCGCCCGCAGCAGCCCGCCGATTTCCGTCTGCGCGTCGCCCGTGTCCGGCCGGAGCGCGGCGAAGTCGTTGTCGAAGACGAAGGTGCCGGCGTAATCCGGGTTGTGCTCGCCGCCCGCGCGCTCGTTGCCGGGGCACAGGTAGCAGGTGGGATCGTGCGCGGGGCGCGTGTCGGCGGGGATCGCCTCGGTCTGGCCCTGCCACGGGCGCTTGGCGCGGTGCGGGGATACGAGCACCCACTCGCCGGTGAGCAGGTTCAGCCGGCGGTGCGGGTTGTCGCCCAGCGCGTCCAGCCCGGTGGATGCGTCAGCCATGCGCCGAACTCCGCCGTACGTCTGTGATCATCACGATCGCGTCCCTTCCCGTCATCGCCTGCACGATCATCTGCTTCCCGCTCCAAAGTGGGTCGAATGTGATCAGGATCGCGCGTCTGACTTTTGATCCATGGACTGCTGGGGCGACTGAAGTCGCGGCAACAACTGCGCGAAGTCCGCCTGCGCGGACTGTGGCCGCAGGTTCGGTTCGTTCCGACGGGACCACGCGCGTTCCACCTCGTCGCGGTCCGCGCATCGCGATGATTCTGGCGCCTCGGCCATCCAGAAGCCGGCGAGCTCACCATTGCGCGGGCGGCGAAATCCGCATCCAGGAGCGATTGAAATCGCCGCTGGAAAGGCACGAAGTCCGCCTGCGCGGACTGCCGCCGAAATCTCCATGCGTGCGGCCCGCTTCGGCGTTGCCGGAGGCTTTACGCCGCGCGGAGGCCTCCACAGCCTTCGAGGAATTCGCCGCGGCGTGAGAACGGCACCTCGGCCGCCGATGCAGTCCGCGCAGGCGGACTTCGTGCTGGTCCAGCGGCGAATTCATTCGCTCCTGGATTTGCGGACACGCCGGGCTTGGCTTGGATCGTCTCATTTCGCCGCGTGCCTCGGCCGCGGCGATCTTCGCGTGCTTCCGCCGTCTACTCCGCCGCGCGGATGCCCACATGGTCGCCGTTCATGACGAGCGGAACCGTAAGCAGGGCGCGGAATTCGTTGTATCCCGTGCGGCCCGGAAAAAAGGCGTGCAGAAACAGCCACGGACCGCCATCCGGACCCTGCGCCACGGACGGATGCCCCGGCCCCCACCATTCCGCCGTGGATCGCAGAAGCGGTCCCGGCAGCTTGCGATACGGCCCCAGCGGCGCGTCCGCCACCGCCGCGCCGATGCCGTAGCGCGAGGTGGAAAAGTCGTTGCCGGCGTAGAACAGGTAGTATTTGCCGCCACAGGACGCGACCCACACGCCCTCGATCAGGTGCGCCTCCCACTCCTGATCGTTTTCCAGCACCAGCGTCCGCTCCCCTTCCAGCCCCAGCCCGTCCGCCGTCAGGCGCTGCGCCCAGATCGGCGTGCGCATGGCGTGCAGGACGGCGTCGATGGCATCACGCACATCATTTTCCGTCTCCCGCGCGTGCAGTTCGGCAAGGCGGGCGCGGACTTCGGAGAAGCGGCCGGTGACGGCTTCTACCAGGGGCTGATGGACAAAGAAGTTTTCCATCGGCTCGCGCGTGCGCACCCACGGCCACAGCGCGGCGATCAGCGACGCGGTGCGCTGGTCCTCATCCGCCGGAAACAGTTCGGCGATCAGGCGGCCGTGCTCGAACAGCAGCTTGTGGAGAAGACGCGGCCAGACGCCGTTGGTGTCTTCCTTCCAGAACAGCCACGCATCGCCATCTTCCACCAGCACGTGCGCGTCGATCACCCCGCCGCGCAGCAGCGGCTGGTCCGGCGTGGTGAACGGGCCGTGCGGCGTGGGCGCGGTCGCCACGCCGATGGCCAGGTCCAGCCCGTCCTTTTCGCGCGCGGCGAAGTAGACGCGGTACTCGCCGCCCACCTCGTGCATCTCCGGCGCCCAGTAGTCGCTCATTCCCGCGCCGTCGGACGCCCACGCCGGCTTGTGCCCGGCGGGAAAGACGAAGCCGGTCAGCTCCCAGTCCCGCAGATCACGCGAGCGCGCGACGGGAAAGGAGTCGGGCGCGTCGTTGGAGGTGGCGACGAGCCAGTACCACGGCCCATCCTCTCCCGCCACGCGGATGACGGCGGGATCGCCGTACCCGTGCAGCACGCGCGGCGACAGGTTCTCCGTCAGCAGCGGTTGATACGGCGCGGTGAAGGACGGGATTTCCGCGGGACGCCGGTTGCGCGGCATCCGCGTGCGGAACCGCGCGGACACGGCCGCGTGGAAATCCAGATACCCGTTGTGCGTGCGTTCCCGGACGGCAAAGGACTCTGTCACCACCGCGCCGGACGCGTCCGGGCCAGTGACGGCCATCGTCCGCCCATCCTCCGCGACCGTCACATCGAACGCGAACGGCGCGTCCGCGGGTGACGGGAAACGAGCTTCGTGCGCCACGCGTTCCGTCACTGCGTGCACGGCTCGCCGGACGGGACCGGCAGGGCCACGCCGGACGCCACGGGCTGCCCGAAGTCCGGCGATCCGTCCGCGCGCCAGGTGAAGCGCTGCGCGCGGATGACGCGGTTCCAGTTGGGCCCGGTATCCACCTTGGCGTGGTAGATGATCCAGTCCTCGGTCCCGTCTGGCGACTTGGTGAACCCATTGTGGCCGGGGCCGTACACCTCGTTGGCTTCGGCGAACACCGGCCCGCTCTTGGTCCAGCTGGAGGGCTGCAGCGGATCGGTTCCCGTCAGGCGCAGCTGCCCCAGCCGGTACGCGCGCGTCCACGACTCACGGGTGGAGTAGATGACGAACGCGTGGCCGTTGTGCTCCAGCACCTGCGGCCCCTCGTTCAGATCCAGCCCGTCGGTGGGATCCACGCGGCGCTCCCAACTTTCCGTGGGCGACGAGATGCGCACGCGCGGCCCGCTGATCGTCGACGGGTTGGACATGCGCGCCACGTAGATGAACTGCGGCGTGCGCGCCACCGGCGTGTTGTTGTCCCACCCGGACCAGAAGCCGTACAGCTGCCCGTTCAGGCGGTGGACGGTGAAGTCGATGGCCCACACGTCGTCGGCGCGGGTGGCGAGGTCGCCGCCGGTGTCCAGCGCGCCCAGATCTTCCCACGCGCCGCGCGGATCGTTTCCGGCCGCGCGCAGCACGCCGGCGCGCTGGTAGATGAACGGCGCGTCCTGCGGGCCGGGGCGGCCGCCGGCGTAGTAGATGTACCAGCGCCCGTCGACGAAGCGGATTTCCGGCGCCCAGATGTGCGTCTGGTTCCACCCGGTCTCGGGGGAGGTCCACACCTGCACGCTGTCGCGCATGGGATCGGTGAGCTTTCTCGACCGGAACACCCAGATGCTGCTACGTTGTCCCTCGCCGGGATTCTTGCCCTGCGCCATGTAGTAGAACCCGTCGCGGAACTCCACCCACGGGTCCGCGCCGCGCGCCACCGGATTGGTGAACGTGCACGAGCCGCCGGACGCGGCCGCCACGGGCGCCGGCGACTCCGGCGACTGCGCGGCGGGGGCGCACGCGGCGAACGACGCGGCACCGAACAGGGCGAATCCGGCACGGGCGAGCAACACCTGACCACGACTGCGAATCATCGATGCAATCCTCTCTGCGTGTTCCCGGGCCGGTGAGCTACCGGCCCCTGTACCCGGAAGCCGCCGACCAGGGCGATCCCTATCTGCTCGCCATTCCCGAGGGCGTGGCGGCGGCGCACCGCTACTACGTCTACGTGACGCGCGACGAAACCAGCGACGGCCGCGGCGGCACCGCGTCGGCGGGCGCCTTTCCCGCGTTCGCCTCCGACGATCTGGAAACGTGGCGCCCCATCGGCCCCACGCTGGCCGGCGACGCCACGAAGTACGCCTTCTGGGCGCCGTGCGTGCGCTACGTGGCCGGACTGGAGCGGCCGTACGTGATGCTGTACTCGCACGGCGCCGGGCTGGGCGAGCAGGCCCACATCGGCCACCAGATCCGCCGGGCGGACGCCGAGCAGCCGGAAGGGCCGTTCATCGACACCGGCCACGTCCTTACGCCCGACGCGGATTTCGCCATCGACGCCGATGTGTACGCCGGGCCGGACGGGGTGATGCGGATGGCGTACGCCATCGACTTCATTCAGGACGAGCCGTACGGCACCGGCATCGTGGAAGTCGCCATCAACGACGACCTTACGCGCGTCCTCTCGTCCCCCGCCCTGCTGGCGCGCCCCACGGAGCAGTGGCAGCTGTTCGATGCCACGCGGCGCCTGCCGTGGATGCACATTCCCGGCGTGGACTGGGCGACGGACACCGTGCGCTGGAGCACCGTCGAGGGCCCGGTCGGCGGCCTGACCAATCCGCAGGGCCGGCGCGTGTACCTGTACAGCGGCGGCTGCTACTACGGCTTCTACGCCGTGGGCGCGCTGGTCGAGAACGCCGCGGGCGCGCTGGAAAACGTCACGCGCGACGGCCGCGGCTTCGTGCTGGGGCAGCTGCCGGAGCACGGGTTCTACGCGCCGGGCCACTGCGACTGGTTCAAGGCGGCGGACGGGCGCGAGTGGCTGGTCACGCACGCCCGGTTCGGCTCGCCCACCGCGCCGCGCAACGCCGCGCTCGTGGAGCTGCGCTGGGATGCGGACGGCCTTCCGTACTGCCCCAGGCCGGGGGAGTAGGAACAACGGAAGTGCCCGGTCCCCAGTGCCCGGCGTCGATGGTTGGACGCCGGGCGCTTCTCTCTCCTCGCCCGCACAGCGGCCGCGCTATAATTTCTCACCCGCGCATCAGCCCAGGATTGTCATCCTGAGCGAGCGGCCACGCCGCACCATCCGCGGAGCCGATGCCTGCAGCGAGTCGAAGGATCTTGCCACATCCTCTGCCCCGAGCACCGCATTCCGAGTCTGATCCACGCCCCACCTGCCGGGCACTCCGAGAGTGCCGTGGCAAGATCCTTCGACTACGCGCCAAGGTCTGGCGTGCCGGACCGTCTGGCGCGGCGCTCCGCTCAGGATGACAATTTGGGCGCGTCGCCTTCCGAACCGCACACTTTCATTCTGAAGGAGCAGGCGCGCGCTCCTTCTATAGGAGCAGGCGCCGTCGTCTCCGTCGCGCCGACAGCGCGCGACGCGCTGCACCTCGCGTTGTCATCCTGAGCGAGCGGCCATGCCGCACCCTCCCTCGCGCCGATGCCTGCAGCGAGTCGAAGGATCTTGCCACATCCTCTGCCCCGAGCACCGCATTCCGAGCCTGATCCACGCCCCACCTACCGGGCACTCCGAGAGTGCCGTGGCAAGATCCTTGACTGCGCGTCAAAGTCTGGCGTGCCGGACGGTCCGGCGGCGGCGCTCCGCTCAGGATGACAAGGGCGATCTCAGCGCGGCTGACACGTGCAGCGGCGGCACCGTCATCACTCGGCTCGCGCCCAGGTGCGCGTACCGCTTGGGCACTTGGAACCGGGCACTGGGCACTGCTGTTTTCTTCTCTTACCGCGGCCCCGGCCTCGGCTCGGCGGACGGGCCGCGGTCCACGCGCGGCCATCCGTCCACGTAGATCAGCCGGTCCATCAGCATCACCCGGCGCGTGTTCACGTCGTCCGACGGCTTGGAGCGCGGACGCCGCACATCCACTGCGTGGTAGAAGATCCAGTCCGTCCCGCTGGCGTCGGTGATGACCGAGTTGTGCCCCGGCGCCGTCCACTGCCCGCCCGCCTCCAGAATGGCGCTGGTGCGCGCGCCCGTGGCCTCCGCCAGCGTCTGGAACGGCCCCGTCGCGCTGCGCGAACGCGCGACCAGCGCGGCGTAGTGCGCACGCGGGCCGCAGCAGTTGTCGCCGGAGTAGAACAGGTAGTAGTACGGCGCGTGGTACGTCACCCAGGCGCCCTCCACCAGCCGCTGGTACTGCGTGGAATCCGACTCCGGCAGCGCGGGCACCAGATCCACCGGCCGGCTCCCCGCCGCGAACGACACGCGGTCCGCCGCCAGTTCCTGCACCTTGATGGGCCCGAAGCCCGATCCCCAGTACAGCAGCCGCTTTCCCGTGGCGGGATCATCGAACGACATCGGGTCGATGTTCACGAACCCCGATCCGCACTGCAGCGGCTCGCCCTTGTCGGCAAACGGTCCTTCCGGACGGCGCGACGTCGCCACGGCCAGGCACAGGCCGCGCGTGGTGTCGCTGACCGCGGCGTCCGGTTTGGCGGAGTAGTACAGGTAGTACGTGCCGTCGTGATGGGCCACGTGCGGCGCCCAGAAGTCCTGCGTGGTGCGCGCCCAGCGCGGCTTGGCCGGCAGCGCGTCCCCGATGTGCTCCCACGTCGCAAGATCGCGCGAGCGCGCCATCTGGATGTTGAGCGTCGTGCCGTCCCGCTCCGTCTGCGTGGCGTAGGCGTAGTACATCCCGTCCGCCGCGCGGATCACCGTGGGATCGGGAAAATCCACGTCCAGCACGGGATTGGTGTACGTCCGCGCACCGCTCGACGCGGACGCCGCCGGAGCGTTGGATGCGGGCGCGCAGGCCGGGAGCGCGCACGCCAGCAGCAGCGCGCCGATGCGCATCATCCCCGATCGCGTGCCGTTCATCCCGGATTCCACCACGTGCCGCGCGTCAGTGCCCATGAGGCGTCCGGCGCTGCAGGCGGCTCTGGATCACCACGACGCCGAGCAGGAAGACGCCGCGCAGCACGCCCTGCCACCACGGCGTGATGGTGCCTTCCAGGTTGAACAGGTTGAAGATCACGCCCAGCAGCAGCACGCCCACCAGGGTGGCGCCCACCCCGCCCTGCCCGCCGCTCAGCAGCGTTCCGCCCACGACCACGGCGGCGATGGCGTCCAGTTCCCATCCCGCTCCCGCCACCGGCTGCCCCGCGCCGAGCCGTCCCGCGAGGACGACGCCGGCCAGCGCGGCGAGCACGCCGCTGACGGCATAGGTGGTGATCAGCACGCCGTCCACTTTCAATCCCAGCAGCCGCGCGGCGTCCTGATGGTCGCCGGAGGCGTACACGTAGCGGCCGTAGCGCGTGTAGCGCAGCACCGTCCACCCGATCAGGAAGGCGAGCGCGGCCAGCAGCACGGGAACGGGAACGCCCAGCAGGCGCCCGCGGCCCAGCCACAGAAAGCCCTCCGCCGCGCGGTCCACCCGCACCGAGTTCTCGTTCGTGGTCCCCAGCGCCACGCCGCGCACCGCGATCATCATCGCAAGCGTGACGATGAACGGCTGAATGCGCGCGCGGGTGATCAGCACGCCGTTCACCACGCCCAGAACCGCGCCCGCGGCGAGCCCGCCGGCGATGGCGGCAAAGGTGCCGTACGGCGACAGCGCGGCGGCGGTAATCCCTCCCAGCGCCAGCACCGAGCCGACGGACAGGTCGATGCCGCCGGTGAGCACCACCATCGTCATCCCCAGCGCCACGAAGCCGAGCATGCTGTTCTGCCGCAGCACGTTCAGCAGGTTCTCGGGCGTGGCGAACGCCTCGTAGCGAATGACGCCGAAGACGCACACGGCGATCAGCGCGATCATCGTCCCCTGCCGCTGCAGCAGCGACGCGGCCCGCGCGCGCAGCGCCGGCACCGGCGCGGCCACTCCCGCTCCGGCGCCCACGTGGCTGTCCGCCGGCCCGGGCGCGACGCCGAGCGCCGTGCCGCCGGTCTGCCCCTGGTGTTCCACTAGACCCGCCTCGGGAGTTGGAGGTACACGGCAAAGAGGATGATGAGCGCCTTGAACGCCAGCGCCCAGGCGTACGGAATGAGCAGCATGTTGAAGCTGGTGGCGATCACCTGCATGATCAGCGCGCCCACCACGGTCCCCATCATCGTCGCGCGGCCGCCGCTCAGCAGCGTTCCACCGACGACGACGGCGGCGATGGCGTCCAGCTCCGCGCCCTGCCCGATGCGCGCCGCCGCGCTGGCGCCCAGGCGCGAGGCTTCGACGAGGCCGGCAAGCGCGGCGAGCATCCCGCTCATCACGTAGACGGTGATCACCGTCCGGTTGACGGGGACGCCGGCCAGCCGCGCCGCCGCGGGGTTGCCGCCCGCCGCCAGCACGTAGCGCCCGAACGGCGTCGATCGAAGGACGAAGATGCCCAGGGCCACCACGGCCGCCGCGATCAGCACCTGCACCGGCACCGGGCCGATGTGCCCGCGGCCCAGCACCAGAAAGCCGGGATCGTTGATGGTGATGAGCGCGCCGTCGCGGTTGATGACCTGCGCCAGCCCGCGCCCCGCCAGCAGCGTCGCCAGGGTGACGACGATCGCCTGCACCTTGAAAGTGGACACGAAGGCGCCGTTCAGCAGGCCGACCGCCGCGCCCGCCAGCAGCGCCAGCGGAATGGCGATGACCAGCCCCTGATCCACCGTCACCGCCGCGACCGCCGCGCTGATCGCCATCACCGAACCGACGGACAGGTCGATGCCGCCGGTGGCGATCACCAGCGTCATTCCCACCGCCACCAGCAGGGTGACGGACAGCTGGAACAGCACGTTCCAGAAGTTGCCCGTCGTGGCGAAGTTGGGGGTGAAGATGGCGTTGGCCAGCACCAGAATGACGAGCGCGATCACCGCGCCCCCCGTGGCGCCCATCGCGCTCCACCACCGCCTCATGGATCCCGCCGCGGGCGCCCGCCGCACGGCCACCGTTGCCTCCATCTCAGCTCTCCAGGGCCGGGGACGCGGACACCGCGCTCCCCTCGGCCATCGCGTGGATGATCGACTGCTGCGAAATGTCGGAGCCGCGCAGTTCGGCCACGTTCTGGCCATCGCGCAGCACGACCACCCGCGAACTCCCCTCCACCAGCTCCTCCAGCTCCGACGAGATCATCAGCACGCCCAGCCCGGTGCCGGCCAGCTCGTTGATCAGCGCCTGGATCTCGCCCTTGGCGCCGATGTCGATGCCGCGCGTCGGTTCATCCAGAATCAGCAGCGCGGGGCTCATGCACAGCCAGCGCGCCAGCAGCACCTTCTGCTGGTTGCCGCCGCTGAGCTCCCGGATCTTCTGGTCCGCGCTGGTGGCCTTGATGCCCAGCCGCTTCATGTAGCGGTCGACGATCTCGCGCTGCTTCGCCCGGTCCACGATCCCCGCGCGCGTCAGCGTCGGCAGCGCGGCCAGCGTCAGGTTCTCGCGCACGGACAGTTCGGGGATGATCCCCTCGCCCTTGCGGTCTTCGGAGACGAAGGCGATTCCCGCGCGGATGGCATCGTCCGGCGTGCGGGGGGTGATCCGCTTGCCATCCATCTGAATGCCGCCGTCCTCCGCCGGGTCGGCGCCGAAGATGGCGCGCGCCGTTTCCGTCCGTCCCGACCCCAGCAGCCCCGCGACGCCGAGAATCTCCCCCCGGCGCACGTCCAGCGACACGCCGCGCAGCTTCTGCCCGCGCCGCAGCCCGTCCGTGCGCAGCAGCGGCTCCGCGCTTTCCGCCTCCGGCGCGGCCCCGGCGAACGCCGTGGTCCCCTGCCGCAGTTCATCCCGCGCCTTGCCCAGCATCAGGCACACCAGGTCCAGCCGCTCCAGCTCCGCCATGCGGTGCGTGGCCACCAGCCGCCCGTCGCGCAGCACCGTGGTGCGGTCGCACACGGCGTACAGTTCGTCGAAGCGGTGGCTGATGTAGACGATGCTGGTGCCCTGCGACTGCAGGTGGCGGATCATGTCGTACAGGATGGCCACCTCGCGCTCCGCCAGCGAACTGGTCGGCTCGTCCAGGACCAGAACCTTGGCCCCCAGCGACACGCCGCGCGCGATGGCCACCATCTGCTGCTGCGCCGTGCTGAGCGATCCGAGCACGACGTCCGGGTCGATGGCCAGCCCCAGCCGCTGCAGCAGTTCCGCCGTGTCCGTCCGCATGCGGCGCCAGTCCACCAGCCCCCAGCGGCGCGGCTCGCGGCCCAGGTACACGTTCTCCGCCACCGTACGGAAGCTGAGAAGGTGGATTTCCTGGTGCACCGCAATCACGCCGGCGGCCTGCGCGTCGGCGGGGGAACCGAAGGAGACGGGCTGCCCCTCCACCCACACCTCGCCGCCGTCGCGGCGGTAGGCGCCGGTCATGATCTTGATGAGCGTGCTCTTGCCCGCGCCGTTTTCGCCCACCAGCGCGTGCACCTCGCCGCGGCGCAGGGTGAAGTTCACCCCGTCCAGCGCGGTGGCGCCGGCGAAGCGCTTGACGATGCCCTCCATGCGGAGGACTTCGGGCCGGGAATCGGGTGGGAGGCTGGTCATGAAGGAGAGTGCGTGAGTGCTGTGTGCGTGAGTGCGTGAGTGCGTGAGTGCGACAGCAAAGTGCGTGAGTGCCGGATGCGCGGGCGCGGGACGGAAGCTTCAGGCTCCGCACTCACGCACCCCGCACCCCGCACTCACGCACTTCCCATCCGTCAGTACGCCTCGGCCACGAACTGCGCCGCGTTGGTGCGGTCAAAGAAGCGATCTGTGATCAGCTTCTTGGGCGGCACCTGCTGGCCCTTGCGCACCTGCTCGATCGTTTCGAACGCGATGGGGCCGAAGCGGGGGTTGCTTTCCACCGTCGCCCCAAGCTCGCCGCGCTGAATGGCTTCCAGCGCCGCGCGCTGCCCGTCGATGGACACGATCCGGACGTCCGTTCCCGGCGTGCGGCCGGCGGCGCGCACGGCCTGAATGGCGCCCAGCGCCATCTCGTCGTTGTGCGCGTACACGGCGGTGATCTGCGGCCCCAGCGACTGCGCGATGTTCTGCATCACCCGCTGCCCCGTCGCGCGGCTGAACTCGCCGGTCTGCGACGCCAGGATCTTCATTCCCGGGTGCTGCGCGATCACCTCGCGGAAGCCCTTGGCGCGGTCCGACGCCACCGACGAGCCGGGCGTGCCGGTAAGCTCCACGATCCCCGCCGTTCCGCCCGTCTCCTTCACCAGCCACTCGGCCGCGCGGCGCCCCTGCTCCACGAAGTTGGAACCCAGGAAGGTGACGAAGTCGTCGCCCGCCTTACCCTCCGCCTCGCGGTCCACCAGGATCACCGGGATGTTGGCTTCCTTGGCGGCCTGCAGCGCCGGCGCCAGACCCTCGTACTCGCGCGGGGCGAGGAGGATGACGTTCACCCGGCGCGCGATCAGGTCTTCCACGTCGGCCACCTGCTTGGCCGTCTGGTCCTGCGCGTCGGTGACCACGATGTCGTAACCGCGCTTCTGCGCCTCGTCGCGCAGGCTGGCCGTCTGCGCCATGCGCCAGGGGTTGTCGTGCCCCATCTGCGAAAAGCCGACGGTCCACTTGCCGTCGGACGCGGCCTCCTTGCGGCAGCCGGCCAGCGCGGAAAGGGCGAGCACGGGCAGCACGCCCGCGCGCAGGAAGGTACGGAGCCGGAACGGGGACATGGGCTGGCCTGGACGGATGGGGGCTTGAAATGGCGTGCGGACGGGCGAGACCTGAACCAGTCCGACGTGAGTTCAGATTTGTTCAGAGACAGTACGTTTACCGGGTGCACGATGTCAAGCACCTTGCCCGTGGCCGTCACGTTACACGCCAATACCAGCAGAAGAGTTGGATGGGCCCCGAACGGGCCAACATCCGCGAGGCGCAATCCGGCTTCCGGCCCTGCTCCTGCTGGGTGCTGGGCCCAAGAGGGGTCCGCGCTCTCCGGACCGTTGCAGGGCCGTCACAGATTTGCACCTCGAACGAACATAATGCTTGACAGCCCGGAAGCGAACGTCTAACCTGAACGCACCCGAACCTGTTCAAACACGTTCAATCGCGGTTCACCCCCGGTTCGCGGGCGCCGCTCTCTCCGCCATTCCGCCCCGCGCCCCGCCTCTGCCCACGCCGCCGATGAAGAACAAGCAGCCGACCATCAACGACGTCGCGCGGCTCGCGGGAGTGAGCAAGGCCACCGTGTCCGCCGTACTCAACGACACGGGAACGGTGCGCAAGTCCACGCGCGAGCGGGTGCTGGCCGTCATCGAATCGCTCAACTACCGCAAGAGCGGGCCGGACACGCGGGGCGGCGGCGGCCAGGTGCGCAGCCTGGGGCTGGTGATCAAGGAAATCGACAACCCGTACTACGGCGAAGTGGTGACCGGCGCGCGCGCCGCGGCGGAAGAGGCCGGCTACACCCTGCTGGTGATGAGCAGCGAGGGCGAGCACGCCTCCGAGCGGCGCGCGGTGGAGCTGGCGCAGGCCAAGGGGGTGGACGGGCTCATCATCACCCCCGTGCTGGACCAGACGGCGGACCTGTCGCACCTGTTCGAGCTCAAGCGGCGCAACCTGCCCTTCGTGCTGCTGGAGGAGGTGCTGGGGCTGCAGGCGTCGCTGGTGGACGTCGACAACCAGGGCGCCTCGCGCAAGGCGGTGGAGTTTCTGATCGGGCAGGGGCACGCGCGGCTGGCCCACTTCGCCGGGCCCGCGTACTCCATGCACAGCCAGGAGCGCATCGACGGGGTGAGACGGGCGTGCAGCGCCAGCCACATCATCTTTGGCGATGACGGCGTGGTGCGCGCCGGGGCCCACGCCGAAGACGGCTACCGCGCGGGGATGGAGTACTTCTCCGGCCGCCCCGCCGCGGAGCGCCCTACCGCGGTCACCTGCTACAACGACCTGGTGGCGCTGGGCCTGTGCCGCGCGCTGTCGGAGCTGGGGATCGACGTTCCCGGCGACGTGTCGGTGGTGGGGTTCGACGACATCCACATCCTGGAGTTTCTGCCGCTGCGGCTGACCTCCGTGCGCGTTCCCAAGTTCCACATGGGGCAGATGGCGGCGCAGATGCTCATCCGGCACATCGAATCGCGCGAAACGCTTCCGCCCCAGAGGCTGTTCCTGGAAACCGAAGTGGTGGCGCGCGATTCCACCCGCGCCCGTTCCGGGGGCGCGGCGCCCGCCCCCTCCATCGTCCAGGTGGCCGTCGGCAGCGGGGCCGCCGGCGCCGGGCGCACCCCGAGCCTGTCCGTGCGCTGAACGAATGACCCGACCGTGTAGCACCGGGCCGCCCGTGGCCGCCCGCCGGAGTTGTCCCACCCGCCCCACCCCGGCCGGCGCGTCCCCCGCGCGGCCGGACCCGTTCACCCGCTTCCCAATTGAGGGAACCCGATGAAGAACCCTGTCGTTTCCCGCGCCCGGACCGCCGCGAGGCTGCTGTTCCGAGCGTTCGCCTGTCTGGCACTGCTCGCGGGCGTGCCGCTTCACGCCCAGAGTACCGGCCGCATCAGCGGCCTCGTGGTGAGCGCGGCCAACGGGTCGCCCGTGGCCGACGCGCAGGTGTCGGTGGTGGGAACCCAGCTCAGCGGCCGCACCGGGCCTGACGGACGCTACACCATCAGCGGCGTTCCCGCCGGCCGGCAGCAGGTGCGCGCCGGACAGATGGGCTTTTCCTCCAGCGCGGTGACCGTGACCGTGGCCGCCGGCGAAACGGCGACCGCCAACTTCACACTGGGCACCGCCACCCTGACGCTCGACACGCTGGTGGCGGTGGGCTACACCACCCAGCGCCGCGCCACGGTGAGCGACGCGGTGAGCGAAGTGACCGCGGCCGACATCCAGGACCGCCAGGTCGCCACGGTTGAAGAAGCGCTGCGCGGCCGCGTGGCCGGCGTGAACATCGTGTCCAGCGGACAGCCGGGGCGCGAGTCGCAGGTCATCGTTCGCGGGCAGAACTTTCTGGGCGGCACCTCTCCGCTATACGTGGTGGACGGCATGTACACCCGCCAGAACCCCAACCTGAACCCGCGCGACATCGAGTCGGTGCAGGTGCTGAAGGACGCGTCGGCGGCCGCGCAGTACGGCGCGCAGTCGGCCAACGGCGTCATCGTCATCACCACCCGCCGCGGCCGCTCGGGCGCGCCCAAGGTGGCCGTGAACTCGTACTACGGCTTCCAGGAAGTGCCGCGCCGCATCGACTTCGTAAGCTCGGAGCGGTGGACGCAGATCAACAACATGGCCCGCGTCAACGGCGGCCAGGCGCCCGACAACACCCCCATCAGCATCGACACCGACTGGCAGGACGCGGTGTTCCAGCAGGGCGCCGTGCAGGACCACAACGTCGCCGTCAGCGGCGGCAGCGACAACGCCAACTACCTGATCGGGGCCGGCTACTTCAATCAGGAAGGCACCATCATCGACACCGACTTCGAGCGCTTCAGCTTCCGGGTGAACTCGGAAACGCGCGGCTCCAAGTGGCGCGTGGGGCAGAACGCCACCCTGTCGCGCAGCACGCGCAACAACCTGGTGGGCTTTCCCCTGGTGGACGCGGTGCGCCTGCAGCCGGGCATTCCGGTGCGTGACGCCAACAACGCCAGCGGCTACGGCTACGGCAGCGGCAATGGCGCGCTGGCCACCTTCGGCACCAACCCGGTGGGCGCGTTTGAGCGCGAGGACAACCGCGACATCAGCAACCGCGTGCTGGGCAGCCTGTTCGGCGAGTACTCGTTCACCCGCTGGCTGCGCTACCGCCTGAACCTGGGCGTGGACTACCAGGACCTGAACTACAACAACTTCATCCGGCAGCAGCAGATCCGGCAGAACACCGTGCCCACCTTCAACGAGGCCACGGACCGCCGCGACACCAACATGGTGCTGCTGATGGAGCACCTGCTGAACTTCGAGAACACCTTCGGCGAGCACTCGCTGAGCGCGGTGGCCGGCGTGTCGGAGCAGACGGGCCGCTTTGAGCGCATCGAGGCGTACCGCCGCGGCTTCGCCGACGAGGACCTGACGGAGATCGACGCGGGCACCACCAGCTTCGCCAACCGCGGCTTCGAGATCCCCAGCGCGCTGCGCGGCCTGCTGGCCCGCGCCAACTACTCGTACGCCGACCGCTACCTGCTCACCGGCACCATCCGCCGCGACGGCTCGTCGCGCTTCGGGCCCGGCAACAAGTACGGCACCTTCGTGTCGGGCTCGGCCGGCTGGGTGATCAGCGAAGAGTCGTTCTACGACAACCTGCCCTTCCTGGGCGGCGCCGTCGACAACCTGAAGCTGCGCGCCAGCTACGGCTCGCTGGGCAACCAGGACATCGGCGACTTCCAGTACGCGGCGTCCATCATCGCCAACCAGAGCTACCTGTTCGGCGGCAACATCGCCACGGGTGCCACGCAGCTGCGCCTGGCCAACCCCGACATCCGCTGGCAGGACCAGACGCAGACCAACGTGGGGCTGGACTTCAGCGTGATGGACGACGCGCTGCGCTTTACGGCCGACTACTACGTCAGCAAGAGCGACGGCCTGCTGGTGAACGCGCCCATCCCCTGGAGCCTGGGCTCGGGCTTCAACGACGCCACGGCGGCGCCCACGGTGAACGCCGGCAGCATCCGCAACCGCGGCTTCGAGTTCGGCGCCGAGTACACGATGAACCGCGGCGAGTTTGAGCTCACCACGAGCGCCAACCTCACCACCATCGACAACAAGGTCACCGCGCTGGGCAATGGCGGGCAGCCGATCTTCGCGGGCTTCAACAACGTGTCGCGCACCACGGTGGGCGGCAGCATCGGCGAGTTCTACGTCCTGCGCACCAACGGCCTGTTCCAGAGCGACGCCGAAGTGCAGGCGTACAAGAACAGCGAGGGCCGCCTGATCCAGCCCAACGCCAGGCCGGGCGACATCCGCTACGCGGACCTGAACGACGACGGCACCATCAACGACGACGACCGCTACGTGGCGGGCAGCCCCATCCCCAACCTTGAGGGCGGGCTGGCGCTGAACGGAACCTGGCGCGCCTTCAACTTCGGCCTTGCCATGCGCGGCTCGCAGGGCTCCGAGGTGTTCAACGTGGTGAAGTACTGGACGGACCGTCTGGACGAGAACTCCAACTACCGCGCCGGGCTGAACCCCTGGACGCCCGAGAACACCAACACCGACGACCCGCGCGCCGTGTTCGGTGCCGCCGGCGCCGACAACGCCCGCGCCAACACCGACCGCTGGATCGAGGACGGCTCGTACCTGCGCATTCAGAACGTGGTGGTGGGCTACCGCCTGCCGGGCAGCCTGACCAGCCGGCTGGGCCTGGGCGGCGAAGGCTCGCGCATCTACCTGAACGTGCAGAACCTGCACACCTTCAGCGGCTTCTCCAACTGGGACCCGGAAATCAACGCCGGCAACGCCCTGACCCGCGGAATCGACGACGGAACGATCTATCCGAACCCGCGCTCGTTCACGCTCGGCATCGACGTGAACCTGTAATGCGGCGGCCTGGATCCTCCACCCACAACGAGCCGAGCAATCGAGCCATGAAGCCACTCAACCGGATGGTTCCGGTGCTTCTCCTGGGAGCCGCGATGCTCACGGGGTGCGCCGACCTGACGCAGTCCGACCCCAACCAGCGGACCGAGGAAACATTCTGGCAGAACGAACAGGACGCGATCCTGGGCGTGAACGCCGCGTACCGCGGCCTGCAGGAAAACGGCACCTACGGCCGCTGGCTGCAGTTCGCCTACGACACCCGCTCGGACATCGGCTACAGCCGCAGCCCGTGGGGCGACCTGGCCAACTTCACCAAGTCGGTGCTCAGCAGCTACGACTTCGAGGTGAACCGCGAGCTGTTCCAGCACCACTACCAGGCGATCTTCCGGGCCAACCAGGTCATCGCCAACGTGCCGGGCATCGACATGAACACCACCACCCGCGACCGCATCGTGGGGGAGGCCAAGTTCATCCGGGCGCTGATGTACTTCAACCTGGTGAGCCTGTACGGCAACGTGCCCATGCCGCTCACCCCGTCGGTGGCCAGCGACCGTCCGGTGCAGGTGACGCCGGACGTGGCGTGGGCGCAGATTGAAAAGGACCTGAACGAAGCCCGGGCCGTGCTGCCGGCGTCGTACTCCGGCGCCGACGTGGGCCGCGCCACCAGCGGCGCCGCGTCGGCGCTGCTGGGCCGCGCGCTTCTGCAGCAGGGCAAGTGGCCGCAGGCGGCCGCGGCGTTCGCCCCGGTGATCCCGGGCTACCAGCTCATGGCCAACTACGGTGACAACTTCATCGAGGCGACCGAGAACAACCGCGAGTCCATCTTCGAGGTGCAGTTCGGCGGCCCCGAAGTGCTGGCCGCCGGCAGCCGCGGGCAGAACATGATCAAGATGATGGGCCCGTGCGGTGTCGGCTTCTGCGACGGCGAGCCCACCAACTGGTACTATGACCAGCTGGCCAGCGAGCGTACCACGGCCGACCAGCCGGACCCGCGCCTGGACGCCACGCTGTTCTACAACCGCGCCGGCGGCCAGGACGTGTACGGCACCTCGTTCACCGCGCGCTACGGCAACCGGCTGGGCGACCGCTTCTGGAAGAAGTACGGCGAGTACTACAAGCGCGACCAGGACTGGGACAACCCCATCAACGTCCGGGTGCTGCGCCTGGGCGGCGTGCTGCTGATGCACGCCGACGCGCTCAACGAGGCCGGGCAGACGGAAGCGGCCCGCCCGTTCGTCAACCAGGTGCGCGCGCGCGCCGGGCTGGCCCCCATCGCCGCCGGGCTGTCGCAGACCCAGATGCGCGACCGCATCGAGGCCGAGACGCTCAAGGAACTGGGCTTTGAGAACGAGCGCTTCCTGTGGCTCAAGCGGCACGGGTGGCTCACGGACCAGGCGCGGATCAACATCCTCAAGACGCACGACCCGGACTTCAACCTGTTCGAGCCGTTCCGGGCGCTGCTTCCGATCCCGTCCACGGAAACCAACCTGAACGCCGAAAACGTCAAGCAGAACCCCGGCTGGTAATTCGGGGAACGGCGTGACACCAACGCGAACGGCCGCTCCGGCGGCCGTTCGCACATCCACACCCCAGGGCGCGTGCACCTCACGGCGCCGCGCCCTTCCGTTTCCAACTCCAGGCCGCATGATGATCCTCCGAGCTTTTCCGCGCGCCTCCGCCGTCGCCCTCGCCGCGCTGCTGGCGGCGTGCTCCGGCAACGGCGGCGGCTCCACCGAGCCGCCGCCCGTCGCGAGGTGCACCTTCGCCAACCCGGTGGCGGGGGGCGCCGACCCCTGGGTGGTGCGCTGGAACGGCGCCTACTACATGGTGCAGTCGCGCGACAACGGCATCTACGTGTCGCGCAGCACGCGACTCACCGAGGTGGCGGGGCCCGGCACGCGGGTGTGGGCCGCGCCCGACACGGGGTGGAACCGCACCAACATCTGGGCGCCGGAGCTGCACCGCGTGGACGGGCGCTGGTACATCTACTACGCCGGGGGACGCGCCGGGCCGCCGTTTACGCACCAGCGCGCGGGCGTGCTGGAATCCGCGGGCGACGATCCGCAGGGCGCGTACACCGACCGCGGCATGCTGTACACGGGCGATGACCTGGCGGGCGGGGGCGAGAACAAGTGGGCCATCGACCTCACCGTCGGGCGGGTGAACGGGCAGCTGATGGCGGTGTGGAGCGGATGGGAGAACAACGCGACCACAGACAAGACGGCGCAGCACCTGTACGCCGCGCCCATGTCGAATCCGTACACCATCAGCGGCAACCGCACGCGCCTCAGCTCGCCCGTGGAGCCGTGGGAGCGCGGCACCGAACTGGATCTTCAGGAGGGGCCGGAGTTTCTGCAGCGCGGCGGGCAGACGTTCGTCATCTACTCCACCAAGGAGTCGTGGCTGGAGAACTACCGGCTGGGGCAGCTGCGGCTCACCGGGGCCAACCCGCTGCAGGCTTCCAGCTGGACCAAGAGCGGGCCGGTCTTTCTTCCCGTCGGCGGGGTGCCGGGGGTGGGGCACGCCAGCTTTACCGTGTCGCCCGACAGCAGCGAATCGTGGATCGTGTATCACGCCAAGACCAGCACCACGCCGGGGTGGGACCGCGTGATCCGCATGCAGAAATTCGGGTGGAACGCGGACGGGTCGCCGGACTTCGGCATTCCGGCGGAGTCCGGGCGCCAGATCGCCATGCCTTCCGGGCAGTGCGCTAACTGAGGCGCCTCGCATCGTCCGGTTGAACTGCCGTTTCACACGGAGGTCACGGAGGATGCACGGAGGGCACGGAGGGCACGGAGGAACTGAGAACAGCAGGTCGCACACAGAGTTAGCAGAGTCAACAGAGAGTAACGGAAGAGATCAGGCGGCATCAGTCCAGTCTGTTACTGTTAACTCTGTTGACTCTGTGTGATTCAAAGCGGTTCTTCCCTGCCCTGACGCTTCGCCGTGCGATAGATTTTCGGTTCCGGGCCGCCTGATGAGCGGGCGGCCCTGCTCATGACCAGCCCAGAGGATTCCGTGCAGACTGTGACCGTGCAGCGCTCCCCTTTCGACCATCTGGCGGACGGAACGCCGGTGGAAGCGTTCACGATGGAGCTGCCCGGCGTGGCGCGGGTGCGGGTGAGCGCCTACGCCGGCGCCGTGCTGTCCATCCACGTCCCCGACCGCGACGGCCGCATGGGAGACGTGGTGCTGGGCTTCGACACGCTGGATGAATACCTGGCGGACGAGTCGTTCCAGGGCGCGCTCATCGGCCGCTCCGGCAACCGGATCGCGCGGGGCCGCTTCACGCTGGACGGCCACGAGCACCAGCTGCTGATCAACAACGCGCCCAACCACCTTCACGGCGGTCCCAGGGGCTTCCACAAGCGCCTGTGGGCCGCTGAAACGGTGGAAACGTCCGAGGGTGCCGGCGTGCGCCTGCGGCTCACCAGCGACGACGGAGACCAGGGCTATCCCGGCACGGTGGATGTGACCGTCACTTACCTGCTGACCAGCGAAGGCGCGCTGCGGGTGGAGTACGACGCGGTGACGGACACGCCCACGCCGGTGAACCTGACCCAGCACACGTACTGGAACCTGACGGCAGACCCGCGTCGCGAGATCCTGGGCCACCGCCTCCGCCTGAACGCGGACGCCATCACGCCGGTGGATGAGACGCTGATCCCCACCGGCGAACTGGCCGCCGTCGAGGGCACCCCGTTCGACTTCCGCGACGAGCAGCCCATCGGCGCGCGCGCGGACGCGGACGACGAGCAGTTGCGGTACGCGGGCGGCTACGACCACAACTTCGCGCTGCGTGGCGCGGGGACGCTGGCGCTGGCCGCGCGGGTGCATGAGCCGGAAAGCGGCCGCGTGCTGGAGGTGCACACCACCCAGCCGGGCATCCAGTTCTACTCCGGCAACTTCCTGGACGGCACCACGGTGGGCAAAGGCGGGATCGCGTACGCGCACCGCACGGGGCTGTGCCTGGAGCCGCAGGCCTATCCCGACGCGCCCAACCATCCCCACTTCTCGTCCACCATCCTGCGCCCCGGCGAGCGCTACTCTTCGCTGATCCTCTACCGCTTCGGCGCGGAATAAGAAAAACAGCCTCACACAGAGCCGCAGAGGCGCAGAGAAAAACAACAGCCACGCCTCCTCTTCTCTCTGTGGCTCTGTGTCTCTGTGTGAGATTTTCTTCTGCTGTTCCTCCGTGCCCTCCGTGCATCCTCCGTGACCTCCGTGTGAAACGGCAGTTCAGCGGAATACGAGAACAAACGAAAGCGGGGGCGCACGATCCGAATCGTGCGCCCCCGCCTTGTCATCAAAGGAAACCGATCAAGGAGGTTCAGACCTCCATGACCTCGGCTTCCTTGGCCTTGACCATCTCTTCCACCTTGGCCACGTACTGGTCCGTCAGCTTCTGCACGTCGCCCTGCTCGCGGCGGATGTCGTCCTCGCTCAGGCCGTCATCCTTCTGGCGCGCCTTGACCTCATCGTTGGCGTCCTTGCGCACCTGCCGCACGGCGACGCGCGCTTCCTCGGCCATCTTGTGCAGCATCTTCACGAACTCCCGGCGCCGGTCCTCGGTAAGAGCCGGAATGGGAATGCGCACCAGGTTGCCGTCGTTGCTGGGGTTGAGCCCCAGGTCCGACTCGCGCAGCGCCTTTTCGATGGCCTTGATCTGGGTCTTGTCCCAGGGCTGAATGGTGAGCATGCGCGGCTCGGGCGCGCTCACCGTGCCCACCTGGTTCAGGGGCATCAGGTTGCCGTAGGCCTCCACCCGCACCGAATCCAGCAGCGCGGGGTTGGCCTTGCCGGTGCGCACGCTCTGGAAGTCGCGGCGCAGCGCCTCGATGGCGCTTTCCATTCGCTGACGGGCTTTCTGCAGGCTGGACATGGCGTTCCGGTCTCCGGATCAGGTCGAAGTAAGGCTCAGTGAACCAGCGTGCCGATGCGCTCGCCGCGCACCACCCGGGACACCGCGCGCGGCGCATCCAGGTTCAGCACCACGATGGGAATGTGGTTTTCCTTGCACAGCGACAGCGCCGCCGCGTCCATCACCCCCAACTCGCGCGACAGCGCGTCCAGGTACGAGATCTCGGGGATGAACTCGGCGTTCGGGTCCTTGTTGGGGTCCGCCGAGTAGATACCGTCCACCTTGGTGGCCTTGATGATCACGTCGGCGTTCATTTCGATCCCGCGCAGCACCGCCGCGGTGTCGGTGCTGAAGTACGGATTCCCCGTTCCGCCGGCAAAGATCACCACGCGCCCCTTTTCCAGGTGGCGCATGGCCCGCCGGCGGATGTACGGCTCGGCCAACTGCTCCATGCGGATGGCCGTGAGCACGCGCGTTTCCACGCCCTTGCGCTCCAGGCTGTTCTGGATCGCCAGCGCGTTGATGACCGTGGCCAGCATCCCCATGTAGTCGGCGCTCACCCGGTCCATCCCCTCGGCGCTGGCCTTGGTGCCGCGGACGATGTTGCCGCCCCCGATCACCAGCCCCAGCGCCACGCCCATCTCATGGACGTGGCGGATCTCGTCGATCAGGCGGTCGACGACGGGAGGGCTGATGCCAAAACCCTGCTCCCCGGCAAGCGCCTCGCCGGAGATCTTCAACAGCACGCGGGGATAGTGCAGCCCCTCGGTCCCGCCGTCGGCCGCCCCGCTCATTCGCCCAGGCCGTAGCGCGAGAAGCGGCGCACGTCGATCTTTTCGCCCGTCTTGGCGCTGACTTCGGTGATCAGCTGGCCCACGGTCTGGTCGGGGTTCTTCACGTACGGCTGCTCCAGCAGCGCCTGGTCGGCGTAGAACTTGTCGATCTTGCCGTCCACGATCTTGTCCCAGATGGCTTCCGGCTTGCCGGATTCCTTCATCTGCTCGCGGTACACGGCGCGCTCGCGCTCCACCAGCTCGGCCGGAAAGTCTTCACGGCGGATCGCCACCGGGTTGGCCGCGGCGATGTGCATGGCAATGTCGCGCACCAGCTGCTGAAAGGCGTCGTTGCGGGCCACGAAGTCGGTCTCGCAGTTCACTTCCACCAGCACGCCGATCTTGCCGCCCATGTGGATGTAGCTGCCGATGGCGCCTTCACGGGCCTCGCGCTCGGCGCGCTTGGCCGCCTTGGCCGCGCCGCGGGCGCGCAGCAGGTCGATCGCCGCCTCCATGTCGCCGCCGGACTCGGTGAGCGCGCCCTTGCACTCCATCATCCCGGCCCCGGTGCGCTCCCGGAGTTCCTTGACCGCCTGTGCGCTGATTACGTTGGACATCGTAGAGTATCCGTCCCGGAAAAGTGCGTCGTTTGCTGTCGGCCGGCGCTGCGGCGGGGCCGCGGGCCGGAGAATCGGGGTTCCGGGGCGCTCGCGCAACCCCGTAGCCCGGCGAATTCGCCCGCGCGGTGCGCGGGTACGGAAAGGGGCCGCCGGCGTGCTGCGCCGGGGGCCCCTGAAAAACCGTGCGCTCGGCGCGGGCCTCAGCCCTCGTCGCCCCCGTCAGCCGACCCCGGAGCGCCGCCGGCGCTGGGCCGGCGCTTGCGGCGCGGGCGGCGCTTCTGGTTGCGGTCGTCGCCGCGGTCGGCCGGCTTCTGCTCGCCGGTCTCGCTGCTGTACGTGGTCGCCTCGGGCTCGTCGCTGCGGCGGCGGTCGTCCACCGGCATGGCGGCGCGGGCCTCCAGGATGGCGTCGGTGATGGCGCCGCTGATCACTTCCACCGCGCGGATCGCGTCGTCGTTGCCCGCGATGGGCACCGTGAGCAGGTCCGGGTCGGCGTTGGTGTCGGCGATGGCGATCACCGGAATGCCCAGCTTGTTGGCCTCGCTGATGGCGATCTTTTCACGCTTGGCGTCCACCACGAACAGCGCGCCCGGCAGGCGGGCCATGTCCTTCACACCGGCCAGGTACTTCTCCAGGCGCTCGCGCTCCCGGTCAAGCATCAGGCGTTCCTTCTTGGTGTAGTGCTCGAAGGCGCCCTCGTCCTGGCCGCGCTCCAGCTCGCGCATGCGGCGGATCTGCTTCTTGATCGTGGTGAAGTTGGTGAGCATGCCGCCCAGCCAGCGCTCCGTCACGAAGAACGACCCCGACCGCTCGCTGGTGCTTTCCACCACGCCCTTGAGCTGCTTCTTGGTGCAGACAAAGAGAATGCGGTCGCCGCGCGACACCACGCCCCGCACCAGCTCCTGGGCGAGTTCGATCTGCCGCTGCGTCTTCTTGAGGTCGATGATGTAGATGCCGTTGCGCTCCGCGAAGATGAACTTGCGCATCTTCGGGTTCCACCGGCTGGTCTGGTGCCCGAAATGGACACCGGCTTCCAGGAGTTCCTGGATCTGAGGGACGGCCATGCTGATCGGTCCTGTAAGTACGGTTTTCCCTGCGGCCCCACCCCGGGGCCCGGGCTTCCACCGCCGTCATCCGCCGCGCCGACCGCCGGTGTACGGCGGCACCCGGCACGGGCGTCGGGCAGTGTGCTTGATCGGTCGGGATTCGGGAAACACCGGTGCCGGAACAGCGCATGGCCGCTCCGGCACCGCGATTCCCACGCTCCCGATCAGCGCTTGCTGAACTGGAAGCGCTTGCGGGCGCCCGGACGTCCGGGCTTCTTGCGCTCCACCTCGCGCGGGTCGCGCGTCAGCAGGCCCTCGGCCCGCAGGGTGGGGCGGAAGTCCTCGTTGATCTTGACGAGCGCGCGCGCCACGCCAAGGCGGATGGCGTCGGCCTGGCCGCGAAGCCCGCCGCCGGCCACCGTCACCTTCACGTCGTACTGCCCGTCGGTCTGCGTCGCCACCAGCGGACGGCTGGCGGACTGCTGCAGCACGTGGCGGGGCAGGTGCGCCTCCAGCGTGCGGCCGTTTACCGACCAGGTGCCGTTGCCCGGGCGCAGGTACACGCGCGCCACGGAGGTCTTGCGGCGCCCGACTGCGTTGATCTGTTCCGTCGCCATGATGATCAGAAGGTGAGGGGCTCGGGATTCTGCGCCTGGTGCGGATGCTCCGTCCCGGCGTACACCTTCAGCTTCTTGCGCATCTGGCGGCCGAGGGCGTTCTTGGGCATCATGCCCTTCACCGCAAGCTCAATCACCCGCTCGGGGTGCTTGGCCAGCATTTCGCGGAAGGGGATGAACTTTTCCCCGCCCATGTAGCCGGTGTGCTTGAAGTAGGTCTTCTGGTCGGCCTTGTTGCCGCTCAGACGGACCTTGTCCGCGTTGATGACCACGACGTAGTCGCCGGTGTCCAGGTGCGGCGTGAAGATCGGCTTGTGCTTGCCGCGCAGAACGCGGGCAATCTCCGTCGCCACACGGCCGAGGATCTTGCCCCCGGCGTCGACGACGTACCACTTGTGCTCGATCTCGCCCGCCTTAACGGAATACGTCTTCATTCTACTCTCTCGCGCCCAAGGCGCGGGCCTGTGCCGGCCTGTGCCGGCGGGTTCTGGTGTTCCGGACGAAAACTCCGCTTCCGGCGCCGTGCCGGAGGCGGAGTGGCGTGGTCGGGACAGACCGTCACAATACAGGGTTCGGGCGAATGTGTCAACCCAGGGCGGCGGGGATGGGCGGCAGAGGGGCGGGGGCGAGCGCCGGAGTGCTCGGCTCCAGGTGCTCGGTGCCCAGGGCAGGTCCCCAGCGATCCCCGGCAGCCGGTGGCATCGATGGCGCGCGCTTCCGGTCGTGCGACCGGTTCCGCGACGGACCGCGGGCGCGGCGAATCGGCGGAACGCCGGGGATCCAAAACAGCGGAGGGCGCACGATTCTCGTGCGCCCTCTCGTCATCAACCCCGGGCGAGGACAATCCTCGCGGTCCATCGACTAGATCAGGAACGTCTCCAGGAAGCGCGCGCGGGACTGGTGGCGCAGGCGAAGCAGGGCTTTCTCCTTGATCTGCCGCACCCGCTCGCGCGTGATGCCGAAGCTTTCGCCAATCTGCTCCAGTGTCATGGGCTCCGTGTCGCCCAGGCCGAAGTACAGGCGCAGCACCTTGCTTTCGCGCTCGCTCAGCGTTCCCAGCGCGTCGTCGATCGTCCGCTTGAGCGCGTGCTCGTACACCTCGTCGTCCGGGCCCGGCGACACCGTGTCGCTCAGGTAGTCCAGCAGCTGCCCGTCCTCCCCCGGAACCAGCGGCGCATCGAGCGACAGGTACACCTGCGACATCGCCAGCGCGTGGCTGATCTCGTTTTCCGGCACCTCCAGCTCCGACGCGATCTCCTGCAGCGTGGGTTCGCGCCCCAGCTCCTGCGTGAGCGCGGAGCTGCGCTTGCCGATGCGGTGCACCGCCCCCGCCCGGCTCAGCGGCACCCGCACGATGCGCGACTGCTCCGCCAGCGCCTGCAGAATCGCCTGCCGGATCCACCAGACGGCGTAGGAGATGAACTTGATCCCCTTGGTCTCGTCGAACTTCCGCGCCGCCCGCATGAGGCCGATGTTGCCCTCGTTAATGAGGTCGGCCAGCGATACGCCCTGGTTCTGGTACTTCTTGGCCACCGCCACCACGAACCGCAGGTTGGCGCGCACCAGCCGCTCCAGCGACTCGGATTCTCCTTCGCGGATCCGCTGCGCCAGCCGGCACTCTTCTTCGCGGTTGATGAGCGGGTATACGCTGATCTCGCGGAGGTACTGGTCCAGCGACTCGGATTCGGCCGGAAGTTTCTTGGGCGGGCTGAAGGTCATCGGCGTGCTCCGGGGGACGGAAGCTGGGGGCCGTTCGGGAGGACCCGGCGGAGATTGCGCCGAGAGGCGCGGTACAGCGGAAGAGAAGCAGTGATCCCCGGGCGGGGACCACCTGCCACGGAACATGGAAAACCCGCCTTACCCTGTCAACCCCCCTTCACAAACCCGCGTGCCCGCTCGCAAAAAGATACGGCGCGATCACTGGATTCCAGGATCGCGCCGCTATTTGTTTAGCACCTTTTGTCCCTTCCCATCGCCAGCCGCCCATCCCCTTCCCGCCGTTCCGGAATCAGCGGATCACGTCGCCGATCCTCCCCCAGCGCACGCGCGTCAGCCAGTCGAACTGCTCGGTCAGGTCGTGCTGAAAGGAGTAGTAGACGAACATGGGGCGGCCGCGGATGGCGCGCGCGTCCAGGAAGCCCCAGTAGCGCGAATCCTCTGACCGGTCGCGGTTGTCGCCCAGCGCAAAGAACTTCCCCGCGGGCACCACCAGCGGTCCCCAGTTGTCGCGCGTGGGATGGTACGTCTTCCACGTGAGCCGGCGGTTCACCAGGTAGGCGAGCTGCCAGTCCATCTGCGGGTCCGCGGGGTCGCTCAGCGGATCGGTGTGGCGGGCGTACGGCTCCGTCATCTCCACGTGGTTGCGGTACAGCACCTTGTCGCGCATCTCCAGCGTGTCGCCCGGCGAGCCCACGATGCGCTTTACGTAGTTCTTGTGCGGATCGTGCGGGGGAAGAAAGACGATCACGTCCCCGCGGCGCGGCAGCGAAAAGGCGGGCAGGCGCTGGTGCGTCAGCGGGATCTCGGCGCCGTATACCGCCTTGTTCACCAGCAGAAAGTCGCCGACCAGCAGCGTGCCTTCCATGGACCCCGTGGGGATCTTGAAGGCTTCCACCGCAAAGGTGCGGATGACCAGAAAGAGGAGGATGGCGGTGCTGATCGCCTTGGTCCACTCCCACATCCACCGGCCGGTGCTCATCTGCCGCGGATCCACCGGCGCGGACGAGGAAGTGGACGGCCCGAGGGAGCCGCCCGCCGGGGCGTGAAAGGGATCGCTGTGCAGGTCGTCCATCATGCTCTTGCCCAAGAGGCGGTCCCGCGCGGCCGTGGAGCCGGCCGCCGGACGGAATCCCGCGAACCTCACACTACCCCGCCCCATCCGCACCCGTTCCGCGCGCCGCACCGGCCGCGCCCCCCGGTGCGGCGGACAGCGGGCGGACGACGATCAACCACTGCCGTCCACCCGCCGATCAGAACGGCAGGCCGAAGCCCGCGTACAGCCGCGTGACGTCTGCGCGCGCGTAGGTCAGCGTCACCACGCGCCCGGTCGTCTCGAACCACGCGCCGCCGCCCCACGACGGGTGCCAGTCGCCGGGCGATTCCCCGTCCAGCCACACGCGCCCGGCCTCGCCGAAGCCGAAGACGCCCACGCGGGCGCGCACCAGCACGTGCACCTGGCCCACCGGCTGCCGCACCTCCGCCGCGCCGAACGCCGCCGCGTCGCCCGCGAAGCGCTGGTACGGAAAGCCGCGCAGTGACTCGCCGCCGCCCAGGTACGCCGCTTCCTGGAAGGGATAGCCGCCGCGCACCACCGCGCCGCCCGCGCGCAACGCCAGCGAGGTGCCGCCGGCCAGCAGCGGCAGGTAGGCGCGGCCCTCCCCTTCCACGCGGGCGAACGGGCCGCCCGCGTCGTGCGCCAGCGCCCGCGCACCGCCGCGCACCAGCCAGCCGCCGCGCGTTACCGGCAGCGTGTCGCGTGCGTCGATCTGCACGCCGCCCGCAAGGCCGGCCTCCACCAGTCCGTCGCCGCCGCGCAGGGGGGCGAGACGATCCGCGTCGTCGCGCGGGTCCATCCACCGCGCCACCGGGCCGATGGAGTAGGACGTGCGCGAGCCGGTCCATCCGTACCACCGCGCCTCCGCGTTCACCACGGAATGCGTGACCTCGTACTCCTCCTCGATGTCGCCCGGGGACTCGTTGCCCAGGCCGTGGAAGCGGATCACGTCGAACGTGCGCGCCCCCGCCACCAGGCGCAGCCCGTCGCGCGACGAGGTCCGGCGGAAGTCCGCGTCCGCCTCCACCCCGACCCCGTCCTCCAGCGGCGCGTACACGCCGCGCAGGCTGATCTCCCGCTTGTACGGCTGGCGGCGGAATCCGTACCGCGTCCACCGCGGCCCCGCGCCCAGCACCGGGCCCACGTTGGGCTGCCAGCGCGCGTACGGGGAAATGGGCGCGAAGTCCACGCCCCAGTCGCGCGGCGCGGGCGGGTTGCCGAACAGCGAACGCGGCGCGGGGGGATCGTATGGACGGGTATCCACCTTGGTCCCGGGCCCGCGCACGAAGCGGTTGTCGCCGCGGTCGTCGTGGATGACGGTGGAGCGGGCGCCGGCCCGTCCGGAATCCGCCAGCACGTCGTCGCCACCGCCGCCGATCAGCCGAACCTGGATGGAGTTGGACGCCGTGCCCCGCACGACCGCCTGGTCATCCCCGCCCTGCAGGTACAGGCGCACCTCGCGCGTCTCCGACGGGACGAAGCGGCGGCGGAACCAGGTTCCGGGTACGCCCTCGCTGCGGATCACGACGTCCACCGAACCGTCGGGCAGCCGCTGCACCTCCGCGCGCTCCTTTTCGTCCGTGGAGTGCACGTTCACGTCGCTGGCGAGAAGCGCGTAGAACTGCCCCGCGGCTTCGCCCAGGTGGTCGCGGCGCGAGCGCAGCTGGCCGGCGAGGACCTCCGCGTTCAGCGGAATGTACTCCGCGGGCATCCGCCGCACCGCGCCCTCGATCACCGCGTCCGTCACCCGCCCCTTCACGAACGCCACCGCCGAGTCCCAGGCCGCGCGGTCCAGTTCCGACAGCAGCCGGCGGTCCAGGTCACCGCCCGTCTTCACCAGCCCCGGCACGTCCACGTAGTCCTCGTCCCACCGCGCAAACTGCGGCGCGGCGGCGCGCACCGGCAGGTTCAGCAGCCCGGCGTAGTCGTTGAACGCGTTGTCGCGGTCGCGCGGAATGGGACGCCACCGCCAGTTGTCGCCGCTCTTGTAGCCGGCCCACCGCCACTGGTCCAGGTGCCGGTCCCAGTCGCCCACCAGAATGTCCATCAGCCGCGCGACCAGGTACTCGCGCGCGTCCAGCCGCTCGCGCGGGTCTTCCTCCAGCCGCTCGAACAGGCGGTCCGTCCCGATTACCTTCTGGGCTCCGGCAAAGGCGGGAGCGCCGTCCTCGTCGTCCTCCGGGCGCAGCTCCACCCAGCCCAGCCGCCCGGCGAAGCGCTCGCGGTACTCGCCCAGAAACGCGTGGTCGGGCATCACGAACAGGCGGGGCTGCACGTGCAGGATCCCCACGGCGGTCAGCAGCGGGTCTACGACCAGCGCGGACGCGGGATGCTTGTTGGCCACCTCGTCCTGCGCCACCGTCTGCACCGGGCCGCCGCGCAGGTCCGGCGGCAGCCCGCGCGCGGGGTCCTTGTCCACCGAGCGGAACACGTATTCGCGCCCGTCGCGGCCCCGAAGCCGCAGCGATTCCGTCGCCAGCCCGCCGCCTTCCTGCTCCACCCGCAGCCCGCCGGCAAAGGTGTCCGGCGCCAGGACGGGGACGCGGATGGGCGTGGCCCACAGGTCCCGGTACGCGCCGCCCCACAGCGAGCGGTGAAAGGAGCCGACCTGATAGCGCGCGCCCGCCGCGACCGTCGCGGTCTGCTGCGCCGCGGCGGTGCTGGCCGCGGTGGCCAGCGCGAACGCCAGCGCCGCAGGGGAAAGGAGCCGCGCCGTGCGCCGGCGCTCCGCCGGAACGAATGCGCCGAGGGGGGCGGCGCCACCTCGCCCGCACCCGACCAGGCGACCGCCGGCACCACCCGGAACGCCAGCAGCAGGATCGCCAGCCATGTCCATTGGATCGTCCACGTGAAAAGGAGATTGGAGGGTCAACGCCCGTAGAATCCAGACGAATGCAAATGAGGAGCCCGCACGAGAAAACGGCGGGCGCGGCGGAATGAAACGAGGTCGGTGTCGATCGGGAGTGCGGCCGGACGCGGAGGAAGATCATCTTTCCCGAACGCGGCCATGGGCAGCGGGAGAAGGGACTCTCCTCGAACCGGGGTGCGGAATGACTCCGGCCGGGCGGCATGACGGGATGCAGCCCCGTATCCGGGAGTGGGATCCGCGGATCAACAGAAAAAGAAAAGGAGGAGCGCCTTGCGGCGCCCCTCCTTTTTTACTTCGGGCATTGCGCGTGGCGATTACTCGCCGCGCACCGCACCCGCCTTGACGTCCACCTGGTACGGCTGGAACTCGCAGCCGGAGCGGACCGGGATGTAGATCACATCCGGGCTGCCCGTCGCGCCGTTCTCGGCGAACACGCTCACGCCCTGGTACTCGCCCGCACGGGTCACATCCGTGACGCCGAGCACGCGGGGCAGGCCGTACTTCACGTACCGGCGGCCCATGACCGTGACCGGTTCGTTGTTGATGAACCACGTCGAGCTCGCGGCGTAGCCGGTCATGCTCGGCGTGCCACCCATGTAGGTGGTGTCACCCGTCTGCGTGTTGTACGTCGCAGACATGTTGCGCAGCGCACCGTTCTCAACCACGCACACCTGGATGTCGCGCGTCGGCGACTGAGCCGGCGGCGGCGTCACCACGGTCGGCGGCGGCGGCGGCGGCGGGGGCGGCGGCGGCGGCGGGGGAGGAGGCGGCGGCAGCAGGTTGCCGAACGCAGCCTTCAGGCCCAGCACGAGGCGCGGCGTGAACGTGATCTTGTCCTCACCACCGACGTTGTCGTTGTCCGACACGTGCGCCGGCGAGTCGTAGCCGTGCACCGCCAGTTCGCCGAACAGGCCCAGCGCGGAGCCGATCGGGAACAGGTCGGCACCCACGCCGACCACACCCTGGCCGACCGTCGACAGGGTCGGGCGATCCGAGACGCAGACACCGTTGCTGATCCAGACCGGAACGGCCTGGCAGCCCGGGTACGTTCCGGTTCCGGCGATGTTGGCCGTGTAGCCGCCGCCGCCCAGGAAGAAGTACGTGCTGGCCATCAGGTTGCCGGCCGTTTCGCTCGCGGCGAACGGACGGAACACCAGGTCCAGGTCGTACAGGTAGCTGTTGACCGTGTAGTCGGTGTCGAAATCGACGTTGCTGTCTTCATCTTCCGGCATGTTCTGCGGCATGTACGCGCCGTGAACACGCAGACCCAGCGAGGGCGTGAAGAAGAAGGCACCGGTCGCGCCGAAGATGGGCGCGAACTCGGGGGCCCAGCTGGTGTCGTCGCCGCCGTTGGAGGTGCTGAACCACGGAGTGGTGTAGCTGCCACCGGCGTACACGCCCAGCTCGAACTGGCTGGCGCGGCGCATCATCATATCCTGCGCCGACGCTTCCCCCGCCCCCGCCGCCAGCACGGCTGCTGCCAGCGCAGACGTAGCGAGTTTTTTCATCCTTTTCTCCCTAACAGGGTGATCGCGAACCTTCCCCACCACGGGGAACGAAACTTCGCGGCACGAGACCATACAAGAACGATGCCAACACAACTCACATTCACGGAGAATCGAGCCGGGCTCCACCTCCCCCACGGCCCAGTCCGTTGCCGCGCAACCGCTTGCAATAGCGCGAATCCATCCGCGCCCGTAATTCGCCCGTCATGCCGGTTGGCGGCCGCGCGTGTCATACCGACGCCCTCGGGTGGGGCAGAGGCCGAACATCCACGCCAGAATGGCACCGGCCGCGGCATGCAACGAACGTTCGAACTTTTGCACCGCTTTGCGTAGCGGCTGCGGCATCGGGGGGATGCAAAAGGAGGGGCGCCATGTGGCGCCCCTCCTTTTTCACTTCCGGGCATTGCGCGTGGCGATTACTCGCCGCGCACCGCACCCGCCTTGACGTCCACCTGGTACGGCTGGAACTCGCAGCCGGAGCGGACCGGGATGTAGATCACATCCGGGCTGCCCGTCGCGCCGTTCTCGGCGAACACGCTCACGCCTTGGTACTCGCCCGCACGGGTCACGTCGGTGACGCCGAGCACGCGGGGCAGGCCGTACTTCACGTACCGGCGGCCCATGACCATGACCGGTTCGTTGTTGATGAACCACGTCGAGCTCGCGGCGTAGCCGGTCATGCTCGGCGTGCCACCCATGTAGGTGGTGTCACCCGTCTGCGTGTTGTACGTCGCAGACATGTTGCGCAGCGCACCGTTCTCCACCACGCACACCTGGATCTCGCGCGTCGGCTGCGTGACCGGCGGCTGCGGAGCCGGGGGCGGCGGCGGCGGCGGGGGAGGCGGCGGCGGCGGCGGCGGCGGGGGAGGAGGAGGCGGCAGCAGGTTGCCGAACGCAGCCTTCAGGCCCAGCACGAGGCGCGGCGTAAAGGTGATCTTGTCTTCAGCCGTGTTGCTGTCGTCCGACACGTGCGCCGGCGAGTCGTAGCCGTGCACCGCCAGCTCGCCGAACAGGCCCAGCGCGGAGCCGATCGGGAACAGGTCGGCGCCGACGCCCACCACACCCTGGCCAACGGTGGACAGCGTGGGGCTGTCCGACACGCACACGCCGTTGGTGATCCAGACCGGAACGGCCTGGCAGCCGGGGTAGTTGCCGCTTCCCGCGATGTTGGCCGTGTAGCCGCCGCCGCCCAGGAAGAAGTACGTGCTGGCCATCAGGTTGCCGGCCGTCTCGCTTGCGGCGAACGGACGGAACACCAGGTCCAGGTCGTACAGGTAGCTGTTGACGACGTAGTCAGACTCGAAATCGACGTTGCTGTCCTCGTCTTCCGGCAGGTTCTGCGGCATGTACGCGCCGTGAACCCGCAGGCCCAGCGAGGGCGTAAAGAAGAACGCGCCCGTCGCGCCGAAGATGGGCGCGAACTCCGGGGCCCAGCTGGTGTCGTCGCCGCCGTTGGCCGACGTGCTGAACCACGGGGTGGTGTAACTTCCGCCGGCGTACACGCCCAGCTCGAAAGCGCTGGCGCGGCGCATCATCATGTCCTGCGCGCCCGCCTCCGCCGTGGTGCCCACCGCGAGAACCGCGGCGGCCAGGGCGGTTGTTGCCAATCTCTTCATCTGTCTTCTCCGAACCGGGTGTTGATCACACTTCGCTTGCCATTCATCCGCGCCCGTACCGGGCCGCGGTCCCGCAGGGCGCAGCCCGCGCGCCCTTCCCTCCCCTGCCCGTCCGGCGCCGCCTGCTCGCCGGGATCCTTCAGAACGCCTTGAGCACCGCGCCCAGCACCGCGCCGTACACCCCGTGGCCGGCCAGAATGGCCCAAGGCGTCGCGCGGCCCCATGCCAGGCCGTAGCGGCCCGGCGGCGGCATGCGTCCTTCCTTTACCGCCTTGCTCACCCTGGTCAGAAGGGGGAGCGCTCCCACCACCGCCGCCCCGTTCAGGAGCCCCAGCAGCGTGCCCAGCGCCCATCCCGGCCCGCCCAGCGCCCGCATGAGCCCCGCGTACACCGCGGCGACCACCACCACGTTCAGGGCAAAGAAGAGCAAGAAGCCTACCGTCTCGGTCACGGGAACGTTGGGATCCCGGTAAAACAGACATCCCAGCTGGGTGGTGGGGCTGAACCGGGTCCACTCAAAGCTCCGGAACAGCCAGAAAACACACGCCGAAAGGATGGTGGCCACGAAGCCCGACCACAAAATCGCGTTCCACGACACTCCCATTCCCTCCGCCTCACCCGTTCGGCCCGGCGTGCCGGGCCCCGTCCGTGTCGTGCGGCGCCCGCGCGATGCGGGGCCGTGCCGGCCCTCTCAGGCCGGGTGCGTTGCTCAGCGCGCGGAGGCCGACGCGTTCACCGAAGCGGGGGCCGTGCGGCCGTCGGCTTCGCGGCGCGGAACCCGGCTGGCGTCCAGCCCCGGGAGCACGTCGTCGGCGACGATGCGCAGCGCCCGGTTGAAGATGACGTCCGACACGCCTTCGGGAATCGTCATCACGTCCAGGTACAGATCCACCGCCTCGTGCAGAGGCACTTCTTCGGCCAGCGCCTTGCCGAACACCAGCGCGTTCTGAACGTGCGTCTCAAAGAGCGCGTCTTCGGCACGCGCCGACGCCAGGTTGATGCGCTGGCGAAGATCGTCCTGCACGCGGCCCTTGATGCGGCGGCGGACGCGAGAGAACACCGCGTCGAACCGACCCGAATCGTCGCCCTGCGCGCGCGTTTCATCCGGAAGGTCCGACTCGTCGTCGGACAGGTCGAGGTTGAGTTCCTCGGCTTCCGTCAGCCCCGTCCGCCGTCCGATGGCGGCCAGCGCGCGGCTTCCAACGTTGCGGGCCTGCTCCGGGGTAAGCCGGAGAATGCGCGCGTAGATGTCGAGCGCGGAATCGAAGGGCAGCTCGTCGTGCACCAGGTCCACCAGCGCGAGCACGTGGCGAACGTGCGTGCTGAGCAGCCGCTCCTGGCAGACCGCGGTGGTAAGGTCCACCTGCCGCTGCATTGCGCGCGAGATTTTCCGAGTGAGCGCCACGGGTGCCGTCTCCGTTAGTCCTGTGTGAGCCAGCCCCCGTTCCCTGCTCTGGCAGGGCCCATCCTCCGGGGGCGTTCGCGAACGGCGGGGAGCAAGTTCCATTCCCCACTCTGGCAGGCCGCGCTCCGGCCGAACCAGCGTTGCTCCCCGCCACCAAAGCAAACTACGGTCCGCCGCGTCAGCCAGCGGGTGAAATCCGGGCCGGGATCGGGATAGGGGGGCCGGAGTTACCCCCGGCACCCCTCCCCCACCACCGTACGTACGGGTCCGTATACGGCGGTTCAGAAGGTTGATGGACTGGATTGTGGAGCCCCGTCCTGGTCGAAGAGGCTGCTCTCCGCCGTCGGTGTCTCCTCGCTGCGCGGTACTCTCGGGGCTTCACCCCTACCCTCCCGTGCGAGCCCCGCCGAAGCAGGCATCGGCCTCCCTTCCGTTCGGCCCTTCATCGGCGAGGCTGGGTACAAGCGCCTTCGGCACCTCCTCCGACTACTATGGCCTCTGCTGACTTCTCGC